>NZ_BOPU01000001.1:0-637448 GCF_017312765.1 Phycicoccus sp. DTK01 | reverse complement strand
CCGCGGTGGGCCCGGGCAACAAGGTCACGTTGTACAACAACGCGGGCAGCATCGACCTGGTCGCCGACCTGGCCGGGTACCACATCCGGTAGGGCCTCAGGTTCCTGTGTCGCCCGGCGTGATGCGCAGGACGACGCGGTCGGTGTGCCCGCGGCGCATCACCCGCTCGATGCCCATGATGAGCCGGAACTGGAACCCGTACTCGGCCCGCAGGACGTCGTGTGCGTGGGCGACACCGGCCTCGTTCTCGACCAGCTGGGCCCGCCCGGTGGCGACCGGCGCGTCCGGCTCGACGGCGCCGCGTCGCGAGCACGGGCGCATCTCGACGCGCGGGTCGCGGCGCAGACGCTTGACCTTGCCGCTGCCGGAGGGCGTCGTGACGAGCAGCGACCCGTCGGCGTCGGGCGCCACCCAGACGGGCGTCGCGACGGGCGCACCCGAGCGGCGGAAAGTGGTGAGCGAGACGAAGTCAGCCTCGCCGACGGTGGTCCAGACGTCGGTCATCCGGCCAGCCTGTCACGCCCAGCGCGTCCGCGACCTCTCGACGAGCGCGGTTCAGCGGGAGCAGGATGGGCCGCGCACGCACGGCACGACGACACCGAGGGGTGGACATGGCAGGCACGACGGGTGGGTTCTCGGCCGAGGAGAAGGCGGCGATGAAGGCGCGGGCCGCCGAGGCGCGGGCGGCCAAGAAGGGCGCCAAGGCCGAGGAGGAGCGGCAGGCCCTCCTGGACGCCATCGCGAAGATGGACGACGGCGACCGCGAGCTGTGCACGCGCCTGCACGAGGTGATCACCTCCGCCGCACCGGAGCTCGCGCCGCGCACGTGGTACGGGATGCCGGCCTACGCGAAGGACGGCAAGGTCCTGCTGGCGGTCAAGAACTCCGGCAAGTTCGGGCAGCGCTACTCGAGCCTGGAGTTCCAGGACGTCGCCGCCCTCGACGACGGGACCCTGTGGCCGGTGGCCTGGGCCGTGACCACCCTGACCGCCGAGGGCGAGGAGCAGGTCGCCGCGCTCGTGCGCCGAGCGGTGGGCTGACGCCTCAGCTCTCGACCGAGGCGACCGCGAAGGTGTCGCACTGGTTGAGGTCGCCGGTGCGGTAGCCCTGGAGGAACCACTTCTGCCGGGAGGCGCTCGAGCCGTGCGTCCACGACTCCGGGGACACCCGGCCGGTCGCGGCCTCCTGGATGCGGTCGTCCCCGACGGCGGAGGCCGCCGAGAGGGCCGACTCGATGTCGGCGTCGGTCAGTGGCTTCAGGAACGGCGTGCCGGTGTCCTCGTCGGGCACCTGCGACGCGTGCTGCGTCCAGACGCCGGCGAGGCAGTCGGCCATCAGCTCGATGCGGACGCCGTTGGACTCCGGCCCGGTGCCGCCCTGCTGCGCCTTGCCGAGCAGCCCGAGCTGGTCCTGCAGCGCGTGCCCGTACTCGTGGGCGACGACGTACTCCTGCGCGAGCGCGCCGTCGTCCGCGCCGAACTGGGTGCTGAGGACCTGGAAGAAGCTCGCGTCGATGTAGACGGACTTGTCGAGCGGGCAGTAGAAGGGTCCGACCTGGTTGCTCGCCGTGCCGCACGCCGACTGCGTCGCGCCCGAGTAGAGCACCGTCGGCGTCTCCTGCCACTCGCGCTTGTAGCGCGGGAGCTCACCGGCCCAGAACGCCTGCACCGAGTTGACCGTGCCGATGACCCGGCAGGTGTCGCTGCGGTTTGCGTCGGCGCCGGTCCGGCACTCCTGGAAGGCGGTGGGGTCGACCTCGCCACCGGCCTGCACCTGCCCGGGCGCGGCCTGGCCGCTGCCGCCGGTCGGGAGCTGCGAGGGGTCGATGCCGAAGACGAGCGCGAGGATGAGCACGACGATGCCGCCCAGGCCGCCGCCGACGACGAGCCCGCCCGGGCCACCCGACCCGCCGCCACCGGAGCGGACCTGCGAGGTGTCGAGGGTGACGTCGTCGTTGAAGCTCATCGCACTGCCTCCGTGGTCGGGCCGTTCCGGAGCAGCGTCCGGCGCGACCTAGACTAGGGGGAGCCCGGGCGGCCGTGCCGCCACGCGACGCAGGCCCCGGGACCCACCACACCGGAAGGCCCCACCGTGATCACCGCTGCGTCCGTCGAGCTGCGCGCAGGCTCCCGCCTGCTCCTCGACGGGGCCACCTTCCGGGTCGCCCCCGGCGACCGCATCGGCCTCGTCGGCCGCAACGGCGCCGGCAAGACGACGCTGACCAAGACCCTCGCGGGGGTCACCCAGCCGGCCGCCGGCACGATCACCCGCTCCGGCGAGGTCGGCTACCTCCCGCAGGACCCGCGGACCGGCGACCTCGGCATCACCGCCCGCGACCGCGTCCTGTCCGCGCGCGGGCTCGACACGATCGTCCGGGACCTGCGGGCCGCCGAGCAGGCGATGGCCACCGAGACCGGCGAGAAGCAGGAGCGCGCGATGCGCCGCTACAGCCGGCTCGACGCCGAGTTCACCGCCGCGGGCGGGTACGCGGCCGAGTCGGAGGCGGCCCAGATCGCCGCAGCCCTCGGCCTCGAGGAGCGTCTGCTCGAGCAGACCATCGGCACCCTCTCCGGCGGTCAGCGCCGACGCGTCGAGCTGACCCGCATCCTCTTCAGCGGCGCCGAGACGCTGCTCCTCGACGAGCCGACCAACCACCTCGACGCCGACTCCATCGCCTGGCTGCGCGACCACCTCAAGGGGTACCGGGGCGGGCTCGTCGTCATCAGCCACGACGTGCACCTGCTCGACGTCGTCGTCAACAAGGTCTTCCACCTCGACGCCAACCGCAGCGAGCTCGACCAGTACAACCTCGGCTGGAAGGCCTACCTCCAGCAGCGCGAGACCGACGAGCGCCGCCGCCGCCGGGAGCGGGCCAACGCCGAGAAGAAGGCGTCCGCCCTCATGGCACAGGCCGACAAGATGCGCGCCAAGGCGACGAAGACCGTCGCCGCGCAGAACATGGCCCGCCGCGCCGAGCGGCTGCTCTCGGGCCTCGAGGCCGACCGGGCGCAGGACAAGGTGGCCAGGCTGCGCTTCCCCAAGCCCTCACCGTGCGGTCGAACCCCCCTGCGGGCCTCGGGCCTGTCGCGCTCCTACGGCTCCGCCGAGGTCTTCACCGACGTCGACCTCGCGATCGACCGCGGCTCGCGGGTCGTCGTCCTCGGCCTCAACGGCGCGGGCAAGACGACGCTGCTGCGCCTCCTCGCCGGGGTCGACACCCCCGACACCGGCCAGGTCGAGCCCGGTCACGGCCTCAAGCTCGGGTACTACGCGCAGGAGCACGAGAACCTCGACGTCGGCCGGACCGTCCTCGAGAACATGAAGTCGGCGGCGCCCGATCTCGGCGAGACCGAGGTCCGCAAGGTGCTCGGCAGCTTCCTCTTCAGCGGCGACGACGTCGACAAGCCCGCGGGCGTCCTCTCCGGCGGCGAGAAGACCCGGCTCTCCCTCGCCCTGCTCGTCGTGTCGTCGGCGAACGTCCTGCTCCTCGACGAGCCGACGAACAACCTCGACCCCGCCTCGCGCGACGAGATCCTCGGCGCGCTGCGCACCTACGAGGGCGCCGTCGTCCTCGTGACGCACGACGAGGGCGCCGTCGACGCGCTCGAGCCGGAGCGCATCCTCCTGCTGCCCGACGGCGTCGAGGACCTCTTCAACGCCGACTACCGCGACCTCGTCACCCTCGCCTGAGGCGCGCCGACCCGTCGGCGGGCGCATACTGCCCGGGTGAGGTCGCTGCGGGTGCTGGTCACCGTCGTCGTCCTGCTGCTCGCGGGGTGCGGCGCCGGTCCGCGCCCGGGGGATGCCTCGACCGCGCCCGCGGGGTCGCTCCCGGCCCCCGCCCGGCTCACCCCCACGGCTCCCGTCACCCTCGCAGCGCGCCCTGCCCCGGTGCGGTTCTCGGTGCTCGGCGACGTCGGGGCGACCGCGGACACCACGCGCGTCCTGCGCGGCATCGACGACCGTGCCGACGACTTCACGCTCGTCGTCGGCGACCTCTCGTACGGGGCGCCCGGCGCCGAGACCGACTGGTGCCGGCAGGTGTCCGCGGCCCTCGGCGCCCGCTACCCGGTCGAGATCGTCTCGGGCAACCACGAGGACCACGGGCCCAACGGTGACGTCGACGCCTTCGCGCGCTGCCTGCCCAACCGCCTCCCGGGGCTCGTCGGGCAGTACGGCCGCGAGTGGTACGTCGACGTCCCGGCCGCGAAGCCGGTCGTGCGCATCGTCATGGTCTCGCCGGCGCTCGACTTCGGGTCCGGGACGTGGTCGTACGCCGCCGGGACCTCGCACTACCGGTGGACCGAGAAGGCCCTGACCTCGGCGCGGGCCGCGGGCATCCCCTGGGTCGTCGTCGGGATGCACGAGCCGTGCCTGTCCGTGGGCGTCTACGCGTGCGAGCCGGGGCCGGACCTGACCAACCTGATGCTCCGCGAGAAGGTCGACCTCGTCGTCACCGGTCACGAGCACATGTACCAGCGCACCCGCCCGCTCGCCCTCGGGGCGCAGTGCCCGCGGGTCGTGCCCGGCCGGTACGACGCGGGCTGCGTGACGAGCGGCCGGGGCACGACGACCGTCACCGTCGGCACCGGTGGCCACCCGCTCCGGGACGTGACCGCAGGCGACCCGGAACGGCCCTACTTCGCGGCGGTCAGCGCCCGCGACCTGCACCCGGCGTTCGGGTCGCTGGCGGTGTCGGTGACCGCGCACGACCTCCGGGCGCGGTTCGAGCCGGTCGGCGGCGCGACGTTCACGGACCAGGTGCACCTGACGCGCTGAGCGCCCGGCGGCGTCCCGGCCCTCGTCAGCCCGGGATGGCCGGCAGGCGGGTGAGGGCCGCGGCCACCGACTGCTGGAGCTCGGTGTCGTCCCACGTGTGGTCGACGAGATCGCCGCGCAGGTAGGCGTCGTAGGCCGGCAGGTCGAGGTGGCCGTGACCGCACAGGGCCGTGAGGATGACCTTCTCCTCCCCGGTCTCGATGCACCGGATGGCCTCGTCGACCGCCGCCGCGACCGCGTGCGTCGGCTCGGGCGCCGGCACGATGCCCTCGGTCCGCGCGAAGAGCACGCCGGCCGCGAAGCAGTCCTTCTGCGTCTTGGCGACGGCCTCGATGAGGCCCTCCTCGTAGAGGTGGCTGACCAGCGGGCTCATGCCGTGGTAGCGCAGACCGCCGGCGTGGATCGGGTCCGGGATGAAGTCGTGCCCGAGCGTGTGCATCTTGAGCAGCGGCGTCAGCCCGGCGACGTCCCCGAAGTCGTAGGCGTACGTGCCCTGGGTGAGCGAGGGACAGGACGCCGGCTCGACCGCGCGGATGACCGGCCCGGCCCCGCCGGCCTGCAGCTTCTCGCGGAGGAACGGGAACGTCAGCCCGCCGAAGTTCGAGCCGCCGCCGGTGCAGCCGACGATGAGGTCGACGCTCTCGCCGACCTTGGCCAGCTGGAGCAGCGCCTCCTCACCGATGACGGTCTGGTGGAGCAGGACGTGGTTGAGGACCGAGCCGAGCGCGTAGTTGGCCGTCGGGTCCTGCGCGGCGACCTCGACCGCCTCGCTGATGGCCAGGCCGAGCGACCCGGGGGAGGCGGGGTCGCTCGCGAGCATCGTGCGACCGGCCTGCGTGAGGTCCGAGGGGCTCGGGTGCACCGTGCCGCCGAAGGTCTCCATCATGATCCGGCGGTACGGCTTGGCGTCGTACGAGGCCCGGACCTGCCACACCTCGCACTCGAGGTCGAACTGCGCGCACGCGAACGCGAGCGAGGTGCCCCACTGCCCGGCGCCGGTCTCGGTCGTCAGCTTCCGGATGCCCGCCTTCGCGTTGTAGTACGCCTGCGGCACGGCGGTGTTCGGCTTGTGCGAGCCGGCGGGGGAGACGCCCTCGTACTTGTAGTAGATGCGGGCCGGCGTGCCGAGCGCCTTCTCGAGGCGGTGCGCCCGGAACAGGGGCGAGGGCCGCCACAGCCGGTAGACGTCCTGGACCTCCTGCGGGATGTCCACGTACCGCTCGGTGGTCACCTCCTGCGCGATGAGGTCCATCGGGAAGATCGCGGCGAGGTCCTCGGGCCCGACCGGCTGCCCCGTCCCGGGGTGCAGCGGCGGCGGGGGAGGCGTCGGGAGGTCGGCCAGCACGTTGTACCAGCGGGTCGGCATCTCGTCCTCGTCGAGCAGGATCTTGTGGCGCAGCGGCTCGGGCACGGGGCTCCTCGGTGGATGTCGCGGACGGTCGGCGTGGGCACATCGTGCGGTCGCGGCGCCCCGCGCACAAGAGGGTGACCACCGTCGGGGGAACACGTGTCGGCGCGCGGTGGTTGACTGGCGAGCACCGACACCGAGGAGACCGACACCGATGAGCATGACGGGCTGGCAGGCCCTCCACAGCCTGAGCCGCGACTCCAGCGTCAAGGAGCGCCGCCTGGCGCCCGGCACGACGCGCCGGGTCCTCGGCTACGCCCGCCCGTACAAGAAGGCCATCGCGTGGTTCCTCGGGCTCGTCGTCGTCGAGTCTGCCCTCGTCGTCGCCACGCCGCTGCTGCTCAAGGCGATCATCGACGACGGCATCTACCCCAAGGACTCCGGCGTCGTCGTGCGCCTCTCGTTGTTCGTCGCGCTCATCGCCCTCGTCGGCGGGGTGCTGACCCTCGTCGAGCGATGGTTCTCCGCGCGGATCGGCGAGGGCCTCATCTACGACCTGCGCACCCAGGTCTTCTCGCACGTCCTGCGTCAGCCGGTCGCCTTCTTCACCCGTGCGCAGACCGGTGCCCTCGTCACCCGCCTCGGCAACGACGTCATCGGCGCCCAGCAGGCGTTCACCTCCGTGCTCTCGAGCGTCGTGAGCAACGCGATCACGCTCGTCCTCATCGTCGGGGCGATGGCGCTGCTGTCCTGGCAGCTGACCCTCGCCGCCCTGCTGCTCGTCCCCTTCTTCCTCCTGCCGGCACGCTTCATGGGCCGGCGGCTCGCGAGCCTCGCGCACGAGCAGATGGTGCAGAACGCCGACCTCGGGACGCGGATGACGGAGCGCTTCAACGTCGCCGGCGCGCTGCTCGTCAAGCTCTTCGGCCGCCCAGCCGTCGAGGACGACGAGTACGCCGTCCGCGCCGCCCGGGTGCGCGACATCGGTGTGAAGATCGCCGTCAACCGGTCGGTGTTCTTCGTCGCGCTCACCCTCGTCGCCTCGCTCGCGACGGCGATGGTCTACGGGGTCGGCGGTGTCATGGCCGTCGGCGGCTCGTTGACCGTCGGCACGCTCATCGCCCTCACCGCGCTGCTCGCGCGCCTCTACGGGCCGCTCACCGCCATCTCCAACGTCCGCGTCGACATCATGACCGCCCTCGTGTCCTTCGAGCGGGTCTTCGAGGTGCTCGACCTCGAGCCGCTCGTCGCCGACGCCCCGGACGCGCGACCGGTCCCCGCGGGCCCGGTGCGGGTCGACGTCGAGAACGTCGGCTTCGCCTACCCGTCCGCCGACGAGGTCTCGCTCGCGTCGCTGGAGAGCACGGCGACGGGCGACCGCCGGGGCAGCGGGCCGGTCCTGCGCGACGTGTCCTTCACCGTCGAGCCCGGCACCCTCGTCGCGCTCGTCGGGCCGAGCGGTGCCGGCAAGACGACGATCACCTCGCTCGTGGCGCGGCTGTACGACCCGACGGCCGGCTCGGTGCGCATCAACGGCGTCGACCTGCGCGAGGCGTCCGGCGAGTCGCTCCACGACGCGGTCGGCGTCGTCACCCAGGACGCGCACCTCTTCCACGACACCATCCGCGCCAACCTCGAGTACGCCGCGCCGGGCGCCACCGAGGAGCAGATGGTCGCCGCGCTGCGCGCCGCCCAGGTGTGGACGCTCGTCGACTCCCTGCCGGCCGGCCTCGACACCGTCGTCGGCGACCGCGGCCACCGCCTCTCCGGCGGCGAGAAGCAGCGCCTGGCCATCGCCCGCCTGCTGCTCAAGGGGCCCGGCCTCATCGTCCTCGACGAGGCGACGGCCCACCTCGACAGCGAGTCCGAGCAGGCGCTCCAGCGGGCCCTCGACGAGGCCCTGCGCGACCGCTCGGCGCTCGTCATCGCGCACCGCCTCTCGACCGTCCGGCACGCCGACCAGATCCTCGTCGTCGACGACGGCCGCATCGTCGAGCGCGGCACCCACGCCGAGCTCGTCGCGGCGGACGGCCTCTACGCCGAGCTCTACCGCACCCAGTTCGACGACGAGCTCGGTGAGGTCCTCGACACCCCGACGGAGTCCCGCCCCGCCTGAGCCCGCACCGGTGTCAGGCCGGGGCGACGTGCTCGAACGCGCCGCCGCGGAAGGCGTCGACGAAGAGCCGGTAGTCCTCGGTGGCGCGCGTCGAGTACGCCCGTGCGAACTCGACCATCGTCGCGACGAGCGCGTCGGTGTCGTCGCCGACGGCTCGCCCGACGACCTCCTCGACGCTGACCCGGACGAGGTCCTGGTCGGACTCGGAGTCGGCGACGCAGTGGATCTTCGCGCTCGCCCGTCCCAGCTGGGGGAGGAGCACCTCGAGGTCCTCCGGCTCCGAGACGTCGTCCCACGAGAGGTCCGCCTCGTACGGGGAGACCTCGCTGACGACGTACCCGACCTCGCGTCCGTCGGTCTCGAGCGAGGTCCAGCCGAGGAACCGGTCGGCGTGCGCCTGCAGCGCCCGCTGCGAGACCGCCGTCCGGTGGCCGTGGTGGTCGAAGTAGGCGGCGCCGCGCTCGTCGTCGACGACCCGGCTCGGTGCGGCGACGTTCCCCTGCTTCATCGAGAGCACCACGTCGTTGTCCAGAGCCTGGGTGAACCCCTCGACGAGCAGGCTGTAGGCGGGCAGGCCGGCGCTGCCGATGCCGAAGCCGGAGCGTCCGACGACGTCGAGGACGTCGAACGTGACGGTGCCGCGGTGCCGCTCGGGCAGGGTCTCCCGGTAGCGGGCGAACGCCGCCCGCACCCGCTCCTCCTCGTCGGCCTCGAGCCGACGCACGCCGCTCCTCTCGGCGAAGGAGCGGCGGTAGTCGTCGACGACGGTCATCGACTCGAGCATCGCGAAACGGGTCGACATCTTCGCCGCCCGGAGGGCGTCGAGGACCGCACCCTCGGCGGTGTCGAGGGTGAGGGCCCACTCGGTGTCGTCGTCGACCTGCCGGTAGTGCGCGACCTGGTCGACGTAGGCGCGGACGTAGAGGCCGACGAGGTCGTCGATGACGTCGTCGGGCAGCGCCTTCTGCCAACACATCAGCGACAGGCTGGCGCAGAAGCGCGCGAGGTCCCACGTCCAGTGCCCGAGGTAGGCCTCGTCGAAGTCGTTGACGTCGAAGACGAGCCGGCCGTCGGCGTCGAGGTAGGTCCCGAAGTTCTCGGCGTGCAGGTCGCCCTGGATCCAGACCCGGGCGCCGTCGTCGTCGACCCAGCGCTCGTCGAAGCCACCGAACAGCCCACCCTCACCGACGTCGGCGTAGAACAGGCAGGCCGTGCCGCGGTAGAAGGCGAACGGGTCGCGCGCCATCTTGCGGAACTTGGTCCGGAACCCGTGCGGGTCCGCGCGCATGAGCGGCTCGAAGGCCTCGAGGAGGGTCGTGACGATGAGGTCGGTGCGCTGCTCCGGCGTCGTGGTCATGCGGCACTCTCGCACGCCACCCGTGGTGCAGGACCGGCCTCAGCCGTCCTCCTCGTCCCAGATGCGAACCTTCTTCGGCGTCGGCGGGTACTTCTCGGGATGCGCCAGGCGCTCCTCGCGCCGGATGCCGAAGCCGACGAGGACGAACCCGAGGACCGTGGTCATCCACCACTGGTAGGCGTAGGCGAGGTGCGGGCCGAGGCTGCGGTCGGGCGGCAGCAGGGGAGCAGGGCGGGGCGGCGTCGTGCCGTCGGCGGTGCGCTCGGACTCCAGCAGCACGTACCCCGGCAGCAGCGTCGTGCCGAGGGCGCGCGATGCGTCCGGCACCGAGAGGTTGGCGATCTGCCCGGCCGCCGGTGGCTTGTCGGCCGACTGCTCGCCGGGCCGGGCCCAGCCGACGACCGTCGTCTCGCCGGAGGGAGCCGGCGGCACGGTCGGCAGGACGCTGGCGCCCTGGTCCGAGACGCGCACCCAGCCGCGGTCGACGAGGACGTCGGTGCCGCCGTCGTCCGGGCGGAAGGCCCACAGGACCTCGTAGCCGACCGCACCGTCGTTGGGGCGGCCACGGACGAACACCGGACCCGCGGCGTAGCTGCCGGTCATCGTCACGCGCGTCCACTCGGCGTCCGTGCTGACGCCGTCGGCGGTGATGGCCTCGCCGACGGGCACGGGCGTGGCGCGGTAGTGCCGGTCCAGCCGGTCGTTGCGCTCCACCTTCGCCTCGTGCCGGTGGTACTGCCACCAGCCGAGGTGGTAGGCGGCCACCGCGAAGAGGGCCGAGAGGACGAGCGCGCCCAGCCATCGAGGTGTCAGGAGCCGACGCAGCACCACTTCACGCTACGCGACGTACTGTGGACTCCTATGACCGACCTCCCAGAGCCCCGCCTCCTCGACCGCTTCGGCCGCGTCGGGCGAGACCTGCGCGTGTCGGTCACCGACCGCTGTAACCTGCGCTGCACCTACTGCATGCCCGCCGAGGGCCTCGACTGGCTCCCCAAGCCCGAGATGCTCACCGACGACGAGCTGGTCCGGCTCGTGCGCATCATGGTCGGCCTCGGTGTCACCAACGTCCGCCTGACCGGCGGCGAGCCGATGCTGCGGCGCAGCCTCGTCCACGTCGTCGCCGGCATCGCGGCGCTCGAGCCGCGCCCCCGGATCGCCATGACGACCAACGGCATCGGCCTCGACCGGCTCGCCGCGCCGCTCGCGGCCGCCGGGCTGGACCGCGTCAACGTCAGCCTCGACACCATCGACGCCCAGCGCTTCCGCGACCTCACCCGTCGCGACCGGCTCGAGGACGTCGAGGCCGGGCTCAAGGCCGCCGCCGACGCCGGGCTCACCCCGGTCAAGGTCAACGCGGTCGCGATGCGCGGGTTCAACGACGAGGGTGTCGCCGACCTCCTCGGCTGGTGCCTCGACCGCGGCTACGAGCTGCGCTTCATCGAGCAGATGCCGCTGGACGCCCAGCACGCCTGGGACCGCTCGCAGATGGTGTCGCAGGCCGAGATCCTCGAGCGGCTGGGGGAGCGGTTCCGGCTCACCCCCGTCCAGGAGCGCGGCAGCGCCCCGGCCGAGCGCTTCCTCGTCGACGGCGGCCCGCAGACCGTCGGCGTCATCGCCAGCGTGTCCGCGCCGTTCTGCGCCGCCTGCGACCGGGTGCGGCTGACGGCCGACGGCCAGCTGCGCAACTGCCTCTTCTCCCGCTCCGAGATCGACCTGCGCGGCCCGATGCGCGAGGGCGCGTCGGACACCGAGCTCGCCGACCTCGTCATCGGCGAGATGTGGGCGAAGAAGCCCGGGCACGGCATCGACCGCCCGGACTTCGAGCAGCCCGACCGCCCGATGTCGGCGATCGGCGGCTGAACCGGGGCGACCGCGACGGCGTCAGCCGCGGGGCTCGTCCTCGTGGCGCACGGTGCTCGGCACGTGCGTGTACGCGTGGTCGGTGAGGCGCGGGGTCGGGTCGACGCTCGGCGTGACCGGCGTGCGACGGCCGCGCACCCGCGGGGCGACCGAGTTGACGGCGACGACCGCGATGAAGGGCAGGAACACCGCGGCGGCGGCGAAGATCCAGCGGTACCAGTCGTCGATGACGATGGTCAGCACGAAGCAGATCGTGCGGATGGTCATCGTCACGAGGTACTGCTTCATCCGGTGCCGCTGGTCGGCCTCGCGCGAGTCCGCCGCCGTCGTCACCGACTGGGCGTCGGGGTGGCGGTGGCGGGTCGTGGGCACCCGTCCACCATACGTCCGCGGCTGTCCGGCTACCGCTGGGTAGTCCACTAGGTTCGACAGCATGAGCGACCCCCGCACCGTCCTGGTCACCGGCGGCAACCGCGGCATCGGGCTGGCCATCGCCCGCTCCTTCGCGCAGGCCGGCGACCGCGTCGTCGTCACCCACCGCAGCGGGAAGCCGCCGGAGGGCCTCGAGGGCGTCATCTGCGACGTCACCGACAGCGCGTCCGTCGACGCCGCGTTCACCGAGGCCGAGGAGAAGCTCGGCGGTCCGGTCGAGGTGCTCGTGGCCAACGCCGGCATCACCAAGGACGGCCTGCTCATGCGGATGAGCGACGAGGACTTCGACAGCGTCCTCGAGACCAACCTCACCGGCGCCTTCCGCTGCGTGCGCCGCGCGAGCAAGGGGATGATCCGCCTGCGCCGCGGCCGCATCATCCTCATCTCGAGCGTCGTCGGCCTCTACGGAGGCCCCGGGCAGGCCAACTACGCCGCGAGCAAGGCCGGCCTCGTCGGCCTGGCCCGCTCGGTGACGCGCGAGCTCGGCGGACGTGGCATCACGGCGAACGTCGTCGCGCCCGGCTTCATCGAGACCGACATGACCGCGGCGCTGCCCGAGGAGACCCAGAAGACCTACAAGGCGGCGATCCCGGCCGGCCGCTTCGCGACGACCGACGAGGTCGCCGGTGTCGTGCGCTTCCTCGCCTCGCCGGAGGCGGCCTACGTCTCCGGCGCCGTCGTCCCGGTCGACGGCGGCCTCGGCATGGGCCACTGACCGCGACCGTCCCCCGACCCACCACCGAAAGGCCAGCCATGCTGCTCGAGGGCAAGAAGCTCCTCATCACCGGCGTCCTCATGGACTCCTCGATCGCCTTCCACGTCGCGAAGATCGCCCAGGAGCAGGGGGCGGAGGTCGTCCTCACCTCCTTCGGCCGCACGACGAAGATCACGACGGCCATCGCGCGGCGCCTGCCGCAGACCCCGCCGGTCATCGAGCTCGACGTGACGAGCGAGGAGGACCTCGCGGCGCTGCCCGACCGGGTCCGCGAGCACGTGCCGCACCTCGACGGCGTCCTGCACTCGATCGGCTTCGCCCCCCAGGGCGCCTTCAACTTCCTCGAAGCCTCGTGGGAGGACGTCTCGACGGCGGTGCACGTCTCGGCGTACTCGCTCGCCGCCCTCGCGAAGGCCTCGCTGCCGCTCATGCCCGACGGCGGCAGCGTCGTCGGCCTCACCTTCGACGCTCGCTTCGCGTGGCCGGTCTACGACTGGATGGGCGTGGCCAAGGCCGCCTTCGAGTCCACCAACCGCTACCTCGCCCGCGACCTCGGCCCGAAGGGCGTGCGCTGCAACATCGTCGCCGCCGGCCCGATCCGCACGACCGCGGCCAAGTCCATCCCCGGCTTCGAGCAGTTCGAGGAGGCGTGGGGCACGCGCGCGCCGCTCGGCTGGGACGTCAACGACGCGGTGCCCACGGCCCGGGCGTGCGTCTCGCTGCTGTCGGACTGGTTCCCGGCGACGACCGGCGAGATGATCCACGTCGACGGCGGCTACCACGCCATCGGGGCCTGAGGGTCAGGCCTCCGCGGTCTCGGCGTCCTCGATCTCCTCCCGGCTGACGCCGAGGAGGAACAGGACGGTGTCGAGGTAGGGCACGTTGACCGACGTGTCCGCCTGCTCGCGCACGACCGGCTTGGCGTTGAACGCGACCCCGAGACCGGCCACGCCGAGCATGTCGAGGTCGTTGGCGCCGTCTCCGATGGCGACCGTCCGCGTGAGCGGCAGCCCCTCGAGGGCGGCGAACTCGCGCAGCGCGGCCGCCTTGCCCGGCCGGTCGACGACCGCGCCGGTGACGCGACCGGTCAGCCGGCCGTCGAGCACCTCGAGCCGGTTGGCGCGGACGTGGTCGACGCCGAGCTCGACCCCGATCGGCTCGACGACCTCGGCGAACCCGCCCGAGACGAGCGCGACGGTGAAGCCGAGCGACTTGAGGGTGCGCACGAGCGTGCGGGCACCGGGGGTCAGCCGGACGGAGGCCCGCACGTCGTCGAGGACGGAGACCGGCAGCCCGGCGAGCGTCGCGACGCGGGCGTGGAGGCTCTCGGCGAAGTCGAGCTCGCCCCGCATCGCGCGCTCGGTGACCGCCGCGACCTCGGCGGCGGTGCCGGCGTGCTCGGCGATCAGCTCGATCACCTCGTCCTGGATGAGCGTGGAGTCGACGTCCATGACGACGAGCCGCCCCCCGCGCCGGGCCAGGCCGGCCGGGGCGACGGCGATGTCGCAGCCCGTGCTCGCCGAGACGAGCGCGAGGTCGCGGCGCAGCCGGTCGACGTCGGCGCCGGAGACGTCGAGCTCGACCGTCGTCACCGGCCAGCGCGACAGGCGCCGGATGCGGTCGATGTTCGCGCCGTGCGCGGCGACCGCGCGGGCGACGGCTGCGACGTGGCGCGTCTCGAGCGGGCGGGCCATCGCGACGACCGCGGCCCGGCCGGTGCGCCGGCGGGCGTTGTCGCCGCGCCCGGCCACCAGCTGGACGTGCATCCCCATCTCCTCGCCGGCCCGGGTGATGCGGTCGGTGAGGACGTTCTCGTCCGGCCCGGGTGCGAGGAGCACCGACAGCGCGAGGTGCCCGCGGACGACGACCTGCTCGAGGTCGAGGACGTCACCGCCGACGGTCGCGGCCGCCGCGAAGACGGCGCTCGTGACGCCCGGTCGGTCCGGCCCGCTCAGCGAGACGAGGAGCGTGCGCGCCTCGGGGTCGGGCTGCGGCGGGAGGGGCGGCGTCTCGGGGGAGGGCACACCGGCAGGCTAGCCGGACAGCCAGTCCCGCCCAGCGACGAGGTCGCGGACCGGACCGGACGGCTACCGTCGCCGTCGTGCGCATCGTCGTCTCCGGGACCCATGCGACGGGCAAGTCCACGCTCGTCGCCGATCTCGGCGCGGCGCTGCCCGGGCACGACGTCCTGCCGGACCCGTGGGAGCTCGTCGACGAGGACCTCCTGCCGGCCTCCGCGGAGTCGTTCGTCGAGCAGCTGCACGTGGCCGCGGACCGCCTGCTCGCTCTCGGCCCGGGGGAGCGGGTCGTCGCCGAGCGCGGGCCGTTGGACCTGCTCGCCTACCTCGAGGCGCTCGACGCGCTGGGCCGGCCCGGCGTCACGGCGGGCTCGGCGCGCGCGCTGCGGTCGCTGACTGCTCGTGCGCACGCGCACGTCGACCTGCTCGTCGTCCTCCCGCTCGCGGGCACCATCGGCGTGTCCGTGCCGGACGAGGAGGACGCAGCGTTGCGCGAGGCCGCCGACACCGCGCTGCTCGACCTGCTCGACGACGACGAGCTCCTCCCCGCGAGCACGACCGTCCTCGAGGTCGGGGGAGACCGGAGCCGGCGCGTCGGCACGGTGCTCGACGTGCTCGCCCGCCGGGTCAGCCGGTGAGGGAGTCCCGCCAGGCGATCAGGTCGCGGACCGGACCGAGGTCGTGGTCGGGGCCGTTGAGCCCGACCGTGAACAGCCGCGTGCCGACGTCGTGCAGGGCCTGGGCCCCGGCGGCGTAGTCGTCGACGTCCTCGGGCAGGCGCCCGGGCTTGGGCGAGACGCCGGCCGAGCGCTCGATCTCCGAGGGGTCCCGCCCCACCTTCGTGCACCACTCGTCGAGGACGGAGTGCTTGTGCGCCACCGTCTCCGGGTCGCCGAAGCCGTGCCAGACGTCGGCGTGCTGGGCGACGATGCGCAGCGTCTTGCGCTCGCCCCCGCCTCCGATGAGGACGGGGATCTTGCGCGTCGGCGCGGGGTTGAGCTTCGACCACCGCTCCTCGATGAGCGGCAGGTCGCGGGCCAGCGCGTCGAGCCGGCCTCCCGCGGTGCCGAACTCGTACCCGTACTCGGCGTAGTCGCGCTCGAACCATCCCGACCCGATGCCGAGGATGAGCCGGCCCTCGGCGCCGTCGCGGGCGCTGACGTGGTCGACGGTGCGCGCCATGTCGGCGAGCAGCTGCGGGTTGCGGTAGCTGTTGCACGTGACGAGGGCGCCGATCTCGACACGCTCGGTGGCCTCGGCCCACGCCGCGAGCATCGTCCAGCACTCGAAGTGGGCGCCGTCGGGCTCACCGTAGAGCGGGAAGAAGTGGTCCCAGTTGAAGATCACGTCGACGCCCGCGTCCTCGAGCCGCGCGCAGGTGCGGCGGATCTCGGCGTAGCTCGCGTGCTGGGGCTGGAGCTGCGCGCCGATGCGGACCGGCCGGTCGGTGCCGCTCACGCGCCCTCCACCGGTCCGGCGCCGATCTCCTGGCCCTTGCCGACGACCGTGATGCCGGAGTCGGTGACGGTGAACCCGCGCGCGAGGTCGGCCTCGCGGTCGACGCCGATCGTCGTGCCCTCGGGCACCGTGACGTTCTTGTCGATGATCGCGCGGCGGATCGTGCAGTTGCGCCCGATCTGCACACCGTCGAGCAGGACGCTGTCCTCGACCTCGGTGTAGCTGTGCACGTGGACGTCGGGGGAGACGACCGAGCCGATGACCCGCGCGCCGGAGATGACGACGCCGGGGGAGACGGCCGAGTTGAGCGCCTCGCCGAACCGGCCGTGCGCGCCGTGCACGAACTTGGCCGGAGGGAACGGGCCGTAGGTCGTGTAGATCGGCCAGTCGTAGTTGTAGAGGTTGAAGACCGGGTGGATCGAGACGAGGTCCATGTGCGCCTCGTAGTAGGAGTCCATCGTCCCGACGTCGCGCCAGTAGCCCATGTCGCGCTCGGTGCCGCCGGGGACGACGTTGTTCTTGAAGTCGTAGACCGACGCGGCGCCCTGCGCGACGAGGGCCGGGACGATGTCGCCGCCCATGTCGTGCTTGCTGCCCTCGGTCGTCGAGTCCTTGGTCACGGCGTCGATGAGCGCGTCGGCGCTGAAGACGTAGTTGCCCATGCTCGCGAGCACCTCGTCCGGGGAGTCGGGCAGGCCCTCCGGGTCGGTCGGCTTCTCGAGGAACGCGCGGATGCGGGTCGGGTCATCGGGCTCGACGTCGATGACGCCGAACTGGTCGGCGTCGGCCTTCGGCTGGCGGATCGCGGCGACGGTGACGCCGGCGCCGCTCGCGACGTGCTGGTCGACCATCTGCGAGAAGTCCATCCGGTACACGTGGTCCGCGCCGACGACCACGACGATGTCGGGCTTCTCGTCGGTGATCGTGTTGAGGCTCTGGAAGATCGCGTCGGCGCTGCCGAGGTACCAGGACTTGCCGATGCGCTGCTGCGCGGGGATCGGGGCGACGTAGTTGCCCAGCATCGTGCTCATCCGCCACGTCTTGGTCACGTGCCGGTCGAGGCTGTGCGACTTGTACTGCGTCAGCACGACGACCTTGAGGTAGCCGGAGTTGACGACGTTCGACAGCGCGAAGTCGATGAGCCGGTAGATGCCCCCGAACGGCACGGCGGGCTTGGCGCGGTCGCGCGTCAGCGGCATCAGCCGCTTGCCCTCCCCACCCGCGAGGACGATGGCCAGGACCTTGGGACCTCCGCTGCGGTACGCCATGCGACCAACCTATGGGGTGATCGGCCTCGTCGGCAGCCCCCGTTCGCCACTACGGTGAAAACCGTGCGCATCGACATCCTGACCAAGGAGTACCCGCCGTCGATCTACGGGGGAGCGGGGGTGCACGTCGCCGAGCTGACCCGGGCCCTGCGGGAACGGGACGACACCGACGTGCGCGTCCACGCCTTCGGGGGCCCGAGGGACGAGGAGGGGACGACGAGCCACCCCGACCTGCCGGAGCTCGAGGGCACCAACGCCGCCCTCAGCACCCTCGGGGTGGACCTGACGATGGCCGCCGCCTGTGCCGGAGCCGATCTCGTCCACTCCCATACCTGGTACGCCAACTTCGCCGGGCACGTCGCCGGCCTCCTCGAGGGCGTGCCGCACGTGCTGTCGGCCCACAGCCTCGAGCCGATGCGGCCGTGGAAGGCCGAGCAGCTCGGCGGTGGCTACCGGCTCTCGTCGTGGGTCGAGCGCACCGCGTACGAGGGCGCGGCGGCCGTCATCGCGGTGAGCGCGGGGATGCGCGAGGACATCCTGCGCTCGTACCCGAGCGTCGACCCCGCCAAGGTCCTCGTCGTGCACAACGGGATCGACGCCGAGCTCTGGCGGCCGAACGACGCCCCCGACGTCGTGCGTCGGCACGGCATCGACCCCGACCGCCCGGCCGTCGTCTTCGTCGGTCGGATCACCCGCCAGAAGGGCCTGCCCTACCTGCTGCGCGCCGCCGCGCAGCTGCCGCCCGAGGTGCAGCTCGTGCTCCTCGCCGGCGCGCCGGACACCCCGGAGATCAAGACCGAGGTCGAGGGGCTCGTCGAGGACCTGCGCGCCGAGCGCGACGGCGTCGTGTGGATCAGCGAGATGCTCCCGCGCGACGAGGTGACGGCCGTCCTCAGCGCCTCGTCGGTCTTCGTCTGCCCGTCGGTGTACGAGCCGCTCGGCATCGTCAACCTCGAGGCGATGGCGTGCGAGCTGCCCGTCGTCGCGACGGCGACCGGCGGCATCCCCGAGGTCGTCGTCGACGGCGAGACCGGCTGGCTCGTGCCGATCGAGCAGGTCCAGGACGGCACCGGGACGCCGGTCGACGAGGACCGTTTCGTCGCCGACCTCGCGGCCGCCCTCACCGACGCCGTCTCCGACCTCGACCGCGCGGCCCGCTTCGGCGCCGCCGGCCGGCGCCGGGCCGTCCAGTCGTTCTCGTGGGGCACGATCGCCGAGCGCACCCTCGAGGTCTACCGCGGGGTCGTGGGCGCGTGAGCGACACCCGGCACGACCGCGTCCTCGGCAGCGGCGCCACGCCGGTCGAGGGCGCCCTCGGGCACCTGGTCGCCGTCTTCGACAACCGGATCGCGCAGTCGCTGGTGGCGATCGCCACGGCCACCGGGTGGGATGCCACGCTGCTCGACGCCGCCCCTGTCGGGGACGCCCTCGGCGCGCTCGGGACCGTCGACGCGCTCGTCGTGTGCAACCACGACGGCGACGGCGCCTACCCGCTCCTCGGCGACGCGCTGCGGGCCGGGGTGCCCTACGTCGCGATGATGGCCAGCCGCCACCGGTCGGCCGCCCTGCTCGAGCAGCTGCGCGGCGAGGGCCTCGACGACGAGCAGCTGGGCCGCCTGCACGTCCCCGCCGGCCTCTCGATCGGGGGCAGCTCGCCCGGCGAGATCGCCCTCTCGGTCGTCGCGGAGGTGGTGGCCGACGGCCACGGGCGGCCCGGCACCCCGATGCGGGCCTCCTGACCGCGCGGCGCGGCCGGCGCGGAGCACGCCGTCAACTAGGGTCGGTGGCATGAGCGACGTCCTGGCCCTCGCCGGTGTCGGCGTCGTGCGCGGCGACACCACCATCCTCGACGACCTGTCGTGGGAGGTGGAGGAGGGCCAGCGCTGGGTCGTCCTCGGCCCCAACGGCGCCGGCAAGACCACCCTCCTGCAGATCGCCGCCGGCCGGATGCACCCGACGACCGGGGTCGCGGGCGTCCTCGGGGAGGTCCTCGGCGCGGTCGACGTCTTCGAGCTCCGGCCGCGCATCGGCCTGTCGAGCGCCTCGCTCGCGGAACGCATCCCGCCGCACGAGAAGGTCCGCGACGTCGTCGTCACCGCCTCCTACGGCGTCGTCGGGCGGTGGCGCGAGGCGTACGACGGGATGGACGAGGCGCGCGCCGCCGAGCTCCTCGACGCCCTGGGCGCGAGCCACCTCGCCGAGCGGCGGTACGGCACGCTGTCGGAGGGGGAGCGCAAGCGGGTGCAGATCGCCCGCGCCCTCATGACCGACCCCGAGCTCATGCTCCTCGACGAGCCCGCCGCCGGCCTCGACCTCGGCGGCCGCGAGGACCTCGTGCGCCGGCTCGGGGCGATCGCCGCCGACCTCGCCGCGCCCGCCCTCGTCCTCGTGACCCACCACGTCGAGGAGATCCCGCCGCACTTCACCGACGTCCTGCTGCTGCGCGAGGGCCGCGTCGTCGCGCAGGGCCCGATCGAGATCACCCTGACCGCCGAGAACCTCGAGCGCACCTTCGGCATGCCGCTCGAGCTCGAGGTCCGCGGTGACCGCTACGCCGCCCGCGCCCGCTGAGGCGACAGGGAACCGAGGGCGCCGACCGCGCGTCCGAGCCACGACACCGGAGGGAAGGGGAGGCCGATGGACTGGCTGACCGACAACGCCTGGCTCGGATGGCTGGGCGTCGCACTCGTGCTCGCGGCCATCGAGGCCGCCACCGTCGACTTCGTCTTCGTCATGTTCGCCGGCGGCGCGCTCGCCGGGGCGATCGCGGCGGCGCTCGGGGCACCGTTCTTCTTCCAGGTCGTCGTCGCGGTCGTCTTCGCGATGGTGCTCCTGCTCGTCGTGCGCCCGATGCTCAAGCGCAAGTTCACCGACGCGGTCACCGACCACCACATCGGTGCGGCCGGCCTCGTCGGGCGCGAGGCCTGGGTCCTCCAGGCCGTCACCGAGACCGACGGCCGCGTCAAGCTCGCGGGCGAGACGTGGTCGGCTCGGCTCGCCGAGGGCGGCGCGCCCGCCGGTCCCGGCGACCAGGTCCGGGTCATCGCCATCCACGGCGCGACCGCGATCGTCGTCCCGCTGCCCGCACCCCCGACCACCCCCACCACCTGACCCCGTGCCCCGACCGGGCACCGACGGAAAGGCACCACCATGGACGGAATCGGTCCACTCGTCGTCATCCTGCTGCTCGCGGTCTTCGCGATCATCGTGCTCGTCCGCACCGTGCGCGTCGTCCCGCAGCAGACCGCCCTCATCATCGAGCGCCTCGGTCGCTACTCGCGCACCCTCGAGGGCGGGTTGCACTTCCTCGTGCCGTTCGTCGACATCGTGCGCGCCAACATCGACCAGCGCGAGCAGGTCGTCTCGTTCCCGCCGCAGCCGGTCATCACGAGCGACAACCTCGTCGTCTCGATCGACACCGTCATCTACTACCAGGTGATCGACCCGAAGTCCGCGGTCTACGAGATCGCCAACTTCATCGCCGGCATCGAGCAGCTCACCGTCACGACGCTGCGCAACGTCATCGGCTCGCTCGACCTCGAGCAGACGCTGACCAGCCGCGACCAGATCAACGGCCAGCTGCGCGGCGTCCTCGACGAGGCGACCGGCAAGTGGGGCATCCGCGTCAACCGCGTCGAGCTCAAGGCCATCGACCCGCCCGCCTCCATCCAGGAGTCGATGGAGAAGCAGATGAAGGCCGAGCGCGACCGCCGCGCGGCCATCCTCAACGCCGAGGGCACCAAGGCCAGCCAGATCCTCACGGCCGAGGGCGAGAAGCAGAGCCAGATCCTCCGGGCCGAGGGCTCGGCGCAGGCCCGCATCCTCGAGGCCCAGGGCCAGGCCCGCGCCATCCAGCAGGTGTTCGACGCCATCCACCGTGGCAAGCCGACCCAGAAGCTGCTCGCCTACCAGTACCTCCAGGTGCTGCCGCAGATCGCCCGTGGTGACTCCAACAAGATGTGGATCATCCCGAGCGAGCTGACCGACGCGCTGCGCGGCATCGGCGGGGCGCTCGGCGCCACGAAGCCCTCGGGCGACGGCGGCGACGACGAGTGGGTCGACCCGGGCGAGATGCTCGGCAACGCCTTCGAGGAGACGACGCTCGAGGACCCGAAGTCCGCCCTCGAGCGGGCCCGCGGCCAGGCCGCCCAGTCGAGCAAGGAGGCCGAGGAGCACGCCCAGCCGGCCTCGCGCGTCCAGCCCCCCATCCGTCCGGACGCCGACGCGGTGCCGCCGCGCGAGGCGCCCGCGGCCCCGCCGGCGACCGAGCCGATGGCCCCGCCGGCCTCCCCGCCGGTCGAGCCGCCGCCGGCCCCGCCGGCACCTCCGGCCCAGCCCTGAGCCACGCGACCGAGCGCCCGGACCTCCACGAGGTCCGGGCGCTCAGTCGTGGACGACGGCGTCGAGCAGGCCGGGGAAGCGCGCGTCGAGCTCGTCGCGGCGCAGGGTGACGACCCGGTGGCGCCCGGCGGGCTCGTTGCGCACGACGCCGGCCTCGCGCAGCGTGCGCAGGTGGTGCGAGAACGTCGACTTCGGCACGCCCGGCTCGCTCTCGCGGCACTCCTCGACGGTCCGCGGGCCCTCCGTCGCGAGCTCGCGCACGAGCGCGAGGCGCGTCGGGTCGCTCAGCGCGAAGAGCACCACGGGGAGCTCGACGGCGGCGAGGTCGGGGTGGTCCATGAGGCGGGGCGAGGAGGGCCGGGACAACGGTTCGACTTCCTTGGAATAGTGGCCGGTGGCACGAGGTTCAACGGGGCGAACGGTTCGATGATTCCAGAACGGAGCACGGCGATGTCCCTCCGCCTCACCCCGGCCCCGGCCTTCGTGGTCGTCGGTGCCACCGTGGCCACCTTCCTCGCGGCCTCGAGCGCGCCGAGCCCGCTGTACCCGGCCTACGAGGAGGCCTTCGGCTTCGGCCCGGCGACGCTCACCGTCGTCTTCGCCGTCTACGTCCTCGCCCTGCTCGCCGCGCTCCTGGTCGTCGGGCGGCTCTCGGACCACGTCGGCCGCCGGCCCGTCCTCGCCGCCGCCCTGCTCGTCGAGCTCGGGGCCCTCGCCCTGTTCCTCGGCGCGGAGGGGACCGCGGCGCTCGTCGCCGCCCGGGTGGTCCAGGGGCTCGCGACCGGCGCGGCCATGGGCGTGATGGGTGCCTTCCTCCTCGACCTGCAGCGCCACGGGACCCAGCGCGGCGCCGTCGTCAACGGGGTGGCGCCCCTCGTCGGGCTGGCGCTCGGCGGGGTGGTCGCCGGTGCGCTGGCCGACCTCGCGCCCGCTCCGCTGCGCCTGGTCTACGCCGTGCTCGGCGGGCTCGTGGTCGTCCTGCTGCTCGCGGTGCCGTTCCTGCCCGAGACCGCACCCCGTCGCCCGGGCGCGCTCCGCTCGATGCTCCCGGTCGTCGCCGTCCCCGCGGCGGCCCGCGGGACCTTCAGGACGTCGGTGCCCGTCATGGCCGCGACGTGGTCGCTCGGCGGGCTGATGCTGTCGGTCAGCGGCAGCGTGCTCGCGACCCGCTTCGCGGTGCCGGGGCACCTCGTCGCCGGTCTCGTGCTCGGCGCGTTCACCGGGACCGGCGCGCTGGCCTCGTACGCCGGGCGTGAGCGACCGGCCGCCGACCTGCGCCGCTTCGGGCTCATCGCCCTCGTCACCGGGCTCGTCGCCTTCGTCGCGTCCCTCGTCCTCACCCTCCTGCCGCTGCTCGGCATCGCGGTCGTGGTCGCCGGGGCCGGGTTCGGCAGCGCCTTCCTCGGTGCGCTGCGCGCGGTCAGCGCGCTCGCGCAGCCGCACGAGCGCGCCGGCCTGATGTCGGCCGTCTACGTCGTCAGCTACCTCGCGTTCTCGGTGCCCGCGCTCGTCGCCGGTGCACTCACCCTCGCGCTCGGGCTCGACACCACGACAGTCGGATACGCCGTGCTCGTCGGTGTCGTGGCCGCGGCGGCCCTCGCGGTAGAGCTCCGCACTAGGGTGGCCCGGTGTCCCTCGGAGAAGCCCTGCTCGTCGTCCTCGCGGGCATCGGCGCCGGCACCATCAACACCATCGTCGGCTCCGGCACGCTGATCACCTTCCCGACCCTCCTGCTGCTCGGAATCCCGCCGGTCACGGCGAACGTGTCGAACAACATCGGCCTCGTCCCCGGCAGCGTCACGGGCTCGATCGGGTACCGCCGCGAGCTGCGGGGGATGGGTCCGCAGCTGCGTCGCTACGCCCCCATGTCCTTCCTCGGCGGCACCCTCGGTGCGGTGCTGCTGCTCGTCCTCGACCCCGACCTCTTCCGCGCGATCGTGCCGGTGCTCATCGTGCTGGGACTCGTGCTCGTCGTCGCCGGACCGCGCCTCAACGCGTGGACGGCACGGCGGCGCGAGGCGGGAGGGGCCGAGGCCGCGAGCACGCACCGCCGGCTCATGCAGGGTGGGGTCTTCGGCGCCGGCGTCTACGGCGGGTACTTCGGTGCGGCGCAGGGCATCATCCTCGTCGGCATCCTCGGCGCCCTCTCGAGCGACCCGCTCCAGCGCATCAACGGCCTGAAGAACGTGCTCGCCTCGGTCGTCAACTTCGTCGCGGCGCTCGTCTTCGTCCTCGTGGCCCCGGACCAGATCGACTGGCTCGTGGTCCTCCTCATCGCGGTCGGCTCGACGATCGGCGGCGTCGTCGGCTCCACCGTCGGGCGCCGCCTGCCCGCCCCCGTGCTGCGGGCGGTCATCGTCGTCGTCGGCGTCGTGGCCGTCGTCAAGCTCGTCCTCTTCCCGTGACGCCGCTCGTCCTCGTCGCGCTCGGGCTGTCGGTCCTCGCGGGCGCGCTCGTCCAGTCGGTCGTCGGCTTCGGGATGTCGGTCGTCGCCGCCCCGCTCGTCGTCCTGCTGGCCCCGGACCTCATGCCGGTGGCCCTCCTGCTGCCGAGCATCACCCTGCCCGTCCTCCAGCTCTCGCACGGCGTCCGCGACCTGGCCCGCGGGCCGCTGGCCCTCGCCCTCGTGGCCCGGGCCGTCCTGACACCGGTCGGGGTGGCCGTCGTCGCGTGGTTCTCGCCGCGGGCCATCGCGGCGCTCGTCGGCGCGCTCATCCTCGTGACCGTCGCCCTGTCGGTCCGCGCGGTCGACCTGCGCCCGACGCGCGCGAACACGCTCGTCGCCGGAGCGGTCTCGGGGGTCTCGGGCACGGCCGCCGCGATCGGGGGGCCCTTCCTCGCCCTGGTCCTCCAGCACGAGCGGCCCGAGCGCGTGCGCTCGACGCTCGCGGCCTTCTTCCTCGTCGGGTCCGGGATGGCGGTGGCGGGGCTGGCGCTCGGCGGCGAGGTCCACCGCGACCAGGTGCTCGCCGGGCTCGTCCTCATCCCGTTCGCCCTGGTCGGCTACGCCCTCGCGGTGCCCGTCCGCCGGCGGGTGGACCCCGAACGGTTCCGCCGGCTCGTGCTCGGCTTCTGCGTGGTCGCCGGCCTCGTCGTCATCGCCCGCGCCGTCCTGGCCTAGCCTCGTGCGCGTGCCGACGACCGTCTCCGACCCCGCCGACCCCCGCCTCGCCGACTACGTCGCGCTGACCGACGTCGCCCTGCGACGCCGCCTGGAGCCCGAGGGCGGGCTGTACGTCGCGGAGTCCGAGAAGGTCATCCGGCGGGCCCTCGCCGCCGGGCACCGGCCGCGCTCCTACCTCATGGCCGAGCGCTGGCTCACCGACCTCGCGGACGTCGTCGCCGACGCCGAGGCCGACGGCGTGCCGGTGTTCGTCGGCGCCCACGACGTCATCGAGCGCCTGACCGGCTTCCACCTGCACCGCGGCGCGCTCGCGGCGATGCACCGCCCCGTGCTGCCGTCGCTCGCCGAGGTCCTCGAGGCCGCCCGGCGGGTCCTCGTGCTCGAGGACGTCGTCGACCACACCAACGTCGGCGCCGTCTTCCGCTCGGCGGCCGCGCTCGGCGTCGACGCCGTGCTCGTCACCCCGCGCTGCGCCGACCCGCTCTACCGCCGGGCCATCCGCGTGTCGATGGGCACCGTCTTCCAGGTGCCGTGGACGCGCATCGACCCGTGGCCGGGCGGTATCGAGCAGCTGCACGGGCTCGGCTTCCACGTCGCCGCCCTCGCCCTGACCGAGGACTCCGTCGGGCTCGACGAGCTGGCGGCCGACCCGCCCGAGCGGCTCGCGCTCGTCCTCGGCACCGAGGGCGACGGGCTGGCCCGGCGCACCCTCGCCGGGGTCGACACCGTCGTGCGCATCCCGATGGCCGGGGGAGTGGACTCGCTCAACGTCGCCGCGGCCGGCGCCGTCGCCGCCTGGGCCCTGCGCGCCCCGGCTCCGCCGGAGGGGTGATCACGGCATCGGCCGTCCGGACCGAATCCGCGGCGGCGCGTCCGTCGTGCCGGACAGGCGGTCCCGGCCGCGGCTAGCGTGGTCGGCACTGGGGAGAGAGAGCCGAGGAGACCCATGAGCCGACCCACCGCACTCGTCGTCGAGGACTCGCCGGAGTTCGCCCGCGTCGCGGCGTCGCTCCTGGAGTCCGAGGGCTTCCGGGTCGTGCAGGCCGACGACGGCGCCGCCGGCGTCGAGGCCGCACGCCGCCACGACCCCGAGGTCGTCCTCCTCGACATCTCGCTGCCCCAGATGGACGGCCTCGAGGTGTGCCGCCGCATCCGCGAGTTCTCCGACTGCTACGTCGTCATGGTGACCGGCCGCTCCGACGAGTTCGACCGGGTCCTCGGCCTGACGATCGGCGCGGACGACTACGTGACCAAGCCGTTCTCGCCACGCGAGCTGTCCGCCCGCATCCGGGCGATGCGTCGGCGCCCCCGCGTCCACGTCGCCGAGACCGACCTGCGCCGCTTCGGTCCGCTCACCCTCGACCCCGAGGCGCGCGAGGTGCGCCTGCACGGCGAGGTCGTCGACCTCACGCGCACCGAGTACGACATCCTCGAGGCCCTGAGCGGTGCTCCGCGCCGCACCTTCAGCCGCGACCAGCTGATGGCCGCCGTCTGGGGTCCGAACTGGGTCGGGGACGACCACGTCATCTCCGTCCACCTGGGCAACCTGCGCCGCAAGCTGGGGGAGAGCGCCGGCGAGGGCGGGCACATCCGCACGGTGCGGGGCTACGGCTACCGGTTCGAGCCGGCCGAGCCCAGCGCGTCGACCGCTGCCGCCGTCGGCTGAGCCCTGCGGGACCGCAGCCGTGTCAGCGGGAGGCGAGCCAGCCGCGCACCGCCTGCTCCGCCTCGGCGGCGCGGGCGGTCATCGCGCCGACGAGCCCGGTGACGGAGCCCCCGTCGCGGGCCGTGTGCTCCATCTCGCGGCAGACCTCCGAGAGCTCGGTGAGCCCGAGGAGGGCGCTCGCCGACTTCAGCGTGTGCGCGACCCGCACGGTGTCCTCGCGCAGGCCCCCGCGGGCCGCCTCGAGCGCCGCGACGCGCGCCGGCAGCTCCTGGAGGTAGACCTGCGCGATGTCGGCCGCGACGCCCTCGTCGCCCATCTGCTCGACGAGGTCGCTCGGCCGGTAGCCGCCCGTCGCCGGCTGGGTGTCGTCCATGGTCGTCCTCCCGGGGTCTCGGCGGCCCATCCTAGGAACCACGCCTCGCGGAGGCACGGTACGACGGCGCGGACGACCTTGAGGCGATCTTGAGATGACAGTCGCCGACAATGGAAATTCGCCCGTCATCGTCGTCACCATGACCACCACGCCCTCGCGCGCGCTCGCCGCCGCCGCCGCCCTCGCGACCCTCGCCGTGCTGCCGCTCGCCGGCTGCGCCTCGCCCGCCGCCGCGGGCGCCACGAGGGCCGCCACCTCCACGACCACCTCGGCCGCCCCCGAGCACCAGGGCTACACTGTCGTGACCCAGCCCAGCCTGCGCCCGGGCGACCCGGTGCCCCGGCCCACCGAGAAGGTCGTCCTCACCATCACGGGCAAGACCAGCCAGGGCACGGAGGTGCGCCTGGACCTGCCGACGATCGAGCGCCTCGGCCTCGTCGAGTACTCCGTGGACGACAAGCAGGCCGAGGGCCACCGCGTGACCTTCCGCGGCGTCCTCCTGCGCTCGCTGCTCGACTACGTCGGCGCCGAGGACAGCGCGACGCTGCACACCCTCGCGCTCAACGACTACGCCGTCGACGTCCCGGCCTCCGACGCCTTCGACTACCCGACGATGCTCGCGACCTCGGCCGACGGCCGGCGGATGACCGTCGAGCACTACGGCCCGACCCGCATCGTCTACCCGACCGACTCCTTCGACCTCGACCCCGTGACGTACGACCCGCGCTGGACGTGGCAACTGAAGGGGATCGAGGTCCGGTGAGCCTCTCGGGGCTGTGGGAGTTCGCGGAGGGCCGGACCCGCATCCTCGTCGCCCTCGTCATCCCCGCCGTCCTCGCGGTCGGTGGGACCGTCGGCCTGAGCATCCTGACGATGAACGCGACGCGTGAGCTGAGCGCCAACGTCAGGCTGACCCAGGACCTCGTCGACGGGAACGTCCGGACGCTGAGCCAGGCGCAGCGCGAGCTGCTGCGGCTCGAGGACGCGGTCGTCGACGGCCCGGTCGACCCCGACGTCCTCGAGCTGCGCCGCTCGCTCGCCGCCCAGCGGATCCAGGAGGGGACCCTCGACTACCAGGGCCGCACCCTCGGTGACGCGCGCCTGCTGGCGCGCTCCCGCGAGCTCGCCCAGGTGTGGCGTGACGGTCCGGACCGGCAGGTGCAGGCGCTCGTCGCGAACCCGACCTCGATGAGCGGGGCCGACCGCGTCCGCCTGAGCAGCGAGATCCAGGAGCTGGAAGGGCAGTACAACACCCTCGTCTCCGAGGCCGAGAACGTCCGCAAGCAGAACGCCGCGGTCGCCAACAACGCGACCGCCGGGCTGGTCAGCGACACCCGGCTGCTCCTCGGCGGCCTCGTGCTCACGCTCGTCGCGCTCGCCGTGCTCGTCGCCGGCATGGTCTACGTCCTCTACGCCGCACGCCGGGCCCAGCTGGTGCAGACCGCCCGCCTGCGCGAGGCGCGCGCCCAGCTCCAGCGGACCTCGGTCGCCGTCCAGGCCACCGACAACCTCGTCGTCGTCACCGACCCCAAGGGCCACGTCGAGTGGGTCAACGACGCGTTCACGCGGCGCACCGGTTACACCCTCGAGGAGGTCGAGGGCCGCAGCCCCGGCCGCGTCCTCCAGGGGCGCGACACCGACCCCGGGACGGTGCGCCGGATGCGCGAGTCGATCCGTCGTCAGGAGCCCTTCACCGCCGAGGTCCTCAACTACGCGAAGGACGGGAGCAGGTACTGGGTGTCCCTCGACGTCTCGCCGATCCGCGACGGCGAGGTCGTCACCGGCTTCGTCGGCGTCGAGACCGACATCACCAACCGTCGCCTCACCGAGGAGAACCTGCGCCGGGCCAAGGAGACGGCGGAGGAGTCCGCGGAGGCCAAGCAGCGCTTCCTCGCGAGCATGAGCCACGAGATCCGCACGCCGCTCAACGCGGTCATCGGCCTGACCGACCTCCTCCAGGACACCGCGCTCGACGAGCAGCAGCGCTCGTACGTCAGCACCGCCCACCAGAGCGGTCGGCACCTGCTCGCGATCGTCAACGACATCCTCGACTTCAGCGCCCTCGAGAGCGGCGAGCTCGAGATGGAGTCGACCTCGACCGACGTGCGCGCACTCATCCAGGACGTCTGCACGATGTTCACGACGAAGGCCGAGCGGCGGGGACTGTCGCTGTGGTGGTCGGTGGACCCCGACGTCCCCGAGCTCGTCTGCAGCGACCTCGTCCGCCTGCGCCAGGTGCTCATCAACCTCGTCGGCAACGGGCTGAAGTTCACCGAGCACGGTGGTGTGCGGATCCACGCGAGCTACCTCGCGGCCGCGCCCCTCCTGCGCCCCGACGCCGAGACCGCCCCGGGCACGCTCGTCCTCGAGGTGGTCGACACCGGGATGGGCATCCCCGCGGACCGGCTCTCGCGGATCTTCACCGCGTTCGCCCAGGGGGACGCGTCGACGACGCGCACCCACGGCGGCACCGGTCTTGGCCTCGCGATCTGCGCCCGCATCGCCCAGCGGCTCGGTGGCGAGATCCAGGTGCGGTCGACGGTCGGCGAGGGCTCGTCGTTCACGTTCTCGCTGCCCGTGCTCGGCTGCGCCGGCGGCAGCGCCGGCGCCACCGTGGGCGAGCTCGAGGACGAGGTGGTCGTCGTCGAGGACGAGACCCACGACCTGCGGCTGCTGCTCGCCGAGGACGACCCGGTCAACCAGATGGTCGCCATCCACATGCTGCGCCGGCTCGGTATCGAGGCCGACGTCGCCGGCGACGGCATCGAGGCGCTCCAGGCACTCTCGGCGCACCGCTACGACGTCGTCCTCATGGACGTCAACATGCCCAACCTCGACGGCGTCCGTGCGACGGAGCAGCTGCGCGTCCGCCCGGGGCCGCAGCCGCGGATCATCGCCCTGACGGCCAACGCCGCCGAGGGGGACCGGGAGCGGATGCTCGCGGCGGGCATGGACGACTACCTGAGCAAGCCGTACACGCTGGCCGACCTCGAGAAGATCCTCGCGCCGGTCCGCGCGGGCTGACGCCCGGGGCGCTCAGCGGACGAGGCGGTCGAGCAGCCGCTCGACCTCGGCGGCCGGGTCAGCGGCGGACCCACCGTGGACCGGGCCGGGCTGGAGGACGGTCGAGCGCGGCGCGCTGAGCCACCCGAAGCGCTTGCCCTGCGTCGTCAGCGTCGCGTCCACGCCCGCCGGGGGCCGCTCGCACATGCCGCCCACGGCGTCGAGCGCCCCGCGCAGGCCGTCGAGGTCGGCGTCGGGCGCGAAGGCCCGGATGCGGTCCTCGTCGAGGTGCCAGGCGCAGCGCAGCACGCCCGCCGACTGGGAGTGCAGGACGACGCCGACGTTGAGGCACTCGCCGCGGTCGACGCGCGGCACGAAGCGCACGACCACGTACTGGTAGGCGTGGCTCACGGCGCACCGTCCAGCCACGCGGAGGGCGCGGCCAGGCGCATCCCGAGGTGCTCGCGGTAGGCGGCGCGGACGGCGTCAAGGTCGGGCAGGCTCGCCGTGGTCTCGAGCCACTCCTCCGGCACCTCGTCGACGACCTCGCGCAGGACGTCGTCGGTGAGGAGCGGGGCGAACCGCTCGTGCGCGGCCCGGACCGACCCGGCCACCGGCGCCAGGACGTGGCCGCTCGCGTCGAACGGCTGGGCGACGAAGCGCCCGACGTCCGGCGGGCGGCTCGGCCAGGAGTGGTGGAACCACAGGGCCGCCCCGTGGTCGATCGCCCAGGCCCGGCGGTGCCAGACGAGGAGGTTGGGGTTGGCCCAGGTGCGGTCGACGTTGGCCGTGTAGGCGTCGAGCCAGAGGATGGCCGCGGCCTCCTCGGCGCTGGGCGGCCGCGAGCCGTCGTAGCCGAAGGCCCCGGGCAGGAAGTCGACGCCGAGGTTGCGGCCCGGGCTGGCGTTGAGCAGGTCCTGGACCTCCTCGTCGGCCTCGTAGCGGGCGATCGCGCTCGGCAGGTCGACGACGGCCAGGCGCGGGGTCGGGATGCCGACCCGGCGGGCGACCTCGCCGACGAGCACCTCGGCGACGAGGACCTTGCGGCCCTGCCCGGCGCCGGTGAACTTGACGACGTAGGTCCCGAGGTCGTCGGCCTCGACGAGACCGGGCAGCGAACCGCCCTCCCGCAGAGGGGCGACGTAGCGCACGGCGGTCACTGACTCGAGCACCCGACCACCCTACGGCAGCCGTTTAGGGTGGTCGGATGACCACGCAGGAGCGCAGGCTGGCCGGTCGCTACGTCCTCGACACGCCCATCGGGCGGGGCGGGATGGGCGAGGTGTGGCGCGCCACCGACACCGTCCTCGGGCGGCAGGTGGCGATCAAGACGATCGACCTCACCCGCGTCCCCGACGAGTCCGGTGCGGTGCGGTTCGAGCGCGAGGCCCGCGTGACGGCCGGCCTCAACCACCCGCACGTCGTCACGGTGCACGACACCGGTGTCGAGGGCGACACCGCGTACCTCGTGATGGAGCTGCTGCCCGGGCCGAGCCTCGCCGAGCGGCTGCGGGAGGGCCCGTTCGCGGTCGACGACGTCGTCGACGTCGTCCGCCAGGTCGCCGGCGCGCTGCAGGCCGCGCACGGCCGCGGGCTGGTCCACCGTGACATCAAGCCCGCCAACGTGGTCACGGCCGCGGACGGCCGGCTGCGGGTCCTCGACTTCGGCATCACCCAGCTCGGCGACGCCTCGACCCAGCAGGCGCTCACCGCCACGCACACCGTCATGGGGACGGCCGAGTACCTGTCGCCGGAGCAGGCGATGGGCGGGCGCGTCGACGGCCGGGCCGACCTCTACGCGCTCGGCTGCCTCGCCTTCGCGCTGCTGACCGGTGAGCCGCCCTTCTCGGGCCCCACGGCGGTCGCGACGATGATGATGCACACCCACGACCCGGTGCCCGACGTGCGCGACCTGCGCCCCGACACCCCGGCCTGGCTGGCCGGCCTCGTGTCGTCGCTGCTCGCCAAGGACCCCGCCGACCGACCCGCCGACGCGGGCGCCGTGCTCGCCGCCGTCGACGCGCGCCGCGCCCCCACCGGTGGCGCCGCGGCCGCGGGGGCCGCCGCAGCCGCGACGACGGTCCTGCCCGCCGGTGGGGCCGACCGCACCCAGCGACTCTCGAGCACCCCGCTGCCCCCGCCGCCGCCGCCGACGACCGGTCTGCCGCCGCGCGAGCCGGAGCGGAGGCGCGGCGCGTCCACCCCGTGGGTGCTCGCGATCCTCGCGCTGCTGGTCGTCGGCCTCGTGGGCTGGTACCTCGTCACCTCGCAGGACGACACCGGGGGCGCCGACGCCTCGCCGAGCGCCTCGCCCACCGCGTCGGCCCAGCAGTCGGCCCCGGAGCAGTCGACACCGGCCGAGACCACGCCCGAGCCGGAGCCGACGACGGCCTCGCCCGAGCCCACCCCGAGCGAGACCCCCTCCGACACGCCGACCGACACCGCGCCCGACGGCACGCCGGTCACGGACGCCTACGCGTCGCTCCAGGAGGCGGTGCAGCAGGCCGCCGCGGACGGCACCGTCGACGCCAAGGTGGCGCGCGACGTCGCGAGGCACGCCCAGGCCACGGAGCGGGCGCTGTCCGGCGCCGACGCTCGCAAGGTCTCCGACGAGGCGCAGAAGCTCGCGGACGAGTACGCGAAGGCGGTGGAGGACGGCTCGGTGTCGGCCGACGCCACGGGCACGCTCGACCCCCTCGTCCAGGCGGTGCTCGACGCGGCCGACGCCTACGCGGGCGGCTGAGCCGACGGGGCGCCGGCCCCGCCCACGACGAAGGCCCCGAACCAGTGGTTCGGGGCCTTCGTCGTCGTGCTCTGCTGTGTCCGAGGGGGGACTTGAACCCCCATGCCCTATACGGGCACTAGCACCTCAAGCTAGCGCGTCTGCCAATTCCGCCACCCGGACGAGTGGTGTTCTTCGGGCCCGTGGGGAGGCCTTCCGACAGCGCGAAACATTACACGGTCACCGGCCCGGAACCGAAATCGCCCCTGCCGCGCCGAGGCTCCTAGGGTGGGGGACATGACCGACACGCTGCGCCCCGAGGACGAGGTCGTCCGGATCTGCCAGGAGCTGATCCGCATCGACACGAGCAACTACGGCGACGGGAGCGGTCCCGGTGAGGCGGAGGCGGCCGCCTACGTCGTCGAGCAGCTGCGCGAGGTCGGGCTCGACCCGCAGACCTACGAGTCCGAGCCCGGTCGGGTCACCGTGGCGGTCCGCATCCCGGGCGCCGACCGCGAGCGCGGCGCCCTGTGCGTCCACGGCCACCTCGACGTCGTGCCCGCGAACGCCGAGGACTGGTCCGTCGACCCGTTCGCGGGGGAGGAGCGCGACGGCTGCGTCTGGGGCCGCGGCGCCGTCGACATGAAGGACATGGACGCGATGATGCTGGCCTCGGTCCGCGACATCGCCCGCCGCGGCGTCGTGCCGCCGCGCGACCTCGTCGTCGTCTTCTTCGCCGACGAGGAGGCCGGGGGCGTGCAGGGCTCGCACTTCATGGTCGAGCAGCACCCCGAGGTCTTCGAGGGCGTCACGGAGGCGATCAGCGAGGTGGGCGGCTACAGCGTCACGGTCACCGACCGTGACGGGCAGGAGCGCCGCACGTACCTGCTGCAGACGGCCGAGAAGGGCATCGCCTGGCTGCGGCTCACCGCCACCGGGCGCGCCGGGCACGGGTCGGTGCCCAACGACGAGAACGCGATCGTGCGCCTGGCCGAGGCGATCGCCCGGATCGCGGCGCACAAGTGGCCGCGCGAGTACATCCCGTCGGTGCGCACGCTCCTCGACGGGCTGTCCGAGCTGACGGGCACCGGCTGGTCCGACGAGGACCTCGAGGACCTGCTCGAGCACCTCGGCGGCGCGCAGGGCTTCGTGCGCGGCACCCTCCAGGACACGAGCAACGTGACGATGCTCGCCGCCGGGTACAAGCACAACGTCATCCCGCAGCACGCCTCGGCCAACGTCGACTGCCGCTTCCTGCCCGGGCACGAGGACCTGCTCATGGACACCCTGCGCGAGCTGGCCGGGGAGCACGTGCAGGTCGAGGTGCTCCACCGCGACATCGCCCTCGACGCGCCGTTCGACGCGCCGCTCGTCGAGCGGATGGTCGACGCGCTGCGCACCGAGGACCCGGACGCCGAGGTGCTGCCGTACTGCCTCTCCGGGGGCACCGACAACAAGGCGCTGTCGCTGCTCGGCATCACCGGCTACGGGTTCGCCCCGCTGCGGCTGCCGGCCGACCTCGACTTCGCCCCGATGTTCCACGGGATCGACGAGCGCGTGCCGACGGACTCGCTGCGCTTCGGCACGCGCGTCCTCGGGCGCCTGCTCGAGACCTGCTGAGCCGCGCCCGCGGCGTCGTCAGACGGCGATGTCGTAGGTGCGGCGCGCGCGGATGATCTTCCGGCGCAGCCAGGTGCGGGTCAGCCCACCCACGTAGGTGCGGGTGGTCGCCAGCTCCCAGTGCCCGTACTCGGCGTGCTCGGTCAGGGCGCGGCGGATGTCGTTGCGCTTCACCTCGCGCCCGAAGCTCAGGACGAGGTACTCGTAGTCGGCCACCGACACATTCTGCGCCAGGACCGGTACGGTTCGGGACATGGCCTCGGACCCGCGCGCCGCGCTCGCCCACCTCGTGTCCGCTCTCGAGCGGCACCTGGAGGCCGCGAGCACCCGGCGCGGTGAGGACGACCCGACCGTCGTCGCCGCCTACGAGGACGTCGCCGACGCCTTCGAGGAGTACGACGGCGCCCTGTACGACGCCTACGGCGAGATGACGCCGCTCGACGTCTACGCCGGGGACGACGACGAGGACCTCGACGACCACGACGACGAGGACGGCGACCGCGCCCGGATCTACTCCGGTCTCGACGACGACGAGTTCGACGACGAGGACGACGACGACGACGAGAAGGACGACTGAGCCCTCGTCCGCACCGCCCGCGGGCCGCGGGTCAGGCGTGCTCGGCCGAGACCTCGTCGAGGGCGTCGACGATCTGCTCCGGCAGGTCGAGGCCCTCGGAGGCCAGGAGCACGCTCAGCTGGCCCGGTGTGCGCGGCCCGACGACGGGCGCGGCGACTCCCGGCCGGTCACGGACCCACGCGAGCGCGACGACGGCCGGCGCGACGCCGAGGCCGTCCGCCGCGGTGCGCACCGCGTCCACGACACCGCGGGTGTGGTCGCCGACGTGCCGTCCGGCGAACCGCGAGAACTCCTCCGAGGCCAGCCGCGAGTCGGCGCTCACCCCGGCGCGGTAGCGCCCGGTGAGGACCCCGCGGCCGAGCGGCGACCAGGGCAGGAGGCCGAACCCGAGCGAGGCCGACGCGGCGACGAGCTCGCGCTCGGGACGTCGCTCGACGAGGGAGTACTCGACCGAGTCGACGGCCAGCGGGACGCCGGCGTCCTGGAGGAGCGACATCGTGCGGGCGGCCTGCCAGCCGACGTGGTTGGAGACGCCGACGTAGCGGGCCCGTCCGCTCTGCCAGGCGTGCACGAGGGCGCCGACGGTCTCCTCGAGCGGGGTCTCGTCGTCCCAGGTGTGCGCGAGCCAGACGTCGACGTGGTCGGTGCCCAGGCGGCGCAGCGACAGCTCGAGCTGGTGGAGCATCGTGCGGCGGGAGCAGTCGACGACCCGGTGGCCCGTGGACCGGCTGATGCCGGACTTGGTCACGAGGACGACCTCGTCGCGGTCCGGGCCCCGGAGGAGGTCACCGAGCAGCTCCTCGGCGGCGCCGCCCGCGTAGCCGTGGGCGGTGTCGACGAGGGTGCCGCCGGCCGACCGGAACGCCGTGAGGAGGTCCTTGGCGTCCTCCGCCGACGTGCGGGTGCCCCACGCCATCGTCCCCAGGCCGAGCCGCGAGACGGTGAGTCCGGTGGCTCCGAGGCGGCGCGTCTCCATGGCCGCGACCCTACCCGCGCGCGTCGACCGGCCTGCGCCACACCGAGACGTGGGCCTCGCTGTCCGCGGTGAAGGGGGAGCCCCGCCAGTCGGCGCTGCGCCGCTCGAGCTCCATCCCGGCGAGGCGCGCCATGAGGTCGCACTCGGACGGCCACACGTAGCGGAAGTGGTGCTCGCCGTTCCGGAACGAGCCGTCGGGCTCGCGCGTGTAGTGGTGCGAGGTGGCCTCCTGCGTCGCCGGGTCGTAGGTGTCGAACCCCACGTGGTCGGGCGATACGTCGAACGGGACGGCCGTCTGGCCCGGGGGCAGCCGGCGCAGCGCGGGGACCCCGATCTCCACGACGAAGCGTCCTCCGGGCCGCAGGTGTCGGGCGGCGTTGCGGAAGACCTCGACCTGCTCGTCCTGGGTGCGCAGGTTGCCGAGGGTGTTGAACACGAGGAGGACCAGCGAGAACGTCCCGGGCCGGCCCGCCGTGGCGCTCGCCATGTCACCGACGGTCACCGGGAGGCCGGGGAGCTTGCGGTGCAGGACGTCCACCATGGGCTCGGAGAGCTCGATGCCGTGCACCTCGAGGCCCCGCTCGGCGAGAGGGATGGCCACCCGCCCGGTGCCGACGGCCAGCTCGAGGACGGGCCCGTCCCCGGCGAGGGCAGCCAGCGCGTCGACGGCCGGGTCGAGGACCTCGGGGGCGAACATCCCGGCCGACGCCCGGTCGTAGCGTTCCGCCGTCGCGCGGTCCCACAGGTCGCTGCTCGTCATCGGGACCACGATGCCGTCCTGCCCGGATGCCCGCCACCGGTTTTGCTCTCGTGCGGACCGCGGGGCGCCCACCTATGCTCGGCCTCGTGAAGGTCGTCATCCCGGGGGGAACCGGTCAGGTCGGAGGCATCCTGCGCAGGGCGCTCTTGGCGAGCGGGCACGAGGTCGTCGTCCTCAGCCGCAGCCCGCAGCAGCTCGAGGGCGGGGTGCGGCACGTCGTCTGGGACGGGCGGACGGTGGGGGAGTGGGCGCGTGAGCTCGACGGCGCCGACGCGGTGGTCAACCTCGCGGGTCGGACCGTCAGCTGCCGCTACACGGAGAAGAACCTGCGGCAGATGATGGACTCGCGCGTCGACTCGACGCGCGCCGTCGGCCGGGCCCTCGAGGCCGCCGCTGCGCCGCCGCCGGTCTGGCTGCAGATGAGCACCGCGACGATCTACGCCGACCGCCGCGACGGCGCGCACGACGAGGCGACGGGGGTCATCGGCGGCCACGAGCGGGGGGTCCCGGACTACTGGGAGTACAGCGTCCGCATCGCCCGCGCGTGGGAGGCGGCGCAGCAGGAGGCCGACCTGCCGCACACCCGCCGGGTGGCCCTGCGCGCCGCGATGGTCATGAGCCCGGACCGGGGCGGGGTCTTCGACGTCATGTCGTGGATGGCCCGCCTGGGAGTCGGGGGACCGGTGGCCGGGGGAGGGCAGTACGTGTCGTGGATCCACGACGCCGACTTCGTCCGGGCGGTGCTCCTGCTCCTGGAGCGTGACGACCTGGCCGGTCCGGTCAACCTCGCGGCCCCCGGCCCGGTGACCCAGCGTGAGCTGATGCGCGGTCTGCGCCGGGCGTGGGGCGGGCGCCCGGGCCTGCCGGCCACCGCGTGGATGGCCGAGCTCGGCGCGCTGGCCCTGCGGACAGACACCGAGCTGCTCCTCAAGAGCCGCCGGGTCGTGCCCGGACGTCTGCTCGAGGCCGGCTTCGAGTTCGAGCACCCGACGTGGGACGAGGCGGCCCGAGACCTGGTCAGCCGCCGCCGAGGGCGCGGCGCGACGGAGCCCGTGCCGGTCCTCGGTCAGAAGGGCGGGGCTGCGCCGGGGTCCTGACCGCGTCGGACGACGCTGCGCCGGTGCGGCGACAGGTCGACCGGTGGCCACCCCGTCACGTGGTGCACCTCGACCCGGCAGCCGTCGCGTGGTCGACCGGCCAGGGCGGCGGACTCGAGCCGGTGCTCGAGCGCCGAGTGCGGGCCGTCGGGGACGGCCAGACGGGGTGCGGCCGTCGAGGATGGCACCGGAGCCTCCTCTTCGGTCCGCCGCAGGACGAGCCCGGGCGGGTCGGGTGGTCGCGTGGTCCGGGTGCGACCGGCCGGGTCGAGCCACGTGAGCTCGCCGTCGGCCGAGAGCGTCACGCGCCACCCCGGACGCTGCTTGACGCGGTGGTGCCGACGGCAGAGGCAGACGAGGTTGGCGGCGTCGGTGGGACCGGCCGGCCAGGGACGGACGTGGTCGACGTCGCAGAACCGCGCCGAGACGGGGCAGCCGGGGAAGCGGCAGTGCCGGTCCCGGTCCCGGACGAACGCGGCGAGGCGGGCGCCGGGGCGGTAGGCGGCCGTGGCGAGCCATCCGGCCTCGACGAGCACCGGGTCGGGGCCGCCGGGGCCGACGACCTCGACGAGCGCGTCGGCCGGGAGGTCGGCGACGGCCGCGGACGCCATGACGACCCGGACCCCGACCGAGGCGTGGGCGACGACGAGGTCGGTCAGCGCCTTGGCCCGGGCCCGGTCGATCGTGGCGCAGGTGCCGTCGGCCACGTAGCGCTGCGCGAGGTCGTCGACGGCGGCCCAGGCCGTGCACGCCTCCTCGGAGGGGAAGGTGCCGAGCCAGGTGTCGACCCCGGGCTCGTCGGCCCAGCGCCGCAGCGAGGAGGCCTCACGCGCGCGGACCGCTCGCTGCCGGAGCAGGTCGGGGGAGAGGCGGGCGAGGACGCGACGGACCCTGCGCCGCAGCCGGCTCGCGTCCTCCCGCTCGAACCACGGTGCGACGGCGTCGACGACCGTGCGGGCGACGTCGGCCGGTGCCTCCTCGAGCTCGCGCGCCACGACGTGGGCGCGGTGGGCGTCCAGCGCGCCGGAGGCCATCGCCGTGTGCAACCCGCCCAGCCCGGTGCACGACGGGCTGCCCTCGGGTCCGTCGGCGGCCCGGCGGACGGCGTCACGGACCCGCGACTCGGCGGCCCGCGGCGACAGGTGGAGGACGCCGCTGACCACGGCGGGTGCGTCGAGGGAGACGTGCCCGGGCGCCCGGTGCGTCTCGACGAGCTCGCCGTCGTCGAGGACCATCGGCTCGATGGCGGCGAGGCGCACGAGCACCTCGTCCTGGCGCGCGGTGGCGACGTCGACCAGCGAGCCCAGGGCGCCGAGCGCCTCCGCCCACTCCACGGTCGACCCCGACGAGGCGGCCGGAGGACCGACCGCGGCGAGCGCCTCCCGGGCGCTGCGCACGGCATCGATCACGTCCTGCGGTGCGGCTGTGGTGGGCATCGGCTCCCCCTCCCCTCGTGCCCCCATCCTACCGGCGGGCACCGACAAACATCTCGTTCTCCACAGCCCGATCCGGCCTCACCGCAACCTTTTTCGCACCACAGGACCCACGCGACACAGGGCGCCAGCACCGTCGGGCCCACCGCGCCCGCGCGGGTGGGGCTAGCCTGCGGTCATGCGTCTGGGACTGGCCGGCGGGTACGCCGGGATGGGCATGGGTGAGGACCTCCTCGACCTCGTGCAGGAGGCCGACCGGCTCGGCTACGCGTCCGTGTGGGTGGCCGAGGCCTACGGGTCCGACAGCCCGACGGTCCTCGCGTGGCTCGCCGCCCAGACCGAGCGGATCGGGCTGGGTGCGGGCGTCATGCAGATCCCGGCCCGCACGCCCGCGATGACGGCGATGACCGCGGCGACCCTCGACACCCTCTCCGGGGGGCGTTTCCTCCTCGGCCTCGGGGTGTCCGGGCCGCAGGTGAGCGAGGGCTGGCACGGGGTGCGCTTCGCCGACCCGCTCGGTCGCACCCGCGAGTACGTCTCGATCGTCCGGTCGGCGCTGCGCCGCGAGGCCGTCAGCCACGACGGCGAGCACTTCACGCTGCCGCTGCCCGACGGCGCCGGCAAGGCCCTCCGCCTGACGATCCACCCGCCGCGGCAGGACCTGCCCGTCTACCTCGCCGCCGTCGGCCCCCGGAACCTGCGCCTCGCCGGCGAGGTCGCCGACGGGTGGCTCGCCGTCTTCCTCTCGCCGGAGCACTCGGCCGACCAGTTCGCGGCCGTGCGCGAGGGGCGCGAGAAGGCCGGCCGGGGCACGCCCGAGGACCCGATGGCCGGCTTCGACACCGTCGCGTCCGTCCCCGTCGTCGTCACCGACGACCTCGAGGCCGCCCGCGCCGCCGTCGCCCCGTACACCGCGCTGTACATCGGGGGGATGGGCAGCCGGGAGCAGAACTTCTACAACCGGCTGGCCCGCCGGATGGGGTTCGACGAGGCCGCCGACACCATCCAGGACCTCTACCTCGCCGGCCGTCCCCGCGACGCCGCCGACGCCGTGCCCATGGAGCTCGCCGACGCGACGGCCCTCCTCGGCCCGCCGGAGCGGATCGCGGAGCGCGTCGGCCGGTACGCCGACGCGGGGGTGACGACCCTCTCGGTGGCGCCGTACGCGCGAACCACCGATGAGCGGCTCGCCGTCCTGCGGCTGATGGCGGACGTCGTCCGCTGAGCGCGGCGTTTGGGCGATGACGGGGCGCGCCCCCTAGTCTCGTCGGGTGCCCGTCGAGCTCTCCTACTTCCAGGCCGTCGTCCTCGGCGTCGTCGAGGGACTCACCGAGTTCCTGCCGATCTCGTCGACCGGACACCTCACGATCGCCGAGCACCTGCTGGGGCTCCCCGTCGACGCCAACGCGGTGACGGCGTACACGGCCATCATCCAGATCGGCGCGATCGCCGCGACGTTCCTCTACTTTGCGCGCAAGATCGGCCGCCTGTTCATGGCGTGGGTGAACGGCCTGCGCGACACCGCAGCCCGCGAGGCACGCGACTACCGGCTCGCGTGGGTGGTCATCGTCGGGTCGATCCCGGTCGGCCTCGTCGGCTTCGCCCTCAAGGACGTCATCTCGGGGCCCCTGCGCAGCCTGTGGGTCGTCGCGGCCGCCCTCGTGCTGTGGAGCGCGGTCATCTGGTGGGCCGAGTCGCGCCACGACGCGCTCGAGGCGGCCGGCACCCAGCGCGACGAGACGCAGCTGACGCTCAAGGACGGCCTCGTCATCGGGCTCGTCCAGTGCTTCAGCCTCATCCCCGGCGTCTCCCGCTCGGGCGCGACGATCTCCGCCGGGCTCGCCCGCGGCATCAACCGCGTCACGGCGACCGAGCTGTCGTTCTTCATGGCCATCCCGGCCCTCACCGCCGCCGGCCTCTTCGAGCTCGTCGACGCGTGGGACGACCTCAAGGTCCTCGGCGCCGGCCAGATGCTCGTCGGCATCGTCGTCGCCTTCGTCACCGCCTACGCCTCGATCGCGTGGCTGCTCAAGTTCGTCGCGAGCAACTCGCTGCGCCCGTTCGTCTGGTACCGCGTGGCCCTCGGCCTCGTGCTCGCCGGCGCCCTCGCGGCGGGCCTCATCACCGCGACCTGACCGGCCCCTCGCGCCCGCCCCACGACGACCGACTGTCGATGCGAGGGTTCGCGGCGACGTCGCGAGTGGCCGTCTGCGTCGGTGATCGTCACCGGGCCGAACGTGATCATGACATCGGATGCTCCGCTGCCGCGGTGGAAGCCGGTTGCCCTGGTGGTTCGGACGGCCAAGGTGCAGGGCGGCCGTCCGCTCGAGCCTCTCCTCCCGTTCCAGGATCAAGGTGCTCAGGTCCGCAGGGGGCAGGTGACTCGGTCGTCCTCGACCGTCGAGACAACACCGTCCCCGGAGCCTCCCACGCTGGAACCGGCGTAATCGGCATCGCAACGGGGCGCGTGAACGGCGTCCGTGCGCCAGGGCGATGTGCGGCAGATGAGGGCGGCTGAGCAACCGCGCCGTCACTGGGGTGACGCGGATGTTGGCGCGGGACGCGGATGTATCCGCGTCCTCCGTGAGCTTCTGCGTCGTCACCGTGACGGCGCGGAAGTTCACGCCGATCGAGATGTCCGTTGACACGGCCGGGCGGGGCCTGCGACGGGCGCACGCCCGGGGTCAGAGCCAGCCGGCGCGCTTGAAGAGGCGGAAGAGCGTCGTGCACCCGAGCGCCATGACGCCGAGCACGGCGAAGTAGCCGTAGTGCCAGCGCAGCTCGGGCATGTTGTCGAAGTTCATCCCGTAGATGCCGGCGATCATCGTCGGGAGCGCGGCGATGGCGACCCAGGCCGAGATGCGGCGCATGTCATCGTTCTGCTGTACCGACACCTGGGCCAGGTGCGCCGAGAGGATGCCCGACAGCAGGTCGTCGTAGGACTCGACGTGGTCGAGCACCGACTGCAGGTGGTCCGAGACGTCGCGCAGCTGCAGCCTCAGCTCGCCCTCGGGCACGGGGCTGCGCGGCGAGTGGTGGAGCATCTTCAAGGGCTCGGCCAGGGGCAGGACCGCGCGCCGGAACTCCAGCACCTCGCGCTTGAGCCGGTAGATGACCGCCGTGTCGGTGCGCGCGTCGGAGAAGACGGCCGTCTCGATCTCGTCGAGGTCGGTCTGCACCTCGGCGTCGATCTCGACGTAGCCGTCGACGACCCGGTCGAGCACGCCGTGCAGGACGGCCAGCGGGCCGGCGCGCAGCAGCTCGGGGTCGGCCTCGAGGTGGGCCCGGATGCCGGTCAGCGGGGTCAGCTCGCCCCGGCGGACGGTGACGACGAAGTGGTCGCCGACGAAGACCATCACCTCGCCCGTCTCGATGTCGGAGGTGCGGTCGATGTAGCGCAGCGGCTTGAGGACGACGAAGACGCTGTCGTCGTAGAGCTCGACCTTCGCGCGCTGGCGCCCCTTGACCGCGTCCTCGACGGCGAGCGGGTGCAGCTGGAGCTCGACGTTGACGTCGTCGAACTCCTCCTGCGTCGGGTCCTTGAGCCCGATCCACAGGAACGAGGTGGGGTCGCCCGAGGCACGCAGGCCCTCGAGCTCGTCGGACAGGTCCCCGCAGGTGCGGCGGTGCCCGTCCTCGTAGATGGCGCGGTCGACGATCACGGTGGCCATTGTGGGTGACGCGTGGGCCGAGCACGGGGTGCGACGCCTACAGTTCACTCTCGTGGCGATCGTCCTCCTCCTGCGGCACGGGCACTCGACGGCGAACGCCGAGGGGGTGCTCGCCGGCTGGACCGAGGGCGTGGGCCTGACCGACACCGGTCGCGGGCAGGCCGCCCGGGTGGCCGAGCGGCTCGCGCCGCTCACCGTCGTGCGGGCCGTCAGCAGCCCGCTCCAGCGGTGCCGCGAGACCGCCGCCGTCGCCGTGCCGGAGCTCGAGGTCGGCACGGACGAGCGCCTCGGCGAGTGCCACTACGGCTCGTGGACGGGGCGGAAGCTCGCCGACGCCGCGAAGGACCCGCTGTGGCGCACCATCCAGGACGACCCCGCCGCGGCGACCTTCCCGCCGTCGGAGGAGCACGCGGGGGAGTCGCTCGGGCAGATGGCCGAGCGCGTCGTCGGCGCCGTCCGTGCCCTCGACGCCGAGGTCGAGGCCGAGCACGGGAAGGCCGCCGTGTGGCTGGCCGTCAGCCACGGCGACCCCATCAAGGCGGTGCTCGCCGAGGCGGTCGGGGCGGGCATCGGCGGACTGCAGCGGGTGCGGGTCGACCCCGGCTCGGTCAGCGCCGTCCACGTGACACCGACCCGGATGGTCCTGCTCACGAGCAACACCCACGGCGGCGACCTCGCGGGGCTCGTCGCGATGCCGACCCAGCACGCCGCCGGCGACTCGACGGTGGGCGGGGGAGCGGGCTGACCGGTCGGAGGGGTTCGCGGTCCCGGCGTTGATCGACCGTCACTCCTGCGAATACTGTGCAGGAGTTGTTGCACACTGTTCGCAACAACAACCGTCGACAGCCGGAGGTCACCATGCACGTCCCCGACGGGTTCCTCGACGCACCGACCTCCGTCGCCACCGGCGTCGTGGCCGCGGGCGTCGTCGGGGCCTCCCTCGTGCGCGCCTCCCGGCGCGAGCTCGACGAGCGCACCGCGCCGCTGGCCGGCCTCGTCGCCGTCTTCGTGTTCGCCGCCCAGATGGTCAACTTCCCGGTCGGGGCCGGCACCTCCGGGCACCTGCTCGGGGCGGCGCTCGCCGCGGTGCTCGTCGGCCCGGCGACCGCGACGCTCTGCCTCGCCGTCGTCCTCGCCGTCCAGGCCTTCCTCTTCGCCGACGGCGGCGTCACGGCGCTCGGCACGAACGTCGTCCTCATGGGCGTCGTCGGCGTCTGGGTCGGCTACGCGGTCGCCCGCGGCGTGCTGGCCCTGCTGCCCAAGCGCCTCGCGAGCATCCCCGTCGCAGCCTCCGCCGGCGCGTTCGTCAGCGTGCCCGTCGCCGCGCTCACCTTCACCGGCCTCTACGCCGTCGGCGGAGCAGCGCCGATCCCGCTCGGCACGCTCGCCGCGACGATGGTCGGCTGGCACGTCCTCATCGGGCTCGGCGAGGCGGCCATCACCTTCCTCGCGGTGACGAGCATCGTCGCCGCCCGTCCCGACCTCGTCCACGTCGCGCGCGGTCGGATGCCCGCGCTCGAGCTGCGCACCCCGGAGCCCGTCGCATGAGCACCGCCACCGACACCCCGCGCGTCAGCACCCGTCGTCTCGTCGTCGTCGGGCTGGCCGTCTGCCTCGTCATCGCCGGCGTCGTCTCCTTCTACGCCTCCAGCCACCCGGACGGCCTCGAGCACGTCGCGGCCACCCTCGGCTTCGAGGGCGTCGCCCGCGACTCGGCCGCGGCCGGGTCGCCCCTGGCCGACTACGGGGTCAAGGGGGTCGGCGACGCCCGGCTCTCCGGCGGCCTCGCCGGTGTCATCGGCGCGGTCGTCACCGGCCTGGTGATGTTCGGCCTCGTGCTGCTCGTGCTGCTCGTGCGTCGCCGCGGCCACCGGACCCACGACTGACGTGGGGTCCGGCCCCGGCCGGCACCTGCACGTCGAGGGCCGCTCGGTCCTCCACCGGCTGCCCGCCCACGTCAAGCTCGTCGGCCTCGTGGCGTTCGTCCTCGCCGTCGTCGCCGTGCCCTCCGAGGCGCACCCGGCCCTCGGCGCGCTCCTCGCCCTCGCCGTCGTGCTCCTGCTCACGGCGCGGGTCCCGGCCCGCCACGTGCTGCCCCGCCTCGCCGTCGAGACGCCCTTCGCGGTGTTCGCGGTCGTCCTGCCGTTCGTCGCGGTCGGCCCGCAGGTCGCCCTCGGACCGGTCACGGTGTCGCAGACCGGTCTGACCGCCGCCGTGGCGCTGCTCCTCAAGGGGACGACCGGCGTGCTCGCCGCCGTCACCTTCGCCGTCACGACCCCGCCCCGCGACCTCGTGCGGGCGCTGCAGCACCTGCGGGTGCCCGACCCGCTCGTGCTCATCGCCTCGTTCATGGTCCGCTACCTCGACGTCGTCGCCGACCAGCTGCACCGGATGAAGGTCGCCCGCCTCTCGCGGGGGTTCTCGGCCCGCTCGGTGCGCTCGTGGCCGGCGCTGGCCGCCGGCACCGGCGCGCTGTTCATCCGCAGCTACGAGCGCGGCGAGCGCGTGCACCTGGCGATGGTCAGCCGGGGCTGGAGCGGGTCGATGCCCGTCACCGCGCCCCTGACCGCCACCGGCCGCGACTGGGCCGTCGGCCTCGCACCGGCCGCGGTGGCGCTCGTCGTCGCCGTCTCGACGAGGATGGCCGGATGACCACCCCCGTCCTCGACCTCCGCGCCGTCGCGTACGCCTACCCGGGCGGCCACCAGGCGCTCTTCGGCGTCGACCTCCACGTCCACCCGGGGGAGCGGGTCGCGCTCCTCGGCCCCAACGGCGCCGGCAAGACGACCCTGGTCCTGCACCTCAACGGCGTCCTGCTGCCGGGCCACGGATCGGTGACGGTCTCGGGCCTGCCGGTCGTCGAGGAGAACCTCCTCGAGGTGCGCCGGCGCGTGGGCATCGTGTTCCAGGACCCCGACGACCAGCTCTTCATGCCGACGGTCCGCGACGACGTCGCCTTCGGACCGGCCAACCTCGGCCTGCGCGGCGCCGAGCTCGAGGGCCGGGTCACCGAGGCGCTCGAGGCGGTCGGGGTCGGTGACCTCGCCGACCGCGCCCCGCACCACCTGAGCTTCGGCCAGCGCCGACGCGTCGCCATCGCGACCGTCCTCGCGATGCGCCCCGAGATCCTCGTCCTCGACGAGCCGTCGTCGAACCTCGACCCCGCGTCGCGGCGCGAGCTCGCCGAGATCCTCCACGGCCTCGACGTGACCATCCTCATGGTCACCCACGACCTGCCCTACGCGGTCGAGCTCTGCCCCCGGTCGGTGGTCCTCTCGGAGGGCACGATCGTGGCGGACGGGCCGACCCTCGACCTGCTCCGGGACGAGGACCTCATGGCCCGCCACCGCCTGGAGCTGCCGGCGGGGTTCTCGATCTAGGGTGGGTGCCATGCCTGCCACCGTGTTCGACCCGCCGGAGCGCTTCGTCGCCGGCACCGTGGGCCCCCCGGGCGGCCGCACCTTCTTCCTCCAGGCCCGGGGCGGGGGTCGCACCGTCTCGGTCTCGCTCGAGAAGGTGCAGGTCAACGCACTCGCCGACCGGGTCAACGACCTGCTCGACGCGCACGCCGAGGGCGCGGCCACCGAGCCGCTGGGCGAGGGCGACACCGACCCGCTCGACGCCCCCATCGAGGACGAGTTCCGGGTCGACACCCTCGCCCTCGCGTGGGACCCCGAGCGTCGCGTCCTCGTCATCGAGTGCCACGACCAGGACCCGGAGGAGACCGACGAGGACGGGCTCGAGACCCTGCGCGTCGTCCTCGACCCGGTCGCGGCGCGGGCCTTCGCCCGGCGCTGCGGCAAGGTGCTCTCCGCCGGCCGGCCCGCGTGCCCGTTCTGCGGCCAGCCCCTCGACCCCACCGGCCACATCTGCCCTCGTGCCAACGGGTACCGGCGCTGACCTCGAGGAGCTGCTGACCCACGGCGAGCTGACGCCGGTGGGCCGCATCCAGGGCTCCTCGAACGGCGCGCTCCTCTGCTTCGTCGGCGACCCGGCCGACGAGGTGCTGGCCATCCACAAGCCCGAGATGACCGAGCGCCGGCTCTGGGACTACCCGGACGGCACGCTCGTGGCCCGCGAGCGGGCGGCGTGGCTGGTCAGCGAGGCCGGCGGCTTCGACGTCGTCCCGCCGACCGTGCTGCGGGAGGGACCGCGGGGGCACGGCTCGGTGCAGCTGTGGGTCGGGTCGGTGGGGGAGGACGACACCCCGCCGCTCGTCGACGTCGTCACGCCGGGGGAGGTGCCCGACGGCTGGCTCGTCGTCCTCGAGGGGGAGTCACCGCTCGGGGAGCCCGTCGTCGTCGCGCACTGCGGTGAACCGGCCCTGCGCACCGTCGCCGTCCTCGACGCCGCGCTCAACAACTCCGACCGCAAGGGCAGCCACGTCCTGCGCGACGGCGCCGCCGTGCGGGGCTGCGACCACGGGGTCAGCCTCGGCGTCGAGCCCAAGCTGCGGACCGTCCTGTGGGGCTGGGCCGGCGAGCCGCTGCCGGACGCCGACCTGGCCCGCCTGGAGCGCCTGGCCACCGCGCTGGGCGCCGACCTGCCCGACGCGCTCGAGCCGCTGCTGACCCCCGCGGAGGTCGACGCGCTGACCCACCGGGTCGCCATGCTGCTGCGCCGCCGGCGTCACCCTCTCCCAGCACCGGGCTGGCCCGCCATCCCGTGGCCGGCGCTCTGACCACGCCCCGTACGCTTGCCCGGTGAAGTCGTGGCCCACCCCCTTCGTCCCTGAGGTCCCCGGAGTCGGAGAGCCGCTCCGGCTGCACGACACCAGCCGAGGCGCCGTCGTCCCCGTCGGGGCCGGCGAGGTCGCCCGCATCTACGTCTGCGGCATCACGCCGTACGACGCGACCCACCTCGGGCACGCGGCCACCTACGTGACGTTCGACCTCGTCCAGCGCGCGCTGCGCGACGCCGGGCACCGGGTCGAGTACGTGCAGAACGTCACCGACGTCGACGACCCGCTGCTCGAGAGGGCGGCGCGCGACGGCCGCGACTGGCGCGAGCTCGCGACGTCCGAGATCGACCTGTTCCGCGAGGACATGACCGCCCTGTCGGTCATCCCGCCGGACGCCTACCGCGGTGTCGTCGAGTCGATGGACGAGATCCGGCTCGCCGTGCGGCGGCTGCTGGACTCCGGTGCGGCGTACCGGGTCCCGCTGCCCGACAGCGAGGGTGACGGCGACGACGTCTACCTCGACCTCGCCCGGACGCCGGACTTCGGTGACGTCTCGCGGTGGACGCGGGAGCAGATGCTCGACGTCTTCGCCGAGCGCGGTGGCGACCCCGACCGCGAGGGCAAGCGCGACGCGCTCGACCCCCTCCTGTGGCGCGGCGCGCGGGCCGGCGAGCCCTCGTGGGAGGACGAGGTCCTCGGCAGCGGCCGTCCCGGCTGGCACATCGAGTGCACGGCCATCTCGCTCGAGCACCTCGGCCACCCCATCGACATCCAGGGCGGCGGCAGCGACCTCGTCTTCCCGCACCACGAGATGAGCGCCGTCCAGGCCGACGCGCTGACCGGCGACGACGTCTTCGCCCGCCTCTACGTCCACCAGGGCATGGTCGGCTACGAGGGCGAGAAGATGAGCAAGTCCAAGGGCAACCTCGTCCTCGTCTCGAAGCTCCGCGCCGACGGCGTCGACCCGATGGCCATCCGCCTCGTCCTGCTCGCCCAGCACTACCGGACCGACTGGGAGTACACCGACTCCCTGCTGGCGCAGGCCCAGACCCGCCTCGACCGGTGGCGCAGCGCCCTCTCGACGAACGGGGGCGCCGACCCGACGGCGACCATCGCGGCGGTGCGCGCCGCCGTCGCCGACGACCTGTCGACGCCGCGCGCGCTCGAGGCCGTCGACGCGTGGTGCGACGAGACCCTGGCCGGCGCCTCCGGCGAGGATCCGGCCGCGCCCGGGCTGCTGGCCCGGACGCTCGACGCCGTGCTCGGGGTCCGGCTCTGACCGACCCTCAGACGGGGCCGGAGGTGCCGGGCTCGTCCGTGCCGCGGCGGCGCAGGTAGCGCTCGAACTCCTTGGCGATGGCGTCGCCGCTCGCCTCGGGGAGCTCGGCGGTGTCCTGCGCCTCCTCGAGGCTCTCGACGTACTCGGCGACCTCGCTGTCGGACTCGGCGAGCTCGTTGATGCCCCGCTCCCAGGCGCGGGCGTCGTCCTCGAGCTCGTCGTGCTCGATCGGGGCGTCGAAGAGCTCCTCGAGGCGCCCGACGAGCGCGAGCGTCGCCTTCGGGCTGGGGGAGTGGCCGGCGTAGTGCGGCACGGCGGCCCAGCACGACACCGACGGGATGCCGACCTGGGTCGCCGCGTCGGAGACGACGCCGACGATGCCGGTGGGCCCCTCGTAGCCGCTCACCTCGAGGCCGTGGCGGTGCCGGGTGTCCTCGTTGTCGGAGGTGGCGGTGACCGGGATCGGGCGGGTGTGGGCGACGTCGGCCATGAGGGCGCCGAGCGTGACGACCATCGAGACGTCGGCGGCCTCGGCGAGCTCCATCAGCTCGACGGCGAAGGCCCGCCAGCGGAACGACGGCTCGACGCCCTGGACGATGATGACGTCGCGGCCGAGCGAGGTGTCGCGGGCCACGAGGATGCGGGTGGTGCGCCAGCTGATGCGGCGCTTGCCGCCCTCGACGACGACCCGTGGCCGGTTGACCTGGAAGTCGTAGTAGTCCTCGGGGTCGAGGGCCGCGACGACCTCGGCGCCCCAGACGTCCGCGAGGTGCTCGAGCACGGAGCTGGCGGCCTCCCCGGCGTCGTTCCAGCCCTCGAACGCGGCGATCATCACGGGGTCGTGCAGATCGCCGATGTCCTCGAGCTCGATCACGGGGGTCCTCCTCAGGCGGGTCAGGACTCCACCCTACGGCTCGATAGGCTCCTCGTTCATGAGCCTCCCCGCAGCGGTCCTCTGGGACATGGACGGCACCCTCGTCGACACCGAGCCGTACTGGATCGCCGCCGAGCACGCGATCGTCGAGGAGCACGGCGGGACGTGGAACGACGAGTTCGCCCACCAGCTCGTCGGCAACGACCTCATGGTCTCGGCCGAGTTCATCCGGGCCAACTCGCCGATCGACTGGGAGCCCGAGCGGATCGTCGACGAGCTGCTCGTCCGGGTCGTCGCCCAGGTCCGCGAGCACGTGCCGTGGCGGCCGGGGGCGCGCGAGCTGCTCGCCGCCCTGCGGGACGCCGGTGTGCCGAGCGCGCTGGTGACGATGTCGTGGCGCGTGCTCGCCGACGCGGTCGTCGAGGCGCTGCCGGACGGTGCGTTCGCGGTGGTCGTCACCGGGGACGAGGTGTCGCACGGCAAGCCGCACCCGGAGCCCTACCAGGCGGCGGCGCGGATGCTCGGCGTCGACCCGGCCCGCTGCGTGGCCATCGAGGACAGCCCGACGGGCGTCCGCTCGGCCGTGGCGGCCGGGGTGCCGACCCTGGCGGTCCCGCACGTCGTGCCCGTGCCCGAGACGGCCGGCGCGGTGCAGGTGAGCGGCCTCGACGGGATGACCCCGCAGGGGCTCGCCGAGGCCGTCGCGTCACTCGTCGTCGGGTGACGCCTCGCCCGAGCGGGCGGGGTCGAGCGCGATGAGCCCCGCGCCCTCGGGCAGCGGCGGCGGGGTGCCGCCGAACTCGGGGCAGTACTCGTGGAAGTCGCACCAGTCGCACAGCCGCGAGGTGCGCGGGCGCCAGTCGCCGGACTGCGCGGCCCGCACGACGGCGTCCCAGATCGCGCGGACGTTGCGCTCGATGGCGCGCAGGTCGCGCTCGTCCGGGACGTAGCGGACGACCTCGCCGTTGCCGAGGTAGACCAGCTGGAGCATCTTGGGGACCTCGCCGTGGATGCGCCACAGCACGAGGGCGTAGAACTTCATCTGGAAGAGTGCCTTGGCCTCGAAGAGCTCGCCGGGGGAGCGGCCGGTCTTGTAGTCGACGACCCGCATCGCACCGTCGGGGGCGACGTCGAGCCGGTCGACGTAGCCGCGCAGCGTCAGGCCCTCGATCTCGGTCTCGACGTACAGCTCGCGGGCGGCCGGCTCGAGCCGGGTCGGGTCCTCGAGGTCGAACCACTGCTCGACGAGGGTGCGCGCGCCGGCGAACCAGGCGTCCTCGGTCAGCTGCTCGTCGTCCTCGATCATCGCGGCGAGCTCGGGGCGCTCCTCGACGAGGGCGCGCCAGCGGGGCTCGAGCAGGGCGGTGGCGGCCGCGGGGGTGCGCTCGTCGGCCGGCAGCTCGAAGAGGTGCTCGAGCACGGCGTGGACGAGGGTGCCGCGCGCGGCGGCGGGGGACGGGGGACCCTGCAGCTTGTCGATCGTGCGGAAGCGGAACAGCAGCGGGCACTGCTTGAAGTCCGCGGCGCGGCTCGGCGAGAGGGCGGGGGTCATGGGGCCCACGGTAGGCGCCGGCCCCGACACCGCCGAGCCGCCACCCCGGGGCACCGTGGACGGCTACCCTCGCCCCGTGGGGAGAACGGTGCACGTGGGGTGGGCCACGGCGATGCTCGAGGACGTCTGATGCGCAGCATGAACCAACCGCCAGGGACGCGCGCGCTGACGCTCGTGGCGGTGGGGCTGGTCGTCGTCTTCGTCGACCTGTCGGTCGACGGGTTCGACCTCGTGGCCGACCCCCTCGGCTGGGCGCTCGTCGTGGTGGGGCTGCACCGGGTCCGGTCCCTCCACGCGGGCTTCGCCGTCACCCGGGCGGCCGCCCTGACGGCCGCCGTCCTCTCCGTGGCCGAGGTCGCCGCGGCCACGGGCCTGCTCGGCCGGGCGACGTGGCCCGGGCTGCTCGTGACCATCGCGGACCTCGGCGTCGTCGCCGGCATCACGCTGGCGCTCAGCGCGCTCCTGCGGTCCGACGACCCCCGCAGCGCCCATGCGGCCCGGACGATCCTCGGCGCAGACGTCATGGCCACCGCCGTCGGCCTGACGCTGTTCGGCCTGCACTCGGCGACGACCTCGCCCCTCGGGTTCGTGCTGCAGGGTGGGACGAACGACGCCGTGACCGTCCTCTTCCTGCTGGTGGTCCTGGCCGGCCTCGCGGCCCGGGTCTGGTTGGTCGTCCTGCTCGTCCAGGTGGCCGACCGCCTCGAGCCCGGCCCTGCACGCGGTCCCGAGGTCGGTCCGGCGTCCGGGCCTCAGTCCTCCGGGGTGTAGCCGAGGTTCGGGCCGAGCCAGCGCTCGGCGGTGCGCAGGTCCCAGCCCTTGCGGGCCGCGTAGTCCTCGACCTGGTCGCGCCCGAGCCGCCCGACGACGAAGTACTGGCTCTCCGGGTGGGCGAAGTACCAGCCGGACACCGACGCGCCCGGCCACATGGCCATCGACTCCGTCAGCCGCACCCCGGTGCGCTCCTCACCGCCGAGGAGCGCCATGAGGGTCGTCTTCTCCGTGTGGTCGGGGCACGCCGGGTAGCCCGGCGCGGGTCGGATGCCGCGGTACTTCTCCGCGATGAGCGAGGCGTTGTCGAGGCGTTCGTCGGCCGCGTACCCCCAGAGGTCCGTGCGGACCCGCTGGTGCAGCCGCTCCGCGAACGCCTCGGCGAGCCGGTCGGCGAGGGCCTCGAGCATGATCGCCGAGTAGTCGTCGAGCTCGTCCTTGAACGCCTGGAGCCGGTCCTCGAGGCCGAGGCCGGCCGTCACCGAGAACGCGCCGACGTGGTCGCGCAGGCCCGTCTCCTTCGGCGCGACGAAGTCGGAGAGGCACTTGTTGGCGACGCCCTCGCGGTGCCGCCCCTGCTGGCGCAGCCCGTGGAGGGTCGTGAGCACGCTCGTGCGCTCCTCGTCGGCGTACACCTCGAGGTCGTCCCCGACGGAGCTCGCCGGGAACATCCCGACGACGCCGCGCGGGTGCAGCCAGTGCTCCCGCTCGATGCGGTCGAGCATCCGCTGCGCGTCGTCGAAGAGCTTGCGCGCGACCTCGGACGTCGTGGGGTTGTTGAGCACGTCGGGGTAGCGCCCGCGCACCTCCCAGGCGAGGAAGAACGGCGTCCAGTCGATGTACTCGCGCAGGTCCGCGACCGGGTAGTCCTCCCAGACGCGGGTGAACTGGTGCGCGGCGCGCCTCCAGCGGCTGTCCTTCGGCGCCGACCAGCGGTCGCCCTCCTGCTGCGCGAGCAGGTGCGGGCGCATCGGACGGTACGAGGACCAGTCCAGCGCAGGGGCGTTCGCGCGGGCGGTGGCGAGGTCGGCCAGCGGGCGCTCACCGGACTTCGCGGCGTGACGGCGACGCAGCTCGGCGTACTCCTGGGCCACACCGTCGACGAGCGGGCCGCGCTGGGCGTCCGAGAGCAGCTGGCTGACGACGGGCACCGACCGGCTCGCGTCCTTGACCCAGACGACCGGGCCGGAGTAGCGCTCGTCGACCTTGACGGCCGTGTGCGCCTTCGAGGTCGTCGCCCCACCGAGCAGCAGCGGCAGGTCGAGGCCCTGGCGCTCCATCTCGGTGGCCACCTGGACCATCTCGTCGAGGCTGGGCGTGATGAGCCCGGACAGGCCGATGACGTCGGCCTTCTCCTCACGCGCGGTGTCGATGATCTTCTGCAGCGGGACCATGACGCCGAGGTCGACGACGTCGTAGTTGTTGCACTGGAGGACGACGCCGACGATGTTCTTGCCGATGTCGTGCACGTCGCCCTTGACCGTGGCCATGACGACCTTGCCCTTGCTCTTCTGCCGGGCGGCCTCGTCCTTCTCGGCCTCGATGTACGGCACGAGGTGCGCGACGGCCTTCTTCATGACGCGGGCGGACTTGACCACCTGGGGGAGGAACATCTTGCCGTCGCCGAAGAGGTCGCCGACGACGTTCATCCCGTCCATGAGCGGGCCCTCGATGACCTCGAGCGGGCGGCCGCCGGCCTCGGCGATCTCGACGCGCAGCGCCTCGGTGTCGTCGACGACGTGGTCGTCGATGCCCTTGACGAGCGCGTGGGTGATCCGCTCGCGCAGCGGCAGCTCGCGCCACTCCTCGGCGGCGGCCTCGGCGGCCTGCCCGTCGGAGCGGAACTCCTCGGCGAGCTCCAGCAGCCGCTCGGTCGCCTCCTGCGGGTCCTCGCGCCGGTTGAGCACGACGTCCTCGATGGCGTCGCGCAGGCGCGGGTCGAGCGTGTCGTAGGGCACGAGGGCGCCGGCGTTGACGATGCCCATGTCCATCCCCGCGTGGATCGCGTGGTAGAGGAACACGGCGTGGATGGCCTCGCGGACGGCGTTGTTGCCGCGGAAGCTGAACGAGACGTTCGAGACACCGCCGGAGACCAGGGCGTGGGGGAGGTTCTCGGAGATCCAGCGGGTGGCCTCGATGAAGTCGGTGCCGTAGGCGGCGTGCTCCTCGATGCCGGTGGCGACCGCGAAGACGTTGGGGTCGAAGATGATGTCCTCGGCCGGGAAGCCGACCTCCTCGGTCAGCAGCCGGTAGGCGCGCCCGCAGATCTCCTGGCGGCGCTCGAGGCTGTCGGCCTGGCCCTCCTCGTCGAAGGCCATGACGACGACGGCGGCCCCGTGCTTGCGCGCGAGCCGGGCGTGCGCGAGGAAGGGCTCGACGCCCTCCTTCATCGAGATCGAGTTGATGATCGCCTTGCCCTGGGTGACCTTGAGGCCCGCCTCGATGACGTCCCACTTGCTCGAGTCGACCATGACCGGGACGCGGCAGATGTCCGGCTCGGAGGCGATGAGCTTGAGGAAGCGGTCCATCGCCGCGACGCCGTCGATCATCCCCTCGTCCATGTTGACGTCGATGACCTGCGCGCCGGACTCGACCTGCTGGCGGGCCACCGAGAGCGCGGTCGGGTAGTCCTCCTCGCGGATCAACCGGCGGAAGCGGGCCGAGCCCGTGATGTTCGTGCGCTCGCCGACGTTGACGAAGAGGCTGTCGTCGGCGACGACGAGGGGCTCCAGGCCCGAGAGCCGCAGCGCCGGCGCGACCTCGGCGGGCTCGCGCGGCGTGCCGTCCGCGGCGGCCGCCGCGATGGCGGCGATGTGCCCGGGCGTCGTGCCGCAGCAGCCGCCGACGATGTTGACCAGGCCGGCGGAGGCGAACTCGCCGACGACCTCGGCCATCGCCTCGGGGCCCTCGTCGTACTCGCCGAAGGCGTTGGGCAGGCCGGCGTTCGGGTGGGCGGAGACGAAGCAGTCGGCGATCCGCGACAGCTCGGCGACGTAGGGCCGCAGGTCGCTCGCGCCGAGCGCGCAGTTGAGGCCGATGGCGAGCGGGCGGGCGTGGCGCACCGAGTACCAGAAGGCCTCGGTGACCTGCCCGGACAGCGTCCGCCCCGAGGCGTCGGTGATCGTCCCCGAGATCATGACCGGCCAGCGGCGGTCGTGCTCCTCGAAGAGGGTCTCGAGGGCGAAGATCGCCGCCTTGGCGTTGAGCGTGTCGAAGATCGTCTCGACGAGCAGCACGTCGGCGCCGCCGTCGACGAGGCCGCGGGCCTGCTCGAGGTAGGCCTCGGCCAGCTCGTCGAAGCTCGTGTTGCGCGCGCCGGGGTCGTTGACGTCGGGCGAGATGGAGGCGGTGCGGTTCGTCGGCCCGAGGGTGCCGAGGACCCAGCGCGGACGGCCGCTGCGCTCCTCGACCGCGTCGCACGCGGCCCGGGCCAGGGTCGCGGCCGCGACGTTCATCTCGTACGCGAGCTCGGACATCCCGTAGTCGGCGAGGGAGATCCGCTGCGCGTTGAAGGTGTTGGTCTCGACGAGGTCGGCGCCGGCGTCGAGGTAGGCCTCGTGGATCTCGCGGATGACGTCCGGCTGGGTCAGCGACAGCAGGTCGTTGTTGCCCCGCAGGTCGCTCGGGTGGTCGGCGAACCGGTCTCCGCGGTAGTCGGACTCGGACAGCTGGCGGGCCTGGATCATCGTGCCCATCGCGCCGTCGAGGACGAGGACCCGCTCACGGAGTGCACTGGTCAGGGCGTCGGTGGCATCGGGTCGGTGCTGGGCGCTCACGGGGCTGCTCGGGGTCCTCTCGGGACGTCGTCGGGGAGGACATCAGTATGCCGTCCGGCTCGCGTAGGGTCGGCGGCATGTCCACCTCGCCCCCGGCCCCGGCGGGATCCGTGCGGCTGGGCCGGGTCGCGACGGTCCCCGTCTACCTCGACCGGACCTGGCTCATCCTCGCCGTCCTCGTGGCGTTCCAGGGCTACCGGGCCGGCTCGGTCAACGGGCCCACCTACGGCGTCGCCTACGCCGCCTGGCTCGTCGTGTCGATCCTCGTCGCCGTCCTCGGGCACGAGGTCGGGCACGCCCTCTCGGCCCGGCGCCTCGGCTTCCACGTGCACCAGGTGGTCGCCACCGTCTGGGGCGGGCACACCTCGTACGACGCCACCGGCGCCACCCCGGGGCGCACCGCCGTCGTCGCGCTCGCCGGGCCCTTCGTCAACGCCGTGCTCGCCGCCGTCGGCCTCGGGATCGGCTGGTCGCAGGACGGCGACGTCGGCCAGTTCGCGTGGTCCTTCGGCCTGCTCAACGCCCTCCTCGCGGTGTTCAACCTCCTGCCCGGGCTGCCGCTCGACGGTGGCGCCGCCCTCCAGTCGCTCGTCTGGGCGGTGACCGGCCGCCGCGACCTCGGGCTGCTCGTCGCCGGGTGGATCGGACGGCTCGTCGCCGTCGGCATCGTCGTCTGGTTCCTCGTCCTGCCGCTGCTGCGCGGAGACACCCCGCAGCTGTTCGACCTGCTCATCGGCCTGGTCATGGCGTGGGTGCTGTGGAGCGGCGCGACGGCCGGGCTGCGCCGCGCCAAGGTCGAGCGGCTGTTCGACACCGTTCGGGTCGGGGACGCCGCGGCGGCCGTCACCGTCCTGCCGCCCGAGACCCCGCTGGCCGTCGCGCGCGAGCATCCCGCCTACGTCCTCGTCGCCGACGACACCGGCCGCCCGACCCTCCTGCTGCGGCGCGTGCCCCTGGACGCGCCTGCGACGACCCCGGTCGGGGCCCTCGTCGAGCGCCTGCCCGACGCCAACGTCCTCGAGGCCGAGCCGGGCGACGAGCTCGGCCGGCCGCTGCGGGCGATGGCCGAGTCGGGGGTCGAGGTCGTCGTCCTCACGCGGGGCGGGGCGCCGTGGGGCCTGCTCGTGCCCGCCGGCATCGACGCCGCTGCCGGACGCACCCGACGCCGCACCTAGACTCCCCGCCATGAGTGCCACCGGAGCCGAGCACCGCCGCGGCCCCTTCGCCGAGGGCGACCGCGTCCAGCTGACCGACCCCCGGGGCCGGCTGCACACGATCACCCTCGCCCCCGGGAAGCAGTTCCACACCCACCGCGGCCACCTGAGCCACGACGACCTCATCGGGGCGCCCGACGGCTCGACGGTGACCAACACCGCCGGCGTCCAGTACCTCGCCCTGCGGCCGCTCCTCGCCGACTGGGTCATGTCGATGCCCCGCGGCGCCGCCGTCGTCTACCCCAAGGACGCCGGCCAGATCGTCATGATGGCCGACGTCTTCCCCGGCGCGACGGTCGTCGAGGCGGGCGTCGGGTCCGGCGCGCTCTCGATGTCGCTGCTGCGCGCGGTGGGGGAGCACGGGCGGCTGCTGTCCTTCGAGCGGCGCGAGGACTTCGCGGACATCGCCCGGGGCAACGCCCGCGAGTTCTTCGGCGGTGACCACCCCGCGTGGACGGTGACCGTCGGCGACCTCGTCGAGTCGCTGCCCGAGGCCGTCGAGCCCGGCACCGTCGACCGCGTCGTCCTCGACATGCTGGCCCCCTGGGAGTGCCTCGACGCCGTCTCCGAGGCGCTGGCGCCCGGCGGCGTCCTCATCTGCTACGTCGCCACCGCGACCCAGCTCTCCAAGGTCGCGGAGGCGATGCGCGACCACGGCACGTACACCGAGCCGCAGGCGTGGGAGTCCCTCGTGCGCGGCTGGCACCTGGAGGGCCTCGCCGTCCGCCCCCAGCACCGGATGCACGGGCACACCGGCTTCCTCGTGACGACCCGCCGCCTCGCCCCCGGCACCACCCCGCCGCTGCGCAAGCGCCGGCCCGGGAAGGGCTACGTCACGAGCGAGGAGGCGACCGAGGCCGACTGGACCCCCGAGAACGTCGGCGAGCGGGTGCCCTCGGACAAGAAGGTTCGCAAGGTGCGGCGTTCGGTGGCCGGAACCTCCGACTCACCCTGATCCGCCGGGGTTAGGCTCGGGTATGAGCACCGACGAGCCCCGTGGACCCGAGGACACGACCGAGCGCCTGGAGGCCGAGCGCGCGTCCCTCGAGGCCGAGCTCGCGGCGATGCGCCGGTCGGGCGAGGCCAGCCCGGCCCAGCTGCGCTCGCTCGAGCGCGACCTGGCCAAGGTCCGCTCCCAGGCCGCCACCCTCTCGGCGCAGAACGAGCGCCTCGTGCGCACCCTCCGGGACGCCCGCGAGCAGATCGTCACCCTGAAGTCGGAGGTCGACCGGCTCGCGCAGCCGCCCGCCGCGTACGGCACGGTGCTCGAGCTCTTCGACGACGGCACCGCCGACATCCTCACGAGCGGCCGCAAGATGCACGTGGCGGTCAGCCCGTCGATCGACGCCGGCGACCTGCGGCCCGGCCGCGAGGTGATGCTCAACGAGGCGATGAACGTCGTCGCGGCGCACGGCTTCGAGACCGTCGGCGAGGTCGTCCTGTGCAAGGAGGTGCTCGAGGACGGGCGCGTCCTCGTCGTCGCGCAGGCCGACGAGGAGCGGGTCTGCCGGATGGCGGCCTCCCTCGACGACGTCACGGTCCGGGCCGGCGACGCGCTGCTGCTCGAGTCGCGCTCCGGGTTCGTCTACGAGCGCATCCCCAAGGCCGAGGTCGCCGACCTCGTCCTCGAGGAGGTCCCGGACATCGGCTACCGCGACATCGGGGGGCTCGGTCGGCAGATCGAGGCCATCCGCGACGCCGTGGAGCTGCCCTACCTGCACGCCGACCTCTACACCGAGCACCAGCTCAAGCCGCCGAAGGGCGTCCTGCTCTACGGCCCGCCCGGCTGCGGCAAGACGATGATCGCCAAGGCGGTCGCGGCGAGCCTGGCCCGCAAGGTCGCCGAGAAGGAGGGGCGCGAGCCCGGCAAGTCCTTCTTCCTCAACATCAAGGGCCCCGAGCTGCTCAACAAGTACGTCGGCGAGACCGAGCGGCACATCCGCCTCATCTTCCAGCGGGCGCGCGAGAAGTCGAACGAGGGCTTCCCGGTCGTCGTGTTCTTCGACGAGATGGAGTCGCTCTTCCGCACCCGCGGCTCGGGCGTGTCCTCCGACGTCGAGACGACGATCGTCCCGCAGCTGCTCGCCGAGATCGACGGCGTCGAGGGCCTCGAGCACGTCATCGTCATCGGCGCCTCGAACCGTGAGGACATGATCGACCCCGCGATCCTGCGCCCCGGCCGCCTCGACGTGAAGATCAAGATCGAGCGCCCGGACGCCGAGGCCGCCCGCGACATCTTCGCGAAGTACCTGACGGTCGGGCTCCCGCTGCACGCCGACGACGTCGCCCAGAACGGCGGGTCGGACGACGCCACCGTCCAGGCCATGATCGACGCGGTCGTCCTGCGCATGTACTCCGAGGAGGAGGAGAACCGCTTCCTCGAGGTCACCTACGCCGGCGGCGACAAGGAGGTCCTCTACTTCAAGGACTTCAACTCCGGCGCGATGATCCAGAACATCGTCGACCGGGCGAAGAAGATGGCCATCAAGGACCTCCTCGACACCGGCCAGCGCGGCCTGCGGGTCGACCACCTGCTCCAGTCGTGCACCGACGAGTTCCGCGAGAACGAGGACCTGCCGAACACGACGAACCCGGACGACTGGGCGCGCATCTCGGGCAAGAAGGGCGAGCGGATCGTCTACATCCGCACGCTCATCAAGACCAAGGAGGGCACCGAGCCCGGCAAGTCCATCAGCACGGTCGCCAACACCGGCCAGTATCTCTGACCCCACCCGCCTCACCTTTTCGGGGTCACCCCGAAATGTCCACGAGACCCCGGCTCGGAGCCGGGGTCTCGTGGACGAAGTCCTGTGTCGGAGGCCGGTCAGGCCTCCAGCGCCTGCCAGGTGTCGGAGCCGACGACGCCGTCGACGACGAGGCTGCGCGAGGACTGGAAGGACCGCACGGCCGAGTCCGTGCCGGAGCCGAAGACGCCGTCGACCGACGCCGCGAAGCCCTTGGCGGACAAGCACGTTTGCACCGCACGCACGGCGTCCCCGGACGAGCCGGACTGGACGGTGACGACGAGCGCCGTCCACGTGTTGGTGCCGACGATGCCGTCGGCGGTGAGGCCGCGCGAGGACTGGAAGGACCGGACGGCCGAGTCCGTGCCGGAGCCGAAGACGCCGTCGACCGACAGAGACTGCCCGCGCGCCCGCAGCAGGTACTGCGCGGTCGTGACGCGGAAGCCGCTGCTGCCGCTGCGCACCGTCGTCCAGCTGATCGGCTCGGGGTCCGGGGTGCCGCCCCCGCCACCGAGGGACGCCGCGAGGGACGAGAGGCGCGAGTCGCCCGGCGGCACGTTGATCTCGAAGTGCATCTCGTCCTTGCGGCCCGAGTAGTCGCCGCCCCACCGGACGACGCCGTTGCAGCGGGTGAGGATCGTGCGGATCGCCGAGACCTGCGCCGAGCTGAACGTGCCGGACGCGCCGAGGGGATGGTCCGGGGCGTTGACGTCGATCGCCGTGCCGCTGGAGTGGTTGGACAGGGTCGTGCTGCCGGAGATCTCGCGGTAGCTGTGGCCCCAGCACCCGGGGGAGTAGAGGGCCTCGACGGTCGAGTTCACCTGCTGCGCGACGTAGCGCAGGACGGTGTACACGTCACCGGTCCGCACACCCGCCGGGAAGGTCGCGGCCCCGACGGCGAGGGAGGTCAGCGGCACCTGGCTCGAGGTGCCGGCGGGCCAGCCGTTCTGCGACGTCGCCGCGAACGCGCCCTCGGCGGTGGCGGCCACGGCGCCGCCCGCGACGAGCAGCCCGCCCGCTCCGCGCAGGAGGGCCCGCCGGCCGAGCGGACGGGGTCGGGCGGGGACGGTGACGTCGTGCTGGTCGCACATCGGGGGCTCCTCGTGGGGGTGCGTGGGGGTGGGCACGGACCCACCGACGCTACGAAAAGGCATGGAGCGGGGCCAGCCGAGGCGCCGGCGGACCACCGCCTGCGCCGCACGCGGGAAGGGTGAAACCACAGGTCAGGACGCGTGGGTAAAAGTTGCGCCAACGTTCGGCAGGCACCGGTCAAGCCGGGCCGGGGCGCCTCAGGAGGGCAGCAGCCGGGCGATGAGGCGCCAGCCGACGAGGAAGACCGTCAGCACGGTCGTCGCGACGACGACGAACGAGACCGCGACGCCCTGCGCGGCCACGGCCCGCAGGGCCATCCCGACCGCCACGGTCGCGACGACGACGACTGCCCCGAACGCGACGCTGCGCGGGCCGGAGTCCAGGACGATGCTCGCGAGCAGCCAGCCGGCGGCCGTGCCGACGAGGAACGGCAGCGCCGTGCGCGCGATGCCGGCGAGGTCGAGCCCCTCGGCGTGCGAGCGCCGGCCGACGGCGGCGAAGACGACGACGAGCACGACGTCGAGCAGCGCCGGGACGAGCCGGCTCATCCGCGCACCTTGTCGAAGAGCGAGCGCTGGCGCGGCGGGGCGTGCATCGGGTCGACGCCGTCGAAGAGGCTCGAGACCGACTCGCCCTCGTGGATGCGCTTGATGGCCTCCGCGAAGAGGCCGGCGACGGAGCGGACGCGCAGGGCCGGCCAGTCCTGCGGGGCCGGCACGGTGTCGGTGGTCACGACCTCGCGGATCATCGGGTGCGCGGAGAGCCGCTCGACCGCCCGGCCGGCGAACAGCCCGTGGGTGCAGGCGACCGAGGCCTCGGTGACCCCGCGCTCGGCGAGGCGGTCCAGCAGCTCGACGATGCTGCCGCCGGTCGCGATCTCGTCGTCGAGGACGATCGCGCGCTTGCCGACGACGTCGCCGACGATCGAGTCGATGACGACCCGGTCGTCGCCGAGGCGCTTCTTGGACCCCGCCGCGACCGGCAGCCCGAGGAGCCGGGCGAACTGGGTCGCGTCCTTGGCGTTGCCGAGGTCGGGGGAGACGACGACGGTGTCGTCGAGGTCCTGGTCGACGAAGTGGTTGGCCAGCTCGCCGAGCGCGGTGAGGTGGTCGACCGGGACGGAGAAGAAGCCGTGGACCTGCGGGGCGTGGAGGTTCATCGTGATGACCCGGTCGACGCCCGCGGTCGCGATGAGGTCGGCGACGAGCCGGCCGCCGAGCGAGATGCGCGAGGCGTCCTTCTTGTCCGAGCGGGCGTACGCGAAGTGCGGGATGACCGCGGTGACCATCGCCGCGGAGGCACCCCGGGCGGCGTCGACCATGAGGAGGAGCTCCATGAGGGAGTCCTGCGTCGGCGGCACGAGCGGCTGGACGATGTAGACGTCGCGCTGGCGGCAGTTGGCGAGCAGCTGGGCCTGGAGGCAGTCGTTGCTGAACCGCGCCGTCACCGACTCCGAGAGCGGCACCCCGAGCCCGTCGCAGATGCGGTGCGCGAGGTCGCGGTGCGCCGAACCGGAGAAGACGACGATCTCGCGCATGGCGTCAGGCTATCGGCCGCGAGAGCGCACGGGACAGCTCGGTGACGAGCTCGACGCGCTGCATCCGCCCGACCCGCGTCGCCCCGGGGAAGGTGGCGAAGCCGTGCGGCACGCCGAGGTAGTTGGTGAGGCGCACCGGCACCCCGGCCTCCTCGAGCGCCGCGGCGTAGCGCGACCCGTCGTCGCGGATGGGGTCGCGGTCGGCGGTCTGGACCAGCGCCGGCGGCAGGCCGGCGAGGTCGCCCCAGAGCGGCGACACGAGCGGGTCCTTCGCGTCGGCGCCGGGCGGGAGGTAGTGGTCGCGGAAGGCGTCGACGGCCGCGCGGTCGAGGACCGGGGCGTTGGCGTTGGTGACGAGCGAGGGGGAGGCCATCGTCAGGTCCGTCGCGGGGTAGAGCAGGGCCTGGTGGCGCAGGTTCGTCATCCCGTGGTCGCGCAGCACCTGGGCGACGACGGCCGCGAGGTTGCCACCGGCCGAGTCGCCGGCGACCGCCATCCGGGAGGTGTCGGCGCGCAGGACGTCGCCGTTGGCCCCGACCCACGTCGTCGCGTCGACGCAGTCGAGGGCCGCCCGCGGCGCCCGGTGCTCCGGCGCCATCCGGTAGTCGACCGAGACGACGACGGCCCCGACCTGCCCCGCGACGAGCGTGCAGAGGGAGTCGTAGTCCACGACGTTGCCCCAGACCCAGCCGCCGCCGTGGAACCACATGACGACCGGCACGTCGTCGCGCGCGTCGGGCAGCGCCCGCGGCCGGTAGATGCGCAGCGGGATCTCGTGCTCGTCGCGGGCCGGAGCCGTCCCGTAGGTGATGCCGACGGCCGGGTCGACCCGTCCGAGGACGCGGTCGGCGAGGGCACCGCGCGGCCGCGGCGTGGCCCGCGCCTTCTGGATGGCGGCGAGGTCGGCGGTCGCGATCTGCGACCGTCCGAGGTCGGCCACCAGCGAGACGAGCGTGGTCAGCGGGGGCATCCCGCGGTAGTCGTGCACGGGCTCAGTATGGTCGGCACATGACCGTGCGCCGGGTGATGGGGATCGAGACCGAGTACGGGATCGTCGTCCCGGGGGACCCGCAGGCCAACCCGATGGTCGCCTCGGGCGACGTCGTGACGGCGTACGCGACCTCGCGCGGCATCCGGCCGGCCCGAGCCAGCTGGGACTACGCCGACGAGGCGCCCCTGCGCGACGCCCGCGGCTTCGACATGGGGCGGGGCACGGCGCACCCGAGCCAGCTGACCGACGTCGAGGACCCGACCCTCGCCAACGTCGTCCTGACCAACGGGGCCCGGCTCTACGTCGACCACGCCCACCCGGAGTACAGCTCGCCGGAGGTGACGACCCCGCGGGCCGCCGTCGCGTGGGACCGGGCCGGCGAGCTCGTGATGCGCGATGCGGTGGAGCGCCTGGCCACGGTCCCGCCCGGGGTCAACCTCTACAAGAACAACACCGACGGCAAGGGCGCCTCGTACGGCACCCACGAGAACTACCTCATGTCGCGCGCCACGCCGTTCGCGTCGGTCGTCACCCACCTGACGCCGTTCTTCGTCGCCCGCCAGGTGATGTGCGGCAGCGGGCGGGTCGGCATCGGGGTCGACTCGCGGACCCCGGGCTACCAGATCGCCCAGCGCAGCGACTTCTTCGAGGTCGAGGTCGGCCTCGAGACCACGCTCAAGCGGCCGATCATCAACACCCGCGACGAGCCGCACGCCGTCGCCGACCGCTACCGCCGCCTCCACGTGATCATCGGCGACGCCAACCACGCCGACGTCGCGAACCTCCTGAAGATGGGGACGACCTCGCTGGTCCTCGCGATGATCGAGGCCGACGCGCTCGTGCCCGACCTCGGTGTGCGCCGCCCCGTCGCGACCCTCCACGAGATCTCGCACGACCCCACGCTGCGCCAGCGCCTCGAGCTGCTCGACGGCCGGAAGATGACCGCGCTCGAGCTGCTCTGGGAGTACCACGACCGCGCCGCCGCCTTCGTGGAGGAGCGCTCCGCGGGCGAGCCGGACGCCGACACCGCCGAGGTCATGCACTGGTGGGGCACCGTCCTCGACAAGCTGGGCCGCGACCCGATGGAGGCGCGCCGCGAGGTCGACTGGGTCGCCAAGCTCGCCGTGCTCGAGGGCTACCGGGAGCGCGACGGCATCGGCTGGGGGGACCCGCGCCTCAAGGCCGTCGACCTCCAGTGGTCCGACGTGCGGGCCGAGCGCGGCCTCGCGCACCGGCTCGTCGCAGGCGGGCGGCTCGAGGTCCTCGTCGACGAGGCCGAGGTCGTCCGCGCCGTCACCGAGCCCCCGGCCGACACGCGCGCGTGGTTCCGCGGCACCTGCCTGCGGCGCTTCCCGGAGTCGGTCGTCGCGGCGTCGTGGGACTCGGTGATCTTCGACGTCGCCGGGCAGCGGATGCTCCAGCGGGTGCCGATGCTCGAGCCGCTGCGGGGCACCGAGGCCGGGGTCGGCGACATCGTCCGCAACGCCCCGGACGCCGCCTCACTCCTGCGCGCGCTCGCCACCGCCGACGAGCGGGGTGACCGAGGCGCGGACGCCGACGCGCCCTGACGTCGGCGAACCCGGGTCTGCGACTAGGCTCGGGGACACGACCACGACCCGAGGAGGGTGACCATGGCCGGTCAGGAGCAGATCAAGCCGCAGCGTCGCGACGACGGGCCCGACGACGTCGACACCCCGGGGCCCGCAGCCGCCGCCCCCGCCGCCCAGGTGAGCGAGATCGACGACATCCTCGACGAGATCGACGGCGTCCTCGAGTCCAACGCGGAGGAGTTCGTCCGCGGCTTCGTCCAGAAGGGCGGCCAGTGAGCGCCGGAGCCGACTCCGGGCGCCTGCCCTCCGCGTACCTCGTCCCGGGGTCCTCCAGCTTCACCGACTTCCTCTCCGCCCACGCCCCGGCCCTGCTGCCCTCGCGCCGGCCGCTGCCCCCGGGCGCGGCGCTCGAGGCACCGCACGGGACCACCATCGTGTCCGTCACCTACACCGGCGGGGTCGTCATGGCCGGTGACCGTCGCGCGACGATGGGCAACGTCATCGCCAACCGCGACATGGAGAAGGTCTTCGCCACCGACGAGTTCAGCCTCGTCGGCATCGCGGGCACGGCCGGCCTGGCCATCGAGCTGGTCCGCCTCTTCCAGGTCGAGCTCGAGCACTACGAGAAGATCGAGGGCACGCTGATGTCCCTCGAAGGCAAGGCGAACCGCCTCGCGTCGATGATCCGCGGCAACCTCGGGATGGCGATGCAGGGCCTCGCCGTCGTGCCGATGTTCGCCGGCTACGACCTCGAGCAGGGGCGCGGCCGGATCTTCTCCTACGACGTGACCGGCGGGTGCTACGAGGAGCAGGACCACCACAGCGTCGGCTCCGGCTCGCTCTTCGCGCGCGGCGCGCTGAAGAAGCTCTACCGGCGCGACCTCACGGCCGAGCAGGCGGTGCGCGTGGCCGTCGAGACGCTCTACGACGCCGCCGACGACGACTCGGCCACCGGCGGCCCGGACGTCGGCCGGCGCATCTGGCCGACCGTCGGGCTCGTCGACGCCGAGGGCGCGCGGTTCGTGCCGCAGCCGGACCTCGCGCCGGTCGTCGACGCCATCATCACCGAGCGCTCGGAGGAGGCCCGATGACCGCCGGGATGCCGTTCTACGTCTCGCCCGAGCAGCTGATGAAGGACCGGGCCGACTTCGCGCGCAAGGGCATCGCTCGCGGCCGCTCGGTCGTCGTCCTCCAGTTCGACGCCGGCATCGCCTTCGTCGCCGAGAACCCCAGCCGGGCGCTGCACAAGGTCTCCGAGATCTACGACCGGATCGCCTTCGCCGCGGTGGGCAAGTACAACGAGTTCGAGAACCTGCGGGTCGCGGGCGTGCGCTACGCCGACCTGCGCGGGTACTCCTACGACCGCTCCGACGTCACCGCGCGCGGGCTGGCCAACGCCTACGCCCAGACGCTCGGCACGGTGTTCACGCAGGAGTCCAAGCCCTACGAGGTCGAGATCGTCGTCGCCGAGGTGGGGGCCACGCCCGAGGGCGACCAGGTCTACCGCCTCACCTACGACGGCTCGGTCGCCGACGAGCACGGCTTCGTCGCGATGGGCGGGGGAGCGGAGCAGATCGAGACCGGCCTGCGCGAGGCCTGGCAGCCGGGGATGCACCTCGCCGACGCCCTCGCCCTCGCCGTCCGCCTGCTCGGCGCCGACCCGGCCGGCGGCGAGCCGCGCACGCTGGCCCCCGAGCAGCTCGAGGTGGCCGTCCTCGACCGCCACCGGCCGCGCCGGCGCTTCCGCCGCGTGCAGGGCGACCTCCTCGCCCGGCTGCTCAGCTCCGACGACCCCACCGCCGACGTGCCCGCCGGCGACGACGGCGACTCGGCCCGCAGCGCGGCCACCAACCCGCAGACGCAGCGTCCCGAGGCGGCCTCCGAGGGCGGCGAGGACGCGTGAGCACGCGCGGCAACCGGCGGATCTTCGGGATCGAGAACGAGTACGGCATCACCTGCTCCACCGGCGGCCAGCGCACGCTGACCCCGGACGAGGTGGCGCGCTACCTCTTCCGGAAGGTCGTCGCCTGGGGCCGCTCGAGCAACGTCTTCCTCACCAACGGCTCGCGCCTCTACCTCGACGTCGGCTCGCACCCCGAGTACGCGACGGCCGAGTGCGACTCCATCCGGCAGGTGGTCACCCATGACCGGGCGGGGGAGCGGATCGTCGAGGGCCTCGTGGCCGACGCCCAGCAGCGCCTGCGCGAGGACGGCGTCGCCGGCGACATCTACGTCTTCAAGAACAACACCGACTCCGCCGGCAACTCCTACGGATGCCACGAGAACTACCTCGTCACGCGCTCCGGCGAGTTCCAGGCGCTCTCCGAGACGCTGCTGCCGTTCCTCATCAGCCGCCAGCTGACCTGCGGCGCAGGCAAGCTCGTCACGACGAGCAAGGGCGCGTCGTACGCGCTCAGCCAGCGCGCCGACCACATCTGGGAGGGCGTCTCGTCGGCGACCACCCGCAGCCGGCCGATCATCAACACCCGCGACGAGCCGCACGCGGACGCCGAGCACTACCGGCGGCTGCACGTCATCGTCGGCGACTCCAACATGGCCGAGCCGACGACGATGCTCAAGATCGGCTCGGCCGACCTCGTCCTGCGGATGATCGAGAGCGGCGTCGTCATGCGCGACCTCACGCTCGAGAACCCGATCCGGGCGATCCGCGAGATCTCGCACGACATGACCGGCCGGCGCACCGTGCGCCTGGCCAACGGCCGCGAGCTGTCGGCCTTGGATCTCCAGCGCGAGTACCACGCGAAGGCGGCCGAGTTCGTGCAGCGCGAGGGCGCCGCCGACCCGCTCCACGAGCGCGTCCTCGAGCTGTGGGACCGCACGCTGACCGCCGTCGAGACCGGCGACCTCGGGATCGTCGGCCGTGAGATCGACTGGGTCGTCAAGTACCGGCTCATCGACGAGTACGCCTCACGGCACGGCCTGGACCTCGACCACCCGCGCCTGGCGCAGATCGACCTCGCCTACCACGACATCGACCGCTCGCGCGGTCTCTTCTACCTGCTCCAGCGACGCGGACGCATCGAGCGGGTCGTGTCCGACCCGGAGGTCTTCGAGGCCAAGGTGCGCCCGCCGCAGACGACGCGGGCCAAGCTGCGCGGTGACTTCATCCGGGCCGCGCAGGCGCAGCGGCGCGACTTCACCGTCGACTGGGTCCACCTCAAGCTCAACGACCAGGCCCAGCGCACGGTCCTGTGCAAGGACCCCTTCCTCGCCGAGGACGCCCGCGTCGACCGGCTCATCGAGGGCCTCACCGCCTGACCGGCGTCCGCTGCGCCTCCTGACGCAACCGGGACGAGCGGTGGGGGCGCGCTGTGCCGACCCGATCTCGCCTCGCCGCACTCCCGTCGCCCGGCCGCCGCGCCATGCCACCCCGGCGCAGCGACAGCACCCCGGCACGGCGAGAGGACCCCGGCACGAAGCGCGGACCACTCATCCCGACTGCGTCGGATGGTGACGCTCGCGCGACGAGCGGTCGTGGTGCGCTGTGCCGACCCAAACTCACCGCGCCGCCCTCCCGTCGCCCGGCCGCCCCGCCATGTCACCCCGGCACAATGAGGATTCCCCGGCACGGCGACAGCACCCGGCCCGAAGAGCGGACCGCGCATCCCGATCGCCCGCGTCCACCGGGCTCTCAGGGAGCGATGCGGGAGTTCCCATCCGTCGCGGTTATCGTGAGGAGACCGGTCGCGTCCCACTCCGCGCGGCGTCCCCGTCCCGAAGGTGTCCCAGACTCGTGCCCCGTCGCCTCACGTCCGTCCTGTCCGTCAGCGCCCTCGCCGGCGCGCTCCTGCTCACCGGCTGCGGTGAGGAGGAGGCCACGACCCCGTCGAGCTCGATCAGCGGCGTCCAGGTCACCGGCGAGGCCCAGAAGGAGCCGAAGGTCACCGTCAAGGCGCCCGTCGCGGTCTCGCGCACCGAGTCGCAGGTCCTCACCGAGGGCGACGGCGCGGCCGTCACCAAGGACGACCTCGTGACCCTCCAGGCCATCCTCGTCAACGGCAAGGACGGCAAGGTCGTCACGAGCACGTGGAAGACCGGCACGGTCGGCCTCGACCTCGACGACCAGAACCTCTTCGCCTCCTTCAAGAGCCAGATCCCTGGCAAGAAGATCGGCACGCGGATGGTCATCGCGTCCACGCCGGCCGACGCCTACGGCGAGACCGGCAACCAGCAGCTCGGCATCACCAAGGACGACCCGGTGATCTTCGTGCTCGACCTCGTCGGCGCCACCAAGGTCCTCGACGAGGCGCAGGGCACCGCCGTCGCGCCGAAGAAGGGCCTGCCGACCGTGACGATGAACGCCGGGAAGCCGGCGACCATCACCCCGGCCAAGGGCGTCAAGGCCCCCACGAACACCGTCGTCCAGCCGCTCGTCGAGGGCACCGGCGCCGCGGTGAAGAAGGGCCAGACCGTCCGGGTCGCCTACACCGGCGCGCTCTACCGCAACGGCGAGGTCTTCGACTCCAGCGCCAACCGTCCCGAGCAGCCCTGGTTCGAGTTCAAGCTCGGCGAGGGCCAGGTCATCAAGGGCTGGGACACCGGCCTCGAGGGCCAGAAGGTCGGCAGCCGCGTGCTCCTCGTCATCCCGCCGAAGGACGGCTACGGCGAGCAGGGCAGCGGCGACAAGATCAAGGGCACCGACACCCTCGTCTTCGCGGTCGACATCCTCGCCGCCTACTGACCCACCACCCCCACCGACACCCAGAGAGGCATCACCCTGTGACCGAGCTGACCAAGCCCGAGATCGACTTCCCCGGCGACGAGGCCCCGACCGAGCTGGTCGTCGAGGACATCACCGTCGGCGACGGCGCCGAGGCCACTCCCGGCAGCACCGTGTCGGCCCACTACGTCGGGGTCGCGCACTCCACGGGTGAGGAGTTCGACGCCTCGTGGAACCGCGGCGCGCCGCTCGAGTTCCGCCTCGGCGTCGGCATGGTCATCGCCGGCTGGGACGAGGGCATCGCCGGGATGAAGGTCGGCGGCCGCCGCAAGCTGACCATCCCGTCGCACAAGGCCTACGGCGAGCGCGGTGCGGGCGGCGTCATCAAGCCGGGCGAGTCGCTGATCTTCGTCGTCGACCTCATGGACGTGCGCTGACCGACCCCGCGTGGGACCCGGCCGCCGCCGCCACCAGGAACGGCGCCGGGTCCTCCGCGAGGCCGCGGCCCATCGTCGACAGGCCCACCGGGCTCGTCGCGAGGGCCTCGGCCAGCCCGTCCGCGGGCACCTCCACCGGCGTCAGCCGGGCGCGCGCCGTCCCGACGAGCCGCGCGAGCTGCTCGCGCACCCGGGCGTCGAGCGCCGGGTCCGGCAGGGTCGTGACCGGGACCTCGGCCGGGGCGTAGAGCGCCCGCCCGTACGCGGTGAGGCTGTGGTGGCTGATACCGAGGTGCCGGTCGCGCCGGTCGGCGCCCGAGACCCGCAGCGCCGCGACCGGCCGTCCGCCGAGGACGTCGGCGGCGTGCAGCGCCTCCACGGCCGCCACCCCCGAGTACCCCCAGCGGGTGCCGGTGCCGACGTTGCCCGGGCCCTGGGCCACGACCGCGACGTCGGCGCCGACGACGTGCCGTGCCGCGAGCAGCCCCGTGTGCACGGTGACCGCCTCGTGGTCGCCGCCGTAGGCCTGGCCGACCGTGAGGCACGACGCGAGCCAACCGGCCTCGCGCAGCCCGGCCACCGCCCGCGAGAACGCGGCCGGGAGGGCCCCGCCGTCGGTCATCACGTAGGCGACCGTCGCGTCCGGCCGCACCGCCCGGATGCCCGCGAGCACCGCGGGCAGCGCGCTGTGCAGGTCCGCGACGACGACCGGCATCCCGCCCAGGTCGTCGGCCCCGGCGAGCACGTCGTGGTGCGGGGACTCCTGCTCGTCGACGGCGAGGAGCATCTGCTGCAGCGGCGTGTAGCGCGCCTTGACGATGTGGCCCGGCCCGGCCGGGGGATCGGCGGGCAGCACGTCGCCCCGGGCGACGACGAAGGCCAGCCCACCGGTGCCGAGACCGCGCAGCAGCGCCGACGCGTTGAGCAGCACCCGCTCACCGGCCTCGGGCGCGCCCGTCAGGGCCGTGTAGGCCAGCGCCCGCACCCGCTCGCCCGTCCCCTCGAGGTCGACGGCCAGCTCGACGGAGCCCGGCCCACGCCGGACCTCCTCGGTCACGGTCCCGGCGCGCCAGTGCATCACGCGGGGCAGCGTAGCCGTCGGGTAGCGTCTCCCGGGTGAGCAGCCAGAGCGGGGGAGGTGCGCCGAGCGCGGCCCAGGTCAAGACCGAGCGCCTGCTCAACCTCGTCCTCGTGCTGCTGTACGCGCGCCGCCCGCTCGCGAAGGCCCAGATCCGCCGGCTCGTGCCGCAGTACGGCCAGTCGGCCTCCACCGAGGCCTTCGAGCGGATGTTCGAGCGCGACAAGGACGAGCTGCGCGAGCTCGGCATCCCGCTCGTCACCGAGGACATCGACGCCTTCCACGACGACGAGCCCGGCTATCGGATCCACCAGCGCGACTACGCGCTGCCCGACATCGCCTTCGAGCCCGACGAGCTCGCCGTCCTCGGCCTCGCGAGCCGCACCTGGGCACAGGCGTCACTCGCCGGCCCGGCGGCGCAGGCCCTGCGCAAGCTGCGGGCGGCGGGGGTCGAGCGCGACACCGAGTCGCTCATCGGCATCGAGCCGCGGCTGCGCACCGCCGAGCCGGCCTTCGACGCCGTCAAGGACGCCGTCGTGCGCCGGGTGCCGCTCACCTTCACCTACCGCCGGCCCGAGGCGGCCGAGGGCGCCGAGCGCCGCGTGCAGCCGTGGTCGCTCGTGTCGTGGCACGGGCGCTGGTACCTCAACGCCTGGGACCTGGACCGCGAGGCGCCCCGGGTCTTCCGCCTCTCGCGCATCAGCGGCACGGTCCGACGCGCAGGCCGCCCCGGCTCCTTCGAGGTCCCGGCCGACCACGAGCCGCGGGTCATGGTCGACAGCATGGCCGGGTCCGCGACGCAGCCCAGCCCTGCCGTGCTGCGGGTCCGGGTCGGGGCGGGCCACGCGCTGCGGCTGCGCGCCCGGACGGTCGGCGAGGTCGACGACGAGTGGTCGCTCGTCGACCTCGACTACGGCGACGTCTGGTCCTTCGCCGAGGAGGTCGCCGGTTACGGCGCCGACGTCGTCGTCGAGCAGCCGCCGGAGCTCGTGGACGCCGTCGTCGAGCGCCTGCGCGGCACTCTCGCCGCGCACGGCGGAGGGGGGTCCTGATGCCGCCCGCACCGCAGGAGACCGCCACCGCGCGGCTCGCGCGCCTGCTGACGATGGTGCCGTGGCTGGTCAACCGCCAGGGCATCGACCTCGAGGAGGCAGCCGCCGACCTCGGCGTCTCGACCGAGCAGCTCGAGGCGGACCTGCAGCTGCTCTTCCTCTGCGGCTACGGCCAGATGCCCGACGAGCTCATCGAGGCCGACTGGGAGGGCGGACGCGTCTTCGTCGGCAACGCCGACTCGATCGCCCGGCCGCTGCGCCTCGGCGTCGACGAGGCCGTCACCCTCATCGTCGGGCTGCGCGCCCTGCGCGAGGTCCCGGGCCTCGACGAGCGCGACGCCGTCGACCGGGCCCTCGCCAAGCTCGAGGCCGCCGCCGGCGAGGCCGCCGACCCCGCGAGCCGCGTGCTCGCGGAGGTCGCCGACGGCACCTCGGCCGACCTGCTGGCCCGCGCCCGCACCGCCCTCGCGACCCGCCGCCGGGTGCACCTGCGCTACCTCGTGCCCGCGCGCGACGAGGCCACCGAGCGCGACGTCGACCCGATGCGCGTCGTCGGCATCGACGGCCGCTGGTACCTCGAGGGCTGGTGCCACCGCGCCGAGGACACCAGGCTGTTCCGGCTCGACCGCGTCGAGGAGCTGACCGTCCTCGACGTCGACGGCACCCCGCCGCCGCAGGCCGCCGAGCGCGACCTCTCCGAGGGCACGTTCCGACCGGCGCCGGACGACCTCGTCGTCACCCTGCGCCTGCTGCCCGGCGCGACCTGGGTCTCGGACTACTACCCGGTCGAGTCGCTCGAGGAGGTGCCGGCCACCGAGGGCGGCGGGCAGGTCGTGCGCATCGCGACGGCCGACACCGCGTGGCTGCACCGGCTGCTGCGGCGCCTCGGCGGGCGCGGCTACGTCACCGAGCCGGCCGACGTCGTCGCCGAGGTGCGCGAGGGCGCGGCCGCGGCGCTGGCGGGCTACCCGGCGGCCGGCGCCGAGCGGGAGGGCTGACCCGTGCTGCCCTGGTGGGGCTGGGTGCTGCTGTGGGTGCTCCTCGTCGTCGGGGGCGCCGTGCTCGTCGGGCTGCGGGCCCGCGCGACGTGGCGCAGCCTGCGGGCGCTGACCGCCGAGCTCGGGCGGGCGGGCCGGCTCGTCGAGGAGCTGGAGCAGGTGGCCTCGCGGCAGCCCGACCCGGAGCCGCCGGTCACAGCGGTCCTGCAGGATCCTCACAGCCTCCGCGAGGAGCATCGGCGCGAGCGGGCCCGGCAGGCCGACGCGCGGAGAACTCGTCACGCCGAGCGGATGCCTCCCTGGGCCCGCGTACACTGACGGACGACCGCGATCTCTGAAGGAGATGGACCCACATGGGCAGGCTCGGACCCACCGAAATCATCATCATCGCTGTGCTGATCATCGTGATCTTCGGCTGGAAGCGGCTCCCCGACGCCGCCCGCAGCCTGGGTCGCTCGGCCCGCGTCTTCAAGTCCGAGGTGGACGAGATGAAGCGCGAGAACGAGGCCAACAAGACGCCCGCGGCCGGTGAGACGGTGCGCGGCGAGTCGCTGACCACCGCCCGCTCCACCGACGACGTCGTCACCCCGGACCCGAACGGCAACGCGGTGCACGAGCGCACCCCGCGGACGGACAACCAGTCCGGCCCGACCGCCTGACGCCGGAGGCCCGCACCCTCCATGGCCCGACTGCGCCGACGCCCTCACGACCCCGAGGGCCGGATGACGCTGGCCGAGCACTTCCGTGAGTTCCGTCGACGCCTGTTCGTCGCGGCGGCGGCGGTGCTCGTCGGCGCCATCGTGGCCGCCATCTTCTACGACGACGTCTTCGAGTTCCTCGCCGACCCCTTCTACGAGTACGCGCGCGCCAACCCCCAGAACGACATCAGCCTGAACTTCGGTGAGGCGACCTCCGCGCTGTCCAACCTCATCAGCCTGTCGATCTTCGTGGGCGTGGTCGCCTCCAGCCCCGTGTGGCTGTGGCAGGCCTGGCGCTTCGTCGTCCCGGGGCTGACCCGCAAGGAGAAGCGGCTCAGCCTCGCGTTCGTCGGCTCGACCGTCCCGCTGTTCCTCCTGGGCTGCGGCCTCGCCTACGCGATCCTGCCGCAGAGCCTCGCCATCCTCTACGGCCTCTCGCCGGCGGGGACGTCGAACATCCAGCAGGTGTCGATGTACTTCTCGTTCGTCACCCGCTTCATCCTCGTGTTCGGCATCGGGTTCCTCTTCCCGGTCATCCTCGTCGGTCTCAACCTCGTCGGCGCGATGCCCGCGACCCGGCTCATCAAGGGCTGGCGCGTCTCGGTCGTCCTCATCTTCGTCTTCGCCGCCGTCGCCACCCCGACCGCCGACCCGTTCACGATGTTCGTCTTCGCCGCGCCCCTGACCCTCCTGTACTTCGGCGCCTGGTTCGTCTGCCGTGTCCTCGACAAGCGCAAGGCCGCGAACCGGCCGGACTGGCTGGACGTCGACGACACCGAGGCCTCCTCGCTCTGAGCGCCGTGCGCGTCGGCATCGTCGTCAACCCCACGTCGGGCAAGAACACCGGCGCCCGCGTCGGGGTCGAGGCCCTGACCCTGCTGCGCGCCGCCGGGGCCGAGGTCGTCGACCTCTCGGCCGCCGACGCGACCGGCGCCCTGGCCCACGGTCGCGCGGCCGTCGCGGAGCGCTCCGTCGACGCGCTCGTCGTGGCCGGCGGTGACGGGATGGTCCACCTCGGGGCCAACCTCGTCGCCGGGACCGGCATCCCGCTCGGCGTCGTCGCCGCGGGCACCGGCAACGACATCGCCCGCGAGCTCGGTCTGCCGGTGCGCGACGCCGCCGCGGCGGTCGAGCGCATCCTCGCCGGGCGCACGCGCGCCGTCGACGCCGCGCGCCACGTGACGCCCGCGGGGGAGGATCGCTGGTTCCTCGGGGTCCTCGCCGCCGGGTTCGACGCCGTCGTCAACGAGCGCGCCAACCAGTGGCGCTGGCCGAAGGGCCGGATGCGCTACAACCTCGCGATCGTCCGCGAGCTGCCCGTCTTCCGGCCCATCCCGTACGCGCTGACCCTCGACGGCGAGCGGCACGAGACCGAGGCGATGCTCGTCGCCGTCGGCAACGGCCCCTCCTACGGCGGTGGGATGCGGGTGACGCCCGACGCACGCTTCGACGACGGGCTGCTCGACGTCCTCGTGCTGCACCGCCTCCCGGTGCCCGAGTTCCTGCGCGTGTTCCCCAAGGTCTTCAGCGGCGGTCACGTCGGCCACCCGGCGGTCGAGGTGCTGCGCGCCCGCCGTGTCACGCTCGAGGCCACCGGCATCGTCGGGTACGCCGACGGCGAGCGGTTCGGGCCGCTGCCGCTCGACGTCGAGGCCGTGCCCGGGGCGGTGTCGGTCCTCGCGTGACCCGCACCGCCCTGCGGTGACGCACCCCTGACGTAGCCTGAGGCCATGCCCAGTCCCGCCGAGCGGTACGCCGCGGCGCAGGCGCGGTCCCGCCGGGAGCGGACCGAGCTCGGCCGCTTCACCGCCGCCCTCGACTTCCCGCTCGACGACTTCCAGCTCCGTGCGTGCGAGGCGGTCGAGGAGGGCAAGGGCGTCCTGGTCGCGGCTCCGACGGGCGCCGGCAAGACGATCGTCGGCGAGTTCGCCGTGCACCTGGCGCTGGCCACCGGCCGGAAGGCGTTCTACACGACGCCGATCAAGGCCCTCTCCAACCAGAAGTACCACGACCTCGTGCGCGTGCACGGAGCGCAGAACGTCGGTCTGCTGACCGGCGACAGCTCCGTCAACGGCGAGGCGCCGGTCGTCGTCATGACGACCGAGGTCCTGCGCAACATGATGTACGCCGGCTCCTCGACGCTGACCGGGCTCGGCTTCGTCGTCATGGACGAGGTGCACTACCTCGCCGACCGCTTCCGCGGCGCGGTCTGGGAGGAGGTCATCATCCACCTGCCCGAGTCGGTGCAGGTGGTGTCCCTCTCGGCGACGGTCAGCAACGCCGAGGAGTTCGGCGCGTGGCTGGCCGAGGTGCGCGGCAACCACGAGGTCGTCGTCTCCGAGCACCGGCCGGTGCCGCTCTTCCAGCACATGCTCGTCGGCACGACGATGTTCGACCTCTTCGCGGGCAACCGGGTCAACCCGGACCTGCTCCACGCCATCCGGAACGCCGAGCAGCGCGGCCGGCACACCGAGGACGCGCGCCGGCTCGGCGGCCCCTCCGGCGGCGGTCACCGCGGGGGTCGGGGGCGCCGCGACCACGCCGCCCCGCGCGGACCCGGCGGGGGAGCGGGCGGTCGGGGCTTCGCGCGCGGCAGCCGCCCGGCCGGGGGCGCCACCCGCGCCGAGGTCGTGCTCGACCTCGAGCGCGAGGGCCTGCTCCCCGCGATCACCTTCATCTTCAGCCGGGTCGGCTGCGAGGCCGCCGTTGGGCAGCTGTTGTCCGCCGGCGTCCGGCTGGTCCCCGAGCGCGAGGGCGAGCGCATCCGCCGGCACGTCGAGGAGCGGGTCGAGTCGCTCGCCGACGAGGACCTCGGGGTGCTCGGCTTCTGGGACTTCCTCGAGGGGCTGAGCCGCGGCTTCGCGGCGCACCACGCCGGGATGCTCCCGCTCTTCCGCGAGATCGTCGAGGAGCTGTTCACCGACGGCCGCATCCGGGCCGTGTTCGCCACCGAGACACTGGCGCTCGGCATCAACATGCCGGCCCGCACCGTCGTCCTCGAGAAGCTCGTCAAGTACAACGGCGAGGCGCACGTCGACATCACGCCCGCCGAGTACACGCAGCTGACCGGGCGCGCCGGGCGGCGCGGCATCGACGTCGAGGGGCACGCGGTCGTCCAGTGGACCCGCGGGATGGACCCGATGGCCGTCGGCGGCCTGGCCTCGACCCGCACCTACCCCCTGCGCTCGAGCTTCCGCCCGACGTACAACATGGCGGTCAACCTCGTCCGGCAGGTCGGCCGCGAGACGACCCGCGAGCTGCTCGAGACCTCGTTCGCGCAGTTCCAGGCCGACCGCGCCGTCGTCGGGCTCGCGACCCAGCTGCGCAAGAACGAGGACGGCCTCGACGGCTACGCCGAGGCGATGCACTGCGACTTCGGCGACTTCCGCGAGTACGCCCGCATCCGCCGCGAGCTCGCCGACGCCGAGAAGGACGGCCGCAAGGCGCGGGCCGCGTCGCGGCGCGCCGAGGCGGCGGTGTCGATGGAGGCGCTGCGCGTCGGCGACGTCATCCGCATCCCCGCCGGACGGCGGGCCGGGTGGGCCGTCGTCGTCCAGCCCGCGCGGACGGCCAAGGGCGCCCCGACCGGGCCCGGCGTCGTCACCGAGGACAAGCAGTTCCGCCGCCTGACGCTCGTCGACGTCCCGGAGCCGGTCGAGGCGATGGCCCGGGTCGCGGTGCCGAAGCACTTCAACCCCAAGTCGCCGAAGTCGCGCCGCGACCTCGCGACCGCGCTGCGCGTCGCGACACCGCACGGCCTCGAGGACGCGCCCTCGCGCCGCGGGCGCACCGACGCGACCGCCGACACCGACCTCACCGACCACCTGCGACGGCAGCTGCGCGAGCACCCGTGCCACCAGTGCCCGCGCCGCGAGGAGCACGCGCGGTGGGCCGAGCGGTGGTGGCGGCTCAAGCGCGAGACCACCGGTCTGCAGCGGCGGGTCGAGGGGCGGACCAACACGGTCGCGCGCACCTTCGACCGCATCTGCGACGCCCTCGAGTCCCTCGGCTACCTCGCCGAGCACGGCTCGGTCGTCACCGAGCGCGGCGAGCGGCTGCGGCGCCTCTACACCGAGAAGGACCTGCTCGCCGCCGAGTGCCTCCGGCACGACGTGTGGAAGCGCCTCGACGCGCCGGGGCTCGCGGCGGCCGTCTCGGCCCTCGTCCACGAGCCGCGGCACGAGGAGGCCGACGTCTCGCCGCGGATGCCGACCGACGAGGTCGCCCACGCCGTCCGCGAGATGGAGCGGCTGTGGGCGGGCATCGAGGAGCTGGAGACCGACCACGACCTGCCGACGACGTCGATGCCCGACGGCGGCATGGCGTGGATGGTGCACCGCTGGGCCTCCGGCGGCCGCCTCGACGACGTGCTGCGCGGCCAGGACATGGCCGCCGGCGACTTCGTGCGCCGGTGCAAGCAGCTCGTCGACCTCCTCGACCAGGTCGGGGACGCCGCCACCGACACCGCGCTGCGGCGCACGGCGCGGCAGGCCGTCGACGCGGTCATGCGCGGCGTCGTCGCCGCCGACCGGCTCGACTGAGCCGGCCGGCGCGGCGCGTCACCCGGCGAGGACCTCGCCGATCCGGATGTGGTTGCCGAACGGGTCGCGCAGGGCGAAGTCGCGGCCGTAGGGCTGGTCGACGATCTCCTGCGTGATGTCGGCGCCGGCGGACTGGACGCGCGCGAACATCTCCTCGACGTCGTCGGTCGTGAAGGCGAGCCAGCCGCCGCCGGCCCCCTTGGTCACGAGGGCGCGCACCTGCTCGGCCGTCGCCTCGTCGTGCGCGGGGGCGCCGGGCTTCTCGAGGAGGATGGACTTGGGGTCGCCGGGCACGTGGACGGTCAGCCAGCGCATCGGGCCGAAGTCCATGTCCTGCTCGACCTCCAGGCCCAGCACCTCGGTGTAGAAGCGCAGCGCCTCGTCCTGGTCGAGCACGAAGATCGAGGAGATGTTGTTGCGGGTCAGCATGGTGGTCCTTCCGGTTCGGGTGTCGGGGACGACGCTAGGGCGCGGACGCGGAGCTTCGCTTCTCCGAAAGTGCGCCGTGCGCGACGACCCGTCGTACGGTGGCCCGGTGAGCGCCGCCGAGGAGGACCGCAACCGGCGGCTGCTCCGGGCGCGCGACCTCGTCGACCGGCACAGCACCGAGCCGCTCGACGTCGAGGCCCTGGCGCGGGTCGCGCACATGAGCCGGGCGCACTTCATCCGGGAGTTCCGGACGGTCTTCGGCGAGACGCCGCACCGCTACCTGCAGCGGCGGCGCATCGAGCGGGCGATGACCCTGCTGCGCACCACCGGCACTCCCGTGACCGACGTCTGCATGGCCGTCGGGTTCTCCAGCCTCGGCACCTTCAGCCGCACCTTCACCGAGGTGGTCGGCCTGTCTCCCACCGAGTTCCGTCGTCAGGACGACCCGGCGACGGCGTTCGTGCCGACGGCGTTCCGGATGCGCTGGACGCGGCCGGCTGGGGAGCGGGCCGCGGACGGGGTCAGGCCAGCCCGAGAGCGGTGAGCAGCCGGCCCACCGGGTTCTCGATGCCGTGGCGCGCCGCGAGCTCGTCGAGCGCGAGCCGGTCGGCGACCTGCGTGGGCAGCGCGAGGTCGACCTCGGGCACCGGGGCGTCGCGCACGACGCGGACGACGGTCGGGGCGACGTCGAGGTAGGCCGAGGCGGCCTCGAGGTTGGTCCGCCGCGCGCCCTTGATCGCCGGGTCGCCGGAGTCGACGGCCGCGCGCAGGGCCGCGAGGGAGCCGTACTGCTCGATGAGCTGGGCGGCGGTCTTGTCGCCGATGCCCTTGACCCCCGGCAGCCCGTCGCTCGTGTCGCCGCGCAGCACCGACATCTCGAGGTAGGCCTCGCCGGTCGGCACGCCGTACTTCTCGCGGAGCATCGACTCCGTGGCGATGTCCGGCTCCCGCACACCGCCCTTGCCGGTGTAGAGGACGCGGACGGCCTGCGCGTCGTCGACGAGCTGGAGGAGGTCTCGGTCGCCGGTCACGACGTCGACGGGCATGACCCCGTGGTGCCGGGTCGTCAGGGTGCCGATGACGTCGTCGGCCTCGTGGTCGGGCACGCCGATCCGGGCGATGCCCACCGCGGCCAGCGCCTCGCGGATGAGCGGCACCTGCGGGGTGAGGTCGTCCGGGCTCTCCTCGACGGCGTCGGAGCCCTCGGTCAACCGGTGCGTCTTGTACGTGGGCACGAGGTCGACGCGCCACTGGGGGCGCCAGTCGTCGTCCCAGCACGCGACGAGGTGCGTCGGCCGGTGCTGCGTCACGAGGGTGGCGATCATGTCGAGGAACCCGCGCAGCGCGTTGGTCGGCGTCTCGGAGGCGTCCTTGCGCTGGTCCGGGACGCCGTAGAACGCCCGGAAGTACAGGGAGGCGGAGTCGAGCAGCAGCAGCTTCGGGAGTCGTCCGTCGTCGAGCGCCATGCCGAGAGCCTACGGGCGGTCGGCGAGTCCGGGTGGTGACGGGGGAGGTCGCACTACGCTGACGCCGTGGAAGACCTCGACCGGCGCATCGTCGACCTGCTCACCGAGGACGGCCGGACCAGCTACACCGACCTCGGCAAGGCCCTCGGCATGTCCACCTCCGCGGTGCACCAGCGGGTCCGCCGGCTCGAGCAGCGCGGGGTCATCAAGGGATACACCGCCCGGATCGACCACCGCGCCGTCGGACGGCAGCTGACGGCCTTCATGTCCGTCACCCCGCTCGACCCGAGCCAGCCCGACGACATCCCGGAGCGCCTCCAGGGCATCGAGCAGATCGAGGAGTGCCACTCGGTCGCCGGCGACGAGAACTACATCCTCAAGGTGCGTGTCGCGACGCCGGCCGAGCTCGAGGAGCTCATCGCCCGGATCCGTGGCGCCGCGCACGTCTCGACCCGGACCACGGTGGTGCTCTCGACCCCGTGGGAGTGAGCATCCCGCCGGGGCTGCCGAGCGACCTGCACCACTACCTGCAGGACGCCCGGGACGCGATGCTGCGCACGCTCGACGGCCTGTCGGAGTACGACGTCCGGCGGCCCCTGACACCGACGGGCACCAACCTCCTCGGCCTGGTCAAGCACCTCACCGGGGTCGAGGTCGGGTACTTCCTGCAGTCCCTGGGGCGCCCGGCGCCGACCCTGCCGTGGGACGAGGACGGCTCGGTCTGGGACAACGGCGACCTGTGGGCCCGCGCCGACGAGAGCCGGCCGTGGGTGCTGGACCTCTATCGCAGCGCGTGGACGCTGTCCGACGCGGCGCTCGCCGAGGTGCCGCTCGACACCCCCGCCGAGCCGCCGTGGTGGCCGGAGGCGACCCGGCGGACGACGTTCGGTCACCTCGTGGTCCGCGTCGTCGCCGAGACCGCGCAGCACGCCGGCCACGCCGAGATCCTCCGCGAAGGGCTCGACGGGCAGGTCGGCCGCGACGCCGCGGCCTTCGGCGAGGACGCCGGCTTCGAGCGCCTCGTCGCCGACGTCCAGCGCGCGGCCGACGCCCACCGCTGACGGCGACGGCGGTCATCCGTCCGCGAGGCGGCGCTCCTGGTCCTCGGTGACCAGCTCGGCGTTGACCATCGCCCCGGTCCGGGTGCCGGCCGCGGCGGCCATGACCACCTGACCCATCGGCTCGGTGACGTTGCCCGCGACCCAGACCCGGGGGACGGACGTCCGCCCGACGGGGTCCGCCGCGACGTGCCGCGCGAGGACCTGCCCCTGCATCTCGAGGTCGACGAGCGCGAGGCCGAGGTCGTCGAGGAGCGCGTCGCGTGCCTCGACCCGCGTCTGCACGGCGACGGCGTCGGCGCCCACGACCCCACCCGGGGTCTCGAGGCCGACGAGCGCACCGTCGCACTCGACGACGCCGGTCGCCGGGCCGTCCACCACCGCCACGCCCAGCCGCACGAGGCGCTCGCGCGCCGCGGCGTCGAGCACGGACGGCTCGTGCACGAGGACGGTGAGGTCGGCGGTCAGCTGCCCGAAGAGGCCGGCCTGGTGCACGGCCATCGGCGTCGTCGCGAGCACGACGACCCGGCGGTCGCGCACCTCCCAGCCGTGGCAGTAGGGGCAGTGGACGACGGCCGTGCCCCAGTGCCGGTGCAGCCCCGGGACGTCGGGCAGGACGTCGACGGCGCCGCCGGCGAGCACGAGGTGACGCGCCGTCCACGCGGACCCGTCGGACGCCGTGACGACGAGCCGGTCGTCCTCCCGGCGGGCCGAGCCGGCCGCGGAGGCGACGACGCGGCCCCCGTACGCCTCGAGCTCCGCACGGCCACGCGCGAGCAGCTCCAGCGGCGGCACGCCGTCGTGGCCGAGGAACGCGTGCACCCCGCCGGCCGGGGCGTTGCGCGGCTCACCGGCGTCGAGGACGACGACGGACCGGCGGGAGCGGGCGAGGACGGTGGCGGCCGAGAGGCCGGCGGCCCCACCGCCGACCACGAGGACGTCGACGGGCAGGGGAGCGGAGGTGGTGGTCATGGACCGACGATGCGTCCGCGCCGAGCGGGTCGGCAAGGTACGTTGCCGGAGTGGCAAACCTCGACCCGACCGCCGTGGGGCAGCGCCTGCGCGAGGTCCGCACCCGCCGGCGCATGACCCTCGCCGAGGTCTCGGCCGGCACCGGCATCTCGGTCAGCACCCTGTCCCGGCTCGAGTCCGGCTCTCGGCGGGCGACGCTGGAGCTGCTCGTCGGGCTGGCGCGCGTCTACCGCGTGACCCTCGACGAGCTCGTCGACGCTCCCCGCACCGGCGACCCCCGCGTGCACCTGCAGCCGGTGGAGCACCCGTACGCACAGGTCGTGCCGCTCACCGAGCGGGTCGGCGGCCCGCGAGCGTTCAAGATGGTGCTTCACCCGGACGGGCGCGAGCCCGACCCACGCAGCCACGAGGGCTACGACTGGATCTACGTCCTCGACGGCCGTCTGCGCCTCGTGCTCGCCGAGCACGACGTCGTCCTCGGCGTCGGCGAGGTCGCCGAGTTCGACACGCGCACCCCGCACTGGTTCGGGTGCGCCGACGACCACCCGGTCGAGCTGCTGAGCATCATGGGGCCGCAGGGGGAGCGGATGCACGTGCGCGCCCGCCCGCGGCGGCGCGACTAGCGCCCGATGTCCGCGAGGGTCGCGCCGGTGACCCGGACGAGGTCGGCCGGCGCGACCCCGAGGTCGAGGCCGCGGCGCCCGCCGGAGACGTAGACGACGTCGAACAGCTCCGCGGACTCGTCGACGACGGTCGGCAGGGCGCGCTTCTGGCCGACCGGCGAGATGCCTCCCACGACGTAGCCGGTCGACCGCTCGGCGTCCGCCGGGTCGGCCATCGTCACGCGCTTGACCCCGAGCGCGCTCGCCATCGCCTTGAGGTCGAGCTGCCCGGCGACCGGGACGACGCCGACGGCGAGCCCGGCGCCGGTGTCGACGAGGAGGGTCTTGAACACCTGCTCGGCGGGCAGCCCGAGGACGTGCGCCGCCTCGAGCCCGTAGGAGGGCGCGGCCGGGTCGTGCGCGTAGGCGTGCTGGGTGAACGCGACGCCCGCCGCCGTGAGGGCCACGGTGGCGGGCGTCCCGGACGGTGCGCGGCGGACCATGCCGCCGAGCCTAGGGCCGGCGCTCAGACGAGGTCGGCGACCGACGCGGCGCGGGACGCCCCGGCACCGGCGACGGCCTGCTCGTGCACCGCCTCGACGTCGGTGTTGGCGCGCCACCACTCCTGGCCGGACTCGGGGAGGGTGTAGATCGGGTCGTAGTAGACGTACTCGCGCGACAGCGCCTCGGCGTCGTCACCCTCGATCGACGTGCGGTAGTTCTTGCGCCAGAACGACATCCCCTTCTCGGTGTCGTAGCTGTCGACCTGGTGCACCCAGCGCTTGCCGACGAACGGCACGTCGCAGACGATGCGCGGCGTCGCGAACCCGGGCAGGTAGCCCATGATCGAGTGCTGGAGGTGCTGGGCCTCGGCCAGCGAGAGCCGCCAGTGCTCGGCGAACGGGATCATGTCGCACATGTAGAAGTAGTACGGCGTGATGCTCGCCTCGTCCTGGAGGGCGAAGCAGAGGTCGAGCAGCTGCTCGGAGGAGTCGTTGACGCCCCGCATGAGCACGCCCTGGTTGCGCACGTCGCGCACCCCGGCCTCGAGCATCGCCTTCGCCGCCTGCGCGACGAGCGGCGTCACGGACTCGGCGTTGTTGACGTGCGTGTGGATGGCCAGCGAGACACCACGCGAGCGGGCCTTGGCGCTGACCCGGGCGACGCCCTCGACGACGTCGGGCTGGAGCCAGTGTTGCGGCAGGCCCATGAGCGCCTTGGTCGCGAGCCGGATGTCGCGGATGTTCTCGACGTCGAGGAGCTTGTCGAGGAAGCCCTCGAGGTTCTTCCACGGCATGTTCGCGACGTCGCCGCCGGAGACGACGACGTCCCGGACACCGGGGGTGCGCTGGAGGTAGTCGAGCATCGCGGCGTAGCGGTCGACCGGCTTGCCCGCGAGCTTGAGCTTGGTGAACTGCGGGGTCGAGTTGCCGACGAGGTCCATCCGCGTGCAGTGGCCGCAGTACTGCGGGCACGTCGGCAGCATCTCGGCGAGCACCTTGGTCGGGTAGCGGTGGGTCAGGCCCTCGACCGCCCACATGTCGTGCTCGTGGAGGCTGTCGCGCGTCGCGAACGGGTGGCTCGCCCAGTCGGTGCGGCGGTCGGAGAACACCGGCAGCATGTAGCGGCGCACCGGGTCGGCGTAGAACGCGTCGGTGAACGCGGCGCCGGCGGCCGGCATCGGGCTGTCGGTCGAGGCGACCATCGTGTTGAGCATCTGCGGCGGGACGAGCATCGACATCGTCGCCCGCTCGGCCTGGTCGCGGTCGACGTCGGCGTAGAAGCGCTCCTCGAGCAGGTCGCCCATGACGGCGCGCAGCTGCCCGACGTTCTTCACGCAGTGGGACCGCTGCCACTGCGCGCTCTCCCACTCCTCGCGCGTGACGTCCCGCCAGCCGGGGAGGCGGGTCCAGTCCGGCTCCACCAGCTCACGTCGCCGGTACGCGTAGGGCTGCTCGATGCTCGTCGCCATGCGTGGCAGGATACGGGACGGATGGCGCCCCTTGCACGCGCTCACCGCAAGAACTGCGGCGGCGTGTCGGATATCGAGGAGATTCTTGTGCGGACGACCCCCAGCTCACCCGTTGGCCTCCACCGCGTGATCGAGCCCGCCGGTGCGTCGCTGCCGCAGGCGGCGCGCGTGCTCGATGCCGGCCCCGAGCTGTGGCCGGACGAGGTGCGCATCGACGTCGAGACGCTCAACCTCGACGCGGCCTCCTTCCGGCAGCTGACCGAGAAGCACGGAGGCGACGGCGAGGCCGTCCGCGCCGAGGTGCTCGCCATCGTCGGGGAGCGCGGCAAGATGCAGAACCCGGTGACGGGGTCCGGCGGGATGCTCGTCGGCACGGTGGCGGAGGTCGGCCCCGAGTCGCCGCTCGGGCTGGCGGTGGGGGACCGGGTCGCGACCCTGGTCTCCCTGTCGCTGACCCCGCTCGTGATCACCGACGAACTCGAGCGCTGGGACGGCCGCTCCGAGCGCGTGCCCGCGTCCGGGACGGCCGTGCTCTTCGGTCGTTCGATCGCCGCGCGCCTGCCCGAGGACCTCTCGCCCGACCTCGCCCTCATGGTCATGGACGTCTGCGGCGCCCCGGCGCTCGTCGCCCGGGTCGTCGCGGAGCACCTGGCGCGGGGAAGCGCCCCGACGGTCGCGGTGCTCGGCGCGGCGGGCAAGTCCGGTTCGCTCTCGCTGGCCGCCGCGCGCGACGCCGGCGCCGGCCGTCGCATCGGGGTCGTGCCGACGCAGGCCGAGGCCGAACTGCTGCGGCCCACCGGCCTCGCCGACGAGGTGGTCGTCGCGGACGCCCGCTCCCCGCTGGGGCTCTCGGAGGCCGTCGCCGCCGCCGGAGGACCGGCCGACGTCACCGTCGTCTGCGTCGACGTGCCCGGCTGCGAGCAGCCCGCCGTCCTCGCGACCGCGCAGGGCGGCACGATCATCTACTTCTCGATGGCCACCAGCTTCGCCGCCGCGGCGCTCGGGGCCGAGGGGCTCGCCGCCGACGTGCGGATGCTCGTCGGCAACGGCTACGTCCCGGGGCACGCCGACCTCGCCGTCGACATCGTCCGGCGCGACCCGGCGGTGCGCGGCCTGTTCGAGTCGCGCCTGGCCGCGGAGGGCTAGCCGGCGGGCTGCTCGCGCAGCACCGGCATCTCGACGAACCCGTCGACCGACGCCAGGCGCAGCACCACGCGGGCCGGGGCGGGCATCCGCCGCAGGCCCTCGGCCGGGTCGAGGTCGTGCGGCGGACCGAGGGTCAGGAGGCTCCGGCCGCGAACGTCACGTGGTCACCGTCGCGGAACGCGTTGACCGGGTTCCGGTCCGTCCGTCCCGACCGCCGCCCGACGTGCTCGACCTCGGCGAAGGAGCCACGACCGACCAGGTGCACCGTCAGCCGGTTGGTCACGTGCTTGTTGACGGACCGGAGGGCGTTCGGGAACGGCACGACACCATCGTGGCCCCGTCCCCGGCACGGCGCCAGCGTCCGGGATCCTAGAGTGGCGCCGTGCCGACGACCCTGTACCGCAACGCCCGTGTCCGCACCCCCGAGCACCCGGCGTGCACGGCGCTCGTCGTCGGCGACGACGGACGCGTGGCCTGGCTCGGCGACGAGGCCGGGGCTGACCGGCACGCCGACGCGGTGGACGCCGTCGTCGACCTCGGCGGGGCGCTCGTCCTGCCCGGGTTCGTCGACGCGCACGCTCACGTGTCGCACACCGGCCTCGGGATGCGCGGGGTGGACCTGTCCGGGACGCGCACCGTCACCGAGGCGCTCGACCTCGTCGCCGCGGCGGCCCGCGAGCTCCCCGGCGCACCGGTCTTCGCGCACGGCTGGCAGGAGCAGGACTGGACCCGCGAGCGGGCGATGACGGCCCTCGAGCTGGACCGTGCCACCGGGGGAGGGGTGGTGTACGCCTCGCGCATCGACGGCCACTCGGCGGTCGTCTCGACCGCGCTCGTGGCCCTCTCCGGGGCCGACGCCGTCGACGGCTGGTCGGCGAGCGGTTTCGTCGTGCGGGACGCGAAGAACGCCGCCCGGTCCGCCTTCGACGCCTCCCGCAGCCACGCCGACCGGCGCGAGGACATCGAGGTGGCCCTGCGGACGGCGGCATCCCTCGGAATCGTGTCCGTGCACGAGTGCGGCGGACCGCTGCTCACCTCCGCCGAGGACTTCGCCGACGTCCTCGACCTCGGCCGCCGGGCCGACCTGCCCGAGACCGTCGGCTACTGGGCCGAGGCCGTCACCGAGCCGGGCCAGGCCCGTGCGCTGGCCGGGCTGCACGGAGCCGTCGGGCTCGGGGGCGACCTCAACATCGACGGGTCGATCGGGTCGCACACGGCGCTGCTGCGCGACGACTACCTCGACGAGCACGGCTGCCGCGGGACGGCGTACCGCGACGCGGCCGGGGTCCGCGACCACGTGGCGGCGTGCGCCGCCGCCGGGGTGCAGAGCGGTTTCCACGTCATCGGCGACGCCGGTCTCGACCTCGTCCTCGAGGGGTACGTGAAGGCCGCCGAGCTGGTGGGGGAGGAGACCGTACGCGCCTCGCGACCGCGCCTCGAGCACGCCGAGATGGTCGACGCCGACGGCATCGCGACGATGGCCCGGCTGGGGATCGCCGCCAGCGTGCAGCCGGCCTTCGACGCGTACTGGGGTGGGCGCGAGGGGATGTACGCCGCGCGCCTCGGGGCCGAGCGCGGGGTGGCGACCAACCCGTTCGCGTCGTTCGGCCGGGCGGGGGTGCGACTGGCGTTCGGCGCCGACTCCCCGGTCACGCCCTTCGCCCCGTGGGTCGCCGTCCGGGCCGCGGTCGAGCACCGCGACACCGCCGAGCGCATCGACACGGCGACCGCGCTCGCGGCCCACACCGTCGGCGGCCACGACCTCGCCGGGCGGGACGGTGGCGTCCTCGCGGTCGGAGCGGCCGCCTCCTTCGCGGTCTTCTCGGTCCCGGCCTACGCCGCGGACGACCTGCCCGCGCTCGGCGGCGGTGCGCCGCTGCCGGAGTGCCTGCTCACCGTGCGTGACGGGGTCGTCCTGCACGACGCCTCGGCCTGAGCCCCACGTCGCTCGGCGCGTCCGGTCGGTTCCCGTCGCGCGCAGGCTGGCGCCGTGCAACGCTTCGGCCGTCGCGTGCGTCCATGGCACGAGGACCACACCACGGCAGCGGGGAGGCAGTCATGAGCGACGGCGGCGCGAGCGGCGGGTTCGACTCCGGGTCGAGCGGGGGAGGCTTCGACTCCGGCTCGTTCGGCGGAGGCGGCTTCGACTCCGGGAGTGGCTCGTTCGACCCCGGTCCCGCCGGAGGCATCGACCACCACGGGATGCACGGGGTTCACGGGGTGCATGGCCACGGGATCCCGGGGATGCACGGCGCTGAGTCACCGCTGTGGACGCACGAGCAGCAGATGCGCCACCACCGGTCACGACGGTCCGGGGGCAGCATGCCGACGAGCCCGGTCGGCATCGTGCTGTTCGTCGTCGTCGCGATCATCGCGCTCGTCGTGTTCTCGAACATCGCCTCCCGCTCTACCGAGGTCTACCCGGGCGTCCCCTCGAGCGAGGTGTTCGACGACGGCTCGGGCGACGTGCCGTTCGACCTCCCCGAGGAGCCCTGACGTCGCCGCCCCGCGGCGTCCACCCGCGCGTCAGCGCTGCACGCGGTGCTGGGGTTCGGTGGTGCGGGTGGCGCCGTCGGGGCCGTGCCAGGTGACGGTGCCGTCGGGGGTGAGGCGGGGTCGCCACCGGCTCTGTTGCTTGAAGCGGTGGTGGCGTCGGCAGAGGTCCTCCAGCCCGGTCGGGGTGGTCTGGCCGACGGGCCAGGGCCTCACGTGGTCGAGGTCGCAGCGTTCGGCGGGTCGGGTGCAGCCCCACATCCGGCACGTCCCGTCCCGGGTCTTCACGAACTCGCTGATCGCCGTCGAGGGCTTGTACGCGGCGGTCGTGAGCGATGCCAGCGTGCCGGTGTCGGCCTCGAGGACCGCGCGGGCCACCTCGAACGGCAGCAGCTTGAGGAGGTTGGCGAGGGTGGCGGGGTCGACCCAGCCCAGACCCGGCAGCTGCGTCCCCGACACCGCATACCCCGGCGACACGACCGCTTGCGTGTAGGCGAGGTCGCCGTCCAGCTCGGCCGGCTCCTCCAACCACGACAGCTCCTCGCGCGAGTCAGCGTCGAGGTCGCCGTACCGGACGACCTCCCCGGTGGTGGCGTCCACGAGGGTGTCCTCGTCGTCCCACTCCACCCGGAACCTCGTCCCGCACTGCTCCTCGGGCGCCGGCCGGTCCGTGACTACAGGCACCCCGAGGGTGACCTGCGCCGAGACCTTGACGTTGCGCAGCACGAGGTCGGCCAACGCGTCCGCGCGCGACTCCGGCACCGACAGGCCCTCGTCGACCTGCCGGTAGCCACCGGCCAGCTCCTCCACCGCCGCCCACATCGCCGAGGACGTCGCCGTCGGCAGGGACGCGAACCACTCCGTCAGGCCGTCCTCACCCGGGCACACCTCCACCCGCCGCCCCTTGCGCGTCCGCGCCACGTGCGCCGCGACCTGGTCGGCCGCCACCCGCGTCGCGACCCGCCGCGCCTCACCCGCGACCCGCGCCGGGTCCATCGATCCCAGCCGGGGCGCCAGTGCCTCGTCCACCTGCCCGCAGGCCTCGGCGTCCAGACCGGCGCAGGCGTCGATGACCTTGTGCGCCGACGCCGCCGGGACCTCACCGGCCAGCAACAGCTCCAGCAGCCGCGGGAAGCACCCACCCAGCGCCGCCCCGAGGGAGACCTTGCGCGAGGCCAGGCCCTCGGTCAGCCCGGTCGCCAGCGCCATCTGCGTCGAGGCCATCTGGTCCATGTACCCCAGCGGGTGGATGCGCTCGGTCCCCAGCAGGGTCAGCTCGAACCGGGCTCCCCAGGCCCCCGCCAGAGCCGTCGCGCCCTCGGCCGCGTTGACCACGCCCTGCAGCTGCCCGGCCAGCGCGAACGCCTCGTCCTCCGACAGCGACTGACCCGACTCCGCCAGCTCACGACCCAGCCGCGCGCACTCCTCGCGCAGCCCCGCAATGCTGCGGGAGAGGGTCTCGGTGTCCATGCCTCAGTGTACCGAACACGTGTTCGACGGGCAAAGGTCAGTAGGCATCTGTGGACAACGAATATCCGCCCACGACAGCCGGTTTCGAGCGGCCCTCAACGACGTTCAGCGCGCTTTCCGTTCCATCCACTCCTCGCGCAGCAGGGCGTAGGTCAGGCCGTCGACCCACCCGAGCTCGGCGTGCCAGGAGTCGCGGACGCCGTGCTGCTCGCGCCGCATCCCCGCCTTCTCCATGACCTTCCACGAACCGATGTTGTCCGCGAAGCAGCCGGCCGTCACCCGCCGCAGCCGCAGGTCCTCGAACGCGATCTCCAGGAGCACCACCAGCGTGCGGCTCGCGAGGCCTCGCCCGTGCACCGCGGGGTCGAACAGGTACCCCACCAGCCCCTCGGAGCGCAGGTGCTCGGTGCCGCCGTCCTGACCCATGCCGTCGAGGACGTCGACGAAAGCGGTCCCCGCGACGCGCCCCTCGTGCTCGACGGCGAGCGGCAGGGTCCACTCCGGTCGATCCCGGAGGCGCTCGAGCATCTCGGCCTCGGTCATCGTCGTGCGCAGCAGCCACCGGGCGACGTCGGGGTGGTTGCGCCACGCCATGACGGCCGCGACGTCCGCCTCGACGGCCGGGCGGAGCACGAGGTCCCCGTCCCGGCGCGGGCGGACCGGGGGCAGGCCGGGGTCGTCGCTCATCCCTCGATCGAACCAGACGGGGACGAGCACCTCCATCCAGCTCACGCGCCCGGGTCGCGCCGCGAGGATCTGCGGCGCGCGGCCGGATCCGCTACAAGTCCTGCGGCCGAATTGCTAGATTGACGCCGTGTCTTCGCGTCGTCCTGCCCTGCTCGACCTCGACCCCGCCGTCGTCCGCAAGGCCCGCAGCCTCGCACGGCGCGCCGGCAAGCCCGTCGTCGACCTCGCCCGAGCCCACACGACCGTCTCCGTCGAGCGCGCCACGCTGCGCCTGGCCGGCCTCTCGGGCGCCGACCACGAGGGCACGCCGTGGGTCAACCACCTCGTCGACGCGGTGCGCGGCGAGGTCGGGCTCGAGCACGGCGTCACCACCCCGGTCTGGGACGCCCTGCGCCGCGGCGAGGCCCCGGACCTGCTGACGCTCGCCCAGAAGGCGAGCAGCGGGGGAGTGTCGTTCCGCCTCCCCGAGGGGCGTGACCTCACCGGCTCGCGCAAGGCCGCCCGCAGCGCCGTCGCGAAGGGCGTCCGCACGGTCGACTCCCAGCGCCGCGCCCGGGAGCGGATGATCGCCAAGGTCGGTGACGCGCCGCGCACCCCGTGGGTCTACCTCATCGTCGCGACCGGCGACATCCACGAGGACATCCCGCAGGCGCAGGCCGCCGCCCGCGAGGGCGCCGACATCATCGCGGTCATCCGCTCCACCGGGCAGAGCCTCCTCGACTTCGTCCCCGAGGGCGCGACGCGCGAGGGGTACGCCGGCACCTACGCGACGCAGGAGAACTTCCGCCTGATGCGCGCTGCCCTCGACGAGAGCAGCCGCGAGCTCGGCCGGTACGTCCGCCTGACCAACTACGCCAGCGGCCTGTGCATGCCCGAGATCGCCGCCCTCGCCGGGCTCGAGCGGCTCGACATGATGCTCAACGACTCGATGTACGGGATCCTCTTCCGCGACATCAACCCGATCCGCACCTTCGTCGACCAACGCTTCAGCCGCCAGGTCCACGCGCGCGCCGGCATCATCATCAACACCGGCGAGGACAACTACCTGACGACCGCCGACGCCGTCGAGGCCGCGCACACCGTCACGGTCAGCCAGCTGCTCAACGAGTACTTCGCCAAGGAGGCGGGCCTCGAGGACTGGCAACTCGGCCTCGGGCACGCGTTCGAGATCAACCCCGACATCCCCGACAGCTTCCGGATCGAGCTGGCCCACGCCCTGCTCGCCCGTCAGCTCTTCCCGGACGCGCCCCTGAAGTGGATGCCGCCGACGAAGCACATGACCGGTGACGTCTTCCGCGGCTACCTCCTCGACGGGTTCTTCAACCTCGTCGGCGCGATGACCGGGCAGGGCATCCTCCTCGTCGGGATGATGACCGAGGCCGTCGTCACGCCGTGGCTCTCCGACCGCGACCTCGCCCTCCAGAACGTCCGCTACGTCATGGACGCGGCCGGCGGCCTCACCGAGGACTTCCACCCGCCGCGCGACGGGTTCATCCAGACCCGAGCCCGCCAGGTGCTCTCGGAGGCGGTCGACCTGCTCGACACGATCGTCACCGACACGAGCACCCGCGGCACCCAGTACCCGCAGCCGCTGCTCGCCGCGATCACCGACGGCACCTTCGGCGCGATGAAGCGGCCGCCGACCAAGGGCAAGGGCCTCGACGGCGTCTTCGTCAAGGCCGACGGCTACGACAACCCCGCGACCGCCCTCCTCGAGGAAGGGGCCACCCGATGAGCGCGACCCCCACCCCGGCCACGCCCGGCCCCCTCGTGCGCCCCTACGGCGACACGACCGGCGACGGGATGGTGCAGGTCTCCTTCACCCTGCCGCTGCCGCACGACAAGCGCGCCGAGGGCGCCGCCCTCCAGCTGGCCGCGAAGATGGGCATGAGCCCGGCGCTGCTCGTCCACGCCAAGGCGATGGGACCGCACTTCACGTTCTTCGTCGTCTACGGCTCGGTCACCCACCTCGTCGACCTGCGCGAGGTCCAGGTCGTCGAGCGCGAGTTCCCGCTGCTCGGCTCGGCCGAGGTCAACCAGGCGATCCGGAGCCACCTGGGGCGAAAGCTCGTCGTCGTCGGCGCGTGCATCGGCACCGACGCGCACACGGTCGGCATCGACGCCATCCTCAACATCAAGGGCTTCGCCGGTGAGAAGGGCCTGGAGTACTACCGCGAGATGAAGGTCGTCAACCTCGGCGCCCAGGTCCTCGTGCCGGAGCTCGTGGCGAGCGCCCGCGAGGTCGGCGCCGACGCGGTCCTCGTCTCGCAGGTCGTCACCCAGAAGGACGCCCACATCCACAACACGACGACGATGTCGGCCGCCTTCCGCGAGGCGTTCCCCGCCGGGGAGGTGCCGCTGCTCGTCGTCGGCGGCCCCCGCTTCGAGGAGGGCTCGGCCTCGGCGCTCGGTGTCGACCGCGTCTTCGGCCGCGGCACCACACCCGGCGAGGTGGCGTCCTACCTCGTCCACGAGCTCGTCGCCCCCCGCACGAGCACCGACCCCCGAGGAGAGCAGCGATGACCCGAGCCGAGGTCGGCCGCACCGTCACCCACCGCCGCTACGTCCCGTACTCGCACGCGCACTACGCCGGCAACCTCGTCGACGGCGCGTACAGCCTCGCCGCGTTCGGCGACGTCGCCACCGAGATGTGCATCGTCACCGACGGCGACGAGGGCCTCTTCGCCTCCTACTCCGACGTGCAGTTCCGCGCGCCGGTGCGGGCCGGCGACGTCATCGAGATCGAGGCCCGGATCGTCCGGGTCGGCAGCCGCTCGCGCGAGATGGAGTTCGAGGTCCGCGTCGTCGGCCGTGGCGCCCCGGAGCGCGGGGAGTCGGCGGCCGACGTCCTTGACCCGCCGGTGCTCGCCACGACCGCCCGCGGGGTGGTCGTGGTCCCCCCAGCCGGGTGACCTACCGTGGGCCGGTGCCCACCCCGCTCCGGCTGCCGGCCGCCCTCGTCGGTGCCGTCCTCGCCGGCCTCGCGCTCTGGCTCGCCTTCCCCACGCACGACCTGTGGTGGCTCGCCCCGGTCGGCGTGGCGCTGCTCGGGGCCGTCGTCCTCGTGGCCGGCGCCGCGCGCGGGTTCCTCCTCGGCCTCGTCGCCGGCCTGGCGTTCTTCGTCCCGACCCTCTCGTGGTCCGGGGTGTACGTGGGCAGGCTGCCCTGGTTCGCCCTCGCGACCCTCGAGGCGCTCTACCTCGCCGTGATGGGCGCCGTCGTCGGGTACGCCGGGCGACGCCTGGTCGCTGCCGGGCACCGACGCGCGGCGCTGCTCCTCGTCCCGCTCGCCTGGGTGGCCCAGGAGTGGGCGCGCTCCACCACTCCGTACGGCGGGTTCCCGTGGGCGCGGCTGGCCTTCAGCCAGGCCGACAGCCCGCTGGCGCACGTCGCCCGCTGGCTCGGGGCCCCCGGGGTCACCTTCGCCGTGGCCGTCGTCGGCACCGGCCTCCTGGCCCTCGGGTGGGGCCTCGTCGGACGCCGGCCGGGCCGCGTCGTCGCGGGGCTCCTCGTCGCCGTCGCCCCGCTCGCCGCCGGACTGCTGCCCCTGCCCACCGACGGCCGCCCCGAGACGATCGGCTTCGTCCAGGGCAACGTCCCCACGGCGGGGCTGGAGTTCAACGCCCAGCGGCGGGCCGTGCTCGACAACCACGTCAAGGGCACCTTCGAGCTCGCGAAGAAGGCCCCGGAGGACCTCAGCCTCGTCGTCTGGCCCGAGAACGCCTCGGACATCGACCCGTTCCGCAACGCCGACGCCGACGCCGAGATCCGCGCGTCGCAGGCCGAGGTCGGCGTCCCGCTCATGATCGGCGCCGTGCTCGCCGAGCCCGTCGGGGCCAACTCCAACGTCTCGCTCTTCTACACCGGCTCCGGTCAGCCGCAGCGCTACACGAAGCTGCACCCGGTGCCGTTCGCCGAGTACATCCCGCACCGCGAGTTCTTCGCGATGTTCACCCCGATGGCCAACCTCGCCGGCAACTTCGTCGCCGGCGACACGATCGGCGTCTTCCGGGTGCCGACGGCGGGCGGCGAGTACGTGGCCCTGCCGACCATCTGCTTCGAGGTGGCCTACGACGGCCTGATGCGCGACAGCGTCGCGGCGGCCGGCACCACGCCCTCGGTGCTCGTCGTCCAGACGAACAACGCGACCTTCGGCTACACCGCCGAGAGCGAGCAGCAGTTCGCGATCTCGCGCATCCGGGCGATCGAGCACGGCCGCAGCGTCGTCCACGTCTCCACGGTCGGTGTCTCCGGGTTCGTCGCACCCGACGGCAGCGTCTCCGCCGAGACCGGGCTCTTCACCGCCGCACAGGCCGCCGAACCCGTCGTCGTGCGGACGGAGACGACGCCGGCCGACCGGGTGGGGGAGGCCCCGGTGCTGCTCGCGAGCGCGCTGCTGGCCCTGCTCGTCCTGTCGTCGGTGCGCGTGGGCCGGCGCGTTAGGGTGACGGCAGAGTCCAGCCCACCCGAGGAACACCCCGTTGCCTGAGAGTCCCCGCCCGCCGATCACGCGTGTCGCCGTGCTCGTCCCCACGTACAACGAGCGCGAGAACCTCCCCGCCGCCGTCCACGGCGTCCGGACCGCCGTCCCGACCGCCGACGTCGTCGTCCTCGACGACGCCTCGCCCGACGGCACCGGCCAGGTCGCCGACGAGCTGGCCGCCGCCGACCCGCAGGTGCACGTCCTGCACCGCGCCGGCAAGGAGGGCCTGGGCGCCGCCTACCTCGACGGCTTCCGCTGGGCGCTCGAGCGCGGCTACGACGCCGTCGTCGAGATGGACGCCGACGGCTCCCACCGCCCCGAGCACCTCCCGTCGCTGCTCGCCGCGGCCGCGGACGCCGACGCCGTCATCGGCTCGCGCTGGGTCCCCGGCGGCAAGGTCGTCAACTGGCCGCTGCACCGCAAGGCCCTCTCGGTCGGCGGCAACCTCTACGTCAAGGTCCTCCTCGGGATGCCCGTCAACGACGCGACGGCCGGCTTCCGCGTCTACCGGGCCGACGCCCTGCACGTCATGGGGCTGGACGACGTCGCCTCGCAGGGCTACTGCTTCCAGACCGACCTCACCTGGCGCGCCGTGCGCGCCGGCCTGCGGGTCGTCGAGGTCCCCATCACCTTCGTCGAGCGCGAGGTCGGGGCCTCGAAGATGAGCCGCGACATCATGACGGAGTCGCTGCGGCGGATCACCGGCTGGGGCGTGCGGCACCGGGCCCGCCAGGCCCGGGAACTGGCGCGCCGCCCGGAGCGTTGGCACGAGCTGTGAACCACCCCGGTGCCACCCCCTACGCCGGCCGCGGCCGGCGTGGACGGCTGGTGCGCCGCCTGCTCGTCGTCGTCCTCGTGCTCGTCCCGCTGCTCGAGATCTCGACCGTCGTCCTCGTCGGCGACGCGATCGGCGGCTGGCCCACCGTTCTGCTCCTCCTGCTCACCTCCGTGCTCGGCGCGTGGGTCATCCGCCGGGAGGGCTCCCGCGCCTGGGCGGCCCTGCGCGACGCCCTGCGCAGCGGCCGGATGCCGGCCCGCGAGCTCGCCGACGGCGTGCTCGTGCTCGTCGGGGGCGTCCTGCTGCTCGTCCCGGGCTTCCTCACCGACCTGCTCGGGGCGCTCGTGCTCCTGCCGTGGACGCGTCCGCTGGCCCGGGTGTGGCTCGAGGCGGTGGTCGCCCGGCGGCTGCTCGCGCCCTTCGGCGGTCCGCGGCGCCCGGGGGAGGGCCCGCCCGACGTCGTCCAGGGACAGATCGTCGATTGACCCGGCGTCCCACGACGTCCGACGCCACGCACGCCGGAGCCCCGGTCACCTGCTCGGTGACCGGGGCTCCGGCGTGGGGTGGACGGCTCAGGCCGTCTTGCGCGAGGTCTTCTCGCCGCGCGACTGGCGCAGCAGCGTCAGGCGCTCCTCGAGCAGCTCCTCGAGCTCGGGGATGGAGCGACGCTCGAGCAGCATGTCCCAGTGGGTGCGCTGCGGCTTGACGGGCTTGGCCTCGGGCTCGGGGCCACCGCCCTGGAGCTTGGCCTCGGCGCCGCACCGGCACTCCCACGTCGGCGGCACGTCGGCCTCGACGGAGAAGGGGAGCTCGATGGTGTGGCCGTTGGGGCACAGGTAGGTCGTGATGTTGCGGTCGGAGGGGACGACGTTCGCGTCCGTCTCCATGCTGAGGGCGCCGAGCCGGCTGCCGCGCAGGCTTCGCTCTGCCATGGGTGTCTCCCGGAGTTCGAATGTCCCGGGCCGGGGTCCTCGCGGCCGGGTCAATGGTTGGAGAACGTGCGCCCGGGGTTCGTTGTTCCGGGGGTCACCGGATGGCAGGCGGGCGTGTGACGCAGATCACCCGAAGGCTCACACGATCCGCGGCAGCTCGTTCCCCGCGTCCATGATGCCCTGTCGGACGTCGACACGCCGAAGGACGAGGTAGCCGAGGACGAAGAAGACGACGAGCGCGACGATCGCCGGGCGGTAGGAGTCGGTGAGCTGGTGGACGACCCCGAAGATCAGCGCCCCGAACCACGAGGTGCCGCGCTCCATCGCCTGGTAGAAGGCGAAGAACTCGGCCTCCCGGGCGCGGGGGACCAGCTGCGAGAAGAGCGAGCGGCTCAGGGCCTGGCTGCCGCCGAGGACGATCCCGATGAAGATGCCGAGGACGAGGAAGGGCAGGAACGCCTTCTCGGGCAGGAAGAACGCGAGGACGACGATCGCCGACCACGCGACCAGGCTGCGCAGGATCGTGCGCCAGGCCCCCCAGCGGGCGGCGAGCCAGCCGAAGAGCAGCGCGCCGCCGAAGGCGACGAACTGCACGAGGAGGATGAGGGCGATGAGCTGGCTCTGCTCGAACTTCAGCTGCTCGGCGCCGTAGAGGCTGCTCGAGGAGATGACCGTCTGGATGCCGTCGTTGAAGAAGAGGTAGGCGAGCAGGAACAGCAACGTGTTCGGGTAGGCGCGCAGGTCGCGGAAGGTGTGTCCGAGCTGGCTGAGGCTGCCGCCCACGATGCCCGCCCGCGGCGCGTCCGCGAGCTCGGTGCGCGGGGCTCCGCGCAGGTTCCACATCCCGACGACCGGGATGAGGGTGAACAGCGCCCACCAGAGGCCGGCCGAGAGGAGGCTGATGCGGACCGCGGTGCCGGTCGTGGCACCGACGAGCTCGGGCTTGCTGACGATGACGAGGTTGACCGCGAGGAGCAGGCCGCCACCGAGGTAGCCCAGGGCCCAGCCGCGGCTGGAGACGCGGTCGCGGTCGTCCGGGCGGGCGATGCGGCACAGCAGCGCGTCGTAGACGACGAGCGAGGCTCCGAGGCTGATCGAGGCGATGATCATCATCAGGGCCCCGAAGCGCCAGTTCGTGCCGGACAGGAAGTACAGCAGCACCGCGGCCGCCGAGCCGGTCCACGCGAAGACGCCCATGAGGCGCGCCGGGCGGGGCGTGCGGTCCGTGACGGCGCCGACGAAGACGAGCAGGACCGCGGAGACGATGGTCGCCAGCGTCACCGTGTACGGCGCGACCGACCCCGGGTCCAGCGGCGCGGTGAGGACGAGGACGACGGTGGCCAGCGCCAGCGGCGGGACGAGGGTCGAGGGACGGTAGGGCAGGCGCGTGTCGCGCGCGTACGCGACGAGCGAGAGGACGAGGCCGACGAGCAGCGCGACGGCCGCGACCATCGCGAGGCCGGGGACCCAGCCCGGCAGGCCTTCCGCCGCGGGGACCACGTAGAGGTCGGTCGTGCAGCGGGCGTCCTCGGCGAGCCCGGGGCAGGCCGCCTCGGTCGCGACCTCGGTGAGGTAGGGGCCGAACAGGACGGTGCCCACCGTCGTCACGAAGGCCGAGTTGGCCCAGTCGTACCAGTACCAGGGGCGGTGGTAGCGGGTGGTGTCGGCCCAGGCGTCGGTGGCCTCGGACTGCGTCGTCATGAGCGGCAGCGTTCCACACGCGGGGGCGGCGCCGCCGTAGGTCGCGCTACTCGGTCGGGCGCGTCACCGCTCAGCCCGCGTACTCCCAGTGCCACGGCTCGGGGAGCTGACCGCCGGCCTCCGCCCACGCGGGGTGGAACCAGCCGTAGAGGGGTGCGTTCTGCCGCATCCAGCGGTGGGCCGCCGAGCCGAAGTCGTCGATGCCGCCGCACAGGTCGAGGGCCCGGCCGAGACCGTGCCGGCTCGTGCCGGGGGTGGCGGCGAAGCTGCCGCGGGTGCCCTTGATCGCCACCTGCTCCGGGTAGGAGCGGTAGGAGTCGGTGACGCACAGGGGGCTGCCGGTCTGCGCGGCGTAGGCCTGGCTCATCGCGTTGAAGGCGGCGGCCGCGGCGGGGGAGAGGCGCTCGCCCGGGGCGCTCCACAGCGGGCAGAGCGCGCTGTCCGGGAACTGGCCGTTGGGGTGGTCGCCGCTGTCGTCGGAGCACGGCTTGCCGACGTGGGCGGTCTCGACGACGGCGTTCGAGAGCGCGTCGAGCAGGCGGGCGGCCGCCTTCTTGGCCTCGGGGGTCCGGGCGCCGACGAGGGCGCTGGCGATGGGGCCGGCCTTGTCGACCTCCTTCATCTGCAGCGCCCGCAGCGCGCCGATCTTCTCGCGCTGCTCGCGCATCACGCCGTCGAGCTCCTTCTTCGCGGCGGCGACGCGGACGCGGGCGTCGGTGGCGGTCCGCTCGGCCTGCTCGGCGGTCGTCGTCAGGCGGACCTGCTCGGCGGTGAGGACGCGCACCTCCTGGAGGGCGCGCGTGCGCTCGCCCGTCAGGTAGGAGAGGTCGCCGAGGGGGTCGCTCACCTCGTCGTCGCGGGCGTCGAGCGCGTCGAGCATCCCGGTGAGGTCGGAGTTGCCGCCGCCGTTGGAGTAGACGTCGAAGACCCAGTCGCGGACCACGGCGCGGGCCCGGGCCAGCCGGTCCTCGAGGGCGGCCAGGTCGGCGCGGGCGCCCTCGGCCTCCTCGTGGGCGTAGTTCTCGGTGTCGGTCGCCGCGGCGAGCTCCTCGAGGACGGTGTTGGAGCGGGCCGAGAGCTCGTCCATCTTCCGGGTCTGCACGGCGAGCTCGGAGGTGGAGCCCTCGATGACGGCGGAGATGCGGTCGGCCTCGGCGACCTGGGCGGCGACGACCTCGGGGGAGAGGGTGGGGTCGGCGTCGGGCTCGCTGTCGCCCTCCGGCGGGGTCCCGGTGACGACCGGCGCGAGAGTCGTTGTGGCAGTGGGGGATACGCTCGGAGACGGCGTGACCGAGGCGGTCGGCGTGGGGGTCGCGACCGGGTCGGCGACGGCGGCGGCCGCAGCCGGGCCGAGCGGCACCGCGGCGGCGACGGCGACCACGAGTGCGCGGCGGAGCACGGCCCCACGGACGACGGAAGAACGCACCACGACTCGTTTCGAATGGTCTCGGGGCGCCGCGGACGACACCCGGCGCGCAGCCCTGCACCGCGTACCTGCCCCCACCATAGGTCGCCGACCCGGCACCTGTCCCGGGTCCGCGGCGAAAGGTCACCCGATCGTCAGGTACACGTCGGCCGGGCGGCCGGGCCGGGGTCGGCCGGTCGGCCCTCGTCGTCCACAGGCGGGGGAGCGGGCCGCGCCCGTCCACAGGTCGCGCTGCGGTCCTTGCCGCCACCCTCCGTCCGGGGGTGTGCTGGTCCCGGGACCCGGCGACCGGCGCCGGGCCGGGCTGCAGGGGGTCTCATGGCACGAACCAGCGACGTCGACCGCACAACCGTCGACCGGACCGGCGACGTCAACACCGTCCACCTCGTCGGGCGCGTCACCTCGCTCGACCCGCCGCGCACGCTGCCCAGCGGCGACGTCGTCCACGGCGTCCGGGTCACCGTCGGCCGCGACGCGCGGGCCCGCCCGGGTGTCGACGCCCTCGACGTCGCGTGCTGGAGCGCCGTGACCCGCCGGGTCGCGGGCCGGCTCGAGGTGGGCGACCGCGTCGAGGTCGACGGCAGCCTGCGGCGGCGGTTCTTCCGGGCCGGCGGCGCGCCGGCGAGCCGGTACGAGGTGGAGGCCCGGCGGCTCCGGCGGGTCGCGGGGGGCTCGCCCTAGGGTGGGCGGATGGACGGGGCCGACTCGCACGACGTCATCCGGGTCCAGGGGGCCCGCGAGAACAACCTCAAGGACGTCAGCGTCGTCCTGCCCAAGCGCCGCCTCACGGTGTTCACCGGGGTGTCGGGGTCGGGCAAGAGCTCGCTCGTCTTCGGCACGGTCGCCGCGGAGGCCCAGCGCCTGGTCAACGAGACCTACAGCGCGTTCGTCCAGGGCTTCATGCCGAGCCTCGCCCGGCCGGACGTCGACCGGCTCGAGGGGCTGACGACGGCGATCATCGTCGACCAGGAACGGATGGGCGCCAACCCGCGCTCCACGGTCGGGACGGCCACCGACGCGCACGCGATGCTGCGCATCCTCTTCAGCCGCCTCGGCCGTCCGCACGTCGGCCCGCCGACCGCGTTCTCCTTCAACGTGCCGACGCGCACCGCGAGCGGGGTGATGGCGACCGAGAAGGGCGGACGCGTCGAGAAGAGCGTCGTCAAGGGGGCGGTCTACCTCGGGGGGATGTGCCCCCGGTGCGAGGGCATGGGCCAGGTGACGGACATCGACCTCGGCGCCCTCTACGACGCCGAGCGCTCGCTGGCCGCCGGTGCGCTGCTCGTGCCCGGGTACTCGATGGACGGCTGGTACGGGCGGCTGTTCGCCGGGATGGGCCTGCCCATGGACGTCCCCGTCGGCTCGTTCACCGCGAAGCAGCTCGACACGATGCTTCACGCCTCCCCGACGAAGATCCGCGTCGAGGGCGTCAACCTCACGTTCGAGGGGGTCGTGCCCCGCATCCGTCGCTCGATGCTCAGCAAGGACCCGGAGGCGATGCAGCCGCACGTCCGGCGGTTCGTCGAGCGGGCCGTCACCTTCCAGACCTGCCCGGGCTGCCACGGGGCCCGGCTCGGGCCCGAGGTCCTCGCGTCGCGCGTGCACGGGCACAACATCGCCGAGCTGTGCGCGATGCAGGTGAGCGACCTCGCCGCGTGGGTCGCGGATCTCGACGAGCCGTCCGTCGCGCCGCTGCTCGCGGGCCTGCGCCACCTGCTCGACTCCTTCGTCGACATCGGGCTGGGCTACCTCTCGCTCGACCGGCCCGCCGGGACGCTGTCCGGCGGGGAGGCCCAGCGGACCAAGATGATCCGGCACCTGGGGTCGGCCCTCACCGACGTCACCTACGTGTTCGACGAGCCGACGATCGGGCTGCACCCGCACGACATCGGGCGGATGAACGAGCTGCTGCTGCGGCTGCGCGACAAGGGCAACACCGTGCTCGTCGTCGAGCACAAGCCCGAGACCATCGCCGTCGCCGACCACGTCGTCGACCTCGGGCCGGAAGCCGGCGGGGCCGGGGGAGAGGTCTGCTTCGAGGGGAGCGTCGAGGCGCTGCGCCGGAGCGACACCGTCACCGGCCGCCACCTCGCCGACCGGGTCGCGCTCAAGCGCTCGGTCCGCACCGCCACGGGCGTGCTCGAGGTCCGGGGCGCGTCGACGCACAACCTGCGCGAGGTTGACGTCGACCTCCCGCTCGGGGTGCTCTGCGTGCTCACGGGCGTCGCCGGCTCGGGCAAGAGCTCGCTGGTCAGCGGGTCCGTCGAGGGACGCGACGGGGTCGTCGTCGTCGACCAGGGCGCCATCAAGGGCTCTCGCCGCAGCAACGCAGCGACGTACACCGGTCTGCTGGAGCCGGTCCGCAAGGCCTTCGCGAAGGCCAACGGGGTGCCGGCGTCGCTGTTCAGCTCCAACTCCGAGGGCGCGTGCCCGACCTGCGGCGGGGCCGGGGTCGTCGTGACGGAGCTCGGCGTGATGGCCAGCGTCGAGACCCCCTGCGAGGAGTGCGAGGGCCGGCGGTTCCGGGCCGAGGTGCTCGGGTACACCCTCGGCGGCCGCTCGATCGCCGACGTCCTCGACCTGACCGTCAGCGAGGCCGAGGCGTTCCTCGCGGCGGGGGAGGGGCGCGTCCCGACCGCCCACCGGGTGCTCCGGCGGCTGGCCGACGTGGGCCTGGGGTACCTGACCCTCGGGCAGCCGCTCACCACGTTGTCGGGTGGCGAGCGTCAGCGGCTCAAGCTCGCGACACGGATGGGGGAGTCGGGCACGACCCTGTACGTGCTCGACGAGCCGACCACCGGCCTGCACCTGGCCGACGTCGAGAACCTGCTCGCCCTGCTCGACCGCCTCGTCGACGGCGGCACCTCGGTCCTCGTCGTGGAGCACCACCAGGCCGTCATGGCGCACGCCGACTGGGTCGTCGACCTCGGGCCGGGCGCCGGCCACGACGGCGGGCGCGTCGTCTTCGAGGGCACACCGGCGGACCTCGTCGCCGACGGCTCGACGCTCACCGGGCGCCACCTCGCCGCGTACTGCGCGTCGTGAGCGCACCGTTCGACCAGTCGGACGCAGCGGTCCGGATGGAGTGGGGGCCGGTCGGCGCGGCCGTCGTGCGCGCCGACCTCGCGGTCGTCGTCGACGTGCTCAGCTTCACGACGGCCGTCACCGTCGCCGTGGGCCGGGGGAGCACCGTGCTGCCGTTCGCCTGGCGGGACGAGCGCGCGGCGGCGTACGCGGCCGCCCACGACGCCGTCCTCGCCGTCGGCCGACTCGAGGCCCGGCGCGCCGGGGCCGTCGGGGCGCCGTCGCTCTCGCCGGCCGGGCTGCTCAGCGGGCCGGTCGTGCCGCGCCTGGTGCTGCCGTCGCCGAACGGCTCGACGATCAGCGCGTCGCTGCGCGACGCCGGCGCGCACGTCGTCGCCGGGTGCCTGCGCAACGCCTCGGCCGTCGGGCGGTGGCTCGCACCGTCGGTGGCGTCCGGGTCGACCGTGGTCGTCGTGGCCGCGGGTGAGCGCTGGGTCACCGACGGGTCGCTGCGCCCGGCGCTCGAGGACCAGCTCGGCGCAGGAGCCGTCCTGACGGCCCTGAGGGACGCCACGGGCTCGACGTCGGCGTGGAGCCAGGAGGCACTGAGCGCGGCCGACCTGTTCGACGTCGTCCGGCCGCGGCTGCGCGACCGACTACGGGCGTGCGTCGGTGGGCGTGAGCTCGCCGCGGCCGGCTTCGGGGACGACGTGGACGTCGCGGCCGACCTCGACGCGAGCGAGGCGGTGCCGGTGCTCACCGAGCGGGGTTTCGTGGCTGCCGGCGCCCTCTCGTAGAACGCCGATAATCGACATTATGTCATTACGCGTCAGGAGAGACGACGGTGCGGCGGCCGACCCGCTCCCCGCGTAGGCACGGGCCGTCACCGCGGCGTCGAGGTGTGACCGGTCGGACGTCGACGCCGCGCAGCGCCACCTACAGTGAGCCCGTGCCGGACCTCGACCCGCTCCTGGGCTACGCCAACCGCACCGGCCGTGCGCCGGGACGCGGCGTGCGAGCCCTCGGTGTCGTCCTGCCGGGCGTCCGCCGGGTCCAGGGCACGGCCGCCCCGTGGGCCGACGCCTGGGCCGCGCACAACCGCCGCGCCCTCACGACGCCGGGTCGCCGGTGGGTCGTCCTCGGCGACTCGATGTCGCAGGCGGTCGGCGCCTCGGCCTGGGACACCGGCTGGGTCGACCGGGCCGCCGCGAGCCTCGCCGACGACGGACTCCCCCTCGTCGTCGTCAACCTCTCGGCCACCGGCGCCCGCACCGCCGACGTCGTCGACCAACAGCTGCCCGTCCTGCGCGCCCTGCCGCCGGCGCTCGGCACCGACGCCCCCGACCTCGTCTCGGTCATGGTCGGGTCCAACGACCTCTTCGCCGGTGGTGCCGTCCGCGACCGCCTCCCCGACGAGTTCGGCCGGATGGTCGCCGCCCTGCCCCGGGGCGCCGTCGTCGCGACGCTCCCCCAGCCGCGCACCGCGGCGCACCGGGCCAACGCCCACCTCGAGCAGGCCGTGGCCCGCGGCGAGCTGCGCCTGGTCGACATGCGCGCCGAGGGCCCGAGCAGCTGGCGCGGGCGCCTGGCCGCCGACCTGTTCCACCCCAACGACGCCGGCTACGCCGAGCTGGCCCGCGCCTTCGTGCCGCACCTGCGCGCCGCCCTGCAGGCCTGACCGCCGCACCGCCGTACGCTGTCCCGCGATGCAGTGCGACTACTACGACGCCGGCCGGTGCCGCTCGTGCACCCTCATGGGCACGCCGTACGCCGACCAGCTGGCCGAGAAGGTCCGGCACGTCCGCAGCACGCTCGCGCCGCACGCCGGCGCCACGACCTGGCTCGAGCCGGTGCGCTCCCCCGCGTCGCACTTCCGCAACAAGGCCAAGCTCGTCGTCGGCGGCAGCGCCGGACGCCCGACGCTCGGCATCCTCGACACCGGTGGCCGTGGTGTCGACCTGCGCCGCTGCGGCCTCTACGAGCCGGGCCTGTCGGCGACCTTCGACCCGCTGCACCGCCTCCTCGCCGACCACCGCGTCGTGCCGTACGACGTCCCGGCCCGGAAGGGCGAGCTCAAGCACCTGCTCGTGACCCACTCCCCCGACGGCGAGCACCTCGTGCGCTTCGTCGTCCGGACGCAGGAGGGGCTGCAGGCCGTACGCCGGCTCCTGCCCGACCTGCGCGCGGCGCTGCCGTCGGCCCGCGTCATCACCGTCAACCTCCACCCCGAGCACAAGGCGGTGCTCGAGGGCGAGACGGAGGTCGTGCTCACCGACGACGCGGTGCTGCCGATGCGGCTCGGCGGGGTCACGCTGCGGCTCGGGCCGCGCGCGTTCTTCCAGACCAACACGACGGTCGCGACCGCCCTCTACGCCCAGGCGGCGGAGTGGGCGGACCGCCTCTCCCCCACCGCCGTCACCGACCTCTACTGCGGCGTCGGCGGCTTCGCGCTGCACCTCGCGACCCCCGGTCGCCGCGTCACGGGCGTCGAGGTGTCGTCCGAGGCGGTCGCGGCCGCCCGGGCATCGGCCAGCGAGATGCGTTCTGCCACAGCGGGTCTCGACATCACTTTCACCGCCGGGGACGCGACCGACGGCGTGCCCGGCGACCCCGACCTCGTCGTCGTCAACCCGCCGCGCCGGGGCATCGGCGCCGACCTCGCCGCTCGGCTCGAGGCCTCGCCCGCCCGCCACGTCGTGTACTCCAGCTGCAACGTCGACACCCTCGCCCGCGACCTCGACGCCATGCCGTCCTTCACCGTCCGCGAGGGGCGCGTCGTCGACATGTTCCCGCAGACCCGGCACGTCGAGACCGTCCTGCTCCTCGAGCGCGCCTGACCCGCCCGCGTCCCCGGCGCCGACCTAGGGTCGGGTCATGACCTTCTCCATCGCCGCCCGCGACGGGGACGCCTGGGGCGTCGCCGTGGCCAGCAAGTTCCTCGCCGTCGGATCCGTCGTGCCCCGGGTCGTCCCCGGCGTCTGCGCCGTCGCGACCCAGGCGATGGCCCGCGTCGCCTACCTCGACGAGCTCGAGGCCGGGCTGCGGGCCGGCGACGCCACGTCCGCCGTCCTCGCCGCGGCCACGGCGGCCGACCCCGGTCGCGAGGACCGCCAGGTCGGGGTCGTCGGCCCGGACGGCGCCGCGACCTTCACCGGGTCCGGCTGCATGACGTGGGCCGGCGGCGAGGCCGAGGGCGACGGGCGCACCGCCTTCGCCGTGCAGGGCAACATCCTCACCGGGCCCGAAGTGGTCGAGGCGATGGTCACCGCCTGGCGCGCGCAGGCGGACCTGCCGCTGGAGACCCGGCTCATGGCGGTGCTGCTCGCGGGCGACGCGGCCGGCGGCGACTCCCGCGGCCGGCAGAGCGCGGCCCTCCTCGTGCGCGCCCCCGGTGCCGGCTACGACGCGAGCGGCGTCGTCGCGGACCTGCGGGTCGACGACCACCCGGACGCGACGACCGAGCTCGCCCGTCTGCACGGCCTCTCGACGCTGTACTTCGGCACGGCGCAGGACGTGCGGTCGCTGACCGGCGAGCTGCGCGACGAGGTCGGCGCCCGCCTCGCGGCGCTCGGCCACCCCGGCGAGGTCGAGGCCGCGCTCGAGGCGTGGATGGGCGAGGCCAACCTCGAGAACCGGCACGCCGCCGGCGGCATCGACGCGCGCGTCCTCGCCGTCCTGCGCGGCGAGGAGCAGGGCTGAGACCGCGGGCAGACCGGTCCTTGACCGAACTGTTCGCAACCCTGACCGACTCCTGACGCCACGCTGGCCACCGCCTGACCCACCGGCGATAACGTTGTCGGCAGGTGGTCAGCAGGTCCTCCGGCCGCAGGCCCGGCACCGTCGAGGTGCCGCCTGTCCTCCCCCTCCGGCCGCGGCCGGGGACCGACCACCCACCGCCGCCTCGGCGCCGGCCGGCTCACCGGCGCCGAGGCGCACAGACCCGTCGGCGTCGCGCCGCAGGCCGTGGGTACCCCGGTCCGGCGCGACGCCGACAACCACTGCGACGTCGGCAACCACTGCCCCGGGCCTCGCTCAGCGTGCGGGCCAGGCCCCCGCCCCCTGGCGGACGACCTCGCCCGACGGGTCGGCGCCGGTGAAGTCGACGACCGTCGTGGGCTCGGTGCCGCACTCCCCCGAGTCGATGACGACGTCGACCACGTGGTCGAGCTCCTCCTTGACGCTCCAGCCGTCGGTCATCGGCTCGCTCTCGCCGGGGAGGATGAGCGTCGAAGAGAGCATCGGCTCGCCGAGCGCCGCGAGCAGCGCCCGCACGACCGGGTGCTCGGGGATGCGGACGCCGACCGTGCGCTTCTTCGGGTGCAGCAGCCGCCGGGGCACCTCGTGCGTCGCCGGGAGGATGAACGTGTACGGCCCGGGGGTGGCCGCCTTGACCGCGCGGAAGACGTGGTTGTCGACGTGGACCAGCTGCCCGAGCTGCGCGAAGTCGCGGCAGACGAGCGTGTAGTGGTGGCGGTCGTCGAGCCGGCGGATCGTCCGGATCCGCTCCTTGGCCTGCTGGTCGCCCATCCGGGCCCCGAGCGCGTAGCCGGAGTCGGTGGGGTACGCCACGAGGCCGCCCTCGTCGAGCACGGCCACGGTCTGCGCGATCGAGCGCGGCTGGGGGTCGACCGGGTGGACGTCGAGGTAGCGCGCCATCCCGTCAGCCTAGGCCCGCGTCAGTCCTCGTGGTACGTCACCGGGGCGCCGCGCTGCACGGTGCGCGAGACGGTGCACAGGCGGTCACCACTCTGGGCGATGGCCCGCGGCAGGCGCTCGCGGGCGCGGTCGCCGTCGGCGCCCTCGGGGAAGCGCACGCGGAAGGTGATCTCGATGTCGGAGAGGTGGTTGCCGCCCGCGTCCTTGCTCTTCTCGCCCTCGGACACGACGTCGAAGGAGGTCGGCTCGGCGATCCGGCTCGTGATGAAGTCGACGTCGGTCGCGCTGCAGGCGGCCATCGAGACGAGGAAGAGCTCGACCGGTGTGAAGTCCGGCGAGTCGCCGCCACCGCCGACGAGCATCGTGCCGCCGCGCTCGTTGGTCACCTCGTAAAGGCCCTTGCCGACGCGGGTCATCGACACGCTGCGGTGGCCGAGCCCGGTCCCGCCGGTCTCCTCCTGGGGCTGCACCATGCCTGCTCCGTCCTCTCGGGTCCGGGGCCGACGTCCGCCGGCCGCGGGCGCCATCCTGTCACCCGGGGGCTGGAAGGATGCGGGCATGTCCTCGCGCGGCCGCCTCGTCCTGCTCCGTCACGGCGAGACCGAGTGGTCCGCCACCGGGCGGCACACCGGTCGGACCGACCTGCCGCTGACGTCGGCGGGCGAGCGGGACGCCGCGGCGCTGCGGGGGCCGCTCGGCACCTTCGACGTCGCCCTCGTCGTCTCCTCCCCGCTCCAGCGGGCCCGGCGCACCGCGGAGCTGGCCGGGCTGCGGGTGGACCGGGTCGACCCGGACCTGCACGAGTGGGACTACGGGGGCTACGAGGGGCTGACGACCCCGGAGGTGCGCGAACGGCGCGGCGGCGACGCGTGGACCGTGTTCGAGGACGGCGTGGTCCCCGGCGACACCCCCGGTGAGACCGTCGAGGAGGTCGCGGCGCGGGCCTCGCGGGTGCTGCAGCGGGTGGAGCCCGACCTCGCCACGGGCGACGTCGTCCTCGTCGGGCACGGCCACGCCCTGCGCGTCCTCACCGCGACCTACCTGCGGCAGGAGCCGCGGTTCGGGGCCTGCGTCGTCCTCGACGCGGGGGCGCTGTGCGTCCTCGGGCAGGAGCACGGGCGCCCGGCCATCCTCGCCTGGAACGCGCGCGACCGGCCCCCCGGCTGACGCCCTACGGCAGCGGCCAGGTGTGCACCGGCTCGTTGGAGTCCATCAGCTCGGAGTAGCGGGCGAGCATCCGGCGCAGCGCGTCGCGCCGGCCGTGCCCCTGCGCCTCGAGGTGCTCGACCGTGCGAGTCTGCCACTCGGCGCCGTTGACGCCCGTCGTCGCCCGCCCCTCGATGATGCCGAGATAGCGCTCGCGCACGGCGTCCGAGACGCCCCACGACCGCAGCCCCTCGTGGGCCATCGGCAGCAGGTGGCGCAGGACGAGCTCGTCGGCCGAGACCTCGCCGAAGCCCGGCCAGTACAGGCGCGCGTCCATCCCCGAGCGGGCCGCCCGCTCGAAGTTGTCGGCGCAGGCGGCGAAGCTCATCTTCGTCCAGACCGGCCGGTCGGCGGCCGCGAGGTGGCGCACCGCGCCGTAGTAGAACGCGGCGTTCGCGAGGACGTCGGCGATCGTCGGGCCGGCGGGCAGGACGCGGTTCTCGACCCGCAGGTGCGGGGTCCCGCCGACGATGTCGTAGATCGGGCGGTTCCAGCGGTAGACCGTGCCGTTGTGCAGGCGCAGCTCGGCGAGCTCGGGCGCGACCCCGGCCTCGAGCTTGGCCATCGGGTCCTCGTCGGTGATCTCGGCGAGGAGGGTCGGGAAGTAGCGGACGTTCTCCTCGAAGAGGTCGAAGATGGAGGTGATCCAGCGCTCACCGAAGAAGACGCGCGGGCGCACGCCCTGGTTCTTCAGCTCGACGGGACGGGTGTCGGTGGCCTGGCTGAACAGCTCGATGCGCGTCTCGGCGTGCAGGCGCTTGCCGAAGAAGTACGGGCTGTTGGCGGCCAGGGCCAGCTGCACCGACGACAGCGCCTGGGCCGCGTTCCAGTGCTGCGCGAACTCGTGCGGCGCGACCTGGAGGTGCAGCTGCACCGACGTGCACGCCGACTCGGGGGCGATCGAGGAGCAGTACGTCGCCACCCGCTCCCCCGTCGGGCCCTCGATGTCGAGGTAGACGTCCTCGCCGCGGGCCAGGACGATCGAGTCGTTGAGGGCGGTGTACCGGTTGTTCGCGCTGATCCAGTCGCCCTCGTAGTGCTCGGGCATGATCGTCGGGAGGATGCCGATCGCGACGATCTTCGAGCCCACCTCCTTGGCCGCCTGGTCGGCGGCGTTGAGGCTCTCGCGCAGGTCGTGCTCGAGCTCGATCGCGGAGTCGCCCGGCAGCGGCCGCGGCGGCACGTTGAGCTCGATGTTGTAGCGCGCCAGCTCGGTCTGGTAGCCGGGGTCCGCGATGGCCTCGAGGACGGCCGCGTTGTGGAAGTGCGGGTCCTGCTGCTCGTCGACGAGGTTGAGCTCGATCTCGAGGCCGGTCATCGGCCGGTCGAACTCGAACGAGCTCGTCGTGAGCATCCGCTCGAAGACGTCGAGGTTCTGACGCACCTTCTCGCGGTACCGCTGACGCTCCTCGCGCGAGTAGCTCTGCGCCGTGACCTCCGCACCCATGACGACAACCAACCACATCCGGTGGGGGCGCGGAAGCCGGAGCCGCGTTTCGGTCCACGAGCCTGTCGGGGGTGTCTCCTAGCGTGGACCCCGTGCGGTTCCTCCACACCTCCGACTGGCACCTGGGACGCTCGTTCCACGGGGTCGGGCTCCTCGCTGCCCAGGCGGCCCACCTCGACCACCTCGTCGAGGTCGTGCGCACCGAGCGGGTCGACGCCGTCCTCGTCAGCGGCGACGTCTACGACCGGGCGATGCCGGCTCCCGACACGGTCGCGCTGCTGTCGCAGACCCTCGAGCGGGTCGTCGACGAAGGTGCGCAGGTCGTCGTCTCCAGCGGCAACCACGACTCGGCGGTGCGGCTCGGGTTCGCCTCGGGCCTGCTCGAGCGCGCCGGCGTGCACATCCGCACCTCCGTCGCGGACGTCGGCCGGCCGGTGCTCGTCGGCGACGTCGCCGTGCACCCCCTCCCCTACCTCGAGCCCGCCCTCGTCGCCGACGCCCTCGGCGCTCCCGAGCGCACCCACGCCGCGGTGCTGCGGGCGGCCCTCGACCGGGTGCGCGCCGACGCGGCGACCCGTGGGGGGCGCACCGTCGTCATGGCCCACGCCTTCGTCTCCGGGGGGTTCTCCAGCGACTCCGAGCGCGACATCTCCGTCGGCGGGGTGTCCGCCGTGCCGCTCGACGTCCTCGACGGGGTCGACTACGCGGCCCTCGGGCACCTGCACGGGCGCCAGCGCGTCTCCGACACCGTGCGCTACAGCGGCTCCCCCGTCGCCATGAGCTTCAGCGAGCACGGCCACACCAAGGGTGCCCTGCTCGTCGACCTCGGCGGGGCGGAGCCTGTCGTCACCGAGGTCGACGCGCCGGTGGAGCGTCCCCTCGCCGTGCTGCGCGGCACCCTCGAGGACCTGCTCGCCGACCCGCGGCACACGTCGGCGGAGCGCGCGTGGTGCCAGGTGACGCTCACCGACCCGGCCCGCCCGCTCGGGGCGATGGAGCGGGTGCGCCGGCGCTTCCCGCACACCCTCGAGCTGCGCTTCGAGCCCGAGGGCGCCGCCGTGCCGCTGCGCTCCTACGCGGCGCGGGTGCAGGCGGCCTCCGTCGTCGACGTCTGCTGCGACTTCCTCGACCACGTGCGGGGCGGGCGCCCCGCCGACGAGGAGGAGCGGGACCTGCTCGACGAGGCCGTCACCGCGGCGCGCGTCGCCCGCGGCCTCGCCGACGACGAGGGCGTCGCGTCGAGCCGGGGAGCGGGCGCGGCGTGAGGATCCACCGCCTCGAGGTCCAGGCCTTCGGGCCCTTCGCCGGGCGCGTCGACGTCGACCTCGACGCCGCCGCGTCGGCGGGGCTCTTCCTCGTCCACGGCCCGACCGGGGCCGGCAAGACCAGCCTCCTCGACGCCGTCTGCTTCGCGCTCTACGCCGACGTCCCGGGCAGTCGCTCGCGGCGCTCGCTGCGCTCCGACCACGCCGACGCCGAGACCCCGCCCGAGGTCGTGCTCGAGGTGACGGTCGCCGGCCGGCGCCTGCGCATCACCCGTTCCCCGGAGTGGTACCGCCCCAAGCGCCGCGGCGACGGCACGACCCGCGTGCAGCCCTCGGTCGTCCTCGAGGAGCTGCGGTCCGGGCGCTGGGCGGCGCTGAGCACCCGGCACGACGAGGTCGCCGACGTCGTCAAGGACCTGCTCGGGATGGGCCTGCAGCAGTTCTCCACCGTCGTGCTGCTCCCGCAGGGCGAGTTCGCGCGCTTCCTGCGCGCCGAGCCCGAGGAGCGACGCGCGCTGCTCGAGCGGCTCTTCGACATCGGCGTGTACTCCGACGTCGAGCAGTGGCTGGCCGAGACCCGTCGCACCGGCGCCGCGGAGCTCGACGAGGCCCGCTCGGCGCTGGACGCCGACCTGCTGCGGCTCGCGGACGCCCTCGAGCCGCTCGCGACGGCCGACGCCGACACCGCCCTCGCCGAAGGCCTCCTCGAGCAGCTTCAGGACCGGCTCGGTGCCGTCGCCGCCGACCTCGCCGAGCGCCTCACCGACTCGCTGGCCGCCCTCGACGCGGCCGAGGGCGCCGAGGGCGCCGCCCAGCAGGCGCTCGCCGACGGCCGGGCCGTCGCCGCGGCCCGCGCCCGGGGCGAGGCGGCGCAGGCACGGCTCGACGCGCTGGAGGCCGCCGCCCCCGAGCACGACGCGCGCACCCGCCGGCTCGAGGCCGCAGACCGCGCCGCCGGCCTGCGCGGCCACCTCGCCGCGGTCGAGCGGCTCGGGCGCGAGGTCACCGACCTCGAGCGCGCCGTCGGAGACGGGCGTCGCCGCGTCGCGGACCTCGGGGTCGAGGTCGGCGACGACGCCGACCTCCTCGCCGAGCAGGTCGCCGCCCTCGACGACACCGTCGCCGCCGTCGCCCGGCACACCGAGGCCGCTCGCGACCTCGGGACGGCGCTCGCGGAGGGCACCGCCCGGGCCGAGACCCTCCGCGCCCGGCACGCGCGGCTCCTGCTCGAGCTCCCGGCCGCGCGCACGCTCGCCGCGGACGCCGCCGCCCTCGTCACCCGGCTCAGCGTCGAGGGCGGGCGCACCACCGACCTCGCCGCCGCCGTCGTCGAGGAGGAGCGCCGGCTCGCCCTGCTCGACGAGGTCGAGGCCGACCGGGCCGCGCGGGCGGCCCTCGACCCGGCGCTGCTCGCGGCCCGCGACGCCCTCTCCGAGCGGCTCGCGGACCTCATCGGGCTGCGCCAGCGCCGCCTCGACGAGATGGCCGCCGAGCTCGCGACGGCGCTCGCCGAGGGTGAGCCGTGCCCGGTCTGCGGCGGCACCGAGCACCCGAGGCCCGCCCACGCCACGGACCCCGTCACGCCGCAGCAGCTGGCCGCCGCCGAGGACGAGGCGACCGCCGCGCGCGCCACGCTCTCCGGGCTCGAGGCCCGCGCCGGCGCCCTCGACGCGGCCGTCCGCACCCGACGCGAAGTCCTCGAGGGCGCCGACCGCAGCACGGTCGTGGCGGCGCGCGACGCGGCCACCGCATCCCTGGCGCAGGCCCGCGCCGCCGAGCAGCGCCTCGCCGAGGCCACCGCCGAGCAGGCTCGGGCCGGGGCGGAGGCCGAGCGCCTGTCCACCCTCGTCGAACAGACCGCGACGACGCTCGGCACGCTCGAGGAGCGGCTCGGCGAGGTCACCGCCGAGGCCGAGTCCGTCCGCGACCGGCTGGCCGAGGACCTCGCCGCGCACGCCGACTGCCCGTGCCGCGGCACCGAGCCCGCCCACCACCGGTCCGTGCACCGGGTGCTCGCCTCCCTCGCCCACGAGCAGGACGCCCTCGTGGCCGCCCACCAGCGGCGGGACGAGGCGGCCACCGCCCTCGAGGCCGCCCTCGCCGAGGCCGGCTTCGCCGCCGTCGACGAGGTGGCCGCCGCGCTCCTCCCGGTCGCCGAGACGGACCGGCTGCGCGACCTCGTCCTCGCGCACGGCCGCGACCGCGCCGCCGCCCGCGCCGTGCTCGACGACCCGGACGTCGCGGTCGCCCTCGCCTCCCCCGCACCCGACCTCCCGGCCCTGGTCGAGGCCCACGGCGCCGCCCGGCGAGCCGTCCTCGCCGGCAGCGCGGCCCACGACGTCCTCGTGCGCGCCGGCCGGGCCCTGGACCGCCTGCGCCCGGCGCTGGAGGAGCAGGCCGCGCTCGTCGTGCGCCTCGCCGAGCGCCACGCGCGGGTGCGCGACCTCGCCGACACCGTCGCCGGGACCGGCGCGGACAACACCTTCCGGATGCGCCTCAGCGCGTTCGTGCTCGCCGCCCGCCTCGAGAAGGTCGCCGCCCTGGCCAACGAGCGGCTCGCCGTCATGGGCGCCGGCCGCTACCTGCTCGAGCACTCCGACGACCGCGCGGCCCGCGGGGCGCGGTCCGGGCTCGGCCTCAAGGTCCTCGACCAGTGGACCGGCCGCGTCCGCGACACCGCCACGCTGTCCGGCGGCGAGGCGTTCATGGCCTCCCTCGCCCTCGCGCTCGGCCTCGCCGACGCCGTCCGCGAGGAGGTCGGCGGCCTCGACCTCGGCACGCTCTTCGTCGACGAGGGCTTCGGCAGCCTCGACGACGACAGCCTCGAGCAGGTCGTGTCGGTGCTCGACGGGCTGCGTGAGGGCGGCCGCGCCGTCGGTGTCGTCAGCCACGTCGCCGACCTGCGCTCGCGCATCACCCACCAGGTCGTCGTGACCAAGGGGGTGTCCGGGAGCGGCGTCACCGTCCGTGCCGGCGACGCCGCCCCCGCGGCCTAGGGCCTCAGTCCTCGAACGCCTCGGGCGAGGGGCACGAGCAGATGAGGTGCCGGTCGCCGTACGCGCCGTCGATGCGGCGCACCGGCGGCCAGTACTTCGCCGCCGCGTCGACGCCGTCGGGGTAGGCGGCGGTCCTCCGGTCGTACGGGTGGTCCCACTCCCCCACGAGCGAGACCGCCGTGTGCGGCGCCTGGCGCAGCACGCTGTCGGAGACGGCCACCGAGCCCGCGGCGACCTCGTCGATCTCGCGGCGGATGGCGATCATCGCGTCGCAGAACCGGTCGATCTCCTGGAGGTCCTCGCTCTCGGTCGGCTCGACCATGAGCGTGCCCGCGACGGGGAAGGACATGGTCGGGGCGTGGAAGCCGAAGTCGACGAGGCGCTTGGCGACGTCGTCGACGGTGACGCCGGTCTCCTTCGTGATGCCGCGCAGGTCGAGGATGCACTCGTGGGCGACGAGGCCGTCGGCGCCGGAGTACAGCACCGGGTAGTGGTCGCGCAGCCGCGCGGCGACGTAGTTGGCGTTGAGGACGGCGACCTCCGTGGCGTGCCGCAGGCCCTCACCGCCCATGAGCCGGACGTAGGCCCACGAGATCGGCAGGATGCTCGCCGAGCCGTACGGCGCCGCCGCGACCGGACCGACGCCGGTCTCGGGCCCGGCCGCCGCGTCGAGCGGGTGGTTCGGCAGGTACGGCGCGAGGTGCTCACGGCACGCGACCGGGCCGACGCCGGGGCCACCGCCGCCGTGCGGGATGCAGAAGGTCTTGTGCAGGTTGAGGTGCGAGACGTCCGCGCCGAACTTGCCCGGCCGGGCGAGCCCGACGAGCGCGTTGAGGTTGGCGCCGTCGACGTAGACCTGGCCGCCGGCGTCGTGGACGAGCCCGCAGAGCTCGGTGATCGTGTCCTCGAAGACGCCGTGCGTCGAGGGGTAGGTGACCATGATCGCGGCGAGGGTGTCGCGGTGCTGCTCGATCTTGGCGCGCAGGTCGTCGAGGTCGACGTTGCCCGACACCGGGTCGGTGCCGACGACGACGACCTTCATCCCCGCCATGACCGCGCTCGCCGCGTTCGTGCCGTGGGCGCTGCTCGGGATGAGGCAGACGCGGCGCTCGTCGTCGCCGTTGGCCCGGTGGTAGGCGGCGATGGCCAGCAGGCCGGAGAGCTCGCCCTGGCTGCCCGCGTTCGGCTGCAGCGAGACCGCGTCGTACCCGGTGACCTCGCAGAGCCACTGCGAGAGCTCGTCGACGAGGCCGCGGATGCCGCGGGTCTGCTCGTGCGGTGCGAAGGGGTGCAGGTTCGCGAACTCGGGCCAGGTGACCGCGACCATCTCGGTCGTCGCGTTGAGCTTCATCGTGCAGGAGCCGAGCGGGATCATCCCGCGGTCGAGCGCGAAGTCGCGGTCGGCGAGGCGGCGCAGGTAGCGCAGCATCGCGGTCTCGGAGCGGTGCGCCGAGAAGACCGGGTGGGTGAGGTACTCGGAGGCGCGCACGAGCGCCTCGGGCCACGCCGGGGCCGCGACCTCGACCCGCTCGGGGGCCGTGGCGCCGAGGGCGCGGGCGACCTTGCCGAGCACGGTCGTGTCGGTGGTCTCGTCGACGCTCAGCCACACGGTGTCGTCGTCGTGCTGCCAGAGGTTGACCCCCTCGGCGAGGGCGGCGGCCACGACGGTGTCGGCCCGCCCCGGGACGTGCAGGGCGAGGGTGTCGAAGAACGGGACGTCCGCGACCTCCACGCCCGCGGCACGCAGCGCGTCGGCGAGGGCCACGGCGTGCGCGTGGATCCGCAGCGCGATGGCACGCAGGCCGTCGGGGCCGTGGTAGACCGCGTACATGCTCGCCATGACGGCGAGCAGCACCTGCGCGGTGCAGATGTTCGAGGTCGCCTTCTCGCGGCGGATGTGCTGCTCGCGGGTCTGGAGGGCCAGGCGGTAGGCCGGCGCGCCGTCGGCGTCGACGGAGACGCCGACGAGCCGGCCCGGCAGCGTGCGCTCGAGCCCCGCGCGCACGCTCATGTAGCCGGCGTGCGGGCCACCGAAGCCCATCGGCACCCCGAAGCGCTGGGTCGTGCCGACGGCGACGTCGGCGCCCCACTCCCCCGGCGGCGTGGCGAGGGTGAGGGCGAGCAGGTCGGCGGCGGCGGTGACGAGCGCGCCGGCCTCGTGCGCGGCGTCGGCGACGGCCCGCAGGTCGTGGAGGCGGCCGTCCGCGGCCGGGTACTGGAGCAGGACGCCGAAGACGTCGCGGTCACCGGCGGCGGCGCGCAGCGCCTCGACCGAGGCGACCTCGGTGAGGTCGGCGACGACGACGTCGAGCCCGAGCGGCACGGCGCGGGTGCGCACCACGGCGAGCGTCTGCGGGAGGACGGCGGCGTCGACGACGAGCACGGCGTCGGCGGCGGCCTTCGAGGAGCGGCGCATCAGCGTCATCGCCTCGGCCGCGGCGGTGCCCTCGTCGAGCAGCGAGGCACCGGCGGTCGGCAGGCCCGTGAGGTCGGCGACGACGGTCTGGAAGTTGAGGAGCGCCTCGAGACGGCCCTGCGAGATCTCGGGCTGGTAGGGCGTGTAGGCCGTGTACCAGGCGGGGTTCTCGAGGACGTTGCGCTGGATGACGGCGGGCGTCAGGGTGCCGTAGTAGCCGAGGCCGATGAGCGAGGGGACGACGCGGTTGCGCGCCGCGACCTCGCGCAGCTCGGCGACGACGGCGGCCTCGGAGCCGGCGGCCTCGACGTCGAGGGCCCCCTCGAACCGGATGCCTTCCGGCACCGCGGCGGCGAGGAGGTCCTCGAGCGACTCGCGCCCGACGACCTTGAGCATCCCGGCGAGGTCGGACTCGCGGGGGCCGATGTGGCGGGCGGCGAAGGCGGGAAGGGCTGGCGTGCTCACGAAGGTCCTCCGGAGGGCAGACGATGCTGACGTCCTCCCCCTCTGTCGCGTCGGTGGACCCTCCAGAGGTGCCTGTCCCGTGCGGTCCCTTGCGCCTGAGAGGTTCTGGGGAGAATTGCCCCTTCGGCGCCCCGGCCGGCAGTGCCGGGGACTCTCCCGCACGGTGTGAGCGGCAGGGTCAACCTACCACCGGAGGCGCCGGCGGCCGGGGTGGCGGGCTCAGGCGAGACGGGCGATGCGGCGGGCGCCGAGCTCGTCGCCGGGCTGGATCGCCTCGGCGCCGCCCTCGGAGGCGGCCCGCTCGCTCGGCAGGTCCGAGAGCGTGCCCTCGACCTCGCGCCAGACCTTGCCGACGGCGATGCCGAACACGCCCTGGCCGCCCTGGAGCAGGTCGATGACCTCGTCGTTCGAGGTGCACTCGTAGACCGAGGCGCCGTCGCTCATGAGCGTGATGCCGGCGAGGTCGTCGACCCCGCGGGCGCGCAGCACGGTGATGGCGCCACGGATCTGCTGGAGCGAGACCCCGGTGTCGAGGAGCCGCTTGACGACCTTGAGCACGAGGATGTCGCGGAAGCCGTACAGGCGCTGCGTGCCGGAGCCGCCCGCCGAGCGGACCGAGGGCTCGACGAGCCCGGTGCGCGCCCAGTAGTCGAGCTGGCGATAGGTGATGCCGGCCGCCTTGCACGCCGTGGGGCCGCGGTAGCCGACCTCGTCGTCGAGCTGGGGCAGGTCGTCGGCGAACAGCACGCCCTGCGCGACGACGGGCGCGGGGGTGCCGCCCTGTCGCGCTTCTCCGGTGGAGCCCACGCCTACCTCCTGATGGTGCCGGCTGCTCCGGACGACGATACGCCCGGGAATGACATCGACGTCACTCTCCCGGCCACTTCTGTGACTGGTGTGACAGTAGGGGCGGCTGTGACGGCGGTCAACGACCGCAGGCCCCGCACGCTCACCGGCGTGTCGCGGTCAGGACCCCGTCTCGGTGTCGAAGTCGTCGGCGGAGACGTCCTCGAGGAAGGCCTTGAACTTCTCGACCTCGTCGTCCTCGCTCTCGGCCATCTCGACCCCGGCCTCGTCGAGGAGCGCCTCCTCGGCGACGATGTCGGCGCCGGCGCGCAGCGCGAGGGCGATGGCGTCCGAGGAGCGGGAGTCGATCGTCGTGCCGCCGGCCTCGCCGCCGCCGTCGATGTCGAGCGCGGCGTGGAACGCGCCGTCCTGGAGCGAGACGATCCGCACCCGGGTCAGCGTGTGCCCGAGGTCGTCGATGACGGTGCGCAGCAGGTCGTGGGTGAGCGGGCGCGGGGGCACGACACCCTGCTGGGCGTACGCGATCGCCGTGGCCTCCGCCGCGCCGATCCAGATCGGCAGGTAGCGGACGCCGTCGCGCTCCCGGAGCAGGACGATCGGCTGGTTGCCCGGCATCTCGACCCGCACGCCGAGGACGTCCATGAGCTTCACCCCGTCACCGTACCTCGCGACCCCGACGCCGTGCCCGGGCGCTCATCCGGAGGTGTCGAGGCCGGCGCGCACGAGCGCCGTGTGGAGGGTGAGGACGAGGTGGGTGACCTCGGCGGCGGCGCGGCGCCGGTCCTCGCCGCGCAGGCCGCCGGTCACCTGCTCGACGAGCCCGACCTCGCGGTCGGCCGCGGTCCGCGCCGCGCGCAGGTGCCGGGCCTCGACGCCGAAACGGGCCAGGCCCGCGGCCGCGCGGGCGGCGCGCAGGTCCTCGCGCCCGTGCATCCCGTCGGCCCCCGGACGCAGCAGGCCGTGGTCGAGGAGGTCGGCGACGAGACCGGCGTCGAGGCCCGCGGCGGTCGCGAGCTCGGCCCGGGTGAGCCGGAGCGGGGTGCCGGTCTCGACGAGCTCGGCGACGGCGGGCACGGCGGGGTCCGCCGCAAGGTCGGGCACGACCGGCGGGCGACCCGGGCCGTCCGGCACCAGGCCGCGCTCGAGGGCCTCGAGCGAGTCCTTGATGACCCGCAGCGGCCAGAACAGGTCGCGCTGGGCCCGTAGGACGTAGCGCAGGCGCTCGACGTCGGCCTCGGTGTAGCGCCGGTAGCCCGACCCGGTGCGCTCGGGCGTCACGAGACCCTCGGCCTCGAGGAAGCGCACCTTCGAGACGGTGACGTCCGGGAAGTCCTCGGCGAGGGCCGCGACGACCGCCCCGATGGTCAGGGGTCGCACGGCGGGGGCGTCAGGCCTGGGCCGAGGCGTAGAAGACGAGCCGGAACTTGCCGATCTGCACCTCGTCGCCCGTCGACAGCTCCGCCTCGTCGACGAGGTCGCGGTTGACGTACGTCCCGTTGAGCGAGCCCACGTCGCGCACGACGAAGGTCCCGCCGGAGCGCTGGAAGACCGCGTGCCGGCGCGAGACCGTCACGTCGTCGAGGAAGATGTCGCTGTCGGGGTGACGACCGGAGACGACCTCGTCGTCGTCGAGGAGGAAGCGCGCGCCGGTGTTCGGCCCGCGGAGCACCACGAGGAGGGCCGTGCCCGCCCGCAGCGCCTCGACGGTGGCGAGGTCCGCCTTCGTGAGGACGTGCTCGGCCTCGCTCTGCGGCTCGACCCGGGTCCCCTCGACCGCCTGCAGGCGCATCGTCGTGGGCTCGGGAACGGGCGGCTGCTGCTGCTCGCCGCGCTCGTCGCCAGTCATGTCGTCCTACCACCCTCTCCGTCGGCGGTCGCCGGGACCTGCCACCCTAGATCACGTCGGCGCGGAAGTCCCGGTCCCGGGGGAAACCGGTTGCGCAGGGCAGTGATCAGGAGAGCTGGGCGCGGTAGGCGTCGACGTCGAGCAGCGCGGCGACGGCCGCGGCGTCCGACGGGCGCAGCTCGTACATCCAGCCCTCGCCGTAGGGGTCGGAGTTGACGAGCTCCGGGGTGGCGTCGAGGGCGTCGTTGACCGCCGTGACCTCGCCGGCCACCGGCGCGTAGAGGTCGCTGACCGACTTCGTGGACTCGACCTCGCCGCAGGTGTCGCCCGCGACGACGGAGTCACCGACCGCCGGCAGGCTGACGTACACGACGTCGCCGAGGGCCTCCTGCGCGAAGGCGGTGATGCCGATGCGCACGACCCCGTCCTCCTCGCGGACCCACTCGTGCTCGGCGGTGTAGCGCAGGCCGGCGGGGTACTCGAGGTCGCTCATGGTTCTCCTGTCTCGGACGCGGTCGCGTCAGGGGGTGCTCGTGGGTACGGGGCGAGCGTACTGAGGCGTGGTGACGCTCAGCAACGCGTCGACCTCCACCTCGTCGCGGATGTCGACGGAGGCCTCGGCGCCGGCCCGGCGCGCGGTGGCCGTGACGCCGCCGGGGATCTGCATGGCCCCGGCGAGGGTGTTGGGGTCGCCGATGGCCCGGATGACGTAGGGCGGGGTCACCTCGGACCCGGACACCGAGATGCCGCCGCCGTCGGTGTCGGCGAACCACGTCGAGGCCACGACGCGCACGTCCCCGACCTGGATCGCCTCGGCGCCGGCGGCCCGCAGCTCCTGGACGGCGTCGAGGAGCAGGTTCTGGCGGACCAGGCGCTGCGGGTCCTCGATGCGCAGGAGGATGCCCGGGCCCTTCGCGGGTGCCGTACCCGCGAGGATGCCGAGCGCGTCGAGGCGCTCCTGGGCGGCGCGCTGGGCCTCCTGCTCGCCGGTCGTGCGGCTCTTGAGCAGCTCGAGCGAGGACTGCAGGTCGCGGACCTCGCCGGAGAGCTGGTCGCCGTCCTGGTCGACGTCGGAGAGGATGCGCACGAGCTCGTCCTCGCGGAGGGTCTCCAGCCCCTGGATGGAGGTCTGGCGCACCTGGGCGATGATCGCGAAGCCGAGCGCCAGCGCGAGGAGCATCGCGAGGAGGTTGGAACGGCTCGGGCGCGGCGAGCCGGCGCGACGCAGCCGGGCCCACGCGTGGCGCGCGTCCCGGGGTCCCGTCGGCGTGGAGTCGTGGGGCTCGCTCATGCGTCGAACAGGTGGCGCCGGATTGACGCGACGTTGGAGAAGATCCGGACGCCGAGGACGACGACGACGCCGGTGGAGAGCTGGCTGCCGACCCCCAGCTTGTCGCCGAGGAAGACGATGAACGCGGCGACGACGACGTTCGAGAGGAACGAGACGACGAAGACCTTGTCGCTGAAGATGCCGTCGAGGATGGCGCGCACCGCCCCGAACACCGCGTCGAGGGCCGCGATGACCGCGATCGGCAGGTAGGGCTGGAGCCACACCGGCACGGTCGGCTGGAGGAGCAGGCCGACGAGGACGCCGACGGCGAGGCCGAGGGCAGGGATCACGACGGGCCCTCCTCCTGGTCGCTGCGCTCCCCGCCGCTCGGGGACGCCCCAGTATCCACCGGCGTCGCCTCGCGCAGCGTGAGGCCCCGGCCGGCCGGCACGGTGAGGTCGTCCTGGGAGACGTCGGTGTCGGCGCGGATGCCGAAGGTCGAGTGCAGCGTCGAGAGGTAGCTGCCGCCCACGCCGTCGGCGAACGCGGCGGGCATCGAGCGCGGGTCGCCGATCGCGGTGATCCGGTACGGGCGGGCCAGCGGCCGGAAGTCGACGACGAGCGCCGACCCCGCGAAGCGGATGGCCGAGACCGACGTCATCCGGTTGCCGTTGATGCTCACCGCCTCCGCCCCCGCCTGCCAGAGGGCGTTGACGACGTACTGGAGGTCCTTGGAGAGCACGCGCTGCTCCTCGGTGCCGTCGGTGCCGTCGCCTTTGTCGCCGGCCGGGGCGTCGTCGAGCGTCACGACCATCCCCGGGCCGGTCATCGCGACCGCCCCGACGGCCTGCGCCAGGGTCTGGCCGCGGGCACCGCCCGCGGCCGAGGGACCGAGCTGGGCGGCCTCGAGCGTGGACACCTCGGCCTGGAGGCCCTGCTGCTGGGCCGACAGCTGCTCGACCTGCGTCCGGCGCTCCTCGATCTGGCGCACGAGGTCGGCGCGGGCGGCGGAGCGCGGCGTGTCCGGGGCGGTGAGGTTGGAGGCGGCCACCCCGACGACGAGCCCGAGCGCGAGCGTCGCGGCGAGCAGCCGGGGCGCGCGCAGCGACGTCGAGCCCGGCAGGCCGGCCGCCTCCCGGCGGGCCGCGGCGGCGGCGTACCCCGGGTCGAGCGGGCGCTCCATCATCGTCCGGATGAGCGTCATCGACGCGTCCGGTCGGCGCCCGCCCGCGGCGCTCACGCCGGGACCGCCCGCTCGTGGGCGAGGAGGTGGCGCAGCTGCGCGGCGTAGATGAACGCCGAGAGCCAGTACAGGACGATCCCCCACCACGCGAAGCCCCAGCCGACCGGCTCGGCGACGCGCGCGAGGGTGCCGTCACCGTCGGCGAGCAGGAGCAGCGGGAAGGCGTAGAGGAGGTTGAAGGTGGCGGCCTTGCCGGCGAAGTGCACCGGCAGCCCGACCCAGCCGTGACGCTTGGCCACGAGCACGACGACCGCCATGAACGCCTCGCGGGCGAAGAGGACGACGACGACCCACCACGGGAGGATGTCGCGGTAGGCGAGGCCGAGCAACGTCGAGGCGATGTAGAGCCGGTCGGCGACGGGGTCGAGCAGCTGGCCGAGGCGCGACTCCAGGCCCCAGGCCCGGGCGATCTTGCCGTCGAGGTAGTCGGTGACGCCCGACGCCATGAGGAGCACGAGCGCGAGGACGTCGTGCTCGGTGACGATCGCCCAGAGGAAGACGGGCACCCCGACCAGGCGCAGCGAGCTGAGGACGTTGGGGAGGGTGAGGACCCGGGAGCTGGCCGGTGCCGGGGACCCCTCGTGCGTCATGCGCGCCACTGTATGGGGTGGTGGCCGGTCGGCGCGCCGTCGCCCCGCGGGTCGGGCGCGGGTCCGCGACCTAGGGTGGCGGGATGACGACCACGAGCATCCTGGGGGCCTCCGAGGCGGAGCTGCGGCGCGACCGCACGAGCGTCAAGTGGCTCGCCTACCCGCCCGACGTGCTGCCCCTGTGGGTGGCCGAGATGGACTGCGACCCGTGCCCCGCGGTTGCCGACGCCGTCGCGTCCGCCGTCTCGCGCGGCGACACCGGCTACGGCTGGGCCCCCCGCTACGCCGGCGAGGTCGCGCGCTACGCCGGCGAGACCTGGGGCTGGGACGTCGACCCGTCGTCGATGCTCGTCGTCACCGACGTGATGATCGGCGCGAGCGAGGTCCTGCGGATGCTCACCGACGAGCGCGGCGCGGTCGTCGTCTCGCCGCCGGTCTACGACTCGTTCTTCGGCTTCGTCGACGCCATCGGGCGGCGGCGGGTCGACGCCCCGCTCGGCGCCGACGGGCGGCTGGACCCGGAGGCGTTGCGGGCGGCGTTCCGCGAGGCGACCGCCGGCGGCGGCCGCGTCGGCTACCTCCTGTGCAACCCGCAGAACCCGACCGGGACGGTCCACTCCCCCGACGAGCTCGCGACCCTCGCCACGCTCGCCCGCGAGTTCGGGGTGCGCGTCGTCGCCGACGAGATCCACGCGCCGCTCGTCCACGACGACGGGCCCGCGTTCAGCCCCTACCTGACCGTCCCCGGCGCCGAGGACGCCTTCGCGGTCTTCTCGCCCTCGAAGGGCTGGAACCTCGCCGGCCTCAAGTCCGCGGTCGTCGTCGCCGGCCCGCAGGCGCAGGACGACCTCGCCCGGCTGCCCGAGGTCCACACCCACGGCAGCTCGCACCTCGGCGAGATCGCGCACGTGGCCGCGATGCGCGACGGCCTGGACTGGCACGCCCGGCTGCGGGCCGAGCTGAGGTCCAACCGCGACCTCGTCGGCCGGCTGCTCGCCGAGCACCTGCCGGCCGTGCGCTGGACGGTGCCGCAGGCCACCTACCTGGGATGGCTCGACTGCCGGGCGCTCGACCTCGGCGACGACCCCGCCGCCGCCTTCCGCGAGCGGGGCCGGGTCGCCCTCGGCTCCGGGCCGCGCTACGGGGCGCAGGCCGGCCGCGGGTTCGTCCGGCTCAACTTCGCCACCTCGCCCGCCATCCTCGAGGAGGCCGTCCGGCGGATGGCCACCGCGGTCGGCTGACCGGACCCCACCCACGCCGAAGGGCCCGACCGTGACGGTCGGGCCCTTCGCATCTGTCGGGCTGACAGGACTCCGCGCTCCTGCCCCGCTCGTCCCTCGCGGGGCACTCGCGCTCCCGGCATCCCGTCAGACCCGACAACGAGAGAGCCGCTGCGGTCGACTCCGTCGATCCGCAGCGGCTCTCTCGTTGTCGGGCTGACAGGATTTGAACCTGCGACCCCTTGACCCCCAGTCAAGTGCGCTACCAAGCTGCGCCACAGCCCGTGGCTCGCCCCCTCGCGGGAGCGTCGAAACCTTATCCCACGCGCGCCCGCGCGACCCAATCGGCCTGCCCCGCGGACGCGCGCGCGGGGTCAGCGGCGGTCGCGCCGCTTCTCGCGCACCCGGACCGAGATCTCGATCGGGGTGCCCTCGAAGCCGAACTCCTCGCGCAGGCGGCGCTCGACGAAGCGGCGGTAGCCGGCCTCGATGAAGCCTGACGCGAAGAGGACGAAGCGGGGCGGGCGGGTGCCCGCCTGGGTCGCGAAGAGGATGCGCGGCTGCTTGCCGCCGCGCACCGGGTGCGGGTGGGCCGCGACGATCTCGCCGAGGAAGGCGTTGAGGCGCCCGGTCGAGATGCGGGTCTCCCACGAGTCGAGCGCGCGGTCGATCGCCGGGACGAGCTTCTCGAGGTGGCGGCCGGTGCGGGCCGAGACGTTGACCCGCGGCGCCCACGGCACCTGGACGAGGTCGCGCTCGATCTCGCGCTCGAGGAAGTGGCGGCGCTCCTCGTCGGTGAGGTCCCACTTGTTGTAGGCGATGACGAGGGCGCGACCGGCATCGATGACCTGCTGGATGACGCGGACGTCCTGCTCGGCGATCGTCGCGCTCGAGTCGACGAGGACGACCGCCACCTCGGCCTTCTCCAGGGCGGTCTGCGTGCGCAGCGAGGCGTAGAAGTCGGCGCCCCGGGTCTGGTGCACGCGGCGGCGGATGCCGGCGGTGTCGACGAAGCGCCAGGTGCGCCCGCCGAGCTCGACGACCTCGTCGACCGGGTCGCGCGTCGTGCCGGCGACGTCGTCGACGACGACGCGGTCGGTGCCGGTCAGCTTGTTGAGCATCGAGGACTTGCCGACGTTGGGGCGACCCAGCAGGGCGACGCGGCGGGGCCCGCCGCGGGCGTAGGCGCCGACGGCCGAGACCTCGGGCAGCACCTCGAGCAGGGCGTCGAGGACGTCACCGCTCCCCCGGCCGTGGAGGGCCGAGACCGGCCAGGGCTGGCCGAGGCCGAGGTTCCACAGCGCCGCGGCGTCGGCCTCGGTGCGCTGGTCGTCGACCTTGTTGGCGACGAGGACGACCGGCTTGCCGGCGCGGCGGAGCATCCGGACGACGGCCTCGTCGTCGTCGGTGGCGCCGACGGTCGCGTCGACGACGAACATCACGGCGTCCGCGAGCTCGACGGCGATCTCGGCCTGCTCGGCGACGCGCAGGTGGATGCCGGTGGCGTCGACCTCCCAGCCGCCGGTGTCGACGACGGTGAAGTTGTGCCCGGTCCACTCGGCGTCGTAGGCGACGCGGTCGCGGGTGACGCCGGGGACGTCCTCGACGACGGCCTCGCGACGGCCGAGGATGCGGTTGACGAGGGTCGACTTGCCGACGTTCGGACGGCCGACGATCGCGACGACCGGCGCGGGGCCGCCGCGCTCCTCGTCTGCGCCGGGGTCGCCCTCGGAGTCGAGGAGGGCGCGGTCGTCGTCGTCGAGGTCGAAGTCCTCGAGTCCGGCCCGCAGGGCGCGCTCGACGGCCTCGGGGTCCTGCGTCTGCGTCGGGTCGTCGGTGCTCACGGGTCCATCCTCCCGCACGGGGGCCCGCTCCCCCGAATCGCGCCGGTCGGGGAGGTCAGGCCGGCGGCTCGTCGGCCGCGGCGACGACGTCGAGGACGGCCTCGATGCTCTCGTCGAGGTCGAGGTCCGAGGTGTCGACGAGGACGACGCCCTCCGCGGCCTCGGTGAAGGTCGAGACGGTCGAGTCGTCGCGGTCGCGGCGGACCACCTGGTCGCGCGTCGCCTCGACGGCGGCGGCGTCGGCGGTGCCGTGCAGCTCGGTGCTGCGCCGGCGCAGCCGGGCCTCCTCGGAGGCCGTGAGGAGCACCCGTACGCGGGCGTCCGGCGCGACGACGGTCGTGATGTCGCGGCCCTCGGCCACCACTCCCCCGGTGCGCTCGGCGGCGCTCGCCATGAGGTCGCGCTGGAGCTGCTGGAGGACGGGGCGCACCTCGCGGTTGGTCGCGACGGCCGAGACCGCGGTGCTGACCTCGGAGGTGCGGATCGCCTCGGTGACGTCCGTGCCGTCGACGAGCACCCGCGGCGAGGTCGGGTCGGTGCCCAGCTCGAGCGGCAGCTCCCGCGCCGCCGCCGCGACGGCCTCGGTGTCGGCGAGGTCGATGCCCCGCTCGACGCACCACCAGGTGAGGGCCCGGTAGGTGGCGCCGGTGTCGACGAACCCGATGCCGAGGCGCCGTGCCACGGCCCGCGCGACGCTGCTCTTGCCGGAGCCTGAGGGACCGTCGATGGCGATGGTGAGCGGCGTGGTCATGGGTGGAGAGCCTACTGACGCCGGTCAGCCGTGCAGGCGCCAGCCCCGATCCGCGAGAGCCTCGGCGAGCCCGGCGGCCGCGCTCGGCACGACGTCGACCTCGGCGAGCCCGAACGGCTGGCCGAGCCCGTGGTCGAGGTGGAACTCCTCGATGTTCGTGCCGATCTCGCCGACGTCGGCGAAGAGCCGGCCGAGCTGGCCCGGCTCGTCCGGGATGAGCACGCGCACGGTCGTGTACGCGGTCGGTGCGGCGCCGTGCTTGCCGGGGATGCGGGCGTGGCCGGCGTTCCCGGCGGCGATGGTGCGCGCCAGCGTGCCGCGCGCCCCGACCGGGTCCCCCCCGGCCTCGAGCGCCGCGAGCGAGTCGACGACGGCGGTGAGGTCGTCGGCGAGGTCGGCGAGCACGGCCCGCACCGCGCCGGCGTTGCCCGCGAGGATCTGCGTCCACAGGTGCGGGTCGCTCGCGGCGATGCGCGTGACGTCGCGCAGGCCCTGGCCGGCCAGGGCGACGGCCGGCTCGTCGAGGTCCTCGAGCCGGGCCGCGACGAGGCTCGCCGCCAGCTGCGGCACGTGCGACACGGCGGCGACGGCTCTGTCGTGCGCGTCCGGCGGCAGGCGGCGCACCGCGGCGCCGGCCGCCGTCGCGACGGCGGCCACGAGGTCGAGGACCTCGGGCAGCGTCTCGTCGGTCGGCGTGACGACCCACGCGCGGCCGTCGAAGAGGTCGTGCCGCCCCGACACCGCGCCGGACCGCTCGCGCCCGGCCATCGGGTGCGAGCCGCAGTACCGGCCGAGGTCGGCGCCCGCCGCGCGCAACGAGGCGAGCACCGCGCCCTTGACCGACGCGACGTCGGTGACCGCCGCGGCGGGCCAGCGGCGCAGGGCGTCGAGGACGCACCCCGCCGTGACGTCCGGCGGTGCCGCGACGACGACGAGGTCCGGCGAGAGGTCCTCGCCGTCCGACGGCAGCCGCCCGGCCCCGAGGTCGCGGGCCAGCGCGGCGTGCGTCGGCACGGCGTCCTCGAGGGTCACGTCGTCGCCGTGCCGGGTCAGCGCGAGCCCGAGCGAGGCGCCGATGAGCCCGGTGCCGACGACGTGGACGCGCATCAGAGCCCTGCGGCCTTGTAGAGGGCGGCGACCTCCGCGCTCGAGAGGGCGCGGAACTTGCCCGGCTTGGTCTCGCCGAGGCGCACCGGCCCGACCTGCGTCCGCACGAGCGAGAGCACGGGGTGGCCGACCTCGGCGAGCATCCGGCGCACGATGTGCTTGCGGCCCTCGTGGAGGACCACCTCGACGATCGCCTTGCCCGGCTGCGAGTCGACGACCCGGAAGGAGTCGACGCGCACCGGTCCGTCCTCGAGCTCGACACCCTCGCGCAGCCGCTTGCCGAGGTCGCGCGGCACCGGCCCGGGGATCTGCGCGAGGTAGGTCTTGAGGACGCCGTAGCGCGGGTGCTGGAGGCGGTGGGCGAGGTCGCCGTCGTTGGTCAGCAGCAACAGGCCCTCGGTGTCGGCGTCGAGCCGGCCGACGTGGAAGAGCCGCTCCTTGCGGTCGCCGAAGTAGTCGCCGATGTCGACCCGGCCGAGCTCGTCGCTCATCGAGGTGACGACGTTGAGCGGCTTGTTGAAGGCGAGGTAGACGCGCGACTCGTCGAGCTGCACGCGCTCGCCGTCGACGTGCACCGTCTGCGTGGCCTTGATGCGCACGCCGAGCTCGCGCACGACCTGCCCGTCGACCTCGACGCGACCCTGCGCGATGAGGTCCTCGCAGACGCGCCGCGAGCCGACGCCGGCGGCGGCGAGGAGCTTCTGGAGGCGCACGCCGTCGGGGTCGTGGACGTCGACGACGGGCCGCTGCGGCTCGCGCTTGGTCTGGGTCGGCTGGCTGGCCCGGGTGGTCCCGGTGCCGCGGGCCCGGCCGGAGCCGCCGCCCTGCGGGGGGCGACCGCCCTGCTGCGGGCGACCTCCCTGCGGGCGGCCTCCTCGTCCGGCGTTCCCACGGTTCTTCGGCGGCGTCATGCGCGGCCTCCTTCGGCGATCTCGTCGAGCACGTCGACCTCGGGCAGGTAGGGGGCGAGCGCCGGCAGGTCGTCGATCGACTGCAGGCCGAGGCGCTCGAGGAAGTAGCTGGTCGTGCCGTACAGCGTCGCGGTGGACTCCTCGTCCTGGCCCAGCTCCTCGATGAGGCCGCGGGTCAGGAGGGTGCGGATGACGCCGTCGACGTTGACGCCGCGCACCGCCGCGACGCGGGAGCGGGACACCGGCTGGCGGTAGGCGATGACGGCGAGGGTCTCGAGGGAGGCCTGCGTGAGGCGGGCCTGCTGGCCGTCGAGCACGAACTTCTCGACGACCGGGGCGTACTCGTGGCGGCTGTACATCCGCCAGCCGCCGCCGACCTGGCGCAGCGTGAAGCCGCGCAGCTGCTCGGCGTAGCCGGCCTCGAGCTCGGCGAGGGCCTCCTCGACGTCGCCGACCGGCTGCTCGACGGCGGAGGCGAGGGCCATCGTCGTCACCGGCTCGTCGACGACCATGAGCACGGCCTCGAGGGCGCCGCGGATGCCGCCCGGGAAGTCGGCGACGTCGAAGGCCAGCTGGTCCTCGGGCACGGCGTCGGGCACGACCTCAGGGACGACGTCGGGCGCGGGGTCACTCATCGGGGGTCTCCTCGGGGGTGTCGGGCAGGTCGTCGAACTCGTCGGTCACCTGCACCTCGCCGTCGTCGGGTCCGGTCCAGCGGACGGTCAGCTCCCCGAGCGCCTCCGCCTGCTCGAAGCCGATCGCGGCCTCCCGGAACAGCTCGAGGAGGGCGAGGAAGCGGGCGATGACGACCAAGGTGCTGTCGGCGTCCTGGACGAGGCTGCGGAAGGACGCGACCCGGTCGCGGCGCAGCCGCTCGCCGATGACGGCCGCCTGCTCGCGCACGCTGACCTGCGGCGCGTGCAGGTGGGCCAGTCCCACCGTCGGGACCGGCTTCGGGGTCAGCGCCCGCGCGGCGATGATCGCGAGCCGGTCCGGCGAGACCGTCATGACGAGCTCGGGCAGCAGCGCCGCGAGGTGCGGCTCGAGCGCGACGGCGCGGGGGTGGCGCCGGCCGGCGGTGGCCATCCGGTCGGCGAAGGTGCGGGCGATGTCCTTGAACGCGCGGTACTGCAGCAGCCGCGCGAAGAGGATGTCGCGGGCCTCGATGAGGGCGAGGTCCTCCTCGTCCTCCGGCCCGGACTGCGGCAGCAGACGGGCGGCCTTGAGGTCGAGCAGGGTCGAGGCGATGACGAGGAACTCGGTGGCCTGCGAGAGGTCCCACGCGTCGCCCTGCTCGCGCGCCGCACGGATGAACGCGATGAACTCGTCGGTGACGGTGGCGAGGGCGATCTCGGTGACGTCGAGCTTGTGCTTGCTGATCAGCCCGAGGAGCAGGTCGAACGGGCCGGTGAAGTTCTCGAGGTGGACCTCGAAGGGCGTGGCCGCAGCCCGGCGGGTGATGACCCCGCCGGGGACGACCGCCTCGTGCTCCGCGGCCCCGGGGGGCGAGGACATCGGGTCAGGCCGCCCCGCCCCGCGCGATGAGCTCGCGGGCCAGCTGACGGTAGGAGTCGGCGCCCTTGTGGGCCGACTCGTACGTCGTGATGGGCTCGGCTGCGAGCGAGGCGTCGGGGAACTTGACGGTGCGCGAGATGACCGTGTGGAAGACCTGGTCGCCGAAGTGCTCGACGACGCTCGCGACGACCTCGCGCGAGTGCAGCGTGCGCCCGTCGTACATCGTCGCGAGGATGCCGTCGATCTGCAGGCGGGGGTTGAGCCGGTCGATGATCTTCTCGATCGTCTCGACGAGGAGGGCGACGCCGCGCATCGCGAAGAACTCGCACTCGAGCGGGATGACGACCCCGTGCGCCGCGGTGAGGGCGTTGACGGTGAGCAGGCCGAGCGAGGGCTGGCAGTCGATGAGGACGACGTCGTAGTCGTCGAGGACCGGACGCAGCACGCGGGCGAGGATCTGCTCGCGGGCCACCTCGCCGACGAGCTGGACCTCGGCGGCGGACAGGTCGATGTTGGCGGGGACGACGTCGAGGTTCGCGACCTTGGTGTGCTTGATGACGTCGCGGACGTCGAGGCCGCGCTCGACGAGCAGGTTGTAGATCGTCGTGTCGAGGTCGTGCGTGGGGATGCCGAGGCCGACCGAGAGCGCGCCCTGGGGGTCGAAGTCGACGAGCAGCACCTTGCGCCCGAGCTCGGCGAGGGCCGCCCCGAGGTTGATGGTCGTCGTCGTCTTGCCGACGCCGCCCTTCTGGTTGCACATCGCGATGATGCGCGCCGGGCCGTGGGAGGCCAGGGGCTCGGGCTGGGGGAACTCCGGCATCGGGCGCCCGGTGGGCCCGACCTGCCCGTCGATGCGGATCTGGAACGCCGCCTCGGTCTCGGCCACCTGTGTACTCCCCGGTCCCTCTCGTGCGTCGGTCAGCCTCTCGCTGATCGGTGTCGACCCTATCAGCGTGCGGCGTCCCCGCCCGGGACCCCTCGGGCGCGCGGGTGGCTCTGGGCGTAGACCTCGCGCAGCTGCTGGACGGTGACCCGCGTGTAGATCTGGGTCGTCGTCACCGACGCGTGCCCGAGCAGCTCCTGGACGACCCGGACGTCGGCGCCGCCCTCGAGCAGGTGGGTCGCGAAGGAGTGCCGCAGGGTGTGCGGCGAGAGGTGCCCGCGCAGGCCGGCGCGGTCGGCCGCCGCGCGCAGCACCGCCCAGGCGCTCTGCCGCGAGAGCCGGGCGCCGCGGACGCCGAGGAACACCGCCGGCGTCCCCCTCCCCTGCCCCACGAGCGCGGGGCGGCCCCGGACGAGCCAGGCCGAGAGGGCCTCGGCGGCGTACGAGCCGAGCGGGACGATGCGCTCCTTGCCGCCCTTGCCGCGCAGCCGCACCACGCGCTCCTGCGTGTCGAGGTCGTCGACGTCGAGCCCGACGGCCTCCGAGATGCGCGCCCCCGTGCCGTAGAGCACCTCGAGCAGGGCGCGGTCGCGCAGCGCCGCCGGGGTGTCGCCGAGCGAGGCGGCCTCGAGCAGGCGCTCGACGTCGGTGAGCGGGATGGCCTTGGGCAGCCGGTCGGGCGTGCGCGGCGGGGCGACGTCGCGCGAGGGGTCGGCGTCGAGCACACCCTCGAGCGCGAGGAAGCGGTGCAGGCCGCGGACGGCGACGAGCGTGCGCGCCGCCGACGACGCGGCGAGCGGCCGGTGGTCGTCGTCGCCCTCGCGCAGGCCGGCGAGGAAGTCCGCGACGTGGGCCTGCGTGACGTCCTCGGGACGCTGCACGCCGCGAGCGGTCAGGTGGGCGCTCCACCGGGCGAGGTCGCGCCGGTAGGCGACGAGGGTGTTGGCCGACACGCCACGCTCGACGTCGAGGTGGGTCAGCCATGCGTCGACGGCCCGCCCCACGGGGGTGGGGCGGGCCGTCGGCGGCGGGGTGTGGTGGGTCAGGAGAGCGCCTCGTCGAGCGAGATGCTGTCCATCCCGAAGGCCTCGGCGACCGCGCCGTAGGTGATGTGGCCGGCGTGCGTGTTGAGGCCGAGGGCCAGCGAGCGGTCCGCGCGCGAGGCCTCCTGCCAGCCGTGGTCGGCGAGCTTCGTGGCGTACGACAGGGTGGCGTTGGTCAGCGCCCACGTCGAGGTGTGGGGCACCGCGCCGGGCATGTTCGCGACGCAGTAGTAGATCGAGTCGTGGACCTCGAAGGTCGGCTCGGCGTGGGTCGTCGGGCGGGAGTTCTCGAAGCAGCCGCCCTGGTCGATGGCGACGTCGACGAGCACCGAGCCCGGCTTCATCTGCGCGACCATCTCGTCGGTGACGAGCTTGGGGGCCTTGGCACCGGGGATGAGGACGGTGCCGATGACCAGGTCGGCCTGGAGCACCTGCTCGCGGACCGACATCGCCGAGGACGCGATCTGCGCGACGCGGTTGTCGTAGCGCCAGAAGCTCATCCGCAGCTTGTCGAGGTCGGTGTCGAGGAGCGTGACGTCGGCGCCCATGCCGAGCGCGATGTTCGCCGCGTTCTGGCCGGCGACGCCCGCGCCGAGGACGACGACCTTGGCGTTCGCGACACCGCCGATGCCGCCCATGAGGACGCCGCGGCCGCCCTGCGCCTTCATCATCGAGTGCGCGCCGACCTGCGGCGCGAGGCAGCCGGCGACCTCGGACATCGGGTAGAGCAGCGGCAGCAGGCCCGAGGGCAGCTGGACCGTCTCGTAGGCGATGGAGGTGACCTTCTTGTCGACGAGCTCCTTCGTGAGCGGCTCGTCGGCGGCGAGGTGGAGGTAGGTGAAGAGCGTGAGGCCCTCGCGCAGGCGGTGGTACTCCTCGGCGACCGGCTCCTTGACCTTCATGACCATGTCCGACGCGCCCCAGAGGTCGTCGGCGGACTCGATGATCGTCGCACCCTGCGAGACGTACTCGTCGTCGGTGATCGAGGAGCCGAGCCCCGCGCCCTTCTGGACGAGGACCTCGTGCCCGCGGCGGACGAGCTCGTGGACGCCGACGGGGGTGATCCCGACGCGGAACTCGTTGTTCTTGACCTCGGTGGGGATGCCGACCTTCACGGATACCAGCCCTGTCTCGTGTCGATGACCGCGGGCGACGCTGCCCGTGGTGGTGCCTCCTGCTGGAGTGCGGTGGAAGTCTAGTGCCGAGCCGGACCGGACCCGACACCGCAGGAGACCAGCGTGAAGCTCTACAGCGACCTCCCCGCCCGCCGCACCGTCCAGGTGCTCGCCGACCTCGGGGTGGTCGCGTGGGTGTACCTCTGCGTGCGGGTCGCCCAGCGGGTGCACGACGCGACGCTCGGGCTCGCCGAGCCGGGACGCCGGCTGGAGGCCGCGGGCACCGGGTTCACCGGCCGGATGAACCAGGCGGGCGACTCCGTCGACGACCTGCCGCTGCTCGACGACCGGATCGCCACCCCCTTCCGGTCGGCGGCCGGGGTCGGCGACGACTTCGCCTCCGCCGGGCGCGACCTCGTCGGCGCGGTCGAGCGCTTCGCGACGGTGCTCGGGCTCGTCACGGCGCTGACCCCGATCGTCCTCGTCGTCGGCCTCTGGCTCGTGCTGCGCTGGCGCTTCGTCCGGCGGGCCACGGCGGCGCAGCGGTTCGTCGACGGCGCACCGGACCTCGACCTCTTCGCGCTGCGGGCGATGGCGAACCAGCCGATGACCCGGCTCGCGCGCATCTCCCCCGACCCCGCCGGCGCGTGGCGGCGCGGCGACCCCGAGGTCGTGCGGGCGCTGGCCGTCCTCGAGCTGAAGGAGGTCGGCCTGCGCCCGCCGCCGGTCAGTGCTGCGGGATGACGACGCCCGGGCGCAGGTCGGCCGCGGGGCACTCCCAGCTGGCGGCGTCGGCGTCGACCTGGTCGCCGGAGCGGATGTCCTTGACCTGGTCGCCGCCGTCGCCACCGGCCCCGGGGAACCAGACGAACGGGATGCCGCGACGGTCGGCGTAGCGGATCTGCTTGCCGAACTTCGCGGCGCTGGGCGCGACCTCGCAGGGCACGCCACGCGCCCGGAGGGCCGCCGCGACCGCCACCGAGCGGGCCCGCGTGTCCTCGTCGACGACCGCGACGAGCACCGCGGCCGGGGTCGAGCGGCTCGCCGTCAGCCCGCGCTTGGTCACGAGGAGGTGGACCAGCCGCGAGAGGCCGATGGAGATGCCGACGCCGGGGTAGGTCGTCCGGCCGTCGGAGGCGAGCGAGTCGTAGCGGCCGCCGGAGCAGACCGAGCCCCACTCCTCGTTGCCGACGACCTGGGTCTCGTAGACCGTCCCGGTGTAGTAGTCGAGCCCGCGGGCGATCGACAGGTCGGCGACGAGCGTGCCGGGGGCCTGCTCCGTCCCGGCGCGGATGACCGCGGCCAGGGCGTCGAGGCCCTCGTCGAGGACGGGGTGCTCGACCCCGAGGGCGCGCACCTCGTCGACGAACGACAGGTCCTCGCTGCGGATACCGGCCAGCGCGAGGCACAGCCGCGCCTGCTCGTCGGTGGCACCGGCCTCGACGAGCTGGGCCGCGACCTTCTCGGGGCCGATCTTCGCGAGCTTGTCGACGACGCGGAGCGTGCCGGCGACGTCGGTCAGCCCGATCCCGAGGTAGAAGCCCTCGGGGACCTTGCGGTTGTTGACCTGGATGCGGAACTCCCCCACCGGGAGCCGCCGGAAGGCCTCCGCGATGACGAGGGGCATCTCGGCCTCGAAGTGCGGCGCGAGGGTGCCGACGTCGACGACGTCGATGTCGGCCTGCGTGAACTCGCGGAAGCGGCCCTCCTGCGGGCGCTCGCCGCGCCAGACCTTCTGCACCTGGTAGCGACGGAACGGGAAGGAGAGCTTCCCGGCGTTCTCGAGGACGTAGCGCGCGAAGGGCACGGTGAGGTCGAAGTGCAGCCCGAGCTCGGACTCGCGCCCGGTGTCCTCGCCGGCGAGGCGGCGGATGCCGTAGATCTCCTTGTCGGCGTCGCCGCCCTTGCCGAGCAGGCGCTCGACCGGCTCGACGGCCCGGGTCTCGAGCGGCGCGAAGCCGTGGAGCTCGAAGACCTCGCGGACGGTGTCGAGGAAGTGCAGCTCGAGGAGCCGCTCGGCGGGCAGGAGCTCGGGGAAGCCCGAGATGGGCGTCACCTTCTGGGCGGGAGGAGTCACGCGCCCAATCCTCGCAGGTACGGGTTGGTGCCCCGCTCCCGGCGCATCGTCGTGGCCGGGCCATGGCCGGTGAGGACGAGCGTGGAGTCGGGCAGCGGCAGGACGACGTCGCGCAGCGAGCGCTGCATCGCCGCGCCGTCGCCGCCGGGCAGGTCGGTGCGGCCGATGGAGCCGGCGAAGAGGACGTCGCCGGAGACGACGGTGCGGTCCAGCCCCTCGTCGGCGGGCAGGCCGTCGGGGACGGTGTCGAGGGCGAACATCACCGAGCCCTCGGTGTGGCCGGGCGCGTGGAGGACCTCCAGCGGCAGCCCGGCGACCTCGAGCCGCTGCCGGTCGGTGACCTCGACGACGCGCTCGGGCTCGCGCCAGGTCGCTCGCTGCCCGAACTGCGACTCCATCATCGCGAGCGTCCCGGGGTCGATGGTCGAGAGCGGGTCGGCGAGGCGGTAGCGGTCGTCGGCGTGGACGTAGGCGGCGGTGTCGCCGCCGCACACCGGGGTCACCGAGTAGACGTGGTCGAGGTGGCCGTGCGTGAGCAGGACGGCGGCCGGGCGCAGGCGGTGCTCGGCGAGCACCTCGCGCAGCGTCTCCTCGACACCGATGCCCGGGTCGACGACGAGGCACTCCTCCCCCGGGCCGGTCGCGAGGACGTAGCAGTTGGTGGCGAAGGCGGCGGCGGGGAACGCGACGGCGAGCACGCGGCGAGCCTAACGGCGCCGTGCCTAGACTGGGCGCCGCTGTTCGATCGACGACGACGACGAAGGACCACGGGGTGACCAGGAAGCAGGAGCGGGCCCGCGCCCGCCGCCGCTGGGAGAAGCAGCAGGCGAAGCAGTCGCAGCGGCAGCAGGACCGAGCGCGGCTCCAGCGGCTCTCGGCCGTCGTGGCCGTGGTCGTCGTCGTGCTCGGCGTCGTGGGGGTCCTCGCCGTGACGGTCGGCCGCGGAGGTGGCGACGAGGCCGCACCCGGCGCGGACAACACGCCCGCGACCGTGGTCGCCGGCTGCCAGCCGCCGCCCAGCCCCCTCGGGACCGCGTCCGAGCTGACCCTGCCGGACAAGGCGCCCGCCCGGGGCAAGGTCTTCGACGCGACGATCGCGACCAACTGCGGCGACATCGTCGTGCGCCTCGACGGCGCCAAGGCCCCGCAGGCCGTGGCCTCCTTCCTCCAGCTGGCCCGCGAGAGCTACTGGAAGGACTCCCCCTGCCACCGGCTGACGACCGCCGAGACCCTCAAGGTGCTCCAGTGCGGCGACCCGACCGGCACCGGCCAGGGCGGCCCGGGGTACGGGTTCGGCGTCGAGAACGCGCCGAAGGACGGCAGCTACCCGCGGGGCACGCTCGCGATGGCGCGCACCCAGGACCCGAAGGAGGGCAACGGCGGCCAGTTCTTCATCGTCTACGGCGACTCGAGCCTCCCCGACCCCGACGGGTACACCGTGTTCGGCACGGTCACCTCCGGGTTGGATATCGTCGACCGCGTCGCCGCCGAAGGGGTCGCTCCGAACGCGAGCTCACCGGACGACGGATCGCCTGCCGCACCGATCAGCATCCTCAGCGTTGCTGTCACCGAGGAGAAGTCCTGACCGTGTCCGAGGACCAGCCCACACCCCGTCCCCCCGTGCCCTCGCCGGCCGCGCTCGCCAAGCGGGTCGCCCCGCGCCCCGCGGCGCCGCCCGCCGCGGTGCCCGAGCACTCCGAGTCCGCGCGCTTCGGGCGCGCCGACGACGAGGGCCACGTCTTCGTCACCGTCGGTGACGAGGAGCGCGAGGTCGGCTCCTACCCCGGCGCGACCCCGGACGAGGCCCTGCAGTACTTCGCCCGCAAGTACGACGAGCTCGCGGCGTCCGCCGCCCTGCTCGAGGCCCGCCTGGCCAACCCCGACGTCTCCGCGAAGGAGATCGCCGACGGGCTGGGCACGCTCAAGGAGCACGTCGAGCAGGCCAACGTCGTCGGCGACCTGCCGGCCCTGCACGCCACCGTCGAGCGGGTCGAGGCCGGCCTCGAGGCCAAGCGCTCGGCCGAGTCCGAGCAGCGCCGCGCCGCCCGCGCGGAGGCCGCGACCCGCCGCGAGGCGATCGTCGCCGAGGCCGAGACCATCGCGGCGCAGCCCCCGGGCAGCACGCAGTGGAAGCAGAGCGGCGAGCGGATGCGGGCCCTCCTCGAGGAGTGGAAGGGCCACCAGCGCAGCGACGTCAAGCTCGACAAGCCCACCGAGACCGCGCTGTGGCAGCGCTTCAGCCACGCCCGCAACGCCTTCGACAAGGCGCGCCGTGCGTGGTTCGCCGAGCTCGAGACGACCCGCGCCGACGCGAAGTCGACCAAGGAGTCGCTCGTCGCCGAGGCCGAGTCGATGTCGACGAGCACCGACTGGGGCCCCACCGCCCGCGCCTACAAGCAGCTGATGGACCGCTGGCGCCAGGCCGGCCGGGCCAGCCGCAGCGACGACGACGCCCTGTGGGAGCGCTTCCGGGCCGCCCAGGACGCGTTCTTCACCGCGAAGGACGCCGCCTCGGCCGCCGAGGACGAGGAGTTCCGCGGCAACCTCGCCGTCAAGGAGGAGCTCCTCGTCGAGGCCGAGGCGCTGCTGCCGGTCACCGACCTGGAGGCCGCCAAGGCGTCGCTGCGGGGCATCCAGGACCGCTGGGAGGCCGCGGGCAAGGTCCCGCGCGCCGACATCGAGCGCGTCGAGAAGCGGATGCGCCGCGTCGAGACCGCCGTGCGGGAGGCCGACGACCAGCGCTGGAAGGCCACCAACCCCGAGCTGTCCGCCCGGGCGCGGAGCATGGCCGAGCAGCTCGAGGCGGCCGTCGCGAAGGCGGAGGCCGACGTCGCGAAGGCCGAGGCCTCCGGCGACGAGCGCAAGGCCGCGGCCGCGCGCGAGCGGCTCGCGTCGCAGCAGCAGTGGCTCGACCAGGCCCGCGCGGGCCTGGACGAGTTCGGCGGCTGACGACTCGCACCGACGCCCACCCGGCGGGGACGCCCACCCGGCGGGGCGCCGCGGACCTCAGTGGTCCCGGCGCCCGCCGGTGACGCGCTCGGCGTCGAGGACGCCGTCGACGTTCTGCACGGCCCGGATGACGTGACCGAGGTGCCCCGGGTCGCCCATCTCGAAGGTGAAGCGCAGGATCGCGACGCGGTCGCGCGAGGTCTGGACCGACGCCGAGAGGATGTTGACCCCGTGGTCGGAGATGACCCGGGTGACGTCCGACAGCAGCCGTGAGCGGTCGAGCGCCTCGACCTGGAGCTGGACGAGGAACAGGCTCGCCGACGTTGGCGCCCACTCGACCTCGATGATCTTGTCCGACTGCGCGAGCAGCGAGTCGGCGTTGGTGCAGTCGCGCCGGTGGACCGAGACGCCGTTGCCGCGCGTGACGAAGCCGAGGATCTCGTCACCGGGCACCGGCGTGCAGCAGCGCGCGAGCTTGACCCAGACGTCCGACATCCCCTTGACGACGACGCCCGGGTCGCCCGAGCGGCGCGCCCGTGGGCGGCTGAGCACCGGTGACGCGACCTCGGCGATGTCCTCGCTGGCTCCCTCCTCGCCGCCGACGGAGGCGACGAGCCGCGAGACGACGTGCTGCGCGCTGACGTGCCCCTCCCCGACCGCGGCGTAGAGCGCCTCGATGCCGGGGTGGCGCAGCTCCTCGGCGACACCGGTGAGGGACTCGACGGAGGTGAGCCGCTGCAGCGGCAGGCCCTGCTTGCGCATCGCCTTCGCGAGGGCCTCCTTGCCCTCCTCGATCATCTCCTCGCGGCGTTCCTTGGTGAACCAGTGCTTGATCTTGTTGCGCGCCCGGGCGGAGCGCACGAACGAGAGCCAGTCGCGCGAAGGGCCGGCCGAGTCGGCCTTGGACGTGAGCACCTCGACGACGTCGCCGTTGTCGAGCCGGCTCTCGAGCGGCACGAGGCGCCCGTTGACCCGGGCGCCGATGCAGTGGTGGCCGACCTCGGTGTGCACCGCGTAGGCGAAGTCGACGGGCGTCGCGCCGGCGGGCAGCCCGACGAGCTGGCCCTTCGGGGTGAAGACGTAGACCTCGCTCGCGGTGATCTCGAAGCGCAGCGACTCGAGGAACTCGCCCGGGTCGGCGGTCTCCTTCTGCCAGTCGAGGAGCTGGCGCAGCCAGGCCATGTCGTTGACCGGGCCGGTCTGCCCGTCGCGGGCGTGGGCGCCGGGGGCCGGCCCGTTGGGGTCCTCCTTGTACTTCCAGTGCGCGGCCACGCCGTACTCCGCCCGGCGGTGCATGTCGTGGGTGCGGATCTGGATCTCGACGGCCTTGCCGCCCGGGCCGATGACCGTCGTGTGCAGCGACTGGTACATGTTGAACTTCGGCATCGCGATGTAGTCCTTGAACCGGCCCGGGACCGGGTTCCACCGCGCGTGGAGGGCGCCGAGCGCCGCGTAGCAGTCGCGCACCGTGTCGACGAGGACGCGGACGGCGACGAGGTCGTAGATCTGGTCGAAGTCACGACCGCCGACGATCATCTTCTGGTAGACGGAGTAGTAGTGCTTCGGGCGCCCGGTGACCGTCGCCTTGAGCTTCGCCGAGCGCAGGTCGGACCCGACCTCGTCGCGCACCTGCGCGAGGTACTCCTCGCGGGCCGGGGCGCGCTCGGCGACGAGCCGCACGATCTCGTCGTAGACCTTCGGGTAGAGGGTCTGGAACGAGAGGTCCTCCAGCTCCCACTTGATCGTGTTCATCCCGAGCCGGTGCGCGAGCGGCGCGTAGATCTCGAGGGTCTCCTTGGCCTTGCGCTGGGCGCTCTCCTGCGAGACGTAGCGCCACGTCCGGGCGTTGTGGAGGCGGTCGGCGAGCTTGATGACGAGCACCCGGATGTCGCGGGCCATCGCGACGACCATCTTGCGGACGGTCTCGGCCTGCGCGGCCTGGCCGTAGGTGACCTTGTCGAGCTTGGTCACGCCGTCGACGAGCATCGCGATCTCGTCGCCGAAGTCGCGGCGCAGCGCCTCGAGGCTGTAGGCGGTGTCCTCGACGGTGTCGTGCAGGAGCGCGGCCGCGAGGGTCGTCGGGGTCATGCCGAGCTCGGCGAGGATCGTCGTCACCGCGAGCGGGTGGGTGATGTAGTCGTCGCCGCTGCGGCGCTTCTGCCCCTGGTGGGCGCGCTCGGCGACGGCGTACGCGCGCTCGACGAGGGCGATGTCGGCCTTGGGGTGCGTGCTGCGGACGGTCTGGAGGAGCGGCTCGAGGACCGGGTTGCTCGGCGGGCGGTTGCGCCCGACGCGCGCCAGGGCGGCCCGCGCCCTGGCCCGGGACCCCACCCCGGCCGCGCCGTTCCCCGGGGTGGCGGCTGTCGTCTGCTCCGCCATGCCGGGAGTCTAGTCGCGGGTCAGGCGACGACGTGCAGCGCCCGCACCTCGCGGTCGCCGAGCCGGTCGCGCCCACCGAGGAAGGCGAGCTCGACGACGCAGTCGAAGCCGACGACGTGCCCGCCCACGCGCTCGAGCAGCTCCCAGGCGGCGAGGGCGGTGCCGCCGGTGGCGAGCACGTCGTCGACGAGGACGACGCGGGCGCCGGCCGGGACGGCGTCGGCGTGCACCTCGATGGTCGCCGACCCGTACTCGAGGTCGTAGGACGCGGCCACCGTGTCGCCGGGGAGCTTGCCGGCCTTGCGGACCGGCACGAACCCGACGCCCATGGCGTGCGCCAGCGCGGCGCCCACGACGAAGCCGCGGGCCTCGACCCCGGCCACGAGGTCGACCTCGCCGCGACGGCCGTCGGCCAGCGCGCCGATGACCTCGCCGAAGGCCACGGGGTCCGCGAGCAGCGGGGTGATGTCCTTGAAGACCACCCCGGGGCTCGGGAAGTCGGCGACGTCGCGCAGCGAGCGGGCGACGACCTCGTCGACGCCGCCGTGGGGCAGCGCGGTCACCGCTTGGACTTCGGCGTCCGGCGCGGCTGGTTGCGCGGGCCGGAGCGGGCGTACTCGTGGACGGCCCGACCGGTGAGGGTCGCGCCCTCCTCGCGGTCGACCTGACCGGCGGCGACCGAGGCGGCGGGCACGGAGTCGTCGTCCGCCGCGGGCACCGGCTCGCCGGCCTCCTTGGCCTTCTTCGCCTGGTGGCGGCGCGCGCGCTTCTCGAGGTCGACGACCTTCTCCTCGCGGCGGCGCAGCGTGACGAGCACGGGCGTGGCGATGAAGATCGACGAGTACGCGCCGACGAGGATGCCGACGAAGAGCACGAGCGAGAGGTCGACGAGCACGCCGGGGCCGAGGAAGACCGTGCCGACGGCGAGCACCGCGGCGATCGGCAGGAGGCCGATGACCGTCGTGTTGATCGAGCGGACCATCGTCTGGTTGACGGCGAGGTTCGCGGCCTGCGCGAAGGTCATCCGGCCGTTGGCGAACGCCTCGTTCGTGTTCTCGCGCACCTTGTCGAAGACGACGACGGTGTCGTAGAGGCTGTAGCCGAGGACGGTGAGGAAGCCGATCATCGTCGCCGGCGAGATCTCGAAGCCGCTGAGGCTGTAGATGCCGACGGTGATGACGAGGTCGTGCACGAGCGCGACGAGCGAGGCGGCCGCCATCTTCCAGTTGCGGAAGTAGATGCTCAGCATGATGACGACGGCGACGAGGAAGATGACGAGCGCGCGCAGCGCCTGGCCGCTGACCGACGCGCCCCACGACGGGCCGATGAAGGTCGCGCTGACGTTCTCCTCGGGGACGTCGAAGGCCTGCGCGAGCTCGCCGCGGACCTGCTGGCTGTCGGTGTCGGACAGCTTCTCGGTCTGGACGCGCACGGTGTTGTTGCCGACAAGGGTCACGTTGACGCCGCTGGCGTCCTCGGCGGCGCCGACGGCGTCGCGGGCGGTCTGCTCGTAGCCGCTCGGCGCCGAGCTCGTCGCGATGCGGAACTCGGAGCCACCCCGGAACTCGAGGCCGAGGTTGAGGCCCTGGAGCGTCAGGCCGAGGACGGCGACGACGATGAGGACGAGCGAGCCGAGGTAGAACGACCGGCGCTTGGCGACGACCGGGATCGAGCGCTTGCCGGTGTAGAGGTCGTTGCCGAAGTCGGCGAAGGAGGTGCTCACGCGCGGCTCCCTTCGGTGGCGGGGGCGGAGGGTTCGACGGGGGTGAACCGCCCGCGACCGGCGTAGGTGCGCTTCTTGGCGCCGAGCCTGCGCGGGTCGAGGCCGGAGAGCCGGTGGCCGTCGCGGAAGAAGGGCACCCGGGTCAGCAGCGTGAGCAGCGGGTGGGTGAACCAGAAGACGACGAGCAGGTCGATGAGCGTCGTGAGGCCGAGGGTGAACGCGAAGCCGCGCACGCTCGAGCTCGCGAGCACGTAGAGGACGATCGCCGCGAGGAAGTTGACGCCGTCGGCGATGAGGACCGTGCGCTTGGCGCGGTTCCACCCGGTCTCGACGGCGCTCGCGAGGGAGCGGCCCTCGCGCAGCTCGTCACGGACCCGCTCGAAGTAGACGATGAAGCTGTCGGCGGTGAAGCCGATGGCGACGATGAGTCCGGTGACGCCGGCCATGTCGAGGCGGTAGTTCTGCGCCCACCCGAGGATCGTGATCGCCAGGTAGGTGAGCAGGCCTGCGACGACGATCGAGCTGATCGTCACGAACCCGAGCACCCGGTACTGGAAGAGCGAGTAGACGACGACGAGCAGGAGGCCGATGAGCCCGGCGATGAAGCCGTAGCGCAGCTGCTCGCCCCCGAGGGTCGGGCTGATGTCGACGCTCGACTGCTCCGTGAAGGACAGCGGCAGGGCGCCGAACTTCAGCTGGTCGGCGAGCTCCTTGGCCCCGGCGAGGGTGAAGCCGCCGGTGATGCTCGCGCGGCCGTTGGGGATCGCCTCGTTGAACTGCGGCGCGACGATGACGCGCGAGTCGAGGACGGTCGCGAGCTGGTTCTGCGGCGAGGGCAGCGAGACCATCGTGCGGCTGATGTCGGCGTACTGGCGGGCGCCCTCGCTGTTGAAGGTGAGGGCGATCTCGACCGTGCTCGTGACGACACCCTGCGGGTTGGTCTGGTAGCCCGCGGTGGCGTCGGTGATCTTCTCGCCGGAGACGGCGACCGGGCCGAGGATGTACTTGGTCGAGCCGTCGTCGGAGCAGGTCACGAGGGGCTCGGACTCGACGTCGCGGACGTTGTCGAGGGCCTTGGGGTCGGCGCAGTCGAGGTCGTCGTACGCCTGCTGGACCTCGGGCGTGATCCAGGCGAGGTCGGTCGGGCCGCTCGGCGCGGCGCTGCCGCTGCTGCTCGGGGACGGGCTCGGGCTCGCGGACTCCGAGGGGCTCGCGGACGGGCTGGGGCTCGCCGCGGTGAGCGCCTCGTTGACGGCGCTGTTCTGCGTCGAGGACGCGCTCGGGGCCGGCGAGGCGGTGGCCGACGCCGAGGCAGAGGGGGACGGGGACGCCGCACCGCTCGCGGAGGCGCTCGGCGACGCGCTCGGGGACCCGGTCGGCACCGGCACCCCGGAGCCGATCGCGAGCACGGCGCGGAACTGCATCTGCGAGGACTGGCTGATCGCGTTACGGACGGCCTGGGTCGGGATCTCGGGGATGCTGACGACGATGTTGCTGTCGCCCTGGGTCGTCACCTCGGCGCCGGAGACGCCGTTGGAGTCGACGCGCTGGACGATGATGTCGCGCGCTTGCGCGAGGGCCTCGGCCGAGACCGCCTGGCCGCTGCTGACCCGCGGCTCGAGGATGATCTGGGTGCCGCCCTCGAGGTCGAGGCCGAGCTTGGGGGTGGCCTGCCCGTCGCTCCAGAGGATCGACCCGGTGAGGACGCCGCCGAGGGCGACGACGAGGACGGTCAGGCCGATGAGGGCCCGGCGGGCCAGCGTGCGCGGTGCGGTGCTCGCCACGTCAGCGCACCTCTCCCGCGCGCATCCCGATGGCCCGGCGGTCGAACCGCAGCGCGACGCCGTTCCCGACGTCGAGCGTCGCCACCTGGTCGTCGAGCGCGGTGATCGTGCCGTAGAGGCCCGACGTCGTCACGACCTCCTCGCCGACCGCGAGGGAGGCCTGGAGGGCCTGCACCTGCTGCCCGCGCTTGCGCTGGGTGAAGAACATCCAGACGAGGAGGAGGAACGGCAGTCCCAGGATCAGGAGGTAGGCGAGGCCGGAGCCGGAGCCGGAAGACATCGGAGTTGGTCCTTCGGAGCGGGGGTCCCCCCGCGCTGTGGTGAACAGTGGGTCGGCCCGGGAGCACCGGGCCGAGGACTCACTGTAGGCGAGACGCGGACGCCCCACCAACGATCCGACACGCCCGCGCGTGCCCGGCACGCCGCAGCCGCGCGGGTCAGCCGCCGAGCCGGCCGGGGCCGTCGTCGAGCAGCGGCAGGGCGCCCTGCTGCGGGGCGCCGGCCGGCGGGTGCAGCCCGAGGTGGCTCCAGGCCCGGGCCGTGGCTGCCCGCCCGCGCGGTGTGCGCGAGATGAAGCCCTCCCGCACGAGGTAGGGCTCGGCGACCGTCTCGACGGTGTCGGACTCCTCCCCCACGGCGACGGCGAGGGTCGAGAGACCGACCGGCCCGCCGGCGAACCGGCGGCACAGGGCCTCGAGGACGGCGCGGTCGAGGCGGTCCAGGCCGGCGTCGTCGACGTCGAAGAGGACGAGGGCGGCCCGGGCGGCGGCGTGGTCGACGTGGCCGTCGCCGTGGACCTGCGCCCAGTCGCGGACCCGGCGCAGCAGGCGGTTGGCGATGCGCGGTGTGCCCCGCGAGCGGCCGGCGACCTCGGTGATGCCGTCGGCGTCGGCCTCGACCCCGAGCAGGCCGGCCGAGCGGCGCAGGATGGCCACGAGGTCGGCGGTGTCGTAGTAGTCGAGGTGGCCGGTGAACCCGAACCGGTCACGCAGCGGCGCCGGCAGCAGCCCGGCGCGGGTCGTCGCGCCGACGACGGTGAAGGGGGGCAGCTCGAGCGGGATCGCGGTGGCGCCGGGGCCCTTGCCGACGATGACGTCGACCCGGAAGTCCTCCATCGCGAGGTAGAGCATCTCCTCCGCGGAGCGGCTCATCCGGTGGATCTCGTCGAGGAAGAGGACCTCGCCCTCGTCGAGGCTGGAGAGGGCGGCGGCGAGGTCACCCGCGTGCTGGATGGCCGGGCCGCTCGTCACGCGGATCGGGCGCTCGAGCTCGGCGGCGACGATCATCGCCAGCGTCGTCTTGCCCAGGCCCGGCGGGCCGGAGAGCAGGACGTGGTCGGGCGGGCTGCCGCGGCGGCGCGCGGCCTCGAGGACCAGGCCCAGCTGGTCGCGCACGCGGGGCTGGCCGGGGAACTCGGCGAGCCGGCGCGGGCGCAGCGCGGCCTCGACGACCCGCTCGTCGTCGCTGCCCCCGGCGTCGACGACCCGGGCGGTGGCGTCGAAGGAGCCGTCGTCCTCGCGGTCGTCGGCCTCGTGGACCTCGCTCCCCCAGGCCCGCGACGCGCTCACGGCCGCAGCTCCCGCAGGGCCAGGCGCAGCAGCGCGGCGATGTCGGCGTCGGCCGGGGCGCTGCCGGCGACCCGCTCGACGGCGTCGCCCGCCTGCTTGGCGGACCATCCGAGGCCGACGAGGGCCTCGACGACCTGGCCGCGCCACGGCTCCTCGCCGGGCACGACCGGGGCGGGGGCGTCGGCCCCGGCGCCGGTGCGCACGGCGCCGACCTTGTCGCGCAGCTCGAGGACGAGGCGCTGGGCGGACTTCGCGCCGATGCCGGGGATGGCGGTCAGGGCCTTGGCGTCGCCCGACGACAGCGCGGCCGCGAGCTGGTCGGGCCCCATGACCGAGAGCATCGCGAGGGCGAGGCGCGGCCCGACGCCCGAGACCGTCTGGACGGTCTCGAACATGTCGCGCTCGGCCGGGCTGCCGAAGCCGTAGAGGGTCAGGGAGTCCTCGCGGACGACGAGGGCCGTCGCGAGCGAGGCCTCCTGGCCGCGGTGGCAGGCCGCGGCCGTCGCCGGGGTCGTGTGCACGAGCATCCCGACGCCGCCGACCTCGAGGACCACGTGGTCGAGCCCGACGTGGCCGACCGGCCCGCGCAGCGAGGCGATCATCCGCGGGCCGCCTTCGCGAGGGCGTCGAGGCGCGCGGACTGGGCGCCGCGCCAGGCGTGGCAGATGGCGAGGGCCAGGGCGTCGGCGGCGTCCGCCGGCTTCGGCGGGGTCGCGAGGCCGAGGATGCGGGTGACCATCGCGGTCACCTGGGCCTTGTCCGCGCGGCCGGAGCCGGTGACGGCCGCCTTGACCTCGGTCGGGGTGTGGAAGACGACGGGCACCTCACGCTTGGTGGCGGCGAGCAGCGCGACGGCGGTGGCGTGCGCGGTGCTCATGACGTTGGTGATGTTGGAGTCGGCGAAGACCCGCTCGACGGCGACGACGTCGGGCCGGTAGCGGTCGAGCCAGCCCTCCATCTCGCGCTCGAGGAAGACCAGCCGCTCCCCCGGATCGCCGTCGCTCGGTGTGCGGACGACGCCGACGGCGACCATCCGGGCACGCCCGAGCCGACCGTCGACGACCCCGAGGCCGCAGCGGGTGAGGCCGGGGTCGACACCGAGGACGCGCACGCGGGCTCCTTCACCGACCGATGGAACAGGTGTTCGACACCTACGCTACGACCCCGCGGGTCGCTCCCCCGGCACCGACACGCGGCGCCGGTCAGTCCTCGGCGTCGAGCTCGGCGAGGACGTCGTCGGGGATGTCGCCGTTGGCGAAGACGTCCTGGACGTCGTCGGAGTCCTCGAGCGCCTCGATGACGCGGATCATCTTCTTCGCGCCGTCGGCGTCGAGCGGGACCTGGAGGTTCGGGACCCAGGAGGCCTCGGCCGAGTCGTAGTCGATGCCGGCGTCCTGGAGCGCGGTGCGGACCGCGACGACGTCGGTGGCCTCGGAGACGACCTCCCACGCGTCGCCGTTGTCGTTGACCTCCTCGGCCCCGGCCTCGAGGACGACCTCGAGGATCTCGTCCTCGCCCTTGTCGTCGCTCTTGGGGACGATGACGACGCCCTTGCGGTTGAAGACGTAGGCCACCGAGCCCGGGTCCGCGAGCTGGCCGCCGTTGCGGGTCAGGGCGGTGCGCACCTCGGCCGCCGCGCGGTTGCGGTTGTCGGTGAGGCACTCGATGAGCAGGGCCACGCCGCCGGGCGCGTAGCCCTCGTACGTGATGGTCTGCCAGTCGGCCCCGCCCGCCGTCGCACCGGAGCCGCGCTTGACCGCGTTGTCGATGTTGTTGTTGGGGACCGACGACTTCTTGGCCTTCTGGATCGCGTCGTAGAGCGTCGGGTTGCCCGCCGGGTCACCGCCGCCGGTGCGGGCCGCGACCTCGATGTTCTTGATGAGCTTGGCGAAGAGCTTGCCGCGCTTGGCGTCGATCGCCGCCTTCTTGTGCTTGGTGGTCGCCCACTTGGAGTGGCCGCTCATGAACGCTCCCTCTGGCTCTGCTTCACGATGTCGACGAACAGGCGGTGGACCCGGTGGTCACCGGTCACCTCCGGGTGGAAGGACGTGACCAGCAGGTCCCCCTGCCGCGCGGCGACGATCCTACCCGCGGCCGGGCCGTGCTCGACCCGCGCGAGGACCTCGACGGCCTCCCCCGCCTCCTCGACCCACGGCGCCCGGATGAACACCGCGCGCACCGGCTCGCCGCCGAGCTCGCGGATGTGCAGGTCCTCCTCGAAGGAGTCGACCTGCCGCCCGAAGGCGTTGCGGCGCACGAGGATGTCCATCCCGCCGAGCGTCTGCTGGCCGGCCGCGCTGTCCGCGAGGCGGTCGGCGAGGAGGATCATCCCGGCGCAGGAGCCGTAGACCGGCAGGCCGGCCGCGATGCGTCCGCGCAGCGGCGCCTGGAGGTCGAAGGCGCGCACGAGCTTGTCGATGGTCGTCGACTCGCCGCCGGGCAGGACGAGCCCGTCGACGGCCTCGACCTCGGCGGGCCGGCGCACCGTGACGGCGCGGGCGCCGCCGCGCTCGAGGGCGACGAGGTGCTCGCGCACGTCGCCCTGCACGGCGAGCACGCCGACGGTGGGGGTGGTGGTCACGCCGACCGACTCTACGGGCCGCCGCGACCTAGGCTGCACCGGTGCCCGAGCCCACCGTGCGCCCCCGCCGGCCCGCCGACGTCCCTGCCCTCGTCGAGGTGCTCGCGGCCCAGCAGCCGGCCTCGCGCTACCCGGTGCGCTGGCCGCTGCCCTTCCCCGTCGAGGAGTTCGTCGTCCGGCCGGGCGAGCTCGGCGCCTGGGTCGTGACCGTCGACGGCGCGGTCGCGGGGCACGTCGCCGTCCTCGAGCCCGGGGAGGGCTGGGAGACCGCGGCGTTCGTCGAGGCGACCGGGCTGCCGGCCGCGCGGCTCGGCACGGTGTCGACGCTCTTCGTCGACCCCGCGCGCCGCGGCCTCGGGCTCGGCTCCCGGCTGCTCGAGGTGGCCGTCGGGCACGTCCGGTCGCTCGGGCGCACCCCGGTGCTCGACGTCGTCCAGGAGCACTCCGTCGCCGCCGACCTCTACCGGCGCCGCGGCTGGCGGGTCGTCGGCGAGGCGCGCCCGCACTGGCTGCCCGCCGACCGCGAGCCGGTGCTGCTCATGACCCTCGACGCCTGACGGCGCCCCGCGTCAGACCGAGACGCCGTCCCGCCCACGCTCCTTGGCGCGGTAGAGCGCGCGGTCGGCCATGTGGCGCAGGCCGTCGAGGTCGGCCACCTTGCCCACCGCGAGCCCGACGCTCACCGTGACGCGCAGGTCGTCGGCGAGGTCCTCCCAGTGGTCGCTGCGCACGAGCTCGGCGAGGTCGAGGCACCGGTGCAGGGCGGTGTCGAGCCGGTCGGTGTCGAGCAGGAGCAGGAACTCGTCCCCTCCCCAGCGCACGACGAGGTCGGTGCCGCGCACGACCGTCCGCAGGCAGCTCGCGACCCGGACGAGCACCTCGTCGCCCACCTCGTGGCCGTGGGTGTCGTTGACCGACTTGAAGTGGTCGACGTCGACGAGGACGAGCGTCACCTCGTCGCGCACGGTGCCCGGCTCCGCGCCGAGCAGCCCGTCGACGTGGGTCTCGAGCCCGCGCCGGTTGGCGACCCCGGTCAGCGCGTCGACCTCGGCGGCGACCCGCAGCCGCGCGTGCTCGCTCGACAGGTACTCGTTCTGGATGAGCGAGCCGATGGCCTCGAGGGCGGCGATGCGCGCCTCCTGGCGCCGCTGCGCCAGCTCCCGGGCGACCCGCAGCCCGGCCGTCTCGTAGCCCAGCTCCTCGGCCTCGAGCTCGGCGTCGCGGGTCAGCGCCAGCAGGTACAGCTCGGGCATCCGGACCCGGTCCCAGGCCTCGATCGCGGCGGCGAGGTGCTCGCGCGCCGTGCGGGGGTCGGGCTCGGTGAAGGAGCGTGCGAGACCGAGGTAGGTCGCGAACTCCGCGTTCTCCTCGTCCGCGGGCGGGCGCGGCGTCCCGGAGGCGGGCGGCGCGATGGCGTCGATGAGGTTCTCGAAGATGTGCAGGTCCACCTGCCAGCTCTCGGGCAGCAGCTGCAGCGGCACCCGCTGCACCGCGCCGCGCGCGAGGATGCCGAGCTCGTGGAGGTCCTCGCTCGGGCCGGTCTGGCGGGTCACGCACAGCCGGCGCAGCTGGATCTCGGCGCGGTTGTACATCGCCGTGGCCATCCGCCACGCGTCGCGCTCGTCGCTCCCCAGCTGGTCGGCGGCCGACGAGGTGTGCTCGAGGGCGAGGTCCCACATGTCCCGGTCGAGGTAGCCGGTCGCGCACTCGACGTGCGCCGAGCCGAGCATCTCGTGGCCCCGCGGCGCCCCGCGCAGGAGGACGGTGGCGCGGGTCAGGTCGCGGTCCGCGTCGAGCCGCGGCCGGTCGTCCCACATCTCGGCGGTGGCGCCCTGGGCCAGGGCCAGCGCCTCCCACACGATGTCGCCCTGCGCCCGCGCGCGCTCGCGCAGCCGGACGAGGTGACGGCGCCGCTCGACGGCACCGTCCGCGGCGAGCAGCCGCACGTACTCCAGCACCATGAGGACGTCGACCCAGCCCTCCTGCGCGGCGCGCGAGGCGATCTCCTCGAGCCGGAGACGATCGAGGGCGTCCGGGGTCTGCGCCGTGAGGATGAGCGCGCGCGACTCCTCGAGCAGCTCCTGGTGCTCCGCGCTGCGCGCCTGTGGACAGTCCGGTGGCTGTGTCGTCGTGGCTCCCCGCATGACGTCGAGTGTGGGACGTCCGTCACTGCACCGCAGGGATGTCCGCAACTCGGAGGCGCAAGTGTGGCCGAACGTCCATCACCTGCGCGAGGTGCTTGCCGGACGGCGCGCGAGGTGCCGAGGGGCGGACCGGATAGCGTCGGGCCATGTCGTCAGTGCTGACCGCCCGCGCCCGGGACCTCGACGCCGACCACGCGGGCACGGACCTGCGCTCCCGCTTCGTGCTGCCGGAGGGGGTCGTCTACCTCGACGGCAACTCGCTCGGTGCGCTGCCCACCGGTGTCGCCGACGCGGTCGCCGACGTGGTGCACCGGCAGTGGGGCGAGCGGCTCATCGCGAGCTGGAACGAGGCCGACTGGTGGGGTGCGCCGAGCCGCGTCGGCGACCGCGTCGGGGCGCTCGTGGGCGCCGCCCCCGGGCAGGTCGTCTGCACCGACTCGACGACCGTCAACCTCTTCAAGGTCGTCGTCGCGGCCGCCCGGATGCGTCCGGGGCGGCGCGTCGTCCTCACCGACCCCGCCTCCTTCCCCACCGACCTCTACGTCACGGCCGCCGCCGCCCGCGACACCGGGCTCGTCGTCGAGCACGTCTCCCCCGCCGACGCCCCGGCCCGCATCGCCGAGCTCGGTGACGACCTCGCGCTCGCGTCCTACAGCTCGGTCGACTACCGCACCGGCGAGCTCTGGGACCTGCCGGCGGTCACGCGCGCGGCCCACGCCGTCGGCGCCCTCGTGTGCTGGGACCTCTGCCACTCGGCCGGGGTGCTGCCCGTCGACCTCGACGCCCACGAGGTCGACCTCGCCGTCGGGTGCGGCTACAAGTACCTCAACGGCGGGCCAGGCGCCCCGGCGTACCTCTACGTCGCGCAACGCCACCAGAACGCCTTCGACCAGCCGCTGTCGGGGTGGAACGGGCACGCGACCCCCTTCGCGATGGCGCCCGAGTTCGCGCCGGCCGCCGGGATCGCGCGCGGCCGCGTCGGCACGCCCCCGCTGCTGTCGATGCTGGCGCTCGAGGCGGCCCTCGCCGCGTACGACGACGTCGACGTGGCGGACCTGCGGGCCCGCTCGCTCTCGCTCACCGGCTACTTCCTCGAGTGCCTCGACACCCTCCTGCCCGACCTCGAGGTCGCGACCCCGAGGGACGGCGCCCGTCGCGGCTCGCAGGTGAGCATCCGGCACGAGGGCGCCTACGGGGTCGTCCAGGCGCTCATCGCCCGCGGCGTCGTCGGCGACTTCCGCGAGGCCGACATCGTGCGGCTCGGCTTCAGCCCGATGTACCTCACCCACGCCGACGTCCTGCGCGCCGCCGAGGAGCTCGTCGCGGTCCTCGACGGCGGCGAGCACGAGCGGCCCGAGTTCGCGGAGCGCGCCCAGGTGACCTGAGGCCCGTCGGCTGGTTCGATGGTCCGGTGAGCGCCGCCTCCGTCACCACCGACCGCGGGCTCCCGCTCGCCTCGGCGGGCGGGCGGTGGCTGCTCGTCGCCTCGATCCTCGGCTCGGCGCTCGCCGGCATCGACGCGACGGTGGTCAACGTCGCGCTGCCGGCCGTCGGGGCCTCGCTCGACGCCGACTTCGCGACCCTCCAGTGGGTGGTCTCGGCCTACGCCCTGACGCTGGCGGCCTTCATCCTCCTCGGCGGCGTCCTCGGCGACCGGTTCGGCCGCCGGCGGGTGTTCGTCGTCGGGGTGGTGTGGTTCGCGGCCGCCTCGCTGCTGTGCGGAGCCGCCCCGGACGCCGGGCTCCTCGTCGCGGCCCGGGCCCTCCAGGGGGTCGGCGCGGCGCTGCTGACACCGGGCAGCCTCGCGATGATCCAGGCGAGCATCGCCCCTTCCGACCGCGGCCGGGCCATCGGCGCGTGGTCGGGCCTCGGCGGCGTGGCCACCGCGGTCGGGCCCTTCCTCGGGGGCTGGCTGGTCCAGTCCTTCTCGTGGCGCTGGGTGTTCCTCGTCAACGTCCCGCTCGCCGCGGTGGTCGTCGTCCTCGCGGTGCGGCACGTCCCCGAGAGCCGCGACCCCGGCGCGAGCGGCCCGGTCGACGTCGCCGGCGCGGTGCTCGGCGCGCTGGCCCTCGGTGGGGCCACCTACGCCCTGATCTCGGCCGGCGAGTCCGGCGCCTCGGCCGCCGTCCTCGTCGCCGGCGCCGCCGGGCTGCTCGCCGCCGCCGCCTTCGTCGTCGTCGAGCGGCGGGCCCCCTCCCCGATGCTCCCCTTCGACGCCTTCCGGGGGGCGCAGTTCCGTGCCGCCAACCTCGTGACCTTCCTCGTCTACGCGGGCCTCGGGGCGGTCTTCCTGCTCCTCGTCGTCCAGCTGCAGGTGGTGTCCGGCTTCTCGCCGATCGCGGCCGGGACGGCCCTGCTGCCGGTGACCGGGGTGATGCTCCTGCTCTCCTCGACCTCCGGCGCGCTCGCCGCGCGTCTCGGGCCCCGGCGGCAGATGGCGGCCGGACCGGTCGTCGCCGCAGCCGGGGTGCTCCTCATGCTGCGGCTCGGCCCGGGGGCGTCGTACCTGCTCGACGTCCTGCCGGCGGTGCTCGTCCTGGGCCTCGGCCTCGTGACGATGGTCTCGCCGCTCACCGCCACGGCGCTGGCGGCCGCTCCGGCGGAGCACGCCGGGATGGCCTCGGGCGTCAACAACGCCGTGGCCCGCACCGCCGGCCTGCTGGCCGTCGCCGTCGTCCCCGCCGTGGCCGGGCTGTCCGGGCGCGCCTACGACGACCCGGTCGCCTTCGACGCCGGGTTCGCCGTCGCCCTGTGGGTCAGCGCGGCCGCCCTCGCCGCCGGCGGGGTGCTCGCGTGGCTCACCGTGCGCGACGACGTCCTCGCCCCCGCGGCCGGCGACCGGCAGCTGACGTTCTGCGCCGGGGTTGGCGCGCCACCGCTCGCGACCCGCGTCGACGCCACGGGCCGCCCCGACTGCGAGCCGGTCCGGCTCGTCACCACCACCGAGGAGGACCCGATGCCCTGTACGCACCTGACCGACCCCACGCCCCCGACCCCGAGCGGCGACGGCTGTGTGGAGTGCCTGCGCGACGGCGGCACGTGGGTGCACCTGCGGCTGTGCCAGGAGTGCGGCCACGTCGGCTGCTGCGACTCCTCACCCGACCGCCACGCGACGGCGCACGCGCACGGCACGGAGCACCCGGTCGTGCGCTCCTACGAGCCCGGCGAGGAGTGGTTCTACTGCTACGTCGACGACGTGGCGCTCGAGGTGCCCGGCGCCCCACCCGCGCCGAGCCACCCCTGAGCGCCGGCCGTCACCAGCCGCGCTCGGCGAGGCGGTGCGGCTGCGGGATCTCGTCGACGTTGATGCCGACCATCGCCTCGCCGAGGCCGCGCGAGACCTTGGCGATGACGTCGGGGTCGTCGTGGAAGGTCGTGGCCTTGACGATGGCCTCGGCGCGCTGCGCCGGGTTGCCGGACTTGAAGATGCCCGAGCCGACGAAGACGCCCTCGGCGCCGAGCTGCATCATCATCGCGGCGTCGGCCGGGGTGGCGATGCCGCCGGCGGTGAAGAGCACGACGGGCAGCTTGCCGGTCTCGGCGACCTCCTTGACGAGGTCGTACGGGGCCTGGAGCTCCTTGGCGGCGACGTAGAGCTCGTCGGGCTCCATCGAGCGCAGGCGGTTGATCTCCTTGCGCAGGGAGCGCATGTGCGTCGTCGCGTTGGAGACGTCGCCGGTGCCGGCCTCGCCCTTGGAGCGGATCATCGCCGCGCCCTCGGTGATGCGGCGCAGCGCCTCGCCGAGGTTGGTCGCACCGCAGACGAAGGGGACGGTGAACTGCCACTTGTCGATGTGGTTGGCGTAGTCGGCCGGGGTGAGCACCTCGGACTCGTCGATGTAGTCGACCCCGAGGGACTGCAGGACCTGCGCCTCGACGAAGTGGCCGATCCGGGCCTTGGCCATGACGGGGATCGAGACGGCCTCGATGATCGAGTCGATCATGTCGGGGTCGCTCATCCGCGAGACACCGCCCTGGGCGCGGATGTCGGCGGGGACGCGCTCGAGGGCCATGACGGCGACGGCGCCGGAGTCCTCGGCGATCTTCGCCTGCTCGGCGGTGACGACGTCCATGATGACGCCGCCCTTGAGCATCTCGGCCATGCCGCGCTTGACGCGGGTCGTGCCGGTGCCGGTGGTCGTGGGGGCGCTCTGCTGCTCGGTCATGGGCGCGATTCTAGGACGGTCGCGCGGGTGCTCCCGACCACGGTTCGACAGCGCTCAGCGGGCCAGGGCGGAGGGCAGGTCGTCGTCGAACTCGACCCGCTCGGGCAGCGCCGCGTGACCCGCCAGCCGGAAGACGCGCACGACCCACTTCCCGCGCACCCGGCGCACCTCGCGCACCGCGTCGTTGTGGAACCGCCGGGCCATCCGTACCCGCAGGGCGCTGGAGGCGATGCGGTCGAGCGACTCCTCGACGAGCTCGTCGCCGTCGGCCCGCAGCCGCGTCACGACGTCGTCGGTGAGGGTGACCGAGAGCACCTCGCTCAGCGCGGACTCGACCTCCTCGCGCCCGCCGAAGTGCTGCCCGTCGAGGAGGTCCTCGGCGAGCGGGTGCTCCGTCGTGCGCTCGACCGACTCGGTCGCGGCGTCCGCGAGCAGCAGGGCGGTGGCCGGGTCGAGCGCACCGCTGTTGGCCAGCTCGAGGGTGGCCTCGGCGCGGCGGACGAGCTGGGCGTCGAGCGCGCTCATCGCGCCCTCGGCCTTGGCGTGCAGCCGGTCGAGCCGGGCCGCCGCGTACGAGAGGTACCAGGCGGCGACGATGAGGACGATGACGACGAAGGTCGTCACCTGGAGGATGTCGACGTCGCTCACGAGCCCCCCGTCCCCGGGACGCTGCGGACGAACCGGCTCCACAGACCGCGGGGCGGCTCCGCGAGCTCGGCGTGCGCGCCCTCGAGCACCGTCTCGTAGACGGCCATCACCTGGCCCGAGACGCGCGACCAGTCGAAGGTGCGGGCCCGGTCGCGGCCCTCGCGGGACAGGTGCTCGCGGCGGGCGGGGTCCGCGAGCAGGCCGACGACGGCCTCACCGAGCGCGGCGGCCGAGCCCGCCTCGAAGGTGACGCCGACGCGCCCCCCGTCGAGCACCGCGACGAAGGCCGAGAGGTCGGAGGCCACGACGGGTGCGCCGGCGGCCATCGCCTCGACGAGCACGATGCCGAAGCTCTCGCCGCCGAGGTGCGGCGCGAGGTAGGCGTCGACCGAGCGCAGGAGGCTGGCCTTGTCGGCGTCCGAGACGGCGCCGAGGACGACGGTGGCGGCGGCCACGCGCGGCTCGACCCGCTTGAGCAGGTCGTCGGCCTCCCCCGGTCCGGCGACGAGCAACCGGGCCCGCGGGTGGGCGTCGAGGACCGCCGGCAGGGCCGCGAGGGCGACCCCGAGGCCCTTGCGCGGCTCGTCGACCCGGCCGAGGAACGCCAGCGTCGGCGCGTCCGGGGTGCCGGTCCACTCCGGACGGCGGGGCGCGACGTCGAACGCGTCGACGTGCACGCCGTTGGGGATGATGTAGGTGTCACCGCCGAGGTGCCGGCGCACGGTGCGCGCGGCGTCCTCCGAGACGGCGATGCGGGCGCGGATCTTCTCCAGCGAGGGCCGCAGCAGCGGATTGGCGGCGTGCATCGCCCGGGAGCGGACGGTCGAGGTGTGGAAGGTCGCGACGACCGGCTCCTCGGCCGCCCAGAGCGCCATCAGCGAGACCGACGGCGTGACCGGCTCGTGCAGGTGCACGACGTCGAAGCCGCCCGTCTCGAGCCAGCGGGTGACCCGCGCGGAGGTCACCGGGCCGAAGGTCAGCCGGGCCACCGAGCCGTTGTAGCGCACCGGCACGGCGCGCCCACACGAGGTGAGGTACGGCGGGAGGTCCGAGTCCTCGTCGGCCGGTGCCAGCACCGAGACGTCGTGGCCCTGCGCGATGAAGACCTCCGCGAGGTCGCGGACGTGGAACTGCACGCCTCCCGGCACGTCCCACGAGTAGGGGCAGACGATCCCGATCCTCACGAGGTCACACCCTGCCGCGCCAGGCGGTCCTCGTCGAGGTCCTCGAGGAAGACGCGCTGGAGCATGTGCCAGTCGGCGGTGTGCTCGCGCACCGCGGAGCCCAGCGCGTACGCGCACTGCTGCACCATCGAGACGACCTTCTCGCGGGTGGCGCCGGTCTCCGGCACGGTGACCGCCGGGTGGAAGGTGATGACGATGCCCCAGCCGAGGCCGCGTCGCTCGTGCCGGATCGACACCGGGAAGAGCGGACGCCGCTCGGCGAGGGCGAGGGCCGCGGGACCGGGCGCCATCCGCGCCGGGTGGCCGCAGAGGTCGACGGTGACGCCCTGGTGGGTGAGGTCGCGGTCGGCGAGCAGCGGGACGAGGCCGGGGCGGCGCGCGGCCTCGCGCAGCGCCGGGAAGACGGCGGGCCCCCCGGTGAGCGGCAGGATGGTCATCCCGAGGCCCTCGCGGAAGGCGAGGAACTCGCGGAAGACCTCCTCGGGCTCGAGCCGCTCGGCGACGGTCGTCACCGGGCCGAGGTGCACCGTGCACCAGGCGCCCGCGAGGTCCCAGTTGCCGAGGTGACCGAGGAAGCAGACGACGCTGCCGCCGGCGTCGAGCACCTCGCGCACCGGGGCGTCGCCCTCGAGCCGGACGCGCGCGGCGAGCTCGTCGGGGCCGAGCTCCGGCAGCCGGAAGGCCTCGCAGTAGTAGCGCAGGTAGGAGCGCATCCCGTCGCGGACGAGGGCGTCGAGCGCGGCGTCGTCGAGCTCGGGGCGCACCCGCGCGTAGTTGGCGCGCATCCGCGCGGCACCGCCCCGGGCGACCGTGAGGTCGGCGACGGCGTCGAAGAGCCGGTAGGCGGCGCGCTCCGGCATCCGCCGGACGGCGGCCCAGCCCAGGCGGTGCCCGGCGAGCACGGCGGCGTCGCCGAGCCGCGCCGGCACTCCCCTCACGCGGCGCCCAGCGCCTGCCGACGCACCTCGAGGATGCGCTGGACGACGGTGACTAGGCTCGCGAGCGCGAGGACGGCGAGGACGACCCCGAGGAAGACGGTGGGGATGGAGAACAGCCCGGTGAGGCCGGTGGCCACGAGGACGGCGACGAGCCGGTCGGCGCGCTCGGCGATGCCGACGTTCGCCGTCATCCCCAGGCCCTCGGCGCGGGCCTTGGCGTACGAGACGACGCTGCCGAGGATGAGGCAGGCGAGCGCGAGCGCGGCCATGTACGCGTTCCCGCCGTTGCCCGCGTACCAGAGGACGAGGCCCCCGAAGACGGCCGCGTCGCCGACCCGGTCGAGCGTGGAGTCGAGGTAGGCGCCCCAGCTGCTGGAGCGCCCGAGGCGCCGCGCCATGATGCCGTCGACGGTGTCGGAGAAGACGAACGCCGTGATGACGAGGGTGCCGACGAAGAACTCGCCGCGCGGGTAGAACACGAGCGCGCCCGCGGCCACGCCGATGGTCCCGATGACGGTGACGACGTCGGGGCTGATGCCGAGCCGCAGGAGCAGCGAGGCGACCGGGGTGAGGAGCTTCGTGAAGAACGCGCGCGCGTATCGGTTGAGCATGGTCCGGTCAGCGTAGTGGGGGCCCGCGATCCTCTTGTGCAGGGTGCCGGGGAGGAGTTGATTGGGGGCATGAGCGGAACACCGGCCCCGACCGTCACGGACACCACCCGCCTGCGCACCGTCCTCCTCCTCGGACCGAGCGGCGCGGGGACCTCGCGGCTCTTCGACCGCGTCGTCGAGGAGCTCGCCCCGCGGTCGGGGACCCGGTCGAAGGGCTCGGAGCCCTCCGGCCTGCGGGCCGCGACCCTCGCGTGCGGGGAGGTGGTGATGACCCTCCTCGACGCCCCGGGCAACCCCGACTTCGTCGGGCAGGTGAGGGCGGGTCTGCGTGCTGCGGACGCCGCCCTCTTCGTCGTCTCGGCCGCGGACGGCGCCGACGCCCGCTCGCGCCAGCTCTGGCACGAGTGCGCGGTCGTCGGGATGCCACGGGCGGTCGTCGTCACGCAGCTCGACGCCCGCGACGCCGACTTCGTCGCGACGCTCGAGGACTGCCGGGCGCACTTCGGCGCGGGCATCCAGCCGCTCGGGGTCCCGGTGGCGGGCGCCGACGGCGCGGTGACCTCCATCGCCGACCTCCTGCTCGGCGAGATCCACGACTACGCCGGGGGCGCGCGGACGGTGCGGCCCGCCGGCGCGGAGCACGCCGACGCCTTCGACACCCACCGTCCGGGGCTCGTCGAAGGCATCATCGAGGAGTCCGAGGACCCCGAGCTGATGGACCGCTACCTCGCCGGGGAGGACCTGCCGTTCGAGACGCTCGAGCGCGACCTGCTCCAGGCGGTCGCCCACGGCGCGTTCCACCCGGTGCTGCCGGTCTCCGGCGAGACCGGCGCGGGCCTCGACGTGCTGCTGCACCTCGTCGAGGCGGCGTTCCCGCACCCGGGGATGCGTCCGCTGCCGACCGTGACGCCCGTCGGCGGCGGCGACCCGGTGCCGATCACGGCCGACCCGGGCGGCCCGCTCGTCGCCGAGGTCGTCCACACCGAGTCCGACGCCTACGTCGGCCACCTCTCGCTGGTGCGCGTCTTCTCCGGGACGCTGCGCGCGGACCGCCCCGTGCACGTCTCGGGCCACCTCGAGCTGCTCGACGGCCCGACCGGCGAGGGGCACGAGGCGCACGACGACGACGTGCGGCCCGGGTCGCTCGGGTCGCCGCTCGACGGCGAGCTACTCGCGAAGGAGCAGGCCGTGGCCGGGGAGGTCGTGGTCGTGACCAAGCTCGCCGGCGCGCAGACCTCCGACACCCTCTCCGACCCCGCGCGCCCGCTCCTCGTCACCCCGTGGGCGCTGCCGGACGCCCTGCTGCCGGCGGCGGTGCGGGCCGCGACGCGCGCCGACGAGGACCGGATGCCCGTCGCGTTCCGCGAGCTCGCGGCCGAGGACCCGTCGCTGCGGATCGAGCACGACCCCGAGACCGGCCAGGTCGTCCTGTGGACCACCGGCCCCGCGCACCTCGACCTCGTCCTGCACCGCCTGCGCGACCGCTTCAACGTCGGGGTCGAGCAGGAGCCGGTGGCCGTGGCGCTCAAGGAGACCGCGGTGACCCGGTCGCAGGCGCAGGGCAGGCACGTCAAGCAGTCCGGCGGCCACGGGCAGTACGCGGTCTGCCACCTCACCCTCGAGCCGCTCCCCCGCGGCTCCGGCGTCGAGTTCGCCGAGGTCGTCGTCGGCGGCGCCGTCCCGCGGCAGTTCATCGGCAGCGTCGAGAAGGGCGTGCACGCGCAGCTGGCCAAGGGCCTGCTCGCCGGGTGGCCGGTCACCGACGTCCGCGTCACCCTGACCGACGGCAAGGCGCACAGCGTCGACTCCTCCGACATGGCCTTCCAGACCGCGGCCGGGCTCGCGCTGCGCGAGCTCGCCTCCCCGCAGTCGCTGTGCCTGCTCGAGCCGATCGACACCGTGACGGTCGAGGTCGACGACGAGCACCTCGGGGCGGTGATGACCGACGTCAGCACCCGACGCGGGCAGATCATCGGCTCCGAGCCGGCCGAGGGCGACACCGGCCGCTCGGTGCTCACGGCGGCGGTGCCGCGCCTGGAGCTGCTCGACTACGCCGTGGCCCTGCGCTCGCTCGCGCACGGCACGGGGACCTTCCGGCGCGAGCCGCGCGGCTACGAGGTGCTGCCGGACCGCCTGGCCCGCGAGCACCTGAGGGCCACGGCCGACTCCGCCTGACGGTGCCTCAGGCGGGCCAGTGCTCGGCGAGCCGGGCGCGCACGTCCTCCAGCAGCATCGGCACGGCCTTGGTGCGCGCGACGATCGGCAGGAAGTTGCTGTCGCCGCCCCAGCGCGGCACGACGTGCTGGTGCAGGTGGGCCGCGACGCCGGCCCCGGCGACCGCGCCCTGGTTCATCCCGAGGTTGAAGCCCATCGGCGCCGACGCCGCCTCGAGCGCACGAACGGCCTGCTTGGTCAGCAGGGTGAACTCGGCCGTCTCCTCGTCGGTGAGGTCGACGTAGAGCGGGACGTGCCGGTAGGGGCAGACGAGGACGTGGCCGGGGTTGTACGGGAAGAGGTTCATCACGACGTAGCAGTGCTCGCCGCGGTGGACGACGAGCCCCTCCTCGTCGCTCTTGCCCGGGGCCGCGCAGAACGGGCAGCCGTCGCCGGCGTCGGGGTCGGGGCGGTCCCCCTGGATGTAGACCATCCGGTGGGGGGTCCACAGCCGCTCGAAGCCGTCCGGCTCACCAGCGAAGTCGGCGGTGCTCTCGAGGTCGGCCATGCCCCGATCCTAGGTGCGTCGCCCCGGCGGGCTCAGCGCAGGTACGACGCCCCGTTGAAGTCGAGCACGGCGCCCGAGGCCCACTCGGCCGCCGGTTCGGCGAGGGCGACGACCGCCGCCGCCACCTCCTCCGGCTGCGCGACCCGGTGGAAGGGGCTCTGGGCGCGGGTGGCCTCGGCGGCGGCCGGGTCGGCCATCGCGTAGCCGGCCATCTCGGTCGCGATGAAACCCGGGGCGATGCTCGTGACGGCGATGCCGTGCCGGCCGAGGTGCTGCGCCATCGACTGGCCGAAGGAGTGCAGGCCCGCCTTGGACGCACCGTACGCGGGGATGTCGGGCTCGCCGCGGTACGCGCCGCGGGAGCCGACGTTGACGACGCGGCCGACCGGGACGCCGTCGGCCGGGGCGACCTCGAGCATGTGCCGGGCGACGCACCACGTGAGGTTCGCGGGGCCGAGGAGGTTCGTCGCGATCGTGCGCTGCCACACCGCGACCCAGTCCTCGTACGACGTCGCGTCGAGCGGGTGGTCGCCGCGGCGGCTCGCCGACGAGCCGGGCTCCGCGATCATCGCCGCGTTGTTGACGAGCACGTCGACGCGCCCGAGCGCCACCACGGCGTCCGCGGCGAGGGCCTCGACGGCGGCCGGGTCGGCGAGGTCGGCCGCCAGGCGCACGTGCCCCTCCCCGGCCAGCGAGCCCAGCACCTCGTCCGCCCGGTCGGCGCTGCCGGGCCCGCGGTGGTGGACGACGACGCGGTCGCCGCGCTCGGCGAAGGCCCGGGCGACGGCGGCTCCCACCCCTCGGGACGAGCCGGTGACGAGGACTCCGCGGGAGGTGGTGGGCTGCATCCGCCCACCCTAGGTCGGGCGGTCGAGCCTCAGCTCCATGAGGCGCTCGGACGGGGCGCCGAACCCGACCCGCTCGTAGAGCCCGCGCGCCTCCGGCACGGCGTTGAGCTGGATGCGGGTCACGCGGTCGGTCACGGCCCACGCGACGAGGGTGCGCAGCAGGCGTTCTCCCACCCCGGCGCCGCGCGCGTCCGGCGTGACGAAGAGCAGGCTGACGTGGAACCAGGCGTCGGCCGGGCGGCGGGCGCTCGGCAGCTTCTGGACCCGGGTGCCGTGCACGAGCCCGAGCGGCCGGCCGCTGCCGTCCTCCGCGAGCCAGGTGCGGCGGGCGCGGTCGGCCAGCCAGGCGTCGGCGAAGGAGTCGAGGAAGCCCGGCGGCAGCGCGTACCCCTGCTCCCGCTCGTCCTGGATGTGCAGCGCCGCGACCGAGAACGCGTCGGTGGGCAGCGCCTCGCGCACCCGCACGTCCCTCGCCGTCTCCACGTGCCCAGCATGGCCCATCCGGCGCCCTCGTGGGAGGTGGAATGGGTGAGGCCCCGGAACCAGTATGAGTGGTTCCGGGGCCTCGGGTGACGCGTCGTGATGCTCCGCGTCTCGCGGTCCGGCTCCCCGGTCACCACCACCGTCATCACCCGGTGGCTCCTCGCGGCGAGGCCGCGGGGCCTGGTGTCCTTCGTCCGGTCCGTTCCCTCCGCCACCGAAGTGGTGGAGTGGTCTGATCTTGCTCCTCGGTCAGCCTGCGCCGCAAGCGTTTCCGACGAGGAATGTCGGACCTGTGAGGCCGGCGGCGTGTCGTCGGCGTGTCGTGTGACGGACGTGACGGGTGGTCAGACCTGCGTCTTCGTGCGGATGGCCTCGAGCACCTCGGCCACGGCGTCGTCGACCGGCACCCCGTTCTTCTGCGACCCGTCGCGGTAGCGGAAGGACACCGCGCCGGCGTCCCGGTCCTCGCCGCCGGCGATGAGGACGTAGGGCACCTTGGACTTGCTCGCGGTGCGGATCTTCTTCGGGAAGCGGTCGTCGGACTCGTCGACCTCGAAGCGGACGCCGTGCTCCGCGAGCTTCGCCCCGACCTCGCGCAGGTACGGCACGAACTCCTCGGCCACCGGCACGCCGAGCACCTGGACCGGCGAGAGCCAGACGGGGAAGGCGCCGGCGTAGTGCTCGACGAGCACCCCGATGAAGCGCTCGATGGAGCCGAACTTCGCCGAGTGGATCATCACCGGCTCCTGGCGCGAGCCGTCGGCGGCCTGGTACTCCAGGCCGAAGCGGTGCGGCTGGTTGAAGTCGTACTGGATGGTCGACATCTGCCAGGTCCGGCCGATGGCGTCGCGCGCCTGGACCGAGATCTTCGGGCCGTAGAACGCGGCGCCGCCCGGGTCGTCGACGAGCTCGACGCCGAAGGTCGAGGCGGTGGAGCGCAGGACCTCGGTCGCCACCTCCCACTGCTCGTCGGAGCCGATGAACTTGTCCTTCTTGTCACCCTCGGTCGCGCGGGTCGAGAGCTCGAAGTAGTAGTCGTCGAGGCCGAAGTCCTTCAGGAGGCCGACGACGAACTTGAGCAGGTGCTCGATCTCGGCCGGGGCCTGCTCGGGCGTGACGTAGGAGTGCGAGTCGTCCTGGGTCATCGCCCGCACGCGGGTCAGGCCGTGGACGACGCCGGACTTCTCGTAGCGGTAGACCGACCCGAACTCGAAGAGGCGCATCGGCAGCTCGCGGTAGGAGCGGCCGCGCGAGCGGAAGATGAGGTTGTGCATCGGGCAGTTCATCGCCTTGAGGCGGTACTCGGCGTGCTCGAGCTCCATCGGCGGGAACATCGTGTCGGCGTAGTACGGCAGGTGGCCCGAGGTGTGGAAGAGGCCGTCCTTGCTGATGTGGGGGGTCCCGACGTACTGGAAGCCCTCCTCGATGTGCCGCCGGCGGACGTAGTCCTCCATCTCGCGCTTGATGACACCACCGCGCGGGTGGAAGACGACCATCCCGGACCCGATCTCGTCGGGGAAGGAGTACAGGTCGAGCTCGGCGCCGAGCTTGCGGTGGTCGCGCTTCTCGGCCTCGGCGAGCCGGTCGAGGTAGGCCTTGAGCTCGTCCTTGGTCGGCCACGCGGTGCCGTAGACGCGCTGCAGCTGGGGGTTCTTCTCCGAGCCGCGCCAGTAGGCGGCGGCGCTGCGCATCAGCTTGAAGGCGTTGCCGAGGACCTTGGTGGAGGGGACGTGCGGGCCGCGGCACAGGTCGCCCCACGCGACGGTGCCGTCGCGGCGGACGTTGTCGTAGATGGTCAGCTGGGCGCCACCGACCTCCACGCTCGCCCCCTCGGCGGCGTCCTCGGCCGCCCCGCCCTTGAGGCCGATCAGCTCGATCTTGTACGGCTCGTCGGCGAGCTCGACGGCGGCGTCGGCGTCCGACACCTCGCGCCGCCGGAAGGTCTGGCCCTCGTTGACGATGCGCTGCATCACCTTCTCGAGGGACTTGAGGTCCTCCGGGGTGAACGGGGTCTCGACGTCGAAGTCGTAGTAGAAGCCGTCGCGGACCGGCGGGCCGATGCCGAGCTTCGCGGACGGGTGGACCTCCTGCACGGCCTGCGCGAGCACGTGGGCGGCGCTGTGCCGCAGGACGTCGAGGCCGTCCTGCTCGGCGGCGGTCACGGGCTCGACGGCCTCGCCGTCGGCGGCGGCGAGGTGGAGGTCGCGCAGCTCTCCGTCGACGCGGGCGACGAGCACGGCGCGGTCGCCGTCGAAGAGGTCGCCGTAGGTCGTGCCCTCGGCCACCGATCGCTCGCTCCCGGCGACGTGGACGGTGATCTGGGCAGCCATGGTGAGGGTCTCCTCGTGGTGGTGGGCGTGCCGGGATCCCGGCACGCCCCGATGCTAGCGAGGCGCACCCGGGCGGGTCGCGGCAGTTCCGGTGGCGGGCCCGTCAGCTGGTCGCGGCGGCCGTCGCCGCCGTCGCCGCGATGACACCGGCCATGACGGCGGCGTTGACCTGCTCCACGGCGGCCCGGACGGCCGGGGCGGCCCAGTCCCCCGCGGTGACGGCGTCCGCGCGCCGCTTCGCCTCGCGCTTCGGCAGCCCGGTGACGGCGGCGAGGTGGTCGACCGATGAGAGGAGCGCGACGAGGGCGGCGGTCCGGGCGTCCGGCACGGGCGCGCCGTCGGCCAGGGCGGCAGCGACGCGGTGGCGCAGCGCCGGCACGAGCGAGGGGTCGAGCACCGTCCAGCGGGAGCGTGGGAAGAGCCCGAGCACCCTGGTCTCGTCGTGGCGCAGCACGCCGGCGACCGTCATCCGCTGGAACGACAGGTCGCGCAGCGCTCCCGCGCGGTCCCGCCACGCGCCGGCGCCGCCGAGCTTCGAGACGACGTCCTTGGGCCGACGGCCCTCCGCGAGGTCGAGCACCTCGCGCAGGCGGGGCTCGGTGGGCACGGCGGTGCCGGTCTGCCGCAGCCGGGCCCGCTTGTCGGTGCCGTCGAGCGCGAGCGCGCCGTCGAGCACGAGACCGGCCACGGTCGCTCCTCCCACGACGGCCCGCAGCCGCGTGCTGTCGATCGCGGGTCGTCCGCTCGCGGGGTCGAGGACGAGCAGCAGCAGCTCGTCGGTCAGCGAGAGGGTCATCGTCGCCTCCTCGGGGGTGTCGGATGCCTCCATCGGACCACGGTCGCGGAGCCGGCGCCTCCCCCTGCGGGCGGAGCGTGACGTCGCCCCCGCGAGGGACCTAGCCTGACCCCATGGACCTCGTCGTCGTCAACCTCGCCGAGCGTCCGGACATGGCCCACCACCTGTGGGACCCCGCCCTCGACTGGCCGCGCTTCCTGCAGCAGGACCCGGTCGGTGACCTCTTCTTCGCACGGGCGGGCACGACGTTCGCCGCCCACACGCTCCTCGCGTTCGACGCCGAGCACCTCGACCGTCCGGTCGCCCGCTCGTGCTCGGTGCCCTTCGCGTTCGGAGCCGACACCGGCCGCGACGAGCTGCCCGACGACGGCTGGGACGGGGTCATCCGGTGGGCCTGGCTCGACGAGGTCGCGGGTCGCCGGCCGACCCACGTGTCGGCGCTCGAGGTGACGATCCGTCCCGACCTGCGCGGCACGGGGCTGGCGTCCGTCCTCCTCGAGCACAAGCGCGCCAACGCCGCCGGGCTGGGGTACCGCGACCTCGTGGCGCCGGTGCGGCCCAGCCGCAAGGCCGACGAGCCGCACACCCCGATGACGGAGTACGTGTCGCGCGTGCGGGCCGACGGCCTCCCCACCGACCCGTGGCTGCGGCTGCACGTGAGGGCGGGCGGGACGATCCGTACGGTGTGCCCACGGGCGATGACGATCTCCGGGTCGCTGGCCGAGTGGCGCTCCTGGACCGGCGAGCCCTTCGACGCCTCGGGTGAGGTGGTGGTCCCCTTCGCGCTGAACCCGGTCCACGTCAGCCTCGAGCACGACCACGCGGTGTACGTCGAGCCGGCGGTCTGGGTGCACCACTCCCTCTGACCGCGGCGAGGCCGTCAGCCCTCGACGTCGAGGCGGAACGTGCCGGTGTCGAACCAGTGGCGGAGCCTCGCCACCGTCGTGACGAGGTAGCCGGCGGCCATGGCGCGCAGCGAGGCCGTGCTCGATGCGAGGAGGTCGTTGGCCAGGAGCAGCTGGCGGGACGCGACGAGCGCCTCGACATCGGCCGGTGCGACGTCGGGCCACGGCAGGACGTCGGTGTACCCGTCGCGCAGCGCCACCTCGGCCGCCTCGTCCCCGCCACGCCGCAGGTAGAAGGTCGTGATGGCGAGGTCGAGGACGGGCAGCCCCAGGCCGGCGTCGTCGAAGTCGAAGACCGCGAGCCGTCCCTCGTGCCACTTGAGGTTGCCGCCGTGCAGGTCCGCGTGCAGCGGGACGACGTCGGCAGCCTCGTACAGGCGGTCGAAGACGTCGCGGGCGCGGGCCATCCCCTCGGCGACGACCGCGCGACCGTCGGCGTCGAGCCCGGGCGCGCTGCTCAGCACGTCCGCGTCGCCGAAGAGCGGCTCGTCGAAGCGCGGCAGCCCGGCGCCGTCGGGCATCCGCCAGGTGGCGGCGTGCCGGTGCAGCGCGGCCGTGGCGCGGCCGAGCGCGTGCGCCCACTCCGCCCCGGCCCCGTCGCGCGCGTCGTCGCCGTCGAGCCACGACGCGGCGGTCACGAGCACCGGGCGGCCCAGCGCGGCGGGCGTGGTGCGGGCGAACCACTCCCCCGCGCGCGTGCGCAGCGGCCGTGGCACGACGACGTCGGTCTCCGTCGCGATGGCCTCCTGCCACGCCTGCTGGGCCAGGACGTTCGCCGGGGTGCTCTTGGAGTTCGTCCCCACGCGCAGCGCCAGGCGCCGGCCGTCGCGGGTGTCGACGCGGAAGGTCGTGTTGTACGCGTGGAGCAGGACCTCCATCCGGTCGACGTCCAGCCCGAACTCGGCGGCGGCGTCGAGCGCGGCGGGGCGCAGCGCCTCGACCTGGCCCTCCTCGTCGAGCTCGTCGTAGGGCCGCGGGGCCGTCCCTGGGTCCGTCATGGCGGTGAGTCTGGCACCGCCATCCACCACGGCGCCCGCATGATGTCCCGGTGCCCCCGCCCTCGCCCGCCGCCGTGCCGCCCTCGCCGAGCCTGGTGACGCGGCTGCTGCGCGACCAGCTGCCGCACCTCGCCGACCTGCCCGTCCGCCCGAGCCCGACGAGCGGCAGCAGCAACGTGGTCTTCCGGCTCGGGGACGACCTCGCCGTGCGGATGCCGCGCGAGGCGCGGTACGTGCCGGACCTCCTCACGGAGGCGCGCTGGCTGCCGCAGCTCGGGCCGTCCCTGCCGACGCCGGTGCCCGAGGTAATCGCCGTGGGACGTCCGAGCGCCGACTTCGACCGGCCGTGGTCGGTCGTCACCTGGCTGCCGGGCGAGATGCCGCTGGCGCTGACGGCCGACGACGAGGAGCGCCTCGCGCGCGACCTCGGGACGTTCGTCGACGCGCTGCACGCGCTCCCCGTCGCCGGCGTGCCGGTCGGGCCGGAGCACTGGGGGTACCGCAGCGGCGAGCCGGTGACCGACACGATCGACGCCTGGGCTGACGAGGCGGCGCATGCGCTCGCCGACCTCCTCGACCCGACCGCCGTCCGCGAGGCCTGGCGCCGGCTGCGGGACGTGCCGCCGGCGTCCGCTCCCCCGTGCTGGGTGCACACCGACCTCTCCCCCGAGAACGTGCTCTGCGCCGACGACGGCCACCTCACCGGGGTGGTCGACTTCGGCGGGCTCGGCGTCGGCGACCGCTCGGTCGACCTGCTCTACGCCTGGGGGCTGTTCGGGGCCTCCGCCCGGGCGACGTTCCGCTCGGCTGCGGGTGCCGACGACGCGACGTGGGCCCGGGCGCGCGCCTGGTCCTTCGTCGGCCCCGGCATCCTCACCCTCGCCACCTACCGCCGCACGATGCCCGCCCGCGCCGCGCGCCTGACGACGATGGTCGAGGCGGTGGCGGCCGAGGTCGGCGTCCGCCTGCGCTGAGGCACGCCCGTCCTGGTCACCGGCACGACCCGTGCACACGGCCGAGCGCCGCCTCCTCGTCCCCGCGGTGCTCGTTCACCCATCGGATGAAGGGGACGATCGTCGTGTCCTGCCGGCGGTGACAGGTGGTCTCGAACAGCGTGTGCGCCCCGCTGCGCGTCGTCTCGGCCGCCCGTTCCCAGTAGCGGAGCTGGTCGGGGTCGACCCCGGTGGAGGGGCGGCCCAGCACGAACGCCTCGCTCCCCTCCAGGTAGGGCCCGACGATCCCGTACCGCCAGTACCCGTTACGGCCACGGGCGACGTACTCGCCGTCCGCCGGGCGGATCCCCTCGATGTCGTAGGCGGTCCCCGTGACGTCGATCCACGTCGGGCATCCGGTCCTCAGGTTGCGGGACAGCGTGTCGGTGACGATGAGCACCGTCGGGTCGTCGGCGGCCAGACATCCCCTGGTGGCCGTCACGCGCTGGACGAAGTGCGGGTCGAGCTGTCGGCCCGGCACGAGGGTGAGGGAGCAGACGGCGGCGAGGACGAGGACGAGCGCCGCGCCCCCCGCAGGCCGTGGACCTCGGACCGCGCCCCCCACGCACCAGGCGAGCGGCACGGCGACGAGCGCGCCGTACTGCAGGAAGTGGCTCGGACTCGTGAGCAGGACGACGAGACCGGTCGTGAGCAGCGCCGCCGGCAGCACCTCCCCGGCTCGGACGCATCGGACGACCAGCCACACGAAGACGCCCGCGATGACGCACCCGGCACCGTCGACGGCGAGATGAGCCAACGGTCCGCTCGACGGGTCGAGCCGCGGGGCACCCATCACCGCGGGCAGGCGGACGAGCGGTCCCGGGTTGGTGTCCGGGCGACCCACCTGGTCGAGCACCACCATTCGCCACATGCGGGTGGGTGCGAGGGCGAAGAATGGCAGGCACACCACCACCACCGCGCCGACGGCGCCCAGCGCGAGACGACGCACGGCGGCCCGGCCCTCCCGGAGGCCGAGCCACACCAGCACCACGAGCAGGGGGACGACGCCCCAGATCTTCACCGTCGCCGCGAGGCCGAGCAGCGCACCCGCGACCACGACGCGCCGTGACGACGGCGACCGCGGGGTGAGGAGGAGGACGGCGCCGACCAGCACCGCGTTGGCGACGGACTCCAGCGTGACGGAGGAGTCCGCGTAGACCGCGGGGACGAACACGGCGTACGCAGCCCCGGCGAAGCCCATGGCCCGGGGACCGCGTGCGCGCAGGAGCCAGGCGACCCCGCCCGCGGTGACGGCCCCCACGACCATCGTCGCCGTGCGCGCCACCACGAGGACGGCATGGTCGGGCAGGACGGCGGCGAGCCCGGCGAGCGGTGCGAGGAGCACCGTGCTCCCCGGTGGGTGGAGCATCACGAGGTCCCGGTAGGGCAGCTCGCCGTGGAGCAGCGAGACCGCCATCCCGAGATAGACGCCGTCGTCGTAACGGCCGAGGGCGAGCCAACCACCGGAGACCGCCGTGGGAAGCATCCTCACGGCCAGCGCCAGGACCCCCACTGCGATCACCACCGCGTGCGGTGCCGCGATCACCGGGACGGATCGCCGCTCCCGGGCCGCGCGACCGCCACGGAGCACGGACCGGGCGTCCACGACTGCGTGCATCCCGTCCCCTCCCCGGTCCGTTCCGACCGGAAGGCTAGGGGGCACGGACGTCGCCGTCGTGCCGGCGCGCCGTCGTCCGTCGCCGAAGAGGGGCTGTCGGTGGTCGCGTCTAGGTTTGGGTCATGGAGGGGACGGCTCGCACCGCGGCCCTCGACCGGGGGTCGGTCGAGGGGATGGCGGACGTGCGAAAGTCGTTGGCGCACAGCGACATCGCGACGATGAGCGATGATGACCGCCTCGCGCTGGTCGACGAGCTCGAGCGGCTCAAGGGCGCCGCCACCGCCGCTCAGGCCCGCGCGGTGCACGCCGTCCGCCGCTCGCGCGAGGCCGCCGCCCCGCAGGACGCGCTGCGCTCGGTGGGCTCCGAGGTCGCCCTCGCCCGGCGGGAGTCGCCGACGCTCGGTGACCGGTTCGTCGGGCTCTCGCGGGCGCTCGTCGAGGAGCTGCCCGCCACGCTGGCCCACCTCACGACGGGCGCGATCGGCGAGCGGCACGCCCTCGAGGTCACGCGCGAGACCGCGACGCTCACCCGCGAGCACCGCGCCGAGGTCGACGCCCGCCTCGCCGCCGTCATGCCGGCGCTGTCCCCGCACGCGCTCGGTCGAGCGGCCCGGCGCGTCGCCGCCGAGCTCGACGCCGCCTCCGTCGTGGCCCGGACGGAGGCCGCCGTCCGCTCGCGCCGGGTGTCGGTCCGCCCGGCCCCCGACGGGATGGCCTGGCTCACCGTGCTCGGACCGATGCGCGAGGTCATCGGCGCCCACGCCGCCCTGACCGCCCGCGCCCGCGCCGTCGTCGGTGGGCAGTGCCCGGACGAGTCCCCGGAGGGCCGGGGTGCCGGGGCCGTCGCCGCCGACACCGCGCTGCGGCTGCTCGCCGGCCTCCTCCCGGGCCAGGTGCAGCCCGTCGAGGTCCACCTCGTGATGACCGACCGCGCACTCCTCGGTCTCGGCGACCCCGACCGCTCCGTCGACGAGCCGGCCCGAGTCCCCGGCCACGGCTCGGTCCCTGCCCCGGTGGCCCGCGCCTGGGTGCGCGACGCCGGGCCCGCCTCGGTGTGGCTGCGTCGGCTCTTCACGACGCCGGACGGCCGCGACCTCGTCGCGATGGACGCGCGCCGGCGCACCTTCGCCGGTCTCCTGCGCCGGATGGTCGTGCTGCGCGACGACGTCTGCTCCACCCCGTGGTGCGACGCGCCGGTCGTGCACGCCGACCACACCGAGCCCGTGCGCCTCGGTGGACCCACGAGCTACGTCAACGCCGGGGGTCGGTGCGCCCGCTGCAACCAGGTCAAGGAGGCACCCGGCTGGCGGGTCGACCTCGTCCGCGGCCCGCCGCACACCCTGCGCACGACCACCCCGACCGGCCGCACCCACCACGGGACGGCACCGCCGCTGCTCGGGTGGGGCACCGACCCGCCCCGACGCTCGGCCCTCGAGGACCACCTGCTCACACTCCTGCCCGCCTGAGCGCCCCGACGCCTAGGCTCGCCCGATGCGGACCCTCCCCTACGGCACCTGGCCCTCCCCGATCTCCCCCGAGGACCTCACCGGCGGGCAGGTGATGCTGGACGAGGTGCGCGCCGACGGCGAGCACACCTACTGGCTCGAGTCGCGCCCGCGCGAGGGTGGACGCCAGACCCTCGTCCGCCACGACGGCACGGCGAGCACCGAGCTCCTCCCCGCGCCCTGGAACGTCCGCACCCGCGTCCACGAGTACGGCGGCGGGGCGTACGCCGTCGCCGACGGCACCGTCGTCTTCTCGCACCTCGGCGACGACCGCGTCCACCGGCTCGACCCCGGCAGCACGGACCCCGTCGCCATCACCCCCGAGGCGAACCGGCGCTACGCGGGGTTCGTGCTCCACGGTGAGCACGTGTTCGCCGTGCGTGAGGACCACACCGGCGACGGCGAGCCCGCGAACGAGCTGGTCCGCCTCGACCTCCACGGCGACAACATCGACGGCGGGCTCGTGCTGCACACCGGCACCGACTTCGTCTCCCGGCCGGCGGTCTCCCCCGACGGCACCGACCTCGCCTGGGTCACGTGGGACCACCCCGACATGCCGTGGGACACCACGCGGCTCCTGCGCGCCCGGCTCACCGACGAGGGCGCCGGCGAGCCCCACGTCGTCGCGGGCGGCGACGAGGTCTCGGTCGCCCAGCCGACCTTCGGCCCCGACGGCGCCCTCTGGTTCGTCTCCGACGAGTCCGGCTGGTGGCTGGTCCACCGCGACGCCGGCGACGGTCCGCACCCGGTCCACGCCACCGAGGCCGACCACGCCCAGCCCCAGTGGTCGCTCGGGATGCGCGACCTCGCCGTCCTCGACGCCGACCGCGTCCTCGTCCGCTGGTTCGAGGAGGCCGGTCAGGGCCTGGGGGTCCTCGAGGCGTCGAGCGGCGTGGTCGTCCCGAGCGCCGGCGCGGGCTCCTTCCACGACCACCTGACCGCCGCCGGGGACGAGGTCGCGTTCAAGCGCGGCCGCACCGACGGGCTGCCGCAGGTCGTCCGCGGCCCGGCCGGCGGGCCCTTCCGCGTCCTCGCCTCCTCCGCCCCGAACGACCCCGACCCGGCGTCGGTCTCGCAGCCGGAGCCGTGGTCGTGGACCAACACCGACGGCGACGTCGTCCACGGCTTCCTCAACCCTCCGTGCCTCGACGGCGTCACCGGGCCGGAGGACGAGCGACCCCCGCTGCTCGTCCTCGCGCACGGCGGACCCACGAGCCGCGCCGAGACCTCCTACCTGTCCTCGACCCAGTTCTGGACGACCAGGGGCTTCGCGGTGCTCACCGTCAACTACTCGGGCAGCACGGGCTACGGCCGCGCCTACCGCAACCGTCTGCGCGCCCGCTGGGGCGTGCTCGACATCGACGACTGCGTGACCGGCGCCCGCTCCGTCGCCGAGGCGGGGCGCGCGGACGCCACCCGGCTCGCGGCCCGTGGGGGCAGCGCCGGCGGGTACGTCGTCCTGCGCGCGATGACGACGAGCGACGTCTTCGCGGCGGGCACGAGCCTCTTCGGGGTCGCCGACCTCGCCGCCCTGGCCCGCGACACGCACAAGTTCGAGTCGCGCTACTGCGACCGCCTCGTCGCGCCCTGGCCCGAGGGCGAGGAGGTCTACCGCGACCGCTCGCCGGTCCACCACGCCGACCGCCTCCACGGCGAGCTGCTCCTCCTCCAGGGCACCGACGACAGGGTCGTCCCGCTGGCGCAGGCCGAGGACATGGCCGCCGCGATGCGCGCCGCCGGCCACGACGTCGAGCTCGCCGTCTACGAGGGCGAGGGTCACGGCTTCCGCCGCCCGGAGACCGTCGTCGACGCCCTCGAGCGCGAGCTCGCCTTCTACACCCGGGTGCTACGCCTCGGGACCTGACGCACGGTCGGCACCCTCGCGCCGCCGCAACGCCTCCTGCGCGCGGGCTCCGGCCATCCCGGCGATGCCCTCGGCGAGCGGTGCGCGCAGCGCCCCCGTGTCGGTCGGGACGGCCGCCCCGGCGTGGCCGGCGCGGATCTCCTCGACGAGCCGGTGCGCCTCGACGACGAGGGTGCCGTACGCCGGCCAGGCCCGGGGGTCGTCCAGCGGTGTCGAGCGCACCTCGTCCGCGAGCTGCTGAAGGGCCGCGACGGCGGCGTCGAGGTGCTCCTGCACCTCGCGGTCGGACTCGCCGCGGTGCACGCCGAACCGGGCCGCCGCCGCGCCGAGGTGCTCGAGGACCTCGGCGTAGCACCCGAGCCACTCGGGCGAGGGCGACGCCTGCCACGGCGACTCGGCCGCCGCGTCGGCGAGGGTGCGGGCGATCCCGGCGACCGGCCACTGGCTGCGCTGCACCGCGTGCGCGGCCCCGACGTACCCGTCCCAGTCGATGCGGGCCGGGCGCAGCCGGTGGCGCAGGTTCAGCCGCGTGCTCTCGCGGCCGGTCTCGACCGCCTCGAGGACCGCCGGCACGTCCACCCCGACGCTGGTCGCCCGGTCGTGCCAGCCCCGGGCGACGTCGGCGTCCCAGCCCGCGCGCAGCCCCTCGGCCATGTCGTCGAGGAGGCCCCGCAGCCGCTCGGTCAGCTCCAGGACGGCGCGCCGCGGACCGGTCAGGTGCATCGGGGCGAGGACCACCGCGTTGACGACGACGCCGACGACACCGCCGAGCATCGTGTCGAGGATGGTCGCCGCGGTGAACGAGACGCTGTCCCACTGGAGGCTGAGCAGCGAGAGCAGGACCATCGTCGGCACCTGGATGCCGTGCGCCCCCAGCCGGTCCCACCGGCCGATGACGAGCGCCAGCAGGAGGACGAGCACCATCGACCACCACGTGACGCCGACGAGGTTGCCGACCCCCCAGGCGACGCTCATCCCGACGACGACGGCGACGAGGCGCTCCACGCTCTGCCACAGCGACCGGACGATCGTGCGGTCGACGACGAGGAGCGCCGCGAGGGGCGCGTAGAACGAGGTGCTGCTGTCGACGACGACGACGGCAAGCTGCCACGCGAGGACGGCGGCCGCCGCCGACTTCACGAGCATCAGGGCGTCGTCGCGCTCGGGCCCCGGGCCACGCAGCACGGCCCGGGCGGTGTCGCCCCACCGCTCGAGGGTCGCGCGGACGCCGCGGCGGGCCGTGGCCTGGGTGGTCATCCTCCCGACCCTAGCCACCGCCGGAGGTCGACGGAACCGCCGGGTCAGGCCTCCAGCGTCAGCACGAGGTGCGTCGTCGGGGGGTCCCGACGCGACCGCAGCGCGGCCGTGGTGGCACCCGGTGCGCGCCCGACGACGAGCTCGACCGTGCTCGGCAGGAACACGGGCTTGGTGAACCACACCCGGCTCGTCGAGGGCCCGAGCGAGGTCCGGCCGAGCGCCGCGAGGGTGCGTGCGTAGGTCCACATCCCGTGGGCGATGTGCCGCCGGAAGCCCATCGCCCGCGCCGCCAGCGGGTGCAGGTGGATGGGGTTGACGTCGCCGGAGACGCCGGCGTACTCACGCCCCAGCCCGTCGGGCAGCCGCCAGACGGCGACGGCCGGCCCGTCCGGGGCCTGCGGCGGGGCGTCGCCGCGCGGAGCGTCCTCGTCGCCGCGACCGCGGGAGAGGTAGACGCTGTCGCACGTCCAGACGAGCTCGTCGTCGACGCGCGCCTCGAGACGGACGTCGAGCGTGCGCCCCTTCCGGTGCGGACGGAGGTCTCTCGCCGTCACGTCGAGCGTCAGCGGCTCCGAGGCGTCGAGGGGGCGGTGCGTCGTGACCCGGTTCTCGAGGTGGACCAGCCCCGGCAGGGCGAACGGGAAGTCCGGTCGCGTCATGAGCGCCGTCTGCAGCGGGAAAGCCAGCACCCACGGGTACGGCTGCGGCACGGTGTCGGACACGTCGTACCCGGTCAGCCGCTGGTAGGCCGCGAGCCGGCCCCGGTCGACGCGCACGTCCTCGACGCGCAGCGTCCGCTGGGGCACCTCGCTCCCCCGGCGGCCACGCGCGGTGACCGCTCCCCGGGCGAGCAGGGGCGCCGTCGCGGGCAGCGTCGCCAGTGTCTCGACGGCCACCGTCAGGCCCCGAGCAGGCTCTGGCCGCACACGCGGACGACGTTGCCGGACACCGCGGCCTGGGCGTCACCGGCGAAGAAGGCGATGGCCTCCGCGACGTCGACCGGCAGCCCGCCCTGCGCGAGGCTGTTGAGCCGGCGCCCCACCTCGCGGGTGCCGAGCGGGATGCGCGCGGTCATCTCGGTCTCGACGAAGCCCGGTGCGACGGCATTGACCGTGATGCCTCGTCGGCGCAGCGCACGGTCGTCCGCGTACCCGTCGACGAGACCGATGACGCCGGCCTTGGACGCCGCGTAGTTCGCCTGGCCACGGTTGCCGGCGATACCGGCGATCGACGACACGAGCACGACCCGGCCGCCCTCGCGCACACCGTCCTTCGCGAGGAGCGTCTCGTTCATCGCGAGGATCGAGAGGAGGTTGACGCGGACGACGGAGTCCCAGCGGTCGGCGTCGGTGTTGGCCAGCAGCTTGTCGCGGGTGATGCCCGCGTTGTGCACGACGACGTCGAGGCCACCGTGCCGGGTGCGGGCGTGCTCGAGGATGCGGGCACCCGCGTCGGCCGCGGTGACGTCGAGCTGCAGTGCGGTCCCCCCGACGGCGTTGGCCACCGTGGCCAGCGAGGCGCCCGCGGCGGGCACGTCGACGCAGACGACGGTGGCGCCGTCGCGGTGCAGCGTGCGGGCGATGTCGGCCCCGATGCCGCGCGCAGCCCCGGTGACGACGGCGACCTTGCCGGCCAGCGGGCGCTCGGCGTCCGCGGGTGCGGCCGCCTCCCCCTCGCCGACCCGGAACACCTGACCGTCGACGTACGCCGACCGGCCCGACAGGAGGAACGTCACCGTCCCGAGCGCCGCGGCCTCGGATCCCTCGGTGACGAGCACGAGGTTGGCGGTGGCGCCGGCCCGCAGCTCCTTGCCGACCGAGCGCGTGATGCCCTCGAGCGCCCGCCGCGCGGCCCGCTGGGCCACCGTGGCCGCGGCCTCGGGGTGACGGCCGACGACGACGACGCGGGCGCAGCGCCCGAGCCGCTTGAGCGCCGGACCGAGGGTCGCGCGCAGCGACTCGAGGTCCTCGGGCGCACGCGCGGCCGTGAGGTCGACGACGACACCGCCGAGCCGCGCGCCGTCGGGCACGGTGTCGACGAGCTCGGCCCCGGCGGCGGCCAGACCGTCGCGCAGCGCCCCGACCGCGGGGGTGTCGTCGTGGCCGCCCACGAGGACCGGACCCTCGACGAGCGGCGCGCCCGGCGAGTACCGGCGCAGCGGGACCGGCTGCGGCAGCCCGAGCGAGGAGGCGAGCCGCCGGCCGAGGCCGCTGTTGACGAAGGAGGTGTAGCCGTCCGAGCGGGGCATCTCAGGCCGCCTCGAGGATGGCGACGACGCCCTGCCCGCCGGCGGCGCAGATCGAGATGAGCCCCCGTGCGCCGGAGCCCTTCTCGTGCAGCTGCTTGGCCAGCGACGCGACGATGCGCCCACCGGTCGCCGCGAACGGGTGGCCGGCGGCCAGGGAGGAACCGTTGACGTTGAGCCTCGACCGGTCGATGCTGCCCAGCGGCGCCTCGAGGCCGAGGCGCTCGTGGCAGAACTCCGGGCTCTCCCACGCGGCGAGCGTCGAGAGCACGGTCGCCGCGAAGGCCTCGTGGATCTCGTAGAGGTCGAAGTCCTGCAGGGTCAGGCCCTGGCGGGCGAGCATCCGCGGGACGGCGTAGGCCGGCGCCATGAGCAGGCCCTCCTCGCCGCCCAGGTAGTCGACCGCGGCGGTCTCGCCGTCGACGAACCACGCGAGCGGCGTCAGCCCGTGGGCGGCGGCCCACTCCTGCGAGCCGAGCAGCACCGCCGAGGCGCCGTCGGACAGCGGCGTCGAGTTGCCGGCCGTCATCGTCGCGTCGGGGCCTGAGCCGAAGGCCGTGCGCAGCGACCCCAGCTTCTCGAGCGTCGTGTCCGGGCGCAGGTTCTGGTCCCGTGTCAGCCCGAGGTACGGCGTCACGAGGTCGTCGAAGAAGCCGCGCTCGTAGGCGGCCGCGAGGTGCTGGTGCGACGCGAGGGCGAGCTCGTCCTGCGCCTCGCGGGTGACCCCCCACCGGGCGGCGGTGATCGCCATGTGCTCGCCCATCGACATGCCGGTGCGCGGCTCGGTGGCCGCCGGCACCTGGATGCCGAGGTCGGTGGGGCGCAACGTGATCGCGGCCCGGGCGCGGTCGGCCGGGGTCTTGGCGCGCGAGAGGCGCAGCAGCTTGCGGCGCAGCCGCTCGGGCACGACGACCGGCGCGTCGGAGGCCGAGTCGACCCCGCCCGCGATCGCGGAGTCGGCCTGCCCGAGCGCGATCTTGTTGGCCACGAGGATCGTCGCCTCGAGACCGGTGCCACAGGCCTGCTGGATGTCGTACGCCGGGGTGTCGGGCGCGAGGCTGGAGCCGAGCACCGCCTCGCGGGTGAGGTTGAAGTCGCGGCTGTGCTTGATGACGGCGCCGGCCACGACCTCCCCCACGCGCTCCCCCGCGAGCCCGTGCCGGGCGACGAGCCCCTCGAGGGTGGCGGTCAGCATGTCCTGGTTCGAGGCCTCCGCGTAGGGGCCGAACTGGCGGGCGAAGGGGATGCGGTTGCCGCCGAGGACGGCGGCGCGACGGGTGGTGGGCACCGGGTGGCTCCTGGGTCTGCCGGGTCGGCGGGGGTCCCCGCCGCTTGTATCCGATACCGAAGGTAACAGGTACCGCCGGTCCCTGCTACCGTCGGCTCCCGTGACCTCGAGCGCAGCCCCGGACGGCCGCAGCGCGCGCTGGGACGAGCACCGGCTCGCCCGCCGCCGCGAGCTCGTCGAGGCCGCCGTCCGGGCGGTGCGGCGGCACGGGGCCCAGGTCGGGATGGACGAGATCGCGGCCGAGGCCGGCACCTCGAAGACCGTCGTCTACCGCCACCTCACCGACCGCGCCGGCCTCTACGCCGGGGTCGCCGACCGGGTCGACGGCACGATCATCCGCGGCATCACCCGCGCCGCCGGCGAGACCGCCGGGGCCACCCCGACGCGCGAGCTCGTCCGCGCCGTCATCGGCGCCTACCTGCACCTCGTCGAGGACGACCCGGAGGTCTACCGGTTCATCGTCAACGCGCCGATCCTGCCGCCGGGCGAACGACCGGCCGGTGACGTCGCCGCCGGCATGACCGGCCGCATCGCCGACCACGTCGCGGGGCTGCTCGGGGCCCACCACCTCTGGGGTGTCGCGCTCGTCGGGATGGTCCGGGCCGCCGCGGACGCATGGCTCGCCGACGGCGCGGCCGCCGGTGGCCGCACCGCCGACGAGCTCTCGGACGACCTCACCGACCTCGTGTGGGACGGGCTGCGCCCGCGGCCCTGAGCCGCGTCAGGCGGACCACCACGGGCGCAGCGGCAGGTCGTGCCGGCCCTCCGCGTCCGTCTTGACGGCCAGCACGTGGTGCAGCTGGATCTCGTTGCGCTCGAACCCGAGTCGTGATCCGGCCATGTACAGGCCCCAGACGCGTGCGGTGCCCTCGCCGACCTCGGCGACGGCCTCGTCCCAGTGCTCGACGAGGTTCGCGCACCAGCCGGCCAGGGTCAGCGCGTAGTGCTCGCGCAGGTTCTCCTCGTGGAGCACCTCGAGGCCGGCGTCCTGCACCTCGCTGACGATCCGCCCCGAGCCGGTCAGCTCGCCGTCGGGGAAGACGTAGCGGTCGATGAAGGCGCCGGTCTCGGTGCGCCGGTTGTGCGGCCGGGTGATGCAGTGGTTGAGCAGGCGCCCGCCGGTCCGCAGCCGGTCGCGGATGAACCCGAAGTACGCCGGGTAGTTGCGCACGCCGATGTGCTCCGTCAGGCCGATCGACGAGACGGCGTCGAAGCCGGTGTCGCGCACGTCGCGGTAGTCCGTGTGCCGGACCTCCGCGAGGTCGGCCAGCCCCTCCTCGGCGATGGCCTTCTGCGCCCAGAGCGCCTGCTCGCGCGAGAGGGTGGCGCCGACGACCGAGACGCCCCGGCGCGCCGCGTAGCGGACCATCCCGCCCCAGCCGCACCCGATGTCGAGCAGCCGGTCACCGGGCTGCAGGCGCAGCTTGTCGAAGACGAGCCGGTACTTGTTCTCCTGCGCCTCCTCGAGCGACGCGTCCGCCGTCGGGTAGCAGGCGCAGGTGTAGGTCATCGAGGGCCCGAGGACCATCTCGTAGAACCGGTTCGAGACGTCGTAGTGGTGGTGGATCGCCTCGGCGTCGCGCACCGTCGAGTGGCGCAGCCCCTCGGCGAGCCGGCGCCAGCGCGGCAGGCTCTCCTGGGGCGGCGGGGGCGGCGGCGTGAAGCCCTTCATCCCGAGCATCCGCGAGAGCTCGAGCACCTGCTCGCGCCCCGGGCGGCGGAACCGGATGCTCGACATCGCGGCGAGCACGTCGTACGGGTCGCCGGGGTGCACGCCGTGCACCGTGAGGTCGCCGGTGACGTAGGCGCGCGCCAGCCCGAGGTCCCCCGGCGCCGTCGCGAGGTAGGACATCCCGCGCCGGTTCTCGATGCGCAGCCGGACGTCGGCGCCGACGGGTCCGACGCTCGACCCGTCGTACGCCTCGACGCGCAGCGGCAGCGGTCCGTCGACGACGGACTCGACGATCTGGGCGATGCTCACTCTTCTCCTCCTGGGTGGTGGTCAGGCACCGCGCACGGCCTTCGCGTAGAGGTCGGGCAGCCGGTGTCCGGGGTCGTAGCGCTCCTTGAGCGCCGGGTAGTGGTCGCCGCCGTAGTGGCGCCAGAAGGTCTCCTCGTCGTAGAACGCCTCGGAGTACAGGGACTTGTGCCCGCCGAGGGCGCTCACCGCGTCCTCGACGCGGCGGTTCGCCGCGCCGGGCGGCTGTGCCGGGTTGACCGGCACCGTCGACCAGAACCCGACGTTGACGTACCGCTCGCCGGGGCGCAGGGGGTAGAGGGTCCACGTCCGCTCGTCACGGAGCTGCAACGGGCACAACCAGATCGGCTCGATCGGGACCTCGCGGAGGAACCAGCGCAGGAACTCGGCCGTGCGCTCGAGCGGGATCTCGACGTCCTGGACGACACGCTCGCGCGGAGGCCGCCCCTTGCGCGCCTCGAGGCGGTCGGCGACGTCGAACCGGCGGTCCAGGGCGACGAGCCGCCAGTAGGCGCTCGAGCGCAGCCAGCGTCGCGGCCACACCCGGCGCAGCGCCGGGTTCTGCGCCCCGAACGCGCGCGAGCACCAGAACCAGTCGGTGTCCCAGCGCCAGAGGTAGTCGAGGGTGCTCAGGGTGTCGCGGGTCGGGCGCGGGTGGTCGTGCTGGATGGACCGGTAGAAGACCCGCTGCCCCGTGTAGTCGCTGGTCGGGCCGGGCTCGTCGCTGCGCCGGCCGAGGACGAGGTAGGACTCGTCCGCGCTGAAGACGACGCCGTCGAGGTAGTCGACCTCCTCGCCCTCGTGGGCGCCGGTGGACATCACCTCGCCGACGGCCGCGAGGAGGGCGTCGAGGTCGTGGAAGCGCACGTGGCGCAGCGACACGGTCCGGCCGACGGGCTCGAGCTCGATGCGCAGCCGGGTCGCGTACCCGAGCGTCCCGTAGGAGTTGGGGAAGCCGCGGAAGAGGTCGGGGTGCCGGTCGACGGCGTCGCAGGTGACGATGTCGCCGCCGCCGGTCAGCACGTCCATCTCGAGAAGGGACTCGTGCGGCAGGCCGTTGCGCCACGACGTCGACTCGATGCCGAGGCCGGTCACCGCGCCCCCGAGCGTGATGGTGCGCAGCTGGGGGACGACGAGGGGCGTCAGGCCGTGCGGCAGCGTGGCGTCGACGAGGTCCTCGTACGTGCACATGCCCTGCACGTCGGCCGTCCGCGCGTCGGGGTCGACGGACACGACGCCCCCGAGACCGCTCGTGTCGAGCCCGGGCACGCCCGTCGGGGTGCGGCCCCGGAAGAGGTTGCTCGTGCGCTTGGCCAGGCGGACGGGGGCGCCGTCGGGGATGGCCCGGTGGCTGGCCAGCAGCCGCTCGACGCCCGCGTCGTGCGCGGTGGTGGCGACCGTGCTCACGCCTCGTGCTCCACCCGCTCGACGACGTCACCCACCCGCACCGTGCCGACCTGGCCGACCGCGGCGTAGAGCCCGGGGCACGCGTTGCCGGTGCCCTCGACCGCGAGCAGTGTGCCGCCGACGCGGACGAGGGTGCCGGCCAGGCCCTCGACGGCGGCCGTCGGCGCGTCGAGCACGAGGTTGGCCCGCGTGTGCGGCGAGTCGTGGCCGACGATCGAGACGGCCGCGCGCTTGCGCCGGTCGCCCTCGAGGCCGTCGGCCTCGACGGCGACAGACTCGTGCGTCACGGCGTCCCCACCGCGCACCGGGAAGGTGTGGATGGCCCGGACGGTCAGCTGCATCCCCCATGCATACACCTCCGCCCCGACGTCGCACCCCTCCGTTTGTCACGCGTCGAGGAGTGGGACGCGTGAGGCCCCGGTCCGCGTCGCGGTCCGGGGCCTGTCGTCGTGCTGGTGGATGTGGAGGGGCTCGAACCCCCGACCTCTCGCGTGTGAAGCGAACGCTCTGACCAACTGAGCTACACATCCGCGCCGTGCGGCCTGCCGAGGATACCCGGCGCCGGGGGCCCGGCGGAAATCGGGGTGGCCGGCGTGGCGCGGCCCCCTCAGAGGGCGAGGTGGCCGTGGATCCAGGCCTCGAGCCCGTCGGGCAGGAACGTGGGGACCCCGGTGAGCCGGAACGTCACCCAGAGCACGGCGAGGACGAACAGGAAGGTGGCGAGGGCCACGAGCGCCTGGACGCCGCGGGACTGCCGGCGCATCCAGTGCTCCCACCGGCGCACCTGCTTCTTGACCCACTCGAGGAGGTCGGACGCCGGCTCGATCTCCGAGGCCCAGACGCCGAGACCGAGGATGACGATGAGCCAGCCGGGGCCGGGCAGGGGCACGAGCGCGAAGCCGCCGAGCACGAGGACCAGCCCGACGACGGCGACGACGAGGCGCAGCGCCAACCGCGTGCCGCGGTTGGCCCGCAGCCGCTGCCGCCACGCCCACTCGTCGTGGTCGTCGGCCGGTCGGAAGAAGGGTCGGCGGGTGGGGGTCTCGGTCACGGGTCGACTCCTTCGGCGGCGGCGTGACGGGCCCAGGCGGCCCGGACGGCGGTGGTCAGCGGTCCGGGCGCCGGCAGCGGCCGCCCGTCGACCGCCGAGACGGGCATGACGTCCTTGACGGACGAGGTGAGGAAGAGCTCGTCGGCCTCGCTGAGCACCGACAGCGGGAGGTCCTCCTCGAGCACCTCGACGCCCTCGGCGCGGCACCACTCGAGGACGAGCTCGCGCGAGATGCCGGCGAGGCACCCGCTGGACAGGGGCGGGGTGCGCACGACCCCGCCGGTGACGACGAAGACGTTGCTGCCCGTGCCCTCGCACAGCTCGCCGCGCGTGTTCGCGAAGAGCGCCTCGACGGCGCCCTGCTCCTGCGCGCGCGCCAGGGCGACGACGTTCTCGGCGTAGGACGTCGTCTTGAGCCCTGCGGTCGCCGAGCGCTCGTTGCGCACCCAGGGGACGGTGACGACCGCGCCGGTGGCGGGAGGACGTGCGTGCTCGACGGCGGTGACGATGTAGGTGAGCCCCGCGTCGAGCCGGTCCGAGCCCAGCGGCCCCCGGCCGCCGGTCACCGTCCAGCGCAGCCGCCCGAAGGGGATGGCGGGGCCGTCGAGGACCGCCGCGATGCCCTCGCGGACGCGGTCGTGGTCGGCGGCGGGCAGGCCGAGCCCGGCGAGCGAGCGGTCCATCCGGGCCAGGTGCCGGCTCACGGCGTACGGCACGCCGGCGGCGATCTTCGCGGTCTCGAACGCCCCGTCGCCGACGGTCACGCCATGGTCGACGGCACTGACGGCCGGGCCGTCCGCCGCCACCCGGGCGCCGTCGACCCACACGCGGATGTCGTTCATGCGCACACTGTCCCAGACGCGACCGGCCGTCCCGCGGCAAGGGCGACGAGACGCGCCGCCTTGAGCTCGGTCTCGGCCCACTCCCCCTCCGGCGAGCTGCCCCACGTGATCCCGGCGCCCGTGCCGAACCGCAGGACGCGCCGTCCGTCGTCGGTGCGGGCGGCCCAGAAGGTGCGGATGCCGACGGCCAGCTCCGCCTCGTCGCGGTCGGCGTCGACCCAGCCGACCGCCCCGCAGTAGGGGCCGCGCGGCACGGGCTCGAGGTCGGCGATCGCCCGGAGCGCCGTGTGCTTCGGCGCGCCGCTGACCGAGCCCGGCGGGAAGGTCGCCGCGAGCAGCTCGCGCCACCCCGTGCCCGGGCGCAGGCGGCCCGCGACGTCGGAGGTCAGGTGGACGAGCCCGGGGTGCTCCTCGAGCCGGCAGAGCGCCTCGACCTCGACCGTCCCGGGACGGCTGACGTGCCCGAGGTCGTTGCGGACGAGGTCGACGATCATGACGTTCTCGCTGTAGTCCTTGGGGAGCAGCCCTCCGGCGGTCGGCGCGGTGCCCTTGATGGGTCCGGAGCGGACCAGGTCACCACGCCGCTGGAGGAACAGCTCCGGTGAGGCACAGACGATCTCGAGTCCGGCCTCCGGCAGGTCGAGGGTCGCCGCGTACGGCGCGGGGTTGCCGCGGGCGAGCACCGCCCCCAGCCCCAGCACCGAGGCGTCGTCGGGCAGGTCGTGCTCGAGCACCCGGCAGACGTTGACCTGGTAGACCGTGCCCACGGCGATGCGCGCCCGCACCTCCTCGACGGCCGCGACGTACCCGTCCCGGTCCAGGCTCGTGCGCCACTCCCCCGCGAGGCCGGCCCAGCCGGCGTCGACGGCCGGCGGCGCCGCGCGGCTGACCTCCCCCATCCGGACGGCGGTCAGCTCGCCCTCGAAGGTGACGACGACGGCCCAGAAGCCGCTGGTCAGCGCGTCGGGGTCGTGGACGACCGCCTCGACGCCCCGGGCCTCGAGCCCCGCGAACCGTGCGACCGCCACGCCGAGCATCGTAGGGGTGGACGCGGGAGGGCCCGGGCCCCGAGGGTTCGCACCCACGGGGCCCGGGCCCGTCCGAGGTCGCTCAGGCGCGGACGCTGGCGTCCGCCTCGAGGGCCGCGGCCACGCGCCGGTGGGCCTCCCAGATCTCCTCGGGGAGGTCCGCGAACTGCCGCAGGTGCTCCTCGCGGTGGCCCATCTCCTCGCGCCAGCGCTGCACGTCGACGTCGAGGATGGTGTCGAGGTCGTCCTCGTCGATCTCGAGACCGACGAGGTCGAGCTCGTCCTTGGTCGGGAGGATGCCGACCGCGGTGCGGCGACCGGTCACCTCGCCCTTCTTGAGCTGCACGAGCCAGAGGAGCGCGCGGAGGTTCTCGCGGTAGCCGGGCCAGAGGAAGTGGCCGTCCTCCTCGTCGCGCTGGAACCAGTTGACGTGCGCGAAGATCGGCTGGTCCTTCGCGGCCCCGACGATCTTCAGCCAGTGCGCGGCGTAGGGGCCCTCGGGGTAGGACATGAACGGGCGCATCGACATCGGGTCGTAGCGCAGCCTGCCGTCGACGCCCTCGGCGGCGAAGGTCGCCTCGGCGCCGAGCGTCAGGCCGTCGTAGACGCCCTCGGCGAGGTCGGTGATGGCGCGCACGAGCGGCTCGCGGTCGCGGGTGCGGCCACCGAAGATGATCGCGTCGATCTTGACGCCCTTCGGGTCCTCGAAGTCGGGGGCGACGTTCGGCACGTTGGCGAGGGTCGTCGTGAACCGCGAGTTCGGGTGTGCCCAGGGGTCGTTCGCCTCGTCGGGGTTGCGGTCGGCGATGACCTCGCCCTTCCAGTCCCGCCAGCCGGTGACGTCGGCGGGGCGCTCGGGCGTCTTGCCCTCCCACCAGACCTCGTGGGTGCTCTCGTTGTAGGCGACGTTCGTGAAGAGCGCCTGCGTGCCCTCGGCGATGGAGTCCAGCGCGGTCGGGTTGGTCTTCTCGTTCGTGTCCTTGGCGACACCGAAGACGCCGTTCTCGGGGTTGAGCCCGTAGAGCTGGCCGTCGCTCGGGTCGACCCAGAGCCACGCGATGTCGTCGCCGTAGAAGCTGACGTGGTACCGGTCGCCGAGCGCGTCCGGGGCGAGCGTCATCGCGAGGTTCGTCTTGCCCGAGGCGCTGGGGAAGCCGCCGCAGACGTGGTGGGTCTCGCCGGTCTCCTTGTCGGTGATGCCGAGGAGCATGAACTGCTCGCCGAGGAACTCGCCCGACGCCCAGCCGTCGTACGCCGCCTGGCGCAGGCCGTGGGCGATCTTGCCGAGCAGCGCGTTGCCGCCGTAGCTGCTGCCGAAGTGGAGGATGGTCCGCTCGTCCGCGACGGTGACGAAGTAGCGCTGGTCGTCGGGCGTGCCCTGACCGAGGTTCGGCAGGTCGCCGGTCACGTGCACGGCGCGGACGAACACGTCCTGCTCCGCGAGCGAGTTGATGTGGTTCACGCCGACGCGCGCCATCCGGATCATGTGGAGGCAGACGGTGCGGTTGTCGGTGATCTCGACGCCCGCGGCGAAGCGCTCGAGGGGGCTGCCGGGCGGGGCCATGAGGTAGGGGATGACGTACATGGTCTTGCCGGCCATGGCGCCCTTCATGTGGCCCTCGACGACCGGCCGGATCTCGTCGCTGTGGCGCCAGTTGTTGTAGACGCCCCGGTCCTCGGGGCGGCTCGTGGCGACGATCGTGCGCTCCTCCGACCGCGCGGTGTCCTTGGAGTAGCTGCGCGAGTAGTAGAGCCCCTCCCCGGCCGGCTCGATCTCCCCCGCCTCCAGGGCCTCCCGCACGAGGCGGGCGTCGTCGGACGCCGAGACCACCTCGATGCGCTCGGCGCCGAGGAAGTCCGCCCAGTGACGGACGTACTCCCGGACGCTCTCGTTGGTCAGTCCCGCTTCGTCCAGGGACTTCTCCAGGTCGGCCACAATGCTCACCCTTTTCGGTCGTCACGCAGGTCAACCCGAGGGCGGGACCACGACGTCGTGCATCCCGCCCTGCGAGACAGCCATTGCACCGTAGGCGCGGGTGGCCGGTCCACGGTCGAAGCGTTTCGACGCGGGAGTCCTTCGTCACATCCGACGTACCGCCAGAGATCCTGCTCACACCTACTGGCCGGTTACGTGTGATGTAAACGATTCCGCCTGTGCGACAACGATGTCAACGCTGTCGGGCCCGTCGACGAGCCGCGTGGTCGTCGGCCTCGTCCATCGCCGCCCGGTCCAGCCGCGCAGCGTCAGCCGCGTCCGGAGCCCCGCCACCGCGGGTGGCCGGCCACCACCATGCGGACACCGGGTCCCGCGGCGGGTCCGGGTAGCGGTCGACGAGGCCCTCGACGAGCGTCTCGAGGCGGGCGTGCAGCCGGTCGGTCAGCTCCTCGACACCCTCCCCCGGCCGAGGTACCAGCGGCTCGCCGACGACGACGCCGACCCACCGTCCGCGCCGCACCGAGAGCCGGCCCCCGACGGTGAGGACCCGGTGCAGCCCCCAGTGCGCGACGGGGACGAGCGGGGCGCCGGTCTCCAGGGCGAGCCGGGCCGCACCGGGTCGCAGGTCCGCGCGCTCCTTGAGCAGGAAGGCGTGGCCGATGGTCGCCTCCGGGTACACGCCGACCACCTCGCCGGCGCGCAGGAGCCGCAGCGCCCGGACCGCGGCCGCCGCGCCCGCCCGGCGGTCGACCGGGACGTGCCCCATGGCGCGCATCAGCCACCCGGCGACGGGCGCCCGGAAGACGGCCTCCTTGGCGAGGAAGCGCACGAGCCGACCCCGCTGCACCGCGGGCAGACCGACGACCGCGAAGTCGGCGAAGCTCTGGTGGTTCGCCGCGACGACGACCGGCCCCGTGGCCGGCAGGTGCTCCGCGCCCCGCACCTCGACGCGGAGGCCGAGCACGCGGAACAGGAACCGCGCCACGGCGACGACGGCACGGTAGGGACGGTCACGACGGGTGGGCACGCCGGGAGTTCGGCCCGCTCCTGCCCACCGGATCGGAGCCGGCCGGGTGGGACACGGGCGCCCGGGGTAGACAGGACCCGTGACCGACGTGCGCAGCCGCCTGGAGCCGACCACCGTGCCCGCCGAGCCGCGGGGCGCCGTCGTCGTCCTGCACGGCGGCGGCAGCCGGACCGGCGGCGTGCCCGTCAGCCCCACCCAGCTCTCCGTGCTGCGGATGGTGCCGGTCGCGGGCCGCCTGGCCACCACCGGACGGCGCCGGCTCGCGGTCTGGCGGCTGCTCAACTCGACCCGCGGCTGGTCCGGCCACCCGAACCCGGTCGACGACGCGCGGTGGGCGCTCGACCGCGTGACGGAGCAGGTCGGCGACGTCCCGGTCGCCCTCGTCGGGCACAGCCTCGGGGGCCGCGCCGCCCTGCTGGCCGCCGGGGACGAGCGGGTGCGGGCCGTCGTCGGCCTCGCGACGTGGCTGGCTCCCGGGGACCCCGTCGGGCCGCTGTCCGGCCGCGACGTCCTCCTCGTCCACGGGGACGCCGACCGCGTCGCCCGTCCGGACCTCGCGCGCGACGTCGCCCGGCGTCTCGGGCCGGGCACGCGTGGCGGCATCGTCACCGTGCCCGGCGGGAGCCACTCGATGCTGCGCCACCTCGGCACGTTCGACGGCCTCGCCGCCCGGTGGGTGGCGGCCTCGCTGCTCGGCGACGAGCCCGGCCCGACGCTCGCGCCCCTCCTCGCGGGGCGGGAACGGGAGGTCAGCGCCTGAGGGCGTCCTCGTCCCTCGCGGCGTCCGGGGCCACCGGGTGGATGCTGCGCGACTGGGCGCGCTGGTAGCGCCGCGGCAGCCACTCGCGCGGGTCGACCTTGGGGAGGATCTTCGCGACGGCCAGCGCGACGTACATGACCGTGTTGATGGCGACGAAGACACTGAGCACGGCGAACCACGGGGAGAAGATCGTGCTCTCGGGGAACAGGAGCCCGGTCGGCACGGCGACGGCGGTCATGCGTGCTGCCCGTCCCGGACGACGACCTTGCCGTCGGCCGACCGGGTCACGTGGGACCACTGCGCCTGCCGCCCGACGAGGATGTCGACCACGCCCTTGAGGAAGACGACGTTGAGGAACGTCGCGTAGACGAGCTCCGGGAAGAGCGTGGCCGCGACGAGACGGGCCCGCCATCCCCCACGCCAGGCGGTGACGACGCGCTCGACCATGAAGAGCCCGCCGACGCCGAGCCAGAAGGGGAACCAGACCCAGTCGTCGAGCGACACCGCCATCGTGAAGATCGCGGCGTAGTAGCTGAGCAGGGCCACCGACCCGTACCCGATGCCGAACTGCTGCACCCAGTACCGCGATGTCTGCGGGGTCAGGCCGTACGCCCCGAGGTTCTCGAGCGCCCCGCGCTGCCAGCGCAGGCGCTGGTGCCAGATCGCCCGCCAGGTCGGCATGACCTCGGTGACCACCGTGCACTCCGCCGGCGAGGTCATGAGGGCTCCGAGCGACTTCAGGGCGAGCGTCAGCTCGTTGTCCTCGGTGAGCGCGACCGTGTCGTAGACGTCGCCGGGGACGCCCGGGAGCAGCCGGCCGCGCTGGGCCGCGACCTCGCGCAGCGCCGCGGACCGGAAGACCGACGCCGTGCCGGTGAGGACGAACAGCCGCCCGCGCCGACGCTTGATGTCCCGGCTGTAGCGGATGTACTCGTTGCGCTGGAACTGCCCGATGAGACCGTGACCGTCCTCGCCCATGAAGAGGCCGCCGATCGCCATGAGGGCGCGGTCCTCGGTCATCCGCTGCTTCGCCGTCTCGAGGTACTGGCGGCCGATGACGGTGTCGGCGTCCATGACCATGACGGTGTCGTTCTCGCCGAGCTCCGGCAGCAGGCTCGCGAGGGCCTGGTTGAGGCCACCGGCCTTCTTGTGCGCGTTGTCGACGGTCGTGAAGACCTCGACCCCCGCCGCCCGGGCCAGCTCCTCGGTCGCGTCGGTGCAGTTGTCGGCGACGACGACGACGCGGTCGGGACGGCTCGTCTGCTCCTGGAGGGAGGCGAGCGTGGCGACGATCCGGTCCTCCTCGTTGTGCGCGGGGATGAGGACCGTCACCGTGACCGGGCCGTGGTAGACCCCGGCGGTGCGCGCCATGACGAGCTTCGGCGCCAGCGGCGTCTCGCCCGAGTTCTCCGAGCGGCGGTAGCGCTTGGTGATGCGGCTCTCGACGAGCGCGACCCCGGCGGCCAGGAGGAGGGCGAGGCCGATCGCGGCGACGAGCAGCTGGGTCGAGGGAGCCTGCGTGTCGTAGAGGACCTGCCAGACCCCGAACACCGCACCCTCCTTGGCGGGGCGCCGCGCCTCGGGGTCGGTGAGCGTGAGGGCGAACCAGAGCATCCCGGCGGCGGCCGTCGCCATGAGGACGACGAAGATGCCGGTGCCCCGCTGGAGCCGGTTGGTCGTGCTGCTCACGGGAGATCCCTCCGCGGGTCGATGACGTGCGGCGTCGTTGCCCGGGCGAGGTCACGGTGCGGTCCCCCCGGGACCCCCACCTCCTCTTCCAGGTGACGGGCCACGAACTCGTCGAACGGCACCGGCTCCCCCAGGAGGTAGCCCTGAGCGTAGTCGATACCCAGGTCACGGACGACGTCGAGGGTCTCCCACCGGCCGACGAACTCGGCCACCGTGCGCTTGCCGAGGAAGTGCGCGATGCGGACGATCGACTCGAGGATGGCCCGGTCGGTGTCGCTCTGGTCGGAGTCGGCGACGAACTCGCCGTCGATCTTCACGACGTCGAAGCGCATGTGCTTGAGGTAGGAGAAGGACCCGAACCCGGTGCCGAAGTCGTCGAGGGCGAAGCGGACGCCCAGGGCGCCGAGGCGGGCGGCGAAGGCCCGCGCGGCGAGCACGTCGGAGACCGCGGCCGTCTCGGTGACCTCGACGACGAGCGAGCCGGCGTCGATGTCGTGCGGCTCCAGGCCGGCGACGAGCTCGGCCTCGATGCCGGGGTCCCCCATCGAGCTGCCGGAGATGTTGACCGCCAGCGTGAGCCCGGGGGCCAGCGCCTGGAGGCGGCGGAGCATCGCGATCCCGTGCCGCACCACCCAGGCGTCCATGGCCGGGGCCAGACCGGTCCGCTCGGCGATGTACACGAAGCGCCCGGGGGCGACCGGCTCTCCCTCGTCGACGAGCCGGAGCAGGGCCTCCGCGCCGCTGACGCGGTTGGTGCGGACGTCGACGATCGGCTGGAGGTAGAGCTCGAAGAGGTCGTTCTCGATGGCGTTCTCGAGGCGGGAGCGCCAGGCCAGCCGGGCGCCCGAGCGCGGCTCCGGTCGCGCCGAGTCCCCGAGGAGGACGTAGCAGTTGCGGCCGTCGTCCTTCGCGTCGTACATGAGCATGTCGGCGAGGGCGAGGATGTCGGAGTCCTGCTGCTGGGCGTCGGCGAACGTCACGACGCCGACGCTCGCAGTGACCCGCCGGTTGACGCCGTCGAGGGTGGAGGTGTGCGCCCGCACGCGCTCGACGATCTCGGCCGCGACGATCTCCGCGCCGGCGCGGTCCGCGTCCGGCAGGAGCACGGCGAACTCGTCGCCACCCAGCCGCGCGACGAGGTCGGACGGGGGCACCGTCGCCCGCAGGACGTTCGCCGTCGAGACGATCAGCTGGTCGCCGGCCGCGTGGCCGAGCGTGTCGTTGACGTCCTTGAAGTTGTCGAGGTCGAGGAGGATGAGGGCGCCGGTGGGCCCGTACCGCTCGACGCGGCGGTGCTGGCGCTCCAGGTCCTCCTCGAACCGGCGTCGGTTCGGCAGGCCGGTCAGCACGTCGTGGTCGGCGAGGTGGGTGAGGCGCTGCTCGTAGCGGTGCCGCTCGGAGACGTCGATGACGTTCATGACGACGACGCCGTCGGTCTCGGCCCGCTCCTCCCCCGCCGAGAGCACCCGGCTGGTCAGCGCCACGCGCACGTCGACGCCGTCGGGCCGGGTGAGCGTCCACTCGTCCCGGACGGGGCGGCCGTTCTCGTGGAGCACGCGCTCGAGGTGGCGGGCGACGTCGTCGGGGTGGCGCGGCGAGAGACCGTCGACCGGCAGGCCCTCGAGCTCGTGCAGCGGCCGCCCGGTGACCTCCGCGAGGCTGTCGTTGGCCCGGATGATGCGGCCCTGGCGGTCCAGCACGGCGATGCCGTGGGGCGCGTCGGCGACGAGCCGCTCGGAGCGCTCGCGCGCCGCGTCGAGGTCGGTGACCCGCCGGTGCTCCTCGGTGCTGTCGTGCAGCACGACGAGGGCGCGGTCGGGGCTGCGGGTGTCGAGGTCGCGCAGCGGGACGGCGTGGACGGTCACCATCCGCGTCTCGCCGCTCTCGACGTCCTCGAGGAGGACCAGCTCGTCCTCGACGCGCTCGCCCCGCAGGGCCCGGCCCGGTGCGCTCGTGTCCTCGGCGCGGTCCAGGCTCTCGGCCGAGAGCGCCAGCGGGGGCCGCGCCGCAAAGCCGTCCGGCAACGGCGGTCCGAGCCAGCGGTGGGCGGCGGTGTTGAGCGGACGCATCCGGCCGAGCCGGTCGACGACCGCGAGCGCGTCGGGGATGGTCTGGGTGATGGCGACGAGGTCCGCAGCCTGGATGCGCGCCGAGCGCCGCGACACCGAGAGCGACTCCAGGAGCCGGTCGCGCTCGGTCTGGACGGTCGCGAGGATCACCGCGAGCCCGGAGGCGAGGATCATGAAGGCCTGCAGGACCTGGGCCGCGGAGACGGGGTCGGCGATGGCGCCGAACGGACCACCGCCGGCGAACCGCACGAGGAGGAAGGTCCCGAGCGCGATGAGCGCCCCGTGGGCCGCCGCGAGCGGGACCGGCAGCCGGATGCCGCTCCAGAGGAGCAGCGCGATGGGGAGGAAGGCGAGCGGCAGCGTGTGGCGGGTCCCGAAGACGGCCCAGACGACGGGGACCGTGACGACGAGGACGAGGCCGAACTCGGCGAGCTGCGCCCAGGTGGTGCGGGCGCGGGCGTGCCTGGTCGTCAGGCCTGGCGCCGTGAGGACCGCGACCGCCGCGCCGTTGCGCAGGACCCACGCCAGCGCGGTGGCCGGCGTGACCGGTGCGCCGCCGACGGGCCCGAGGGCGACGACGGCGACCAGGGCGCTGGCCGTGGTCGCGACGAACCCGGCGAGCATCAGCCGCCAGAAGTCGGACAGGCTCGCGTAGCGCTCGGCGTCCCAGCGGGGGCGGCCTCCCTGCCGGCGGCTGGTGCGCACCCGGAACTCGCTGTAGACCAGGCGCGTGCCCGCGGCGACGACCGCGTTGGCCACGCCGAGCAGGAGCGCGGTGCCCCAGCCGAACCCGGTCAGCCCGTTGGCGAGGGCGGCGACGACGCCGGCCACCGCGGCCACGACCGCGAGCTCGCGGCGTCCGCGCGCCATCAGCCCCCAGAGGGCGCCCACCCCGGCGGCCGGCCAGAAGAGGGCCAGGCCCGTCGCGGGGTCGACGACGGCACGCCCGAGCACGGTGGCCAGGGCGTAGGCGACACCGAAGGACAGGGAACGCACGAGCACGCGGGACCTCGAGGACAGGGAACGAGGGGGCGTGCCCATCATGGACCGGGCGCGCCGAGTCGGCAGGTCGAGACGGTCCACCACGCCCGCCTCATCGGTCGCACGAGTCCCGACCTGAGGGTTTCGGGCCGGGCTCCTGTGCTCGCTCGCCACTTTCTCCGTTTCCTTGCGGCAATTCCTACTAACCCCATAGGGTTCGTGTGGCGGGCAGGGGTCCGCGACACACGCACGAGCCGCAGGAGCACATGATGACGAGCCGACGAACCGCACTGGCTGCCCTCCTCACGGGGGCGACCCTGATGGTGGGCGCCTGCGCCGGGGGCGGGGCCAGCGACAACGTCGACGCCGCCGCCGGCGGGGGGGCCGCAGGCGCCACGACGACGCTCAACCTCTACGGGTACGCCGTCCCGAAGGTGGGTTACGACCTGGTGATCCCCGCCTTCCAGAAGACCGAGGCGGGCAAGGGGGTGCAGTTCCAGCAGTCCTACGGCGCCTCGGGCGACCAGTCGCGCAAGGTCGCCGCCGGCGCCGAGGCCGACATCGTCAGCTTCTCCGTGGAGCCCGACGTCACCCGCCTCGTGGACGCCAAGATGGTCGACCCGGGCTGGAGCTCCGGCGAGCACCGGGGCATCCCCTTCGGGTCGGTCGTGACGATCGTCGTCCGCAAGGGCAACCCCAAGGGCATCAAGGACTGGGACGACCTGCTGAAGCCCGGCGTCGAGGTCGTGACGCCCAACCCGTTCAGCTCGGGCTCGGCGAAGTGGAACCTCCTGGCGCCCTACGCCGTGAAGAGCCAGGGCGGCCAGGACGTGCAGGCCGGCCTCGACTACGTCAACGCCCTCGTGAGCGACCACGTCAAGGTGCAGCCGAAGTCGGGACGCGAGGCCACCGAGACCTTCCTCCAGGGCAGCGGCGACGCCCTGCTCAGCTACGAGAACGAGGCGCTGTTCATCGAGCGGGAGGGCGACCCGGTGGAGCACGTGACCCCGCCGCAGACCTTCAAGATCGAGAACCCGGTGGCCGTCCTCAGCACCAGCAAGAACGCGGCGAAGGCCAAGGCCTTCGACGAGTTCCTCTACACGCCGCAGGCGCAGAAGCTCTGGGCCCAGGCGGGGTTCCGCCCGGTCGACGAGACCGTCGCGGCCGAGTTCGCCGCGGACTTCCCCGCCCCGGAGAAGCTCTGGACGATCGCCGACCTCGGCGGCTGGAGCACGGTCGACCCGGCCCTCTTCGACAAGGAGAAGGGCTCCGTCGCGAAGATCTACAACGCCGCGACGCAGTGAGCGCAGGCGTGTCCACCACCACCCAGCCGGTCGGGGCTCCCCCGTCCCCGGCTCCCCCGTCGGCCGCCCCGGCGCGCGCCTCCTCACAGGGAGGGAGGCGCCGCCGGGGCGGTCCCGGGGGCCGCGCCCTCGGTCTCGGCGTCGTCGGCCTGTGGCTCAGCGTCATGGTGCTGCTGCCGCTCGCGGCCCTCACCGTCCGCTCGTTCGACGACGGCCTGTCCGGCTTCTGGGCCGCGGTCACCGCGCCGGCCGCCCTCGCGGCCCTCGAGGTCACGCTCGGGGTCTCCGTCGTCGTCGCCCTCGTCAACGCCGTGATGGGGACGCTCGTCGCCTGGGTCCTCGTGCGCGACGAGTTCCCGGGGCAGCGGGTCGTCAACGCCCTCATCGACCTGCCGTTCGCGCTGCCGACGATCGTCGCGAGCATCGTCCTGCTCTCGCTCTACGGCCCGAACAGCCCGATCGGCGTGCACCTCAACGCCACTCGCTGGGGGCTCGGGGTCGCCCTGGCCTTCGTCACGCTGCCGTTCGTCGTCCGGTCCGTGCAACCCGTCCTCATCGAGCTCGACCGCGAGGTCGAGGAGGCCGCGGCCTCGCTCGGCGCGTCGAACACGACGATCTTCCGCCGGGTGGTCCTGCCCTCCCTCGCGCCGGCGGTCATCTCCGGCACGGGGCTCGCCTTCGCCCGGGCGGTCGGCGAGTACGGCTCGGTCGTCCTCATCGGGGGCAACATCCCGCGGGAGACGCAGGTGGTGTCGCAGTACATCCAGCAGCAGATCGAGATCGACAGCCCGGCCGCGGCGGCCGCCGTGTCGGTGGCCCTGCTGTCGGTGTCCTTCCTCACCCTGTTCGTCCTGCGGGTCTGGGCCACGCTGAGCCAGCGGCGGGAGGCGAGCACCGCATGAGGACCACCCGTCGGGCGACCCTCGCGCTGCGCACGCTCGCCCTCGTCTACCTCGTCGGTCTCCTCGCGGTCCCGATCGTCGTCATCCTCTGGCGCACCTTCGGGGAGGGTCTCGCCCCGTTCCTGGCGTCCGTGCGCACTCCCGCTGCGGTCTCGGCGCTCAACCTCTCGCTGCTCATCGTCGCGATCACCGTGCCGCTCAACGTCGTCTTCGGCGTGGTCACCGCCATCGCGCTCGCCCGGTGGCGGGTGCCGTTCCGCGGGGTGGTCCAGGCCGTCGTCGACCTGCCCTTCGCGGTGTCCCCCATCGTCGTCGGTGTCTCCCTCATCATGCTGTGGGGTGTCGGCGGGTGGTTCGGCGGCCTGGAGCAGAGCACCGGCATCAAGGTGATCTTCGGCCTGCCCGGCATGGTCATCGCGACCGTCTTCGTGACGCTGCCCTTCGTGGTCCGCGAGGTCGAACCGGTGCTCCACGAGATCGGCACCGAGCAGGAGCAGGCGGCCGCCACCCTCGGCGCGTCCGGCTGGCAGACGTTCTGGCGCATCACCCTGCCGGCCATCCGGTGGGGCCTGACCTACGGCGTCGTGCTCACCGTCGCACGGGCCCTCGGCGAGTTCGGGGCGGTGATCATGGTGTCGTCCGGCTTCCCGGGCGTCAGCCAGACCCTCACCCTCCTCGTCCACTCGCGCTACATCGACGACCACAACACCTACGGCGCGTACACCGCGGCGACCCTCCTCATGGGCCTCGCGCTGCTCACGCTCCTCGGCATGACGCTGCTCGACCGGAAGAGGACCCACCGATGATCACCGTGACCGACGCCCGCAAGACCTACGGCGACTTCGTCGCGCTCGACGACGTGAGCCTCGAGATCCCCGCCGGGTCCCTCACCGCGCTGCTCGGCCCGAGCGGCTCCGGCAAGTCGACGCTGCTGCGCTCGATCGCCGGGCTCGAGGACCTCGACGGCGGCATCGTGCGCATCGACGGCGAGGACGTGACGCACCAGCCGCCCCAGCGCCGCGGCATCGGCTTCGTCTTCCAGCACTACGCCGCCTTCAAGCACATGACGGTGCGCGACAACGTCGCCTTCGGGCTGACCATCCGCCGCCGCCCGAAGGCGGAGGTCGCCCGCAAGGTCGACGACCTGCTCGAGATCGTCGGGCTGGACGGGTTCCAGCACCGCTACCCGGCGCAGCTCTCCGGAGGGCAGCGGCAGCGGATGGCCCTCGCCCGGGCCCTCGCCGTCGACCCCCAGGTGCTGCTCCTCGACGAGCCGTTCGGTGCCCTCGACGCCAAGGTCCGCGCCGACCTGCGGCGCTGGCTGCGCCGCCTGCACGACGAGGTCCACGTGACGACCGTCCTCGTCACGCACGACCAGGAGGAGGCGCTCGACGTCGCCGACCGGATCGCGGTGCTCAACAAGGGCCGCATCGAGCAGGTGGGCGACCCCGTCAGCCTCTACGAGCGGCCCGAGAACGACTTCGTCATGTCCTTCCTCGGCGCCGTCTCGCGCCTGGGCGACCGGCTGGTGCGTCCGCACGACATCGTCCTCGAGCGCGACCACGCGACGGCCGCGTCGCGCCAGGCCGCCGAGGGGGCGGTCGGCCCGCTCGTCGCCGCCCGTGTCGACCGGGTCGTCCGGCTCGGGTTCGAGGTCCGCATCGAGCTGACCGCGGACGACGGAGAGCGGTTCGTGGCCCAGGTGACCCGGGCCGAGGCGGAGCGCCGCCGGTACACCGCCGGCGAGGACGTCGTCGCGTGGGCCCTGCGCAGCGAGGAGCCGGTCGGCGCCGGACCCGTGGCATGACGGGCACGCTGCGAGAGGGGCCGCCACGACCGGTCCGCCACAGCGCGGTGCTCGGCATCTCGGCCCGCACCGACTACGCCGTCCGGGCGATGCTGGCGCTCGCCGACGCCCGGACGGCGAGCGCCGAGCACCTCACCTCGGAGCTGCTCGCGCGGCGGCAGTCGCTCCCCCACAAGTTCCTCGAGTCCGTCCTCCTCGAGCTGCGGGTCGCCGGGCTCGTCACGAGCCGTCGCGGGCCGCGGGGCGGCTACGTCCTCGCCCGTCCGGCCGCGGAGATCTCGCTCGGCGACGTGTTCCGGGCGGTCGACGGCCCGCTCGCCGAGGTGCGCGGGCTGCGGCCGCAGGACACCGCCTACGAGGGCGTCGCCGAGCACCTGCCGGCCGTGTGGGTCGCGGTGCGCTCGAGCCTCAGCGAGGTGCTGGACGGCACGAGCCTCCAAGAGCTGCTCGACGGAGACCTGCCGCCGCACGTCGCGAGCCTCGTGGACTCCTCCGAACAGGCGGGCGCCTGACGGCCCGTCAGCGGCGCTCGGCCATCAGCACCCGGAGCAGGTGCAGGCACTCCACGACGGTCCGCCGGCGCACGGCCTCCCGCGAGCCGCCGAGCCGCAGCACCCGGTGCTCGGTCCGGTCGGCGCTGCTCGCGCACACGTGGACGAGGCCGACCGGCTTCTCGGGCGTCCCTCCCCCGGGGCCGGCGACCCCCGTCACCCCCACCCCCCACGTGGTGCCCAGCCGCTCGCGCGCCCCCCGCGCCATCGCCTCGGCGACCTCCGGGCTCACCGCCCCGTGCTCCTCGAGCAGCCGTGGGGGGACGCCGACGAGCGCGGTCTTCGCCTCGTTCGCGTAGGTGACGAAGCCACCGACGAGGTGGGCCGAGGACCCCGGCAGGTCGGCGACGCGGCCGGCGAGCAGCCCGGCGGTGCAGGACTCGGCGGTCGCGAGCGTGGCGCCGGTGCCGGCGAACAGGTCGAAGACGACCTCGTCGACGGTGCGCCCGTCGGTGCTGTAGACGGCGTCCGCGAAGGCCGCGACGAGCGCCGCCTCGAGCCGGTCGTACGCCTCCTGGCCCGCGGGGGCGAAGCGGGTGACGACCTCCAGCTCGCCCTCGCGCAGGCACGTCGTGACCTCCAGTCCCTCCAGCCCGTGCTTCGCCTCGTGCGTGCGCAGGACCTCGGCGAGCTCGGCCTCCGGCGGTCCCCAGATGCGCACCGTCCGCTGGCGCAGCTCCTCGCGCCCGGCGAGCGCGGCGAGGACCAGCGTGTCCCGCACCGCGTCCTCCCACATCGGCCGCAGCTCCCCGGGCGGACCGGGCAGGACGAGCACCGCGGGGCCCTGGGCGGAGGGGACCACCAGCCCCGGCGCGGTGCCGACCGGCTCGAGGACGTGCGCCCCCTCGGGCACCATCGCCTGCTTGCGCACCCCGCGGGCCATCGTCTCCGGGGCGGTGGCCCAGCCGCGGGCGGCGGTCAGCGAGGCGACGCGGGCCGCGATGCGGGCCTCGAGGTCGGGGTCGAGGCGCAGGACCGCGCCCTGCACCTCGGCAACGACCTCGGCCGTCAGGTCGTCGGCGGTGGGGCCGAGACCGCCCGTCGTGATGACGAGGTCGTGGCCCCCCGCCAGGTGGCGCAGCGCGGCGGCGAGGTCCTCGCGACGGTCGCCGACGACGACCACCTGGCCCACGTCGACCCCGAGCAGCCGCAGCCGCTCGGCGAGCCACGGACCGTTGCGGTCGGTGACGCGGCCGGTGAGCACCTCGGTGCCCGTGACGACGATGCCCGCGCGTGCTGCCATGGAGCCGAGCCTAGGTGTTCGCCTGCGCGTCACGTGGTGTCCGACCGGGGGTCACCGCGGGCCGCTCGGATGTCCGGGTGCCCGGTCCGAGCCCGTCCCGCAGGAACGACGTCGAGGGGCTGCGGGCCCTCGCCGTGCTGCTCGTCGTCGCCTACCACGTGTGGTTCGGGCGCGTCAGCGGCGGCGTGGACGTCTTCCTCCTGGTGTCGGCCTTCTTCCTCACCGGTGGGCTCGTGCGCCGGCTCGAGCGCGGGGAGCGGGTCAGCCCGCCCCGGGAGTGGGCGCGGATCTTCTCGCGCCTCGTCCCGACGGCCGCCGTCGTCGTCACGGCGACGGTCGGCGCCGCCCTGCTGCTCCTGCCCGCGCCGCGCTGGCGGTCGGTCCTCGTCGACGGCATCGGCTCGATGACGTACTCCGAGAACTGGGTCCTCGCCCACCGCGCCATCGACTACTACGCAGCCGACAAGGGGTCGGCCAGCCCGCTGCAGCACATGTGGTCCCTCTCGGTGCAGGGGCAGCTGTTCCTCGTGTGGCCCCTCCTCGTCCTCGCCTGCGCGGCCGTCGCCCGACGCACCCGGAGGGTGGGCGTCCCCGCGGCCGTCGCCGCCGGCCTCGCGGTGGTCACCCTCGCCTCGTTCGTGTGGTCGGTGCACACGACGGCGACCCGGCAGTCCTTCGCCTACTTCGACACCACCGCCCGCTTGTGGGAGCTCGGCCTCGGCGGGCTGCTCGCCCTGCTGGTCGGCCGGGTGCGCGTGGGTCCCCGCGTCGCGGCTCCCCTGGGCTGGGTCGGCGTGGCCGGGCTGGTGTCCTGCGGTGTCGTGCTCGACGTCCAGGGCTCGTTCCCCGGCTGGGCCGCGCTGTGGCCCCTCGTGAGCGCCGCCGCCGTGGTCCTCGCCGGTGGCACGACGACGCGGTGGGGCACCGACCGCGTCCTGGCCCTCCCCCCGCTCGTCGGGCTGGGCGGCGTCTCGTACGCGCTCTACCTCGTGCACTGGCCGGTGCTCGTGCTGTGGCTCGCCACCACGGGGCGGCCCCACGCCGGCGTCGCCGACGGCGTCGTCCTCGTCGCGGTCTCGCTGCTCCTCGCGTGGGGGCTGACCCGGGTCGTCGAGCGGCCGCTGCGCCGGCTCGACCTGGGCCGCGTCGCCCCGCGCCGCGCCGCCGTCCTCGCGCTCGGGACGGCCGGGCTCGTCGTCGCGGTCGCCGGCGCCGGCGTCCTCACCCTCGACGCCGCCGGGCGCCGTGGGGCCGAGCTGTCGCGCGGGGCGGTCGTGGCCGGCTACCCGGGCGCCCGGGCCGTGCACTCCGGGGAGGTCGCGCCGGCCGTGGCGCTCGACCGCCGCCTCCCCGCGGTCACCGCGCTGCGGGACGAGTTCGCGACGCTCCCCGCGGTCTGCCGGGGCCCGTGGGCCGACCCCGCCCTGGGGACGTCGTGCACGCAGCTCGAGCCCGAGGGTGCCGCGTCCGCCACGGTCCTCGTCGTCGGCGACTCCCACGCCGAGCAGTGGCTCGCGGCGCTGGAGCCCCTGGCCCGGGCGCACCGGTGGCGGCTGGTGGCCGTGCTCAAGGGGGCGTGCTCGTTCGGCGAGGCGTCGACCCGCACGGGCGCGTGCGCACGCTTCAACGAGGACGCCCTGGCCTACGCCACGAGCCGGCGTGTCGACCTCGTCGTCGTGGTGTCGACCGCCGCCCACCCGACCACCCCGGCGGAGCGCGTGGTGACCGGGCTGCCGGGCGCCGTGCGGGCGCTCACCTCCCGCGGCACGCCCGTGGTCGGCCTGCGCGACAACCCCCGCTTCCCCTCCGGCGTCGTCTCGTGCGCGCTCACCCGTGGCGACGAGGCGTGCACACGGCCCGTGGCGGAGAAGCTCGCCGCCACCGACCCCGCGGCCACGCTCGCCGGGCGCCGTGGCATCCCGGGTTTCACCGCCGTCGACCTGACCGACCTGGTCTGTCCCGACGGCCGCTGCACCCCCTCGGTCGGCAACGTCTGGGTCTACCTCGACGACAACCACCTGACCCGCTCGTTCGCGGCCACGCTGGCACCGGCGCTCGAGGAACGGCTCGACGCCGCGGGGGTGCTGCCGGGGTCCGTCGCGGCGACGACCGCAGCGCGCCGCAGCGTGCCGAGCGCCCCCGAGTCCCGCAGGGCCGTCATGACGGCGTCGGCGAGCAGCGAGTTCCCGCTCTCGTCGGTGTGGTCGCCGTCGGCCTGGAGGTCGTCCGTGGGGTCGCGCCCGCCGGTCGGTCCGAGGAGCACGCGGGCGACGTCGACGTAGAGCGAGCCGGTGGCGCCGGCGACCGACGCGATGACGTCGTTGACCGCACCGGTGACGGCGCGGCTGTTCGTCAGGAAGTCCGGGCCCCGCCCCCGGGCCACGTCACCGTCCACCCCGACGTTCCAGTAGCCGAGCAGCGCGACCACGGCGTGTGGGGACGCGCCGTGGACGACGGCGACGACGCGCTGGAGCGCGCTGCGCAGCGCAGCGAGCCTCGGTGCGAGGCAGGCGGAGTCATCGCTCGTCGAGCAGGCCGTGCCCGAGCTCGGCTCCAGCGGGAGGTCGTTCGCGCCGATCATCACCATGACGACGGCCGCGGAACGCAGGTGGGAGAGCACGTCCGGCTGCCCGACCTGGGACACGAGGTCCGTGCTCGTGGCGCCGTTGACAGCGTCGTTGTCCAGCTGCACCGGTCGACCCACCTGCGTCCGGAGGCGGGCGGTGACCATCTCGGGGAAGCTCGCGCAGTCGCAGCCGTACCCCGTGCTCACCGAGTCGCCGAGGGCGACCACCTGGAGGGCGGCGGCGTCCAGCTCGTGGGGACGTCGGGCCGTGGGCGCGACGAGGCCGACCGCGGCGAGCACGAGCACGCCCACGACGAGGGCACGGGCCGGGTGGCGACGCCGCACGGTGGCCCTCACGGGCGGAAGCCCGCCAGCGCCCGCCCGAGCCAGCGGAAGGCGTCCGGCAGCAACGGCTGCCAGACGGCCGACCGGTGCCCTCCCCGGGCCAGCACGACCGCCGTCACCGACGTGGGCGCGCGCACGGCGTGGAGGAACGCGGCGGAGCTGGGGTAGGAGAGCGTGTCCTGCCGCGAGGTCTCGACCCATCCCGCGACGGCTACCGGGTGGCGCGACTCCAGCCGGACGAGGTCGTACCCCGCGAGACCGGGCACCTGCGGCGCCGGCGTGGTGCCGAAGTCCGGCCGGAAGTAGCCCTGCAGGCTGACGAAGGCCCCGAAGACGTCGGGGTGGCGCAGCGTGACCGAGGCGGCGCACCATCCCCCGAAGGAGTAGCCGACGGCCGCCCAGTCCTGACGGTCGGTGCGCACGCGCAGGTGCGCGACGACCCAGCGGGGCAGCTCGTGGCTCAGCCACGTGTCCACCCGGGGGCCGCCCGCGGCGTCGACGCACTCGGTGTCGTCGTGCTCCGGCGCGTTGATCTGCGGGATGACGACGACCGCCGGGGCGATGCGGTGCGCGGCAGCCTGCTGGTCCTCCGCCGTGACGATCCCCTCCCGGAGGTACGACAGCGGGACCGAGGGGAAGCCGTGCAGGCCGACGACCACCGGGTAGGTGCGCGTCACGTCCTGCTCGTACCCGGGTGGCAGCTCGACGAGCACCTGCACGTCGGTCCCCAGGCTCGCGGAGCGCACCGTCCACACCTGCTGTCTGCGCCCCGGCTGCGGCAGCGCCGGGAGGTCGCGCGGGGAGGTCAGCCCGGCCAGCCCGGGACCGGGGACCGCCGTGCCCGCGCCGACCGTGCGCGCGCCGAGCACCGTGCCGGACACCGCGCCCGTGGACCCGAGGAGGTCACCCCACGACGTGTAGAAGAGGTACTGGTCGTTGAGGGCGATCCCGCTGACGAGGACCGCGAGCACCCCGACGAGCGCGATCTTGGTGCCGCGCAGGACGATCGCCGGGCCGCGGCGCCGCGTGCGTGGCAGGTCGAGCAGCGCCGCGACGAAGACCACGACGAGGAGCCCGCTGACGAGCGCGACGAACGCGCCCCCGGTGAGGCTCATGCGCCTGCCTCCTCGAGGCGGCCGGTGACGAGGGCAAGCAGCGCGTCGAGGTCGACCCGCAGCCCGCCGGCCGGGGGCACCCCGAGCTCCAGCGCGTCGAGGAGATCCTCGTCGGGCGCCGTGTCCGGCCGGGTCGTCCGTTCTCGCTGCTCGACGGGGTCGGTCAGCCGTGTGCAGCCGGTGGCGACGACCGTCCCGGCCGCCACGAGGTCCCAGCGCGCGGCGAGCCCGGGGTCCTCGCGGTCCGCCCTGGCGAGCGGCGAGCTCGAGCGCGTGAGGCCGGCGACGAACGTCGGGCTCGTCCGCTCGGTCGCGACCGGGCCGCCCTCGACGGCGGCGGCCGCCGACGCCACGAGCCGTCCGACGAGCCTGCGCATCGAGGAGTCGTCGCCGTAGGGCTCGAGGAGCTCGAGGGCAGTCGGCCCGACGACGAAGACCGGGCCGGCACCCCCAACGAGCAGCCGCGCGAGGTGGCCCTGCGTCGTGGTGCCCGAGGGCACCTCGACCTCGAGGCAGCCGTCGTCGAGCAGCGTCCGCCGCAGCGCCGCCAGCACCGCGCCGCGCTGCCGTGCGCGGGTCACCGTCGACGTCGCATCGTCGACGGGCCACGCTCGGAGCGTCTTGGCCTCCAGCGACCATCGCTCGACCCCGATGCTCGGCACGCCACGGCGCGTCGTAGTGAGCCGGCCGGCCACCCGCAGGAGGTCGCCCGCGTCGACGACGCCGGCCAGCTCGGCCACCCGGCCGCTGCCCTCGAGCAGCGCCTGCACGCCGGCCTCCCCGTCGACGAGGTCGACGAACGCGACCCCGCCGTGGTCGCGCACCCGCCGGACGCGAGCGCACACCTCGACGGCGGCTCCGTCCTCCCAGCGCGCGAGCAGCTCGCCCACGGTGTCCGCCGGACGGCCACGACCGGCCGGGTAGGGGTCCGTGCCGGCGTCGACGAGGGACTGCCGGCGGCGGAGCAGCTCCTGCTGCCGGTCGTCGAGGTCGGGCCCGGCCGGGTCGCCGGCCGGCGTCTCGAGGGCCCGCACGCGCGCGAGCCGCTCCTCGTCGAGCGGCGGCCCCTCCGCCGGGGTGCGCCGCGAGGGCAGGAACCCCTCGGCGGTCGCGGCGGCCAGCGCGACGAGCGGCAGCGACGCCGGCTCCTCGAGGCAGTAGTAGCGGCCGACCCAGCGCGGGTCGAAGCGCCGGTTGAACCGGTAGAGCCGCTCGAGCTGCCAGAACGGGTCGAGCCAGCCGAGCAGCGTCGCGCCCGCCCGGACCGCCGTCGTGGCCGCGACCCCGCCCGCGGACCCGAAGGTGGCGCGGAACATGCAGAAGTTGAGCGACACCGACGTGACCCCGAGCTCGCGGGCGTGGGCCATCAGCTCGACGACCATCAGCTCGGTCACCCCGTTCGGGGCCTGCGGGTCGTGGCGCATCACGTCGAGCGAGAGGCCGGACGAGCCCCACGGGACGAACGTGAGCAGGCCGACCAGCCGCCCGTCCTCGGCGCGCGCCATGACGTGGAGGACGCGCCCGTCGGCCGGGTCGCCGAACCGGCCGAGGGCCATCGAGAACCCGCGCTCGGGCTCGTCACCACGCCAGCGGTCGGCGGCGGCCCGCAGCTCGGTGAGGTCGTCCGCGGAGAGGTGCTCCTGCCGCGTGCAGGACACGACGACCCCGGCCCGGCCCACCCGCCGGGCCGCGCGGAGCACCGAGCGCCGGCCCGGGTCGTCGGGGTCCCAGCTCGCGACGTCGAGGACGGCCTCGTCCCCCATCGTCCCGACCCGCAGGCCGGCCGCCCGGTAGACGCGCGCGCCCTCCTCGCCGGCCGAGACGACGGCCGGGAGCCATCCGTGCCGGTGGGCCTCCTCGAGCCACGCCTGCACCGCGGCGGGTCGCGACCCGGGCTCGCCGAGGGGGTCGCCCGCGGCCAGCGACACGCCGGCGACCACCCGGTGCGCGACGACGGCGCGACCGTCGGGCGAGAAGACCAGGCTCTTGTCGCGCCGGGTCGCGAGGTAGCCCAGCGAGTCGGCCGCACCGTGGGTGCGCAGCAGGGCGCGCACGGACACCTCCTCGTCGGGGTCCCAGCGGGGACGCCACGGCGCGGGGCGCAGCAGGACGGTGACCGTCGCGACGAGGACCAGGCCGGCGAGCGTCGCGACCACCTGGGTCACCCACGGCGCCGCGTGGCCCATGTCCCGACCCGCTCCCCCGACGCCGGCGAGGACGTCGAGGACGGCGCGAGCCAGCGCGCCCGCCGTGGCCCCGTCCCGCTCCGTCGCCTCGAGCAGGGCCGCCGCCACCGCGAGCGTCCCGAGCAGCCCGGCCGCGAGGGTCGTGACGGCAGCTCCGACGTGGCGGGGGCGCAGCCGGCCGCCGAACTCCGCCCGCGCTCCCCACAGGACGACGAGCACGACCACGCCGACCACCAGGGCCAGGAGGTCGAGGCTGCGGCCGAAGCTCCCGCGCGAGCGCCAGACGTCGAGCCACCGCAGCGACTCGCGGGGCAGCAGGGCGAGGACGCCGACCGCGACACCCCCGACCTGGAAGGCCGCGGCCGCCAGCAGGCCGACGCGCCGTCGGGTCACCAGAGCACCGGCGACCAGCGCGAGGACCACCACCGAGAGGAAGGAGCGCGCCACGGGGACGTTGAGGACCCCGAAGACGAGCTCCCCGAGCGTCGGTCGGCGCGTCGGGGCCGCGAACACCCACACACCCAGCGCCACGACCGTCCCGAGCACGTAGGCCGTGGTCAGCCCCCGTGCCACGGCGACCCGGCGCGGACGACTCGTGCCGCGGGAGCCCCCATCAGTCGGGCCCGGAGCGGGCGTCTCTCTCCCGGTGGGGCGGCCCAGCAGCGAGGTGCTCACGAGGCAGGGGTACGCCCAGGCGCTGCACGTGGGCTGGGCCCTTCCCGTGAGTCGGCTGGACGCCGGCGGACTTCCGCTACCTGATGGTGACGGCGGGCTCCGCCCCCACCTGCCGCTGCAGCGGCGCCCCGGTGTCGGCGCCGCGGACGACGACCTCGAGCCAGACGCTGTAGACGTGCCCGCGCGCCAGGCCGGTGAGGCGCGTCGTCAGGGTCCGGCAGCCGGCGCCGGCCGCGACGGTCAGGTGGATCGTCGACGCCGGCCCCAGCGGTAGCGTCATCCCTCCGGGGTCGGGCGGGCCGGCGAACAACCCCGTGGGGCCGCAGGCGGCGAGCGCCAGCACTGCGGGAAGCGCGAGGAGCGACCGCCACGGGCTGCGGCGGCCGCGGCTCCCGGGGAGACTGGCACGACCCACGCCCGTCCCATCGGCGAGCGGGGGCCGCACCTGAGCCCGTCCCCCGCCCCGCGGGTCGACCCTCGCCCCCGCACCCGCCATCGGAGGACCCCATGACCGCGACGCCCACGGCCCCCCGCCCCGAGGTGCCCGACCTGGTCGTCCTCGACGTCAACGAGACGCTCTCGGACCTCGGGGGCCTGGCCGACGCCTTCGCCGCGGTCGGGCTCGACCCCCGCGACGTCGAGGCCTGGTTCGCCGGCGTGCTCCGGGATGCGTTCGCGCTCACCGTCCTCGGCGACAACCCCGGCTTCGCCGACGTGGCGACGGCGACGCTGCGCTCACGCCTCGTCGCCGTCGACTGCGCCGACCCCGACGCCGCGGCCGCGGAGGTCCTGCAGGCTCTGGTCGCGCTGCGGCCCCACCCCGACGTCGTCCCCGGTCTCGTCGCCCTGGCCGCCCTCGGGTGCCGGGTCGTCACGCTGAGCAACGGCGCGGCCTCGGTCGCCCGCACCCTGCTGAGCGGGACGGACGCCGAGGCGGTGGTGGAGGCCTACCTCTCGGTCGAGGACGCGGGCCGCTGGAAGCCCGCGCCGCAGGCCTACGCCCACGCGCTGTCGGTCACCGGCGTCCCGGCGGAGCGGGCGCTGCTCGTCGCGGTGCACCCGTGGGACCTCGAGGGCGCCCACCGCGCCGGGCTGCGGACGGCGTGGCTGGACCGCGCGGGTCGCGGCTGGCCGTCGTGCTTCACCGCCCCCGACCTCACGGCCGACGGGTTCGTCGGACTCGCGGAGCAGCTCGGCCCCGGCGCCTGACACCGGGGCACGACAACGGCCCCTGTCCTGCATTTCTGCAGGTCAGGGGCCGTTTCTGGTGGTGGGCGATACTGGGTTTGAACCAGTGACCTCTTCCGTGTCAAGGAAGCGCGCTACCGCTGCGCCAATCGCCCGTGGGGTCCTACTCGAGGTGGAGACGGGATTTGAACCCGTGTACGCGGCTTTGCAGGCCGCTGCCTCGCCTCTCGGCCACTCCACCATTGGGGGCGGCTAACCCTCCGAGCGGATGACCGGGTTCGAACCGGCGACCTCAACCTTGGCAAGGTTGCGCTCTACCAACTGAGCTACATCCGCGCGCGTCGGAAGCGATCCCTTTCGGCATCCCCTCTCGGCGTGCTCCGAAACAGTATCCGACCCGTGCCGCGAACTCCAAACCGGGGCCGCGGGAGGCCCGTCGGGCGCTCAGCGGTCGTTCTCGGAGCCCGCGAGGACCTCGCGCGAGGCGGGCGTCTCGGCGGGCTCGGCGGCGTTGGACAGGGGCGTGATCGGCTGGTTGGCGGCGGTGCGCAGGCTGCGCAGGTCGAGCTCGTCGGTCTCCCCCGTGCGCCGGTAGTCGCCGAAGGGGTCACGCGGCGCGGCCGGTGCGGCCACCGAGCGGTGGCGGATCCGGTCGAGGAGGCGCGTGTGCAGCGAGCGGCGCTCGTCGGCCGGCCACAGCTCGCGGATGGCCCCGTTGAGCGCGGCGCCGATGAGCACCGCGATGGCGAGGGCGTAGAGCCAGATGAGGATGACGATCGGCGCCGAGAGCGGCCCGTAGATGGACGTGCCGCCGAGCGAGGCGGCGATCGAGCCGCGCACGACGAACGAGGCCAGCGCCCAGATGACGAGGGTGAGGACGGCACCCGGCACGTCCCGGGTCCAGGGCGACCGGCGTGGCGTGGACACGTGGTAGAGGCTCGTGAGACCCCCGACGGTCAGCAGCGTGACGAGCGGCCAGTAGAGCAGGGTCAGGGGGTGCCACGCGGTCGGCAGCAGGTCACCGAGGAGCGTCGGGCCGAGGAGCACGAGCGGGATCGTGACGATGCCGAGGAGCAGCGCGACCACGTAGAGCGAGAACGACAGCGCCCGCGTCTGGATGATGCCGCGCACCCCCGACTGGCCGTACATGATCGAGATGGTGTCGACGAAGACGTTGACCGCGCGCGAGCCGGACCACAGCGAGAGGACGAAACCGATCGACAGCAGGTCGAAGCGTCCGCCGCGCAGGACGTCGTCGACGGTCGGCCCGAGGACCGAGTTGATGACCTGCGGCGTGAGGAACTGCGTCGCGTACCGCAGGATGGCCACGCGCACCTCGTCGACGGTGTCCGGCCCGAGCGCGCCGCCGAGGTAGCCGAGCCCGCCGAAGAGCCCGAGGACGAGAGGCGGCAGCGACAGCAGCGCGAAGAACCCCGCCTCGGACGCCAGGCCGGTGACCCGGTAGCGCAGGCAGATCCGCGTGGTCACCACCGTCAGCCGAGCGAGCGGCAGCGCCCCCGGGACCCGTGCGAGGGCCCGGCTCACGCGGCGCTTCGCGTCGGTCATGCCGCCCACGGTATCCGCCGTACAGTGCATCGGTGCGCACCCACGACGTGACCAACCAGGTGCCGCCGATGGAGGGGCACGACGTCCTCGCCGCGGACGCGGCCCTGACCGAGGCCGTGGAGCGCTGGGTGCGCCCGGCCGACGGTGGCGCCGCCGACGCGCTCGGGGCCCTCGGCCGGCTCGCCGGGACCCCCGAGGTGCGGACCTGGGCCGACCACGCCGACCGGGTGCCGCCGACGCTCCGGACGCACGCGCCGACGGGCGAGCGCCTCGACGAGGTCGACTACCACCCGCACTACCACCGGCTGCTCGAGGTCGCGGTCGGCGAGGGCCTGACCGCCGAGCCGTGGACGCGACCGGCCGGCAGCGGGGCGCACGCACGCCGGGCGGCGGGCTTCGTGCTCTGGTCCCAGGTCGAGGCCGCGCACCTGTGCCCGGTCTCGATGACCCACTCGGCGGTGCCGGCGCTGCGCCACGCGCCGGAGCTCGCCGACGCCTGGGTGCCGGGGCTCGCGGCGCGCGCCTACGACCCCGTCCTGCGGCCGCGGGCCGACAAGCAGGGCCTCACGCTCGGCATGGGCATGACCGAGAAGCAGGGCGGCTCGGACGTGCGCGCCAACACGACGCGGGCCGTCCCGACCGCCGGCGGCCCGCTGCCCGGCGAGACCTACCGGCTGACCGGCCACAAGTGGTTCTGCTCCGCCCCGATGAGCGACGGCTTCCTCGTCCTCGCGCAGGCCGACGGCGGGCTCACCTGCTTCCTCCTCCCCCGCGTCCTCGACGACGGCACCCGCAACGCGCTCCACCTCCAGCGGCTCAAGGACAAGCTCGGCAACCGCGCCAACGCGAGCTCCGAGATCGAGCTCGACGGCGCGTGGGCCTCGCGCGTCGGCGACGAGGGGCGCGGCGTCCGCACCATCATCGAGATGGTGTCCTCGACCCGGCTGGACTGCGTCCTCGGCTCGGCGGCGACGATGCGAGCCGCGCTGACCCGTGCCGTGCACCACGCCCGCCACCGCCGGGCCTTCGGGGCCGCCCTCGTCGACCAGCCCCTCATGCGCAACGTGCTCGCCGACCTCGCGCTGGAGTCCGAGGCGGCCACCGTGCTCGGGATGCGCCTGGCCCACGCGGTCGACGCCGGCGAGCACGACCTCGCGCGGCTCGGCGTCGCCCTCGGCAAGTTCTGGGTGTGCAAGCGCACCGCGCCGATGGTCGCCGAGGCGCTGGAGTGCCTCGGCGGCAACGGGTACGTCGAGGAGAACGGGCTCGCCCGCCTCTACCGCGAGGCGCCGCTCAACTCGCTCTGGGAGGGCTCGGGCAACGTGGGCGCGCTCGACGTGCTGCGCGCGCTGACCCGCGAGCCCGCCTCGCTCGCCGCGCTCGGCAAGGAGCTCGCCCTCGCCCGCGGCCACGACCCCGCCTTGGACGCCGCCATCGACGCGTGCGAGCACGCAGGGGCCGAGGCGATGGAGCCCGACGCCGCCTGGAACGCGCGCCGCGCCGTCGAGCGGCTCGCCGTCACCCTGCAGGCGGCGCTCCTCGTGCGCCACTCCCCCGGCCTGGTCGCCGACGCCTTCGTCGCGAGCCGCGTCCGCCGGGAGCACGGCGTGGTCTTCGGGACGCTGTCGGACGCCGTCGGGGTCACGACGGCGGGCATCGTCGTCGACCGGGCACTGCCGCCCGGGGCCGCCGACGGGCCGGTCAGGGGCTGAGCTCGAGCCGCTCGCGCTCGGCCTCGACGTCGAAGTCGGCCGCGGGCCACTGCGGGTCCATCCGCTCGAGCGCCTCGAGCAGGAGGTTGGTCACGGCCAGCCGGGCGTACCACTTGCGGTCGGCCGGGACGACGTGCCACGGCGCGGCGTCCGTCGAGCAGCGCTCCAGCGCAACCTGGTACGCCTCCATGTAGTCCGTCCAGCGGGCACGCTCGTCGAGGTCGCCGGGGTTGTACTTCCAGTACTTGTCGCCCCGCGAGAGCCGCTCCCCGAGTCGCTCCTTCTGCTCCTCGGGCGAGAGGTGCATCATCACCTTGACGACCGTCGTGCCGTCGGCGACGACCTGCTCCTCGAACCGGTTGATCTGCCCGTACCGGCGCGACCACGTCGTGCGCGGCACGAGGTCGTGGACGCGGACGATGAGCACGTCCTCGTAGTGCGAGCGGTCGAAGACGCCGATGAGCCCCGGCGTCGGCAGCGCCCTGCGGATACGCCAGAGGAACGGGTGCCGCTTCTCCTCGGCGCTCGGCGCCTTGAAGGAGGTGATGCGCACGCCCTGCGGGTCGACGGCCCCGACGACGTGGCGCATGATGCCGCCCTTGCCGGAGGTGTCCATCCCCTGGATGACAAGGAGCACCGAGCGCGTGCCGCCGCCCTTGGACTCGGCGAAGAGGCGCTCCTGGAGGTCGGACAGCCGCTGCTGGAGCTCGACCATGACCTCCTCGCCGTCGGACTTCTTGCCGTCGAAGCCGGGCGTCGAGCGCGGGTCGACGTCACTGAGCCGGACACCGGGTCGGAACCGGAGGGCCTCCGACCAGGACGCGGCCTCGACCGCCTCGTCCGCACGCGCCTGCGCGGCCGCCTCGCGCTTCTTGCGCGCCTTCTTCGCCGCCTTGCCCTCGAGGTCGGCCGCCTCGACGGCCCGGCCGGCCTTCGTCCCCTTGCCCTTGCGCTTGCCCATCTCGGCATCCTCGCAGAACCGGGCTGCGAGGATGCCGTCGTGCGCGTGCTCATCGACCCCCGCCGTCCCGCCTCCCCCGGCAGCCGGGTCACGGCCGCCGACCTCGTCGGCCTCTACGCGCCTGCACGGCACCGCCGCTGGGTGCGCTCCAACATGGTGACGACGCTCGACGGCTCCGCCACCGGCGCGGACGGGACGAGCGGGTCGGTCAACACCCCGGCCGACCACCGCGTCTTCGCCGTCCTGCGCGACCACGCCGACGCGGTGCTCGTCGGCGCGGGCACCGTGCGCGACGAGGGCTACACCCGGGTCCCGCCCACCCGTCGCTCCCCGGTTCCGGCGGCCCTCGTCGTCGTGACCCACAGCGGTCGCGTGCCCGAGGGCCTGCGCACGCCGACGGAGGGACGCGGCGCGGGCCTGCTCGTCACCTGCGCGTCCGCCGGCGACGCGGCGCTCTCACGGGCGCGCTCCGTGCTCGGCGAGGAGTCGGTGCTCGTCTGCGGCGACGACGAGGTCGACCTCCCGGAGGCGCTGGACCGCCTGGCCGAGCGCGGGCTGCGGCACGTGCTCGTCGAGGGCGGGCCGTCGCTCCTCGGCACGGCGCTCGCGGCCGGCGTCGTCGACGAGATGGCGCTCACGACGGCCCCGGTGGTGGTCGGCGGCGACTTCCCGCGGATCGTCGGCGGGCCGGCCCTCGCCGTCCCGGACGGCGTCGCGCTCCGGCCCCACCTGCTGCTCGAGGAGTCGGGCACCCTGCTCGGCCTCTGGCGGGTCCGCCGCTGACCGCTGCCCCCAACTGGGTTCAGCCCGAGGCGAACTCGCGGACGAGCGACTCCCACCGTTCCGGGTCGGTGTTCCACTCCTTGCAGTGCCGGGCCAGCCGCCACTCGTGGAACTCGACAAGGTCCGGGCGCGCCTGGGCGAGCGCCAGCGACGGACCGAAGGGCACGAACTCGTCGTCGGCGGAGTGGATGAGCAGCACGCGGTGGCGCAGCTCGTCGGCGCGCCGCACCCAGTCGGTGAGGGCGAGGTCGACGCCCTCGTGCACCCCCACCAGCCGGTGCCCGAGCCGGTGGCGCATCAGGAGGCGCGCGAGCGAGCCGACCGGCGGCGGGATGTGGTGCTCGTGCGCATGGTGCGCGAGGACGTCGCCCCAGTCGACGACCGGCCCGTCGAGGACGACCCGGCCGACCGCGTCGGCGTGCACCGACCGGTCGAGGGCCTGGAGCACGATGGCTCCCCCCATCGACCAGCCGGCGAGCAGCAGCTCCTCGGCGCCGCGGCCCAGGGCGTAGCCCATCGCGGCGTCGATGTCGCGCCACTCCGACAGGCCGAGGGCGTACCGGCCGTCGGGGCCGGCGGGGACGCCCTCGTCGTTGCGGTAGGTGGGCACGAGACAGGTCCATCCCTCGGCGAGCAGGGGCGCGAGCGCGCGGACCGTCTCCTCGCGCCGGGCGCCGCGGCCGTGCACGAGCACCGCCCAGCGCGTGGTCGGCACACCGCCCGGCGCGACGACCCAGGCGGGCATCGGGCCGAGCTCGCCGTCGTAGGTGACGTGCTCGGTCGGCAGGTCGAGGCTGTCGTCGGGGGCGCTGCCGTGGAAGTAGGGGTTGAAGCGTGCCGTGCCGGGCGCGAGCACGCCGCGGTCGACCCCGAGCAGCTCGCGGCGGACGCGGCCGGCCGTCGCGTCGAGCTCGAGGACCTCGCCGTAGCGGGCGTGCCCGAGGCCGCCCTCGAGCCACAGCCCGTAGCGACCGGGGACGACCGTCTCGGCGGTCGTGCCGAGGACGACGCTCGTGGCGTCGGCGGAGTGGACGACGACGTCGTCGGGTCGGGCCCGCTCGGGGGTGACGACCCTGCGGGCGAAGTAGGCCGCGGCGGCGACGGACCCCCCACCGGACGCGAGGGCGGCCGTCCCCCCGACGGCAGCGCCGGCGAGGGCGAGGCGACGGGCACGGCCGGCGCGGGCCGGTGCGCGCTCGGTCACGTGGGCTCCCCGGCCAGGACGGCCGAGAGGTCGTACGAGACCGGCTCGTCGAGCTGCTCGTACGTGCAGTCCGCCGGGTCCTTGTCGGGGCGCCAGCGCACGAACTGGGCGGTGTGCCGGAAGCGCACACCCTCCATGTGGTCGTAGCGCACCTCCACGACGCGCTCGGGCCGCAGCGGCGTGAAGGAGAGGTCCTTCCCGGCGGCCCACCGGCTGCCGGCCGCGTTCTGCGGGGTCCGGTTGCCCTCCTCCTGCTTCGCCCAGGCCCACGGGTGGTCGTCGAAGTCCGTGACGAGCGGTTGCAGCTCCTCGAACAGCTCCTTGCGGCGGGCCATGGGGAACGCGCCGATGACCCCCACGGACACGAGGGTGCCGTCGGCGTCGTGGATGCCGAGGAGCAGGCTGCCGATGACGTCGTCACCGGACTTGTGGGTGCGGTAGCCGGCGACGACGCAGTCGGCGGTGCGCTCGTGCTTGATCTTGAGCATCGTCCGCTTGTCCGGCTCGTACGCCCCGTCGGCCGGCTTGGCGACGAGCCCGTCGAGGCCCGCCCCCTCGAACTCGGTGAACCACCCGGCGGCGACCTCGGGGTCGCGCGTCGCGGGGGTGAGGTGGACGGGGGCCTGCGCGTCGGCGAGGGCCTCCTCGAGGAGGGCGCGGCGCTCGGCGAAGGGCCGGCCGGTCAGGTCGTCGTCGCCGAGGGCCAGCAGGTCGAACGCGACGAACCGGGCCGGCGTCTCGACGGACAGCTTCGTGACCCGGCTGGCCGCCGGGTGGATGCGCTGGCTGAGCAGCTCGAAGTCGAGCCGGTCCTCCCCCGGCCGGACGACGATGATCTCGCCGTCGACGACGCAGCGCTCGGGCAGGTTGGCCAGCGCCGCCTCGACGACCTCGGGGAAGTAGCGCGTCATCGGCTTCTCGTTGCGGCTGCCGATCTCGACGCGGTCGCCGGAGCGGAAGACGATGGAGCGGAACCCGTCCCACTTCGGCTCGTAGACGACCTCGGTGTCGCGCAGCACCTTCGCGTCGAGGCCCTTGACCGGCTTGGCGAGCATCGGCGCGACCGGGGGCACGACGGGCATCCCCCACTCCTCGCGCAGCGCGGCGTCGCGCTCGGCCTTGGGTGCCATGTACTCGGCGTCGGCCTTGTCCTGGCGGCGCTTGCTCGGCTGCACGCGCGGGGGCTCGCCCGGCATCTTCGGGTAGTCGGGCGGGAAGTTGAGCTCCCCGAGGCCGCGCTCCTCAACATCCCTGTCCCACAGGGCGATCGCCGTGGTGACGTCACCGACGGCGCCGTCGATGCCCTCCCACGCGTCGCCGCGGTCCTCGAGGACGTCGGGGACGGTCAGCACGGTGAAGTCGCCCGGCGAGACGGTGGGCAGCTCGTCCCAGGTGACCGGCATCGAGACCGGCGCACCGGGCAGCGGGCGCGGGCTGTAGGCCGACGCGATGGTGCGGTCGCGGCAGGCCTGGTTGAAGTCGACGAAGACGCGCTCGCCGCGCTCCTCCTTCCACCACGACGCGGTGACGAGGTCGGGCAGGCGGCGCTCGAGCTCACGGGCGATGCCGATGACGCCGTGGCGCACGTCGAGGAACTCGTGCGTCGGCGCGACGCGCGCGTAGACGTGCACGCCGCGGTTGCCGCTCGTCTTGGCCCAGGCCGTGAGCCCGAGCTCGCCCATCAGCTCGCGCAGGGCGACCGCGGCCTCGACGGCGTCGGAGAACGTGCGCCCGGGCTGCGGGTCGAGGTCGATGCGCAGCTCGTCCGGACGGTCGGTGTCGGCGGTGCGCACCGGCCACGGGTGGAAGGTGACCGTGTTCATCTGCACGGCCCAGACCGCGGTCGCGACCTCGTCGACGACGATCTGCGGGTGGCGCCGGCCGCTCGGGTAGCGGCAGCCGACCGTGCCGACCCAGTCGGGCATCCCCTTCGGGGGGTTCTTCTGGTAGAACTCCTCGCCCTCGATGCCCTCGGGGAAGCGCTGGAGGGTGACCGGCCGGTCGCCGATGTGGCGCACGAGGCAGTCGCCGACCGCCTGGACGTACCCCGCGAGGTCCCCCTTGGTGATCCCCGCGTCGGGCCACATGAGCCGGTCGGGGCTGCTCAGGCGGACCTGCCGGACGCCGTGCGGCCCCTCGACCTCGACGATCTGTGCATCGGCCATGTCCCGGAGCCTAACGACGGGTGCCGACGGGCGGGTGGACGCGGCGGGAACCATCGGGGCGCGCGTGGTGTTGGGACGGACATGACGATGAAGCCCACCGGTCACGAGTACACCGTCCGCAAGACCGACGCCGAGTGGCGCGAGCAGCTCTCGCCCGCCGAGTACCAGGTGCTCCGCGAGGCCGGGACCGAGCGCCCGTGGGTCGGGGAGTACACCGACAGCAAGACCACCGGCGTGTACGCCTGCCGGGCGTGCGGCGCCGAGCTGTTCGAGTCGGACACGAAGTTCGAGTCGCACTGCGGCTGGCCGTCGTTCTGGAGCCCGCTGGCCGGCGACGCCGTCGAGCTGCTCGAGGACCGCTCGATGGGCATGAAGCGCGTCGAGGTCCGCTGCGCCGCGTGCGGCAGCCACCTCGGGCACGTCTTCGAGGGCGAGGGGTTCGACACCCCGACCGACCAGCGCTACTGCATCAACTCGATCAGCATGACGCTGCGCCCGGCCACCGACGCCTGACCCGCCCGCACCGCGCCGCCCCCCACCCCGCTCGTCACACGCGTATCGGGTCACCCGATACGACCGCGCCTCACCCGAGTTCCGTTCTCGGGTGAGGCGCAGCGTTGTCCGGGATGGTCGGCCGCGTCAGGCGTCCGGCCGGCGCTCGGCCCTGGCGCGCGCCGCCGTCAGCCGCGGCCCCAGGACGGCCGGCGCGTCCAGCTCGGACCAGATGATCCGCTCGAAGAGGTAGCCGGCCCGGCGCCCGCGGTCCTCGCGGCGCTTCTCCTTCCAGAGCGCGTCCGCGTCGCTCGCGTACTTGACCCGCCCGTCGAACTCCAGCACGAGGTTCGTGCCGTCGACCCCGAGGTCCCCGTAGCCGAAGACCCCGGCGGCGTCCCGCAGGGGTAGCTGCGGCGTGACGCGCCAACCCAGGCCCACGACGAACAGGCGCGCAAGCGTCTCGCCGACCGACTCGGAGCGTCCGTCCATGAGGGCGACCGTCGTGCGCACCCGGGCCGACTCGGGCCATCCCTCGACGAGGTCGGCGACCGCCTCGATCTCGGCGCGGGTGACCAACCCGTGGTGCAGGGCGTGGTCGGCCGCCACGACGGCGGCGACGTGGCCGTGGTCGAGCGCGGTCTGCACGACGGCCTCGGCCAGCCCCTGTGCCGTCGACGGGCTCGTCGAGGACCGCAGCGACGGGTGCGGCGGACGGATCCGGCACAGGTCCGTCAGCACCTCGCGATGGACGGGTCGCGCGACGTCGGCCCGGTCGGAGCCGACCCGGTGGACCGGCACGCCGGCCAGCACGAGAGCGGAGGCACCGACCGCGTACGAGTCCGGGTACAGGGCCAGCGCCCCGCGTGTCCGCACGAGGAGGCGGGCATCGACCCGACCGTCCCGCCACGGCGTGGTGCTGGAGACGGAGCGCGCGACGGCGTGCACCTCCTTGTCCCGCCGCAGCCGCGCCAGGCCACGGTCCCCGACCCCGATGCGCCGGGCCTGCATCGTCGTGAAGACACCGCCCTGGGCGTCGGCCAGCGCTCGGAGTGCGTCATCCATCTGGCCAGCGTCGGGCGGCGCGACGGGTCACGTCATCGGGGTCGACCCGATCTGTGGACGACCGCGCTCCGTGACGCGCCCTGTGGACGGCGCCCCCTGCCGCGGACAAGGCCGCGCCTCACCCGACAACGGTTCTCGGGTACAGCGCGGCCGTATCGGGTCACCCGATACGCGTGGTGCGGATGGGATGAGTCGGGTGGGGCGGCAGAGGGTCAGCGCAGGCGGGCGACGAGGTCGCGCACCTCGACGAGGGGGCCGGTGTAGAAGGGGATCTCCTCGCGGACGTGCAGCCGCGCCTTGGACGCGCGCAGCTCGCGCATGAGGTCGACGATGCGGTGCAGCTCGTCGGCCTCGAAGGCCAGCACCCACTCGTAGTCGCCCAGGGCGAAGGCCGCGATGGTGTTGGCGCGCACATCGGGGTACTCGCGCGCCATCTGCCCGTGCTCGACGAGCATGTCGCGGCGCTCCTTGTCGTCCATGACGTACCACTCGTACGAGCGCACGAACGGGTAGACGCAGACGTACTTCCGCGCCTCCTCGTCGGCCATGAACGCCGGGATGTGGCTCTTGTTGAACTCGGCCGGGCGGTGGAGGGCCGCGACCGACCACACCGGGTCGAGGTGCTGCCCGAGCTCGGTGCGCAGGAGCGCGTGGTACGCCTGCTGGAGCGCCTCGATGGTCGCAGCGTGCCACCAGACCATGAGGTCGGCGTCGGCGCGCAGGCCGGCGACGTCGTAGACGCCGCGGACCACGACGTCCTCGGCGCCGAAGGACGCGAAGAGCTGCTCGACCTCGTCGGCGAGGGCGGCGCGGTCGGCGTCCCCGAGCGGCTCGGCGAGGGCGAACACCGACCACATGGCGTAGCGGATGGTGTCGTTGATCTCGCGGATGCGGCTCGCGCCGGGCTTGCTCGGGGCGGGGCGGCTGGGGGTGCTCATCGCGACTCTCCTCGGGATGCTGCGGTGCTCGCCGCGCCTGCCGCGGCGGAGGTCAGGTGCTCGACGACGGCGCGGGCGGCGGTCGTGGCGGAGGCGATGACGGCCGGCACGCCGACGCCGTCGTAGGTGGCGCCGGCGACCTCCACGCCGGCGAGGCCCGCGACGTCGGCACGCACGCCCGCGACGCGCTCGACGTGGCCGACCGCGTACTGCGGCAGCGCGCCGCCCCAGCGCTGGACGTGGTGGTCGACGACCGGCGTCAGCGGGGCGCCGAGCGCCTCGCCGACCTCGGCCACCGCGAGGGTCACGAGGTCCGCGTCGTCCCGCTGGAGGACGGCCTCCTCCCCGGCCCGGCCGAGCGAGGCACGCAGGTGCACGACGTCGGGCGACAGCGCGCCGACCCACGCCCACTTGTTGGCGCTGAAGGTGCTCGCCTTGATGCTCCGCCCGTCGACCGGCGGCACGAGGAAGCCCGACCCGGGCAGCTCGGGCAGCCCCTCCCGGCGCACCGCGAGGGTGACGACGGCCATCGACGCCGTCTCGACCTCGCCGAGCAGCCGGGAGGCGGCCGGCGCCAGGTCGGCGAGCAGGCGCGCGGTGGGGGCGGGCGGCAGGGCGAGGACGACGGCGTCGGCCTCGACCGCGACGGGGTCGGCCGCGGAGCCGACGACGAGGCGCCAGCGCGAGCCGGCGCGCTCGAGGCCGCGGACGACGGCGCCGGTGCGCAGCAGGGCCCCGCGCGCCCGCAGGGCGTCGGCGACCTCGACGGGCAGCCGGCCGATGCCGCCGCGGATGCCCGCGAACGGCTGGCGCGGCGCGGCGGCGGGGGCGTCGGGGCCGGGCGGCCGGACGGGCGGTGCAGCGGTCGGGGCATCACCGGCCGCCGCACGCTGCCAGAGCGCCGGCATCGTCGCCCGGAGCGAGAGCCGGTCCGCGTGGCCGGCGTAGACCCCGCCGAGCAGGGGCTCGACGAGCCGGTCGACGACGGCGCGACCCATCACGTGCGACACGTACTCGCCGACCGAGACGTCGTCGTGGACGGCGCCGCCCGGCCACGGCTGCGGGTCGGCCGCGCGCGCGACCTCGTCGTCCGAGAGCACGCCGCGTGCCGACTCCGGGTCGGTCGGGACGCCCATGAGCGTGCCCTGCGGCAGCGGGCGCAGCACGCCGCGGGACCAGAGCGTGGCGGAGGTCGTCGCCGGCGTGACGAGGTCGTCGTCCCCGAGGCCGACCCGCCGGGCCAGCCCGACGGCCTCGGGCCGGACGGCGAGCAGCGACTCGGCGCCGACGTCGACGAGGAGTCCCGCGACGGCGTCGGTGCGCAGCTTGCCGCCGAACCGGTCCCCGGCCTCGAGGACGGTGACGTCGGCGTCCGGCAGCGCGTCGAGCACCTCGAGGGCCGCGGTGAGCCCGGCGATGCCGCCTCCGACGACGGCGACGTGGGGCCGGGTCGGGGGCGCGTCGGGCATGTCCTCAGGTTCTCACGGGGCATCCGGGGGTTCCCGGGCGGGTGGCGCGCCGGACCGGGGTCCGGCGAGACCCGGCCGACGCCGACCCGTGACCACATCGAGACCGCCGACGGGGAACTCCGACGGACGGTGCGGCGCCCCAGCGGAGACCGAGCCACCGACGAAGGAGTCACCGTGCCCACCACCTCCCTCCCCCCGTCCCGACGCCTCGCCGCCGCCCTGGCCGCCGGCGTCCTGTGCGTCAGTGCCCTCGCCGCGTGCAGCGCGTCCGACTCCGGCGCCTCGTCGTCCGCCGCCGGCGGTGCGGCCGATGCACCGGCCGCGAGCGTCGAGGCGCGCGACCAGGCGGCCACCGCCGTGGACCAGCAGGGCACGGGCAGCAAGGCCGCAGCGGGCGGCGCCTCGGCGGCGGTCGTCCCGGCCGTGGCCGAGCGCAAGCTGGCGCGGCGCGCCGACGTCTCGCTCGAGGTGGGCGACGTCGCGCGGGCCGCCTCGACCCTGCGGGCCGTCGCCACGCGCCAGGGCGGGCTCGTCGTCGCGGAGGAGGTCTCGAGCGACCCTGCCGCGCAGGGCAGCTGGGGGACCCTCACCATCTCGGTGCCCACGGCGAAGCTCGACGCGACGCTCGACGAGGTCGGGAAGGCCGGCAAGGTCCTGTCGCGGCAGACGAGCACCGACGACGTCACCGGTCAGTACGTCGACACCGCCGCCCGCGTCGAGACGATGAAGGCCAGCGTCGAGCGGGTCCGCCTGCTCATGGGCCGCGCGGACAAGCTGGCCGACGTCGTGAGCCTCGAGGCCGAGCTGTCCCGGCGGCAGGCGGACCTGGAGTCGATGGAGGAGCAGCTCGCCGCCCTCGACGACCAGGTGAGCCTCTCCCCCGTCACCGTCCGGCTCGCGACGAAGGCCGGTGCGGCGCCCATGGAGGAGCCGACCGGGTTCGTCGCCGGGCTCGCGGCGGGCTGGACGGCGTTCACCCGGTCCGTGCAGCTCGTCCTGACGCTCCTCGGCGCGGTCCTGCCCTTCGGCGTCGCCGCGGCGCTCGTCCTCGTCCCGCTCGTCGCGTGGCTGCGCCGCCGCCGGCCGGTCGCCGTCACGACGGCGCAGACCCCGCCGGCCGCCCCCTCGGCCTGAGGCTCAGCGGCGCCCGGTCTCCAGGGACCACCGGGTCTCGCCGTCGACGACGACGTCCGTCGGCCGCATCCCGAGCGACCGGGCCACCGCCTCCGACGGCGCGTGGCCCGGTCGCACGTGGGCGAGCACCGCCTCGGCGCCCCGCCGCCGGACCTCGGCCAGCACGAGCGCGGCCGCCCGGCGCGCGAGGCCCCTGCCCTGCCACGGGGTCCCGACGACCCACGCGAGCTCGGCGCGGGCTCCGTCGCGGGTGAGCGTCGCCTGGACGTAGCCGACGAGAGGGCCGTCGCCGCCGTCGCGCACGACCCAGGTGCACCACTCCTCGCTCGGGTCCGCGGGCCCGCGCAGCTGCCGGGCGTAGCGGGCGCGCAGCTCGTCGGAGCTCGCCGGACGGCCCCCGATCACCGTGTGCAGGGCCGGGTCGCCGAGGGCGCTCGCCATCTCCTCGGCGTGCTCCACGCGCAGCGGCTCGAGGGTCAGCCCGTCACCGGTGAGGACACGGTCGGCGGGCACGGGCTCAGGCGTCCCGGGCGTCCGCGGCGAGCACCTGCTCGCGGAGGATGTCGGCGTGCCCCGCGTGCTGCGCGAGCTCGCGCAGGAGGTGCAGCTGCACCCAGCGCATCGACAGCGGCCCGCGCCGGTTGCCGTGGACGAGGTCGTCGAGGCCGACTGTCGCCGCGATGGACCGCGCTGTGGCGCAGGCCTTCTCGTGCGCGTCCAGGACCGAGGCGATGGTGTCGGCGTCATGGAGGACGAACGTCTCGTCGACTGTGGCGGGCAGCCCGATCTCGGTCCGCGGCCGCTGCAGCACGGCCTCCTCCGACCACACCCGCTCGACGAAGGTGACGTGCTTGAGCAGCCCGAGCAGCGTCGTCGCGGACGGCACGAGCCGACGTCGCGCCTGCTCCTCGGTCAACCCGGCGAGCGTCTCGCGCAGCCCGGCCCGGTGCTCGTCGAGGAACGCGTCGAGCATGGCGCGCTCGTCGGGTGCCGCCGGGCCGCCGGTCACCGCGCGGAGACCTCGTGGACGAGCTCGACGACGCGGGTGAGCACGTCGGGGTCGGTGTGCGGCAGGACGCCGTGGCCGAGGTTGAAGACGTGCCCGGGAGCGGCCCGACCCTCCTCGACGATCTCGACGACCCGGCGCTCGAGCGCCTCCCACGGCGCGAAGAGCAGCGCCGGGTCGAGGTTGCCCTGGAGCGGCCAGCGCCCGCCCGTGCGCTCGAGGGCGTCGGTCAGTGACACCCGGTAGTCGACCCCGACGACGTCGGCGCCCGCCTCGCCCATGAGGGTGAGCAGCTCGCCGGTGCCGACCCCGAAGTGGATGCGCGGCACGCCGAGGTCCGCGACGGACGCGAGCGCGGCGGCCGAGTGCGGCGCGACGAAGCGCGCGTAGTCGGCGCGGCTGAGGAAGCCGGCCCAGGAGTCGAAGAGCTGGAGGGCAGACGCGCCGGCCTCGCCCTGCACCCGCAGGAACGCGCCGGAGATGCGGGCGAGCCGGGCGCACAGGTCGTGCCACAGCTCGGGGTCGCCGTGCATGAGGGCCTTGGTGTGCTCGTGGTTCTTCGACGGCCCTCCCTCGACGAGGTAGGACGCGAGGGTGAACGGCGCGCCGGCGAAGCCGATGAGCGGCGTCGCGCCGAGCTCGGCGGTGAGCATCCGGACCGACTCGGTGATGTCGGGGACGTCCTCGGGGACAAGGTCGCGCAGCCGCTCGAGGTCGGCGCGGCTGCGCACCGGCTCGGCCACGACCGGGCCGACACCGGCGACGATGTCGAGGTCGATGCCGACGGCCGCGAGGGGCACGACGATGTCGGAGAAGAAGATCGCCGCGTCGACGCCGTGGCGGCGCACGGGCTGGAGGGTGATCTCGGTGACGAGGTCGGGGCGCCGGCAGGACTCGAGCATCCCGACGCCCTCGCGGACCTTGCGGTACTCGGGCAGCGAGCGGCCGGCCTGGCGCATGAACCAGACCGGGGTGTGCGGCACGGGCAGGCCGCGGGCGGCCCGCACGAGGGCGGAGTCGGAGGCGGGCGCGGCGGCCGGGCTCGGGGAGGTCGTCACGGCTCGACATCCTCCCATCCGCCGGCGGGGGTGGACGCCGCGGTCAGAGGGCGATGAGCACCGCGCCGCCGAGGGCGAGGGCGACGCCGGCCTGCTGCACCCGCCGCAGCCGTTCCTTGATGACGACGCGCGCGAGCACGATCGTCACGACGGGGTAGAGCGAGCCGAGCACGGAGGCGATGCTCACCTCGCCGCGCGAGGACGCGATGCCGAAGAGGAAGTTCGCGCCGAGGTCGCCGCAGCCGATGAGCAGCAGACCGGGCACCTCGCGCGGGGTGACACCGCCGGTCGAGCGCACGAGCAGGGCGACGACGACGAGGATGCTCACCGACGTCAGGCGCATCCCCCAGAGCGTGAGGAGCGCGGACTCGCGGGCGCCGCGGTCGAGGCAGTAGAGGGCGAGACCGAAGCCGAGGGCCGCGACCGACGCGAGGACGACCGGGCGTGGGGAGACCTCGCCGGTCAGCTCGGGGCCGCTGGCCAGCGTGACGCCGATGATCGCGACGAGCATCCCGACCCAGGCCCACGGCGAGGGGGTGTCGCCGCCCGCCACGCCGAGGACGACGGGCACGACGACGCCGAGGGCGGCGATCGGTGCGACGACGCCCATCGTCCCGGCGGACAGGGCGGAGTAGAAGCAGACGAGGCCGGTCATCCCCGCGAGGCCGGCGGCGACCGACCACAGCGGCCAGCCCTCGAAGGTGACGGTGTCGCGACGGACGAGGACGATCGCCGAGACGACCAGGAGAGCGAGACCCTGCGTCCAGCCGACGACGGCGACCGGTGGGCGGCGCCGCGAGGCGAGGCCGGCGAAGAAGTCCGAGGTGCCCCAGACCGCCGACGAGGCGAGGGCGAGCAGGCTCAGCACAGCCGCAGGCTAGGCGAGGAGGGGCGGGCCGGGCAGCGCCGTCCGGGGCGGCGTTCGGGGTCGGAGGGTGGGTCAGGCGGTTCCTTCCGACGGGTCGAGGTATTCGGCGACCCTCTCGCGGTGGCCGAATACCTCGACCCCCCAGAGCCCGGCCGGGTCGAGGTGAAACCGGACCCCCTCGCGGTCGTCCTTCACCTCGACTCGGCGGAGCCCCGGGGCCGGATGGTGGATGCCCCCGACCTCCTTGCCCCTGCGAGGTTTCCCGTGCGCCGTGGAAGGAACACCTTCCGCGGTGGAAGGGAAACCTTGCCGAGTGGAAGGAAGAGCTTGCCGGGTGGAAGGGAAACCTTGCGGGTGCAAGGGGTCGACCGGTCGGCTGCCGTTCGGCGCGCCCTGCCGCGCTGGGGCGGGCGCGCGTCCTACTGTGCTCCACGTGGCGCGCAGCACCGTGACCGGGAGGGAGTCCCCGGACTTCACCCGGGCACTCGACGAGCTGCACCGTGCGCGGCTGCGGCCCGAGGTGCGGCTCACCGAGGTGCCCGCGCCCCAGCGGATCGCCCCGCACGCGGTCGCGCTGACCGCCGACGTCATCGACCCGCACGACCCCGACTCCGAGCTCGCCTCGGGCCGGTTCGTCCTCCTCCACGACCCCTCCGAGCCCGAGCCGTGGGGCGGCGCCTGGCGCGCCGTCACCTTCGCCCGGGCCGAGCTCGAGGAGGAGTTCGCCACCGAGCCGCTGCTCGGCGAGGTCGGCTGGAGCTGGCTGACCGACGCGCTCACGGCGCGCGGTGTGCCGTTCATCGCCGAGGCCGGCACCGTGACGCGTGTCGTGTCCGAGAGCTTCGGCGGCCTCGCCGACCGCCCCGCGAGCGTCGAGATGGAGCTGCGGGCGTCGTGGACGCCGCTCGGCCCCGAGGCCGGCGAGCACCTCCTCGCCTGGTCCGACCTCCTGTGCACGATCGCCGGCCTGCCCCCGCTGCCCGACGGCGTCGTCGCCCTCCCGGGCCCCCGACGGTGACCGCCGGATGAGCCAGGAGACCCCCCACACCGACCCGACCCCGGAGGACGACCACGTGCCCGCCACTCCCGTCGCGGAGCCCGTGCCCCTCGAGGAGCCGGCCGAGGGCGTGCCCTCCGTCGTCGAGACCGAACGCGGCCTGGACGAGGCCGCCGCCGCCATCGCCGCGGGCGTCGGCCCGGTCGCGATCGACGCCGAGCGCGCCTCGGGCTACCGCTACGGCCAGCGCGCCTACCTCGTGCAGCTGCGCCGCGAGGGCTCGGGCACCTGGCTCATCGACCCCGTCGCCGTCCCCGACCTCACGCCGGTCAACGACGCGATCGGCGCCGCGGAGTGGATCCTCCACGCCGCCACCCAGGACCTCGCCTGCCTCGCCGAGGTCGGCCTGCGCCCGCGCCAGCTGTTCGACACCGAGCTCGCGGCCCGCATCCTCGGCCTGCCGCGGGTCGGTCTCGCCGCGGTCGTCGAGCACTACCTCGGGCTGCGCCTGGCCAAGGAGCACTCCGCGGTCGACTGGTCCACCCGCCCGCTGCCCGACCCGTGGCTGCGCTACGCGGCGCTCGACGTCGAGGTCCTCGGCGAGCTGCGCAACCTCATGGGCGTCGACCTCGCCGCGCAGGGCAAGGACGAGTGGGCGCGCCAGGAGTTCACCGCGCTGCTCACCTGGGCCCCGACCGAGCGCGTCGACCCGTGGCGGCGCACCTCCGGCATCAACACGCTGCGCTCGCGCCGGGCCGTCGGCGTCATCCGTGAGCTCTGGTACGCCCGCGACACGATCGCCCGCGAGCGCGACACCTCGGTCGGCCGCGTGCTGCCGGATGCCGCCCTCGTCGACATCGCGGCCGCGCTCCCCCGCGACACCGCGGCCCTGCCGTCCGGCCACCGCGCCATCAAGCGCTACGGCCGGCAGTGGGTCGAGGCGGTCGAGCGGGCGGTCGCCCTCCCGGAGGAGAAGCTGCCGCCGCGGACCCTGCCGTCGGACGGCCCCCCGCCGCCGCGCGTGTGGGCCGACAAGAACCCCGCGGCCGCCGCCCGGCTCTCGGCGACGCGCGCCGCCCTCACCGAGTTCGCCGACGAGCACAGCATCCCGGTCGAGAACGTCTGCTCCCCCGACCCGCTGCGCCGCGTCGTCTGGACGCCGCCGGAGCGGCGCGACGTCGAGGGCTTCTCGGCCGCGCTGGCCGCCTACGGTGTGCGGCGCTGGCAGGCCGACGTCGTCGCGCCGATGCTCGTCGCGGCCTTCGAGGCGCACCCCGACGCCTGACGGCAGCCTCACCGGCCACCCCTGGCGAGGCTTGCCGCCGCGCTCAGAAGTCCTGGCTGCTCTCGGTCGGCCCGCTCCCGCCGTGCCGCTGCCGGTGGCGGCGCAGGTGGATGCGCCGGGACAGCCGGATCGAGGGCCTCAGCATCAGCTGGGCCGAGCCGACGACGAAGAACCAGGTGCCCGCGTACGTCGTCGACTCCCGGAAGAACAGGATGCTCCCGACGAGGAACCAGACCGCGATGAGCAGGTCGTTGACGATGCTCAGCGTCTCGTAGCGATTGCGCAGCACGAGCTCGTCGTCGGTCCAGGGCAGCGTCAGGTCCACGGTCTTCTCCTCCCGGAGGTCAGGGGTCGGTCCCGTCCAGGCTGGCAACTCACGAGTCCCGCACCCTCAGCGGTAGAGGCCCTCGGCGTACGCGGGGCCGTAGTAGGCGTCGAGCTCCTCGAGGCTGCGCCCGTCGGGCTCGACGTCGTGGGCGATGACGGCCCGCCGCGGCACCTCGTCGAACGGCCGCCAGGTCTCCGGCTCCCAGAGGCCGGCGCGCAGGAATGCCTTGCTGCAGTGGAAGAACACCTGCTCGACGTCGACGACGAGGGCGAGCAGCGGGCGGTGGCCCCGCACCGTCATCTCGTCGAGGAACGGCGCGTCCGACACCAGGCGCGCCCGGCCGTTGACGCGCAGCGTGTCGCCACGCCCGGGCACGAGGAAGAGCAGGCCGACGTGCGGGTTCTCCAGCACGTTGCGGTAGCCGTCGACGCGGCGGTTGCCCGGGCGCTCCGCGACGGCGATCGTGCGGCGGTCGAGGACGTGGACCAGGCGCCCGGCGGGGTCGCCCTTCGGCGAGGCGTCGCACGCGCCGTCGGCGTCCGCGGTGGCCAGGACGCAGAACGGGGCGGCCCGCAGCCACGCGAGGTCGACGTCGAGCAGGTGGTCGCGCTCCTTCTCGACGGCCCGCCGGGCCGGCTCACCGACGAGGGCCGCGAGCGCCTCGACGTCGTCGACGGTGGTCCACCCGCGCTCGTCCATGGCGCTCAGGCTACGGCGCGTGACCCCGGTCACTCCGGCGCCTCTCGATGACTGAGCGCTTGCTTAGTACGATCGACGCAGCCCGGTCCCCGCCGGGCGGTCCCACGTCCCCGACCAGGGAGGCCACCTCGTGCCCCGTGAGCTCCAGGAGGTCGTCTTCGTCGACGGCGTCCGCACCCCCTTCGGCAAGGCCGGCGAGAAGGGCATGTACGCCCAGACCCGCGCCGACGACCTCGTCATCAAGTGCGTCCGCGAGCTGCTGCGGCGCCACCCCGAGCTCCCGGCCGAGCGGGTCGAGGAGGTCGCCATCGCCGCGACGACGCAGATCGGCGACCAAGGCCTGACCCTCGGCCGGATGACGGCGCTCCTGTCCGGGCTGCCGAAGTCGACGCCGGGCTACTCGATCGACCGGATGTGCGCCGGCGCGATGACCGCCGTGACGACCGTGTCGTCGGCCATCGGCGTCGGGGCCATCGACATCGCCGTCGCCGGTGGCGTCGAGCACATGGGCCGCCACCCGATGGGCGAGGGCGTCGACCCCAACCCGCGGATCGTCGCCGAGCGCCTCGTCGACGAGTCCGCCCTCGTCATGGGCAAGACCGCCGAGAACCTCCACGACCGCTTCCCGCAGCTGACCAAGGAGCGCTCCGACGCCTTCGCCGTCGGCAGCCAGCGCAAGCTCGCCGCCGCCTACGAGGCCGGCAAGGTCCAGCCCGACCTCGTCCCCGTCGCGACCCGCCACGTCGAGAAGGGCTGGGGCCTCGCGACCGCCGACGAGCCGCCGCGCCCCGGCACGACGCTCGAGGAGCTCGCCGGCCTCAAGACCCCGTTCCGTCCGCACGGCAACGTCACCGCCGGCAACGCGGCGGGCCTCAACGACGGCGCCACCGCCTGCCTCCTCGCGAGCCAGTCCGCCGCCGACGAGCTCGGCCTCCCGGTCCGGATGCGCCTGGTCTCGCACGCCTTCGTCGGCGTCGAGCCCGAGGTGATGGGCATCGGCCCGGTCCCCGCCACCGAGAAGGCCCTCGCCAAGGCGGGCCTGACCATCGACGACATCGGCCTCTTCGAGCTCAACGAGGCGTTCGCCGTGCAGGTCCTCTCCTTCCTCGACCACTTCGGCATCGCCGACGACGACGAGCGCGTCAACCCGTGGGGCGGCGCCATCGCCACGGGTCACCCGCTCGCGTCCTCCGGCGTGCGCCTCATGACCCAGCTCGCCCGCCACTTCGAGGAGCACCCCGAGGTGCGCTACGGCCTGACCGCGATGTGCATCGGCATCGGGATGGGCGGCTGCGTCATCTGGGAGAACCCGAACCACGCGGACTACCGGAAGGACGCCTGAGCCATGACCACCACCACCCAGGCCCCCGCCCTGCCCGCCGAGGTCGTCACCCGCACCCCCGTGCAAGACGTCACGCTCCCCGGCGGCGCCGGCACCCTGGCCCTCGTCACGCTCGACAACGGCAAGGACCACACCCGCCCGAACACCTTCGGCCCCGAGGGCGTCGCCGGGCTCCAGGCCACGCTCGACACCCTGCGGGCCCGCGCCGAGGCCGGCGAGATCCAGGCCGTCGGCGTCACCGGCAAGCCGTTCGTCTTCGCCGTCGGCGCCGACCTGTCCGGCATCCCGTACGTCACCGACCGCAGCCAGGCCGTCGAGATCGCGCAGGCCGGCCACCGCGCCTTCGCGACCCTCATGGACCTGCCGGTGCCGACGTTCGCGTTCGTCAACGGCGCGGCGATGGGCGGCGGCGTCGAGCTCGCGCTCGCGGCCGACCACCGGACCATCTCGGCCGGCGTTCCCGCCTTCGCCCTCCCCGAGACCTTCCTCGGGCTCGTCCCCGGCTGGGGCGGCTGCTGGATGCTCCCGAACCTCGTCGGTGCCGAGGCGGCCCTCAAGGTCGTCATCGAGAACCCGTTGTCGCAGAACCGGATGCTCGCCGCCAAGGATGTCGCCGCGATGGGCATCGCCGACGTCCTGCTCCCCCCGGCGGACTTCCTCGAGGACTCGCTGCGCTGGGCGGCCGGAGTGCTGAACGGCGCCGTGACCGTCGAGCGCGCCGAGGTCGACCGGTCCGCCGAGGCGTGGGACGCCGCGTGCGACCGCGCCGGCAAGGTCGTCGTCGCCAAGACCGGCGGGCAGGCCCCCGGCGCGCTGCGGGCGGTCCAGCTCGTCCGGGCCGCGCGGACCGCGTCGCGCGAGGACGCCTTCGCGGCCGAGGACGAGGCGCTCGGCGACCTCATCATGTCCGACGAGCTGCGGGCCGGCCTCTACGCCTTCGACCTCGTCCAGAAGCGGGCCAAGCGGCCGGCCGGCGCCCCCGACAAGGCGCTCGCCCGCCCGGTCACCAAGGTCGGCGTCGTCGGCGCGGGGCTCATGGCGAGCCAGCTCGCGCTCCTCTTCGCGCGCCGCCTCGGCGTGCCGGTCGTCATGACCGACCTCGACGAGGACCGCGTCGCCAAGGGCGTCGGCTACGTGCACCAGGAGGTCGACCAGCTGCTGGCCAAGCGCCGGGTCTCCCCCGACAAGGCGTCCTTCCTCAAGGGCCTGGTCACCGGCTCGACGAGCAAGGACGGCTTCGCCGACGCCGACCTCGTCATCGAGGCCGTCTTCGAGGAGATGTCGGTCAAGCAGCAGGTCTTCGCCGAGGTCGAGGCCGTCGTCTCCGCCGAGTGCGTCCTCGCCACCAACACCTCGTCGCTGTCGATCACCGAGATGGCGAGCGGGCTGCAGCACCCCGAGCGGGTCGTCGGCCTGCACTTCTTCAACCCCGTCGCGGTCATGCCGCTGCTCGAGGTCATCCCCGGCGAGCACACCGACGAGGCGACCCTGGCCACCGGCTTCGCGGTGGGCAAGGGCCTGAAGAAGACGTGCATCCGCTCCAAGGACTCGGCGTCGTTCGTCGTCAACCGCCTGCTCGGCCGCTTCATGGGCGAGTACTCGCGGGTCGTCGACGAGGGCACCCCGGTCGCCGTCGCGGACCGCGCCGTCGCCGGCCTCGCGCCGATGCCGCCGTTCGTCCTGCTCGGCCTCGTCGGTCCGGCCATCGCGCTGCACAACAGCGAGACCCTGCACCGCGCGTTCGGCGACCGCTTCTTCGTCTCCCCGACGCTGCGGCGCCTCGTCGAGGCGGGCAAGCGCGGCTACTACGCCACCGACGAGCGCGGCCGCCCGGTGCCCGACCCGGAGGTCGAGGCGATGCGCGAGCAGCCGGCCGAGCCGGTCGAGCTCTCCGTCGACGAGGTCCGGGCCCGCGTGCTCGGCGCCATCGCCGAGGAGGTCGGGCTGATGCTCGCCGAGGGCGTCGTCGAGGCCCCGATGGACATCGACCTGGCGATGATCACCGGCGCCGGCTTCCAGTTCTGGAACGGCGGGATCATCCCCCTGCTCGACCGCGAGGGCGTGACCCAGCGCGTGCTCGGCCGCCGGGTCCTCCCCCACGGCGTCGCGAGCGTGCCCGCCACCGCCTGACCACCCGCGCGACCCGCCCGACGACGGCACGGACCACCCGGTCCGTGCCGTCGTCGCAGGTCACGGGGGTGCCTGAGAGACCCCCCAGGACGCGCGGCCCGCAACGCGGCGATATCTCATATCTGATCTACCATGGTCTGCGTGACGACCACCTCCGACACCTACCTGACCCGGATCGGCACCCTCATCCGGGACGCCCGCCGCCACCAGGGGCTGACCCAGAGCGAGCTCGCCGAGCTCCTCGGGACCAGCCAGAGCGCGGTCGCCCGGATCGAGCAGGGCAAGCAGAACCTCTCGCTCGAGATGCTCGCCCGCGTCGGCGAGAAGCTCGACAGCGAGTTCGTCTCGCTCGGCCACTCCGGTCCCCAGCACCTGCGGATCGTCGGCGGACACAAGCTCTCCGGCTCGATCCCCGTCAAGACGAGCAAGAACGCCGCCGTCGCCCTCCTGTGCGCCAGCCTGCTCAACAAGGGCCGCACGACGCTGCGCAACCTCGCGCGGATCGAGGAGGTCAACCGGATCATCGAGGTCCTCACCTCGATCGGCGTCAAGGTGCGCTGGCTGCCCGACAGCAACGACCTCGAGATCGTGCCGCCGGCCCGCCTGGACCTCGACGGCATCGACATCGAGGCCGCCCGCCGCACGCGCACCGTCATCATGTTCCTCGGGCCGCTGCTCGCCGAGTACGACGACTTCCAGCTGCCCTACGCCGGCGGCTGCGACCTCGGCACGCGCACGGTCGAGCCGCACCTGTCGGCGCTGCGCCACTTCGGGCTCGACGTCACGGCGACGCACGGCTTCTACGAGGCCGCCGTCGACCGCAGCCGCCACCCGAAGCGCGCCATCGTCCTCACCGAGCGCGGCGACACCGTGACCGAGAACGTCCTGCTGGCCGCCGCCCGCTACGAGGGCACGACGGTCATCCGCAACGCCTCCCCGAACTACATGGTCCAGGACCTGTGCTTCTTCCTGCGCGGGCTCGGGGTCGAGATCGACGGCATCGGCACGACGACCCTCACCGTCACCGGCGTGGGCCGCGTCGACACCGACATCGAGTACTTCCCCTCCGAGGACCCGATCGAGGCGATGAGCCTCATCGCGGCCGCGGTGGTCACCGGCTCCGAGATCACCATCGAGCGGATGCCGATCGAGTTCCTCGAGATCGAGCTGGCCACCCTCGAGGAGATGGGCCTGAAGTTCGACCTCACCGAGGAGTACCTCGCGAACAACGGGCACACCCGCCTCGTCGACCTGACGATCCACCCCGGCCCGCTCACCGCGCCGGTCGACAAGATCGCCCCGATGCCCTTCCCGGGCCTCAACATCGACAACCTGCCGTTCTTCGCGCTCATCGCCGCGTGCGCCGAGGGCACGACGATGATCCACGACTGGGTCTACGAGAACCGCGCGATCTACCTCACCGAGCTGACGAAGATCGGCGCCCAGGTGCAGCTGCTCGACCCGCACCGGGTGATGATCACCGGCCCGACGCCGAAGTGGCGGGCCGCCGAGGTCATGTGCCCGCCGGCGCTGCGCCCCGGCGTCGTCGTGCTCCTCGCGATGCTCGCCGCGCCCGGCACCTCGGTGCTGCGCAACGTCTACGTCATCAACCGCGGGTACGAGGACCTCGCCGAGCGCCTCAACGCCCTCGGCGCGACGATCGAGACCTTCCGCGACATCTGAGGGTCCTGACGTGCCCGGCGTCGAGCGCCCGCTCACGGGCCAGGTGGTGACGGTCTTCCGCAACCGCCTGCGCCCGGAGCACGAGGGTGCCTACCGGGACGAGCTCGCCGTCGTGGCCGAGCTCGCCCGGTCGATGCCGGGGTTCGTCGAGACGAAGACCTTCGTCGCCGGGGACGGCGAGCGGGCGACGATCGTCACGTTCGCCGACGCCGCGTCGCACCGGGGATGGCGCGACCACCCGCGCCACCGCGAGGCGCAGCGTCACGGCATCGCCGACTACTACAGCGAGTACTCGATCGCCGTCGGCGAGACCTCCTACGCGTCGTCCTTCACGCACCGCCCCGAGGTCTGAGCCCTCTCGCGACCTCTCGACAGGAGGCTCTCCCCCGGCGCACACTGCGGGGATGGAGCGCTCCGTCCCCGCTCGCAGCGCGGTCGTCGCCGACGCCCGCGGCGAGGGGCGTGCGCTGCGCGTGACGTGGCACCCGGAGGCCGGCGTCGTGGTGCTCTCGGTCTGGCGCGACAACGTCTGCGTCGCGACGACCCGCCTCGCGCCGGACGAGGCCGCCGACCTCGTCGAGGTGCTGGCCTCCGGCCTTGCCGACGGCTACGACGCGGTGCGGCAGGCGCGTCCCGAGGCCGGCTGAGCCCCTTCGGCTCGTGCGTCAGGGGAAGTCGGCGCCGGCCTCGAGCCTCAGCCGCAAGAGGACGTCGAGCGCCACCGAGTCGCCGTCGCGCCCTCCGGCGCCGACCTGCAGCGGCGCGTCGCTCGGGTCGACGTGGATGCCCGTGAGCCGTCCGCGCAGGCTGGGCGCGACGACGAGGACGTACCAGCGCCCGTCCGTGCCGACCGCGGCCCGGTGGTCGCGGCGCACGTACCAGCCCTCGACGTCGGTCCGCAGCGTCCCGCTGCCGCTGTAGGGCCGGGCGCGCAGCCGGGTGGGCTCGACGCCGGCCGCGCGCATCGCGTCGGCGAACTCCGCGACCATCGGGGCGGTGCGCCGGGCCTCGGCCTGCGCCGCCCGCTGCGCCGCCGCGTGGTGGTACTCGGCGTTCTCGCGGGCCTGCCGCCGCCGCCGCGCCGCCGCGTCGACGGGGTCGGTGCTCATCCGGCCGCCGTGGGGCGCGGCGTCACGGTCTCGCCACCCCACTCCTCGGGCGCCACGTCGGTGAGGGTCTGGTTGAGCACCCACTGGTGGCCGAACGGGTCGTCGATCGCGGCCTGGCGCTCGCCGTACTCCCAGTCGCGCTGCGGGTCGGCCACCGTGGCCCCGCGCGCGACCGCCGCGGCGACGACGGCGGCGACGTCGTCGACCTTGAGCATCACCTGGTGTGAGCGGCCCTGCGCCGGGGTGCGCCGCCCGGGCCGGACCTCGGCGACGACCAGCTCGGCCGCGGGGGCGTCGGGCAGCCCCAGCTGCGCGCGGTGCCCCTCCCCGATGCGCACGTGCTCGACGAAGCCGAGCACCTCGCCGTACCAGACCACGGCGGCCCGCACGTCCGCGACGGTCAGCACCGGCGTGACCCGGGCGTGGGGCGCCGAGCGGTTGGTGATCACGGCCTCACCCTAGGACGGCGGTCGTCCACCGGCGAGGGCGGCGACGCGATGACCGAGAGCAGACGCAGCCGCTCGTCGCTCGGGCTGCCGGGCACCGCCGTGTAGACGAGCAACGAGTGGGAGTCGTCGGGCGAGAGCAGGACCTGGCAGCCCAGCTCGAGGAGCCCCACCTCCGCGTTGAGGAACCGCTTGACCTCCCGGGGACGCAGCCCCACCTCGTGCTGCGCCCACACGTGCCGGAACTCCTCGCTCTGCGCCAGGAGCCGCTCGGCGAGGTCGGCCGCGCGCGACCCCGGTCCGCGCAGGGCGAGGACACTCCGCAGGCCCGAGGCGTAGAGCCTCGAGTAGAAGGCGTGGTCCTCCTCGGGGTGCAGCCGTCGGGCCGCGGGGTCGGTGAACCACCGGTAGCCGATGCTGCGGGCGGGGCCGGTCCGCAGGCCCGCGTCACCACCGAGGGCCGCTCCGAGGGCGTTCTGCCGCAACGTCTCCCCGAGCTCGGTGACGATCTCGGCGGGGGTGTCAACGAGCCGGTCGAACACCCGCAGCATCCCCGGGCTCACGTGGTCGGTGCCCGACCCGGGGACGGGTGCCGGGTGCCCACCGAGCCGGTAGAGGTGGTCGCGCTCGGCCCGGCTCAGGTGCAGGCCCTGCGCTATGGCGGCCAGCATCTGCTCGGAGGGTTGCGGGCCGCGCTGCCGCTCGATCCGGGCGTAGTAGTCCACGGACATGTGGCTGAGGGCCGCGACCTCCTCGCGGCGCAGCCCGCCGGTACGCCGGCGGGCGCCCCGCGGCAGGCCCACGTCCTCGGGCTGCAGCGACTCGCGCCGCCCCCGGAGGAAGTCGGCCAGTCCCGCCCTGTCGATGACCATGCCGCCATCCTCCCCCGGGGCGGACCGGGCAGCCACGGATCGTCAGGCCGTGGCTCGGACCGGCGAGAGCGGTGAGGCTGGGGGCAGGCGCCGACCCGGGCGCCGATCCCCCCGAGGAGCCCACCATGCCCCGCCACCCCGACCTCTCCCTCCCCGACCTCTCCGGACGCCGTGCCCTCGTGACCGGCGCCAGTGACGGCATCGGGATGCGCATCGCCACCCGGCTCGCCGCGGCCGGCGCCGACGTCGTCATGCCGGTGCGGTCCACGGCCAAGGGCGAGGCCGCCGCCGACCGCATCCGCCGGGAGGTCCCGGGGGCGAGGCTGACCCTCGAGCCGCTCGACCTCGCCTCCCTGGAGTCGGTCGCGGCGCTCGCCGGCCGGATGCTCGCGGACGGCGCGCCCCTGCACCTGCTCGTCGCCAACGCCGGTCTCATGACGCCGCCGGAGCGCCGGACCACGCAGGACGGCTTCGAGCTGCAGCTGGGCACCAACCACCTCGGGCACGTGGCCCTCGTGACGCGCCTGCTCCCGCTCCTGCGGGCGGGCTCGGCCCGGGTCGTCTCGCAGACGAGCATCGCGGCCCGCCGCGGGGAGATCCATTGGGAGGACCTGGGCTGGCAACGCGCCTACGACCCGATGAGGGCCTACCGGCAGTCGAAGGTCGCCGTGGGGCTGTTCGGGCTGGAGCTCGACCGGCGCAGCCGCACCCACGGCTGGGGCATCAGCAGCGCCCTCTCGCACCCCGGTGTCGCCCCGACGAGCCTGCTGGCCGCGCGCCCGGAGACGGGACGCACCCGCGACGGCATCGAGGTGCGCGTCATCCGCCGTCTGTCGGCCGTCGGGCTCACCGGCACCCCGGACAGCGCGGCCCTCCCCGCGCTGGTCGCGGCCACGGCGCCCGCCGCGAGCGGGCGTTTCTACGGACCACGAGGCCTCGGGGGCGCCGGTGGTGCGCCGGCCGAGCAGACGCTCTGGCCATCGCTGCGCGACACCGCGGCCGCGTCCCGGCTGTGGGACGCGTCGCTGGAGATGGTGGGGCTGCCCGTGGGGTGAGCCGCCGTAGTCGGACGCCGGCCGCTCGCCGCGGTGATGCCCACCTAGACTCGGGGCCGTGAGCACTCCCCCGGCGTACCCCACGATGGAGGACGTCATCGGCGGTACGCCGCTGGTGCGTCTGCAGCGGCTCCCCGGGGCGGAGAACGACCGGCGCGGCAACGTGCTCCTCGCGAAGCTCGAGGGCAACAACCCCGCCGGCTCGGTCAAGGACCGGCCGGCCATCAGCATGATCCGCGGCGCCGAGGCGCGCGGCGAGATCTCCCCCGGCGACACGCTGCTCGAGGCCACCTCCGGCAACACGGGCATCGGCCTCGCGATGGCGGCGGCCATCAGCGGCTACCCGCTGGTCATCGTCATGCCCGAGGACGCCTCCGTCGAGCGGGCGCAGACGATGCGGGCGTTCGGCGCCGAGCTGGTCCTCACGCCCGCCTCCGGCGGGATGGAGGAGGCCCGCGACGTCGTGACACGGATGGAGCAGGAAGGTCGCGGCCGGGTGCTCGACCAGTTCGGCAACCCCGACAACCCCCGGGCCCACGAGCTCGGGACCGGTCCGGAGCTGTGGGAGCAGACCGGTGGTCGCATCACGCACTTCGTCTCGGCGATGGGCACGACCGGCACGATCACCGGCGTCTCGCGCTACCTCAAGTCCCGCAACCCCGAGGTGCAGATCGTCGGCGCGCAGCCGGCCGAGGGCTCGAAGATCCCCGGCATCCGCGCCTGGCCGCCGGCGTACGTCCCGCGCATCTTCGACCCGTCCGCGGTCGACCGAACCGTCGAGGTCACCCAGGCCGACGCGGAGGAGATGGCCCGGCGGCTGGCGCGTGAGGAGGGCATCTTCGGCGGCCCCTCGGCGGCCGGCGCCTGCTGGACCGCGCTGCAGGTGGCGCAGGAGGTCGAGGACGCGACGATCGTCTTCGTCGTCTGCGACCGCGGCGACCGCTACCTCTCGAGCGGCGTCTTCCCCGCCTGAGGCGCCCTCTGTCGAGCGGGGTTCCGCGTCGTCACGGTGATGACGCGGACGTTCGTGCATGACGCGCTTGTATCCCCGTCCCGCGCCGTTTTCCGCGCCGTCCTTGTGACGAACCGGGCCTCGGCAGGGCCCATCTGCCCCGATCGGATGACGACGCAGTGCGTGACGTGCGACGCTGCCCCGCGTGATCCGCTACCTGCCGGTGCTGCTCGAGCTCGCCCTCACGGTCTACTGCCTCATCGACGCCGTCCAGACCGACGAGCTCGTCATCCGCAACCTGCCGAAGCTCGCGTGGATCTTCATCATCCTGCTGTTCCCGATCGTCGGTGGCGTGGCGTGGCTCGTCGCCGGTCGCCCGACCCGCGACACGTGGTCCGGGCGCACCCAGCAGCAGCGCTGGGAGGACCACCGCCGCGAGCAGGAGTGGCTCCGCGCACAGGAGCGCCGTCGCTCGCAGGGTCCGGACGACGACCCCGACTTCCTCAAGGGCCTCTAGACCCGTGCGCGACCCGGGGCGCGCGGCCTACGATCCGTCCATGACGAGCTCGGTGGAGGGGCAGGAGCGTCAGGACCTCGACGCGGCGGACACGCGCATCTACGGCGTCGTGTGGCTGGGGCTGCTGGCCGCTGCCGCCGGTGTCGTGGTCGGCGTGGCGACGGCCGTGTCCGAGACGGGCTCCTTCGTGGTCGGCGCTGCCGTGACCACCACCTCCGTGACGCTCGGCGCCCTCGTGTACCTGGTCAGCAAGGTGCTCGACCGGCTGTAGGAGAGCGGGACGACAGTGGCCGACCTCGTCGTGTCGAAGGCGAAGATCGCCCTGGTCCTCGTCGGGGGCCTGTCCGGCGGGGTGCTCGTCGCGCTGCTGTTCGGGGTGGGCGAGCAACAGGTGGGACTCCATGGTGTCGGAGGCCGGCCCGACTCCAGTCGCCTCGACGTCGCGGTGGAGAGCTGCAACCAGGACCCGCGGGTCGAGGTCGTCGAGACCGTTGACCGGGTCAGCATCACAGCGTTCGTCGCCCGTCCCGGGCTGCTGGACGGGCAGGGCGACTGCCTCGACCTCGTACGGGTGACGCTGGCGGACGAGCTCGGCACGCGTGCCGTCGTCGACAGCGAGTCCGGACAAGCGCTCACACCTCAGAGCGAGTAGACAGGGCCCGGTCCGGCTCGTCACCGCCGAGTCCCCTCGGGCTCTCCTGCCGCTCAGTGCAGCGCGGCGTCCGCGGGTGAGACCTCCCACGAGTGGAAGCGCGCGGTGAGCCCGGACCGGGAGGGTGCGCAGACGAACGGGCCCGCCTCCACCTCCAGGTCGGGGTCGAGCGGCAGGACGCGGATCATCACGAACGGCTCGTCGTCGACCCTGACCCGGACCGTCACCGCATCACCGGAACGGCTGGCGCGCACCGTGACCCGGCGCCCCGCCCACGACGGGACGGGAAACGCCGACCAGTCCGAGCGGTCCCTCGTCGCGACCACCCCGACGCTGGGCGCGCCGTCGACGTGCTCGACGCCGGCCTTGACCCACTGCGTCGCCGACGCGCGCAGGAACACACCGGCCTGGTCGAACTGGTCGGTGAAGGCCACCGTGAACGTCACCTCGACCGCACCCTTCCGGTCCAGGGGCCGCAGGAGGGCGTGCTCGGAGTCGTGGACGAACCCGTACGAGGTGGTCCGCCAGGCGTCCGAGCCCTCGGCCGCCGTCACGAGGAGGTCCTCCCCGTCGGTCTCGACCTGCACGGGCTCGTGCGTCCACGAACCCTCCGACCACGAGACGCTGACGGCGGACATGCGTCCCAGTCTCCCCCGTCCCACGGCCCCGCGACGTGGGAGGGTCGGCACATGACGAGGAGCGACACATGACCCGGTTCGGCCTGGTGGTCCGGTTCGAGCTGCGGCCCGGGCGGGCCGAGGCGTTCGACGCGATGATGCGCGAGACGGTGGCGGGCATCGCCACCCACGAGCCGCGCACACTGGCCTATGCGGTGCACGCGCTCGAGGGCGAGCCGGACGTCCGCATCTTCTACGAGCTCTACGACGACGAGGCCGCGCTCGACGAGCACGAGGCCCAGCCCACGACCCGAGCCTTCCTCGACCGGGTGGACGAGTTCGTCACGAGCGTCGACGTCCAGCGGCTGCACCTCGTGACGGCCACCGGCATCGCGGACCCCGCGGGCTGACCGCAGCAACCGGCACGAGGCTGGGCCGGCGCTACCGGCCGGCGTCGACGACGCAGAAGAGCGTGCCCGTCGGGTCGGCGAGCACGACGAAGTCCGCGTCGTCGGGGTAGTCCCACTCGACGCGCTCGGCCCCGAGCGAGACGAGGCGCTCGACCTCGGCGCGCTGCTCCTCCGCACCGTCCACCCAGAGGTCGAGGTGGGTCCGGTCCGTGCGGTCGAGGTGCAGCCGCGTCGGGCCGTCACCCCGCGGGGCGAGGAAGTCCGGGTTGGGTCCCCGGTCGTAGCCGAGCGCCTCGCTCCAGAACGCGCCGGCGCGCTCGGTGTCGGCGGTGTTGAGGACGATCGCTCCGATGCGGACCATGCCCGCGACGCTAGCCGAGGCGGGCGAGCACGAACGCCTGACCGTGTCGCTCGCGGCCGACCGGCTCGCGCACGAGCCGCGCCTCCTTGACGAACCCGGCGTCGGCCAGGGCGTCGAGCACCTGCTTCGGCCCGCGGTGCCACCGGACGAGCGACACGTCGTGGCCCCGCTCCCGCAGGCCCGCGCCGACGTCGTACGTCCCCTCACCCTTCTGGAAGGCGAGGAGCACGTGCCCACCGGGACGCAGCACCCGCACGGCCTCGGCCAGCGCGACCGGCAGCTCGTCGCCGGTGAGGTGGATCAGGCTGTACCAGAACACGACTCCGTCGACGGAGACGTCGGCGAGGGGCAGCTCGGTGAGCGACCCCTCGTGCAGCTCGAGGTCCGGGTGGTCGCGCCGGGCCATCGCCAGCATCCCGGGCGAGAGGTCGACGCCGACCACCGAGAGGCCGCGGTCGACGAGGTACCGGGCGATACGGCCGGTCCCGCAGCCGGCGTCGAGCACGTGCGCCCCGCCGCCGGCGACGACCCGCCCGACGAAGTGGTCGAGCATCGCGAGGTCGACCGGCAGCTCGGGCTCGGTCGAGGGGAAGGTCGCGGCGTAGTCCTCGGCGATGGCGTCGTAGGCGGCGCGCACCTCGTCGCGGCGGCTCTCCACGACGCCGCTCAGGCCAGGCGCTCGCGCAGGGCCGACGCGACGGCGTCCGGCGTCAGCCCGACCGCGTCGAGGACCCGTCCGCGGGAGGCGTGGTCGAGGAAGCGCTTGGGCAGGCCGAAGGTGTCGACGGGCAGCCCGAGGCCGGCGTCGCGCAGCGCCTGGACGACCTGCGTCCCGATGCCTCCGACCACGACGTTGTCCTCGACGACGGCCACGCGCCCGGCGGCGCCGGCGAGCGACGCGAGGGCCGCCGGCACGGGCAGCGCCCACACCGGGTCGACGACACGCACGCGGTGCCCTTCGGCGGCCAGCTTCTCGGCCGCCGCGAGCGCGGTGGCGACCATCGACCCGATGCCGACGAGCAGCAGGTCGACGTCACCGTCGTCCGGCTCGGACAGCACGTCGACGCCGTCCACGGTGCGCACGGCGGTGAGGGGCTCCCCCACCGTGCCCTTGGGGAAGCGGACGACCGACGGCGCGTCGGCGATGTCGACGGCCTCGCGGACCGCGCGGGCCACCTGCTGGCCGTCGCGCGGCGCGGCGAGGTGCAGGCCCGGCACGACGCCGGAGATCGTCATGTCCCACATGCCGTGGTGCGACGCGCCGTCCGGCCCGGTGACGCCCGAGCGGTCGAGGACGACCGTGACGCCGGCCTTGTGCAGCGCGGCGTCCATGAGCAGCTGGTCGAAGGCGCGGTTGAGGAAGGTCGCGTAGACGGCGACGACCGGGTGCAGCCCCGAGAACGCGAGGCCGGCGGCCATCGTCAGGGCGTGCTGCTCGGCGATGCCGACGTCGAAGGTGCGCTCGGGGAAGCGCTCACAGAACGGCTGGAGCCCGACGGGCATCATCATCGCCGCGGTGAGGGCGACGACGTCGGGCCGCTCCTCGCCGATCTGCACCATCGTGTCGGAGAACTCGTCGGTCCAGGAGCGGCCGGCGATCTCGAGGGGGAGGCCGGTCTCGGGGTTGATGACGCCGACGGCGTGGAACTGGTCGGCCTCGTCGGAGACGGCGGGGTCGTAGCCGCGCCCCTTCTGGGTGATGACGTGGACGAGCACCGGACCGCCGAAGGCCTTGGCCTTGCGCAGCGCCGCCTCGACGGCCGGCTCGTCGTGGCCGTCGATCGGGCCGACGTACTTGAGGCCGAGGTCCTCGAACATCCCCTGCGGGGCGACGATGTCCTTGATGCCCTTCTTGACGCCGTGCAGCGTCTCGTACATCGCGCCGCCCACGACCGGCGTGCGCGAGACGTTGCGCTTGCCCCAGTCGAGGAAGCGCTCGTAGCCGCGGGTCGTGCGCAGCGTCGAGAGGTGGTCGGCGAGGCCGCCGCGGGTCGGGGCGTAGGAGCGCTCGTTGTCGTTGACGACGATGACGAGCGGCAGGTCCTGCTCGGCCGCGATGTTGTTGATGGCCTCCCACGCCATCCCGCCGGTCAGCGCGCCGTCGCCGATGACCGCGACGGTGTGCCGGTTGCGCTCGCCGCGCACGACGCGACCGGCGGCGATGCCGTGCGCCCACGACAGGGAGGTCGACGCGTGCGAGTTCTCGACGACGTCGTGCGGCGACTCGGCGCGGCTCGGGTAGCCCGACAGGCCACCCTCGGTGCGCAGGCCGGAGAAGTCGTGGCGGCCGGTCAGCAGCTTGTGGACGTAGGACTGGTGCCCGGTGTCGAGGACGACCGCGTCGTGCGGGCTGTCGAAGACCCGGTGGATGGCGATGGTCAGCTCGACGACGCCGAGGTTGGGGCCGAGGTGGCCGCCGGTGCGCGAGACCTGCTCGACGAGGAAGGCGCGGATCTCCGCAGCGAGCTCGGGCAGCCGGTCCGCAGGGAGCGCCTTGAGGTCGCGGGGGCCGGCGATCCGTTCCAGCAGGCTCACGGCGCCTACCTCCTCGTCCTGTCCTCGGGGTCCGGGTAACCCGACGAGTCTAGGTGCTGCGGGTGAGCCTCCCGGCACCCCGGGGCGGGGTGGGAAGGATCTCCACGAGACCTCCACGAACCGGGAACTCACCGGCCCTGCGGGACGCTGGGGATGGTTGAACCGTCCACCACCCGGTGGGCCCGACCCAGGAGGCTCCCTGTGCCCTCGTCGTCCCGCGCCCGCGCCCTCGCCGAGGTGCAGAAGACCCAGCGCGCCAAGGAGCGACGCTCCCGCCTCCTCGTCGTCGGCGGTGTCTCTCTCCTCGTGCTCGCCATCGTCGCGACGGTGGGCGTGACGATCTGGCGCGACACCTCCTCGCGCCCCACCCTCGACGCCGTCAAGAGCTACGACGACGTCAGCGCCAACCACGTGACGACCCCGGTCACCTACGCGCAGACCCCGCCCGTCGGCGGCGACCACAACCCGGTCTGGCTCAACTGCGGCGTCTACCCGCAGCCGGTGCCCAACGAGCTGGCCGTCCACTCCCTCGAGCACGGCGCCGTCTGGGTCACCTACCGCTCGGACCTGCCCGCGGCGCAGGTGCAGACGCTCGTCGACCGCGTGCCGGACACCTACATGGTCGTCTCCCCCGTCGACGGGCTGCGCGCGCCGGTCGTCGCGTCCGCGTGGGGCAAGCAGCTCGACCTGACCGGCGTCGACGACGCCCGCCTCGACGAGTTCATCCGCGAGTACCGCCAGGGCCCGCAGACGCCCGAGCCGGGCGCGGCGTGCACCGGCGGCAGCGACGGCACCCTCCCGCAGACCGGCGCCGGCGACCAGCCGACCTCGTGACGCCCGCCGCCCGTCCCCGCGGGGTCCTCGTCCTCGTCGCGGTCCTCGCCCTGCTCGTCGGCGTCGGCGGCACGGTCGCGGTCGGCCGCCTGGCCTCGACGTCCGAGGTCACCGACTTCGGCGCGGACGCCGGGTTCGCCCGAGACATGCAGACCCACCACCTCCAGGCCGTCGAGATGGCCTTCGCGGTACGCGACGACACCGACGACGAGGCCGTCCGCACGCTCGCCTTCGACATCATCACGAGCCAGCAGCAGCAGGCCGGCCAGATGTACGGCTGGCTCGTCCAGTGGGGCCTGCCGCAGACCGCCTCCCGCGCCCCGATGGCGTGGGTCGGCGGCGAGCACGCCGCCCACGGCGCCTCCGGCGACGGGATGCCGGGGATGGCGACGCCCGCCCAGCTCGACGAGCTGCGGGCCGCCCGCGGGGTCGAGGCCGAGCGGCTCTTCCTCCGGCTGATGATCGCCCACCACGAGGGCGGGGTGCAGATGGCCGACGCCGCGCTCGCCGACGCCCGCACCGACGAGGTGCGCACCCTCGCCGGCGCCATCCGCCGCGCGCAGACCGCCGAGATCACCCTGATGGAGCAGATGCTCGCCGAGCGCAGCTAGCGGAGCGAGCATCCGCGTCATCGCGGTGATGACGCGGACATCATTCCTGGACGCGGATACATCCGCGTCCCGCGCCAAGTTCCGCGTCACCGCAGTGACGACCCGGCTCGTGGTCAGAGGCGGGGGACGAACTCGAGGCCGCGCAGGCCGTCGAGCAGGAGCCCCGCCGCACGCCGGGCGGCGACGAGGCGCACCCCCTCGCACTCGAGGTCGGCGAGCACCTGGGTGACCCCCTCGGGCCCGATGTCGTCGACGAGCGCGACCCGCACCTCGCGGTAGGAGGAGCGCATCGCGTCGAGCTGGGCGTCGAGGTGGCGCACGGCGAGCCAGGCGAGGGCGACCGGGTGGCGCCGCCACGCGGGGTAGAGCCGGTAGTCCGGCGGGCAGTGGTCGAGCAGCCACGCGACCGCCCGCTGCTCCCAGCCGTGGGTGCCCGGCGGTGGGACGCCCTGCGGCCAGCCCGGCGGTCCGCCCGCGCCGGTGGCCCCGGCGCCCGAGCGCTGGCGCACGGGCGCGGCCGGGGTGCCGGCGCGCAGCGGGGGCCCACCACCCGGAGCCGCGTCGTCGAACACGTGTTCGATCATAGCGATGCCGACCACATGGTGGACCCCGGTGGCGGGGATAATGGGGTGTTATACCTTGGACAACGAAACGTGATCGCCCCCTGCGTGAGGACCCCATGACCACCACCGACTCCACCCCGTCGCGCGCCCTGCGCCCGCCCCGCACCGGGCGGTCCAACGGGCAGTGGGCCGTCGACGGCCGCGAGCCGCTCAACGCCAACGAGGTGTGGAAGCAGGAGGAGGGCGGCCTGTCGGTGCGCGAGCGCATCGAGACCGTCTACAGCCGCGACGGCTTCGGCTCCATCCCGCCGGAGGACCTCGCCGGCCGCTTCCGCTGGTGGGGCCTGTACACCCAGCGCCGCCCCGGCATCGACGGCGGCCGCACGGCTCAGCTGTCCGACACCGAGCTCTCCGACGAGTACTTCATGCTCCGGATCCGGCTCGACGGCGGGGCCCTGACCCTGCCCCAGCTGCGCGTCGTCGCCGGCATCTCGCAGGAGTTCGCCCGCGGCACGGCCGACATCAGCGACCGGCAGAACATCCAGTACCACTGGATCCGGGTCGAGGACGTGCCCGAGATCTGGCGTCGGCTCGAGGCCGTCGGCCTCCAGACGACCGAGGCGTGCGGCGACACCCCGCGTGTCGTCCTCGGCAGCCCGCTCGCCGGCATCGCCGCGGACGAGGTCATCGACCCGACGCCGGTCATCGACGAGATCGTCTCCCGCTTCGTCGGGGACCCCGACCTCGCCAACCTGCCGCGCAAGTTCAAGTCGGCGGTCACCGGCCACCCGAGCCTCGACGTCGTCCACGAGATCAACGACATCTCCCTCGTCGGGGTCGTCCACCCCGAGCTCGGCGCCGGCTACGACCTCTGGGTCGGCGGCGGGCTCTCGACCGCGCCCCGCCTCGCCGAGCGCCTCGGCGTGTTCGTCACGCAGGAGCAGGCCGCCGACGTGTGGTTCGGCGTCATCCGGATCTTCCGCGACCACGGCTACCGCCGGCTGCGCACCAAGGCGCGCCTGAAGTTCCTCCTCGCCGAGTGGGGCCCGGCCGAGTTCCGCCGCGTCCTCGAGGAGGACTACCTCGAGTACGCCCTCCCGGACGGCCCTCCCCCGCCCACGCCGTCGACGCCGGGTGACCACGTCGGCGTCCACCTCCAGAAGGACGGCAACCACTACGTCGGCGCCGCCCCGGTCGTCGGCCGCGTCAGCGGTGACGTCCTCGCCGGGCTCGCCGACCTCATGGAGGCCGCCGGCACCGACCGCGTCCGCTTCACGCCGCACCAGAAGCTCGTCGTCCTCGACATCGCCCCGGACCGCCTCGACCGCTTCGTCGCGGGCCTCGAGGAGCTCGGGCTCTCGGTGTCCCCCAGCCCGTTCCGCCGCAACACGATGGCCTGTACCGGCATCGAGTACTGCAAGCTCGCGATCGTCGAGACCAAGGCGACGGCGGCCACCACCGTCGCGGCGCTCGAGCAGCGCCTCGCCGACGTCACGGCGTCGCTCGACACCCCCATCACGCTCAACGTCAACGGCTGCCCCAACTCGTGCGCCCGCATCCAGGTCGCGGACATCGGCCTCAAGGGCCAGCTCGTCACCGTCGACGGCGAGCAGCTGCCCGGTTTCCAGGTGCACCTCGGCGGCGGTCTCGCGTCGGCCGACCGCGACGAGGCCGGCCTCGGCCGCACCGTCCGCGGCCTCAAGGTGACCGCCGACGACCTGCCCGACCTCGTCGAGCGCCTGGTCCGTCGCTTCCTCGCCCAGCGCGAGGGCAGCGAGTCGTTCTCGTCCTGGGTCCACCGGGTCGACGAGGAGGAGCTCCGATGACCGCGACCGCCCGCACCTCCACCCGCCGCGACCCCGGCGCCCTGCGCGCCATCGCCGCCTCGGGCGCGCGCGAGCTCGGCCCCGACGCCGCGGCCGACGACGTCGTCGCCTGGGCCGTCGAGGCGTTCGGCGAGGGCCTGGCCGTCGCGAGCAGCATGCAGGACGCGGTTCTCCCCCACCTCGTCTCGCAGCACCTGCCGGGCGTCGACGTCCTCTTCGGCGACACCGGCTACCACTTCACCGAGACGTACGACACCCGCGACCGCGTCGCGGCCGAGCTGGACGTCACCGTCGTCGACGTCCGCCCGCGGCTGTCCGTCACCCAGCAGGACATCCGCGTCGGCCCGCGCCTGTTCGAGCGCGACCCGGCCGAGTGCTGCCGCCTGCGCAAGGTCGAGCCGCTGCGCGCGGCCCTGGCCGACTACGAGTGCTGGGCCACCGGCGTCCGTCGCGCCGACGGGCCCACGCGGGCCAACACCCCCGTCGTGACCTTCGACGAGACGTTCGGGCTGGTCAAGGTCAACCCGCTGGCCACGTGGACCTCCGACGACGTGACGACCTACGCCTTCGAGCACGGTGTGCCGGTCAACCTGCTCCTCGCGGACGGCTACCCGTCGATCGGCTGCGCCCCGTGCACCCAGCGCGTCGAGGCCGGCGCCGACGAGCGCTCCGGGCGCTGGGTCGGGTTCGGCAAGACCGAGTGCGGGCTGCACCCGGCCTGAGCCGGACCCACGTCCCGCCCGCTCAGGCGAGGAGCATCCCGGCGATCGCCGCGCTCATGAGGTTCGCCAGCGTCGCCGCCGCGATGGAACGCACGCCGTAGGTCGCGATCTCGGACCGGCGGTTCGGGGCCATCCCGCCGAGGCCGCCGAGGAGGATGGCCAGCGAGCCGAGGTTGGCGAAGCCGGTGAGGGCGAACGTGACGATGGCCTTGGTCTTCGCGCTGAACTCGTCGGCGACCGGGCCGAAGTTGCTGAAGGCGACGAACTCGTTGACGACCGTCTTCTGCCCGACGAAGCTGCCGGCGCGCACCGCCTCGTCCCACGGCACGCCGACGAGGAACATCACCGGCGCGAAGAGCCAGCCGAGCAGCCGCTCGAAGGTGAGGTCGGGCTGCCCGAACCACCCGCCGACGGCGCCGAGGAGCAGGTTGACCAGGGCGATGAGCGAGATGAACGCCAGGAGCATCGCGCCGATGTTGGCGGCGAGCTTCAACCCCTGCGCGGCGCCGTCGGCCGCCGCGTCGATGACGTTGACGTGCTCCTCCTCCTCGGGCTCGGGCGCCTCCTCCGGGGCGTCCTCGTCGTCGGCGACCCCGCCGCCCCCGGTCGCGACCCGCACCGGCACGCCGTCGGCGTCGACCTCCTGGCTCTCGGGCACGACGATCTTGGCCATGAGCAGGGCGCCGGGCGCCGCCATGAACGCGGCGGCGATCAGCTGGTCGAGCTCCGCGCCGAGCAGCGCGTACCCGACGAGGACCGACCCCGCGACGGTCGCGAGACCCCCGGTCATCACGGCGAAGAGGCTGGAGGTCGAGATCCGCGGGAGGTAGGGCCGGATGACGAGCGGCGCCTCGGTCTGGCCGAGGAAGACGTTCGTCGCGGCGTTGACCGACTCGGCGCGCGAGGTGCCGAGGAGGACGTGCAGCCCCGAGCCGAGCACGCGCACCACCCGCTGGAGGACCTTCCAGTGGTAGAGCACGGACGTCAGCGCCGCGAAGAAGACGATGACCGGCAGCACCTGGAGCGCGAAGACCACCCCGTCCTCGGGCACGAGCGAGCCGAAGAGGAAGGCGATGCCCTCCTTCGAGGAGTCGATGACCGCCTGCACCGCCCGGGTCGCGGCGTCGAGGGCCGCGCGCCCCGGCGGGACGTAGAGGACGAGGACCCCGAAGAGCACCTGCAGGCCGAGGGCGGCGGCCACGGTCCGCGGGCGGATGGCCCGGCGGTCGGTCGAGATGGCCACGGCGGCCAGCAGGAGGGCGGCCATCCCGCCGAGTCCCCAGAGCACGTCGAGCACGGTCGGTCCTTCCGTCGTGCCGGGCAGGACCTGTCCCCCGCCGCGGCCGGACGGTCACGCTAACAAGCGGGCCTGCGCGCCGGTCAGCCCACCTCGACGTCGATGCCGTCGGGCGCACGCACCGCACGCACCTGGCCCACGGCGTCGACCTCGACGTCCAGGAGACCGTCGCCGAGGCGCAGCCCCCGCACGTCCAGCACCCCGAACGGGGCGTCCGGGAGGGGCGAGAGGTGCAGCCGGCCGGCCGGCACGTCGGCGCGCAGGCCGAGGACCGTCGTCACGAGCGCGCCGGCGCTCGCCGCCGCCCACGCCTGCGGGCGGCAGCTCGCCGGGTAGGGCGCGGGACGGCCGAGCACGGGGTCCGCGCCGTAGAGCTCGGGCCAGCGGTAGCCGCTCGCGGCGGACACGTCGACGAGGGCCCGGGCCACCCGGGCTGCGGTGTCGCGGAACCCGGCTCGCGCGAGGCCCAGGCCGCAGATCGCGGTGTCGTGGGTCCACACCGAGCCGGTGTGGTACCCGATCGGGTTGAAGGCGGGGTTGTCGCGCGCGAGCGTCGAGATGCCGAGGGGGCCGAGCAGCTCGGGGCTCGCGAGGGCCGCCGCGACCCGCGCCTCGCCCGCCGCACCGAGCGTGCCGGTGCCGAGGACGTGCCCGATGTTGCTGCCGAGCCCGTCGACCGGCGCGCCGTGGCCGTCGAGGGCCATCGCGAGGATGCGGCGCCCCCCGGTGTCGGACCAGAACGACGTCTCGACGCGCGCGGCGAGGGCCTCGGCCCAGGAGCGCCAGCGCCCGCCGTCGGCGCCGAGCACCTGCTCGAGCAGGTCGGCCGCGGCGCGGGCCGCCTCGACGGCGTAGGCCTGGGTCTCGACGAGGGCGATCGGGCCCTCGGCGATGCGCCCGGCGGCGTCGCGCATCGAGTCGCCGGAGTCCTTCCAGCCCTGGTTGGCCAGGCCGGTGCCGGTCTCGTCGAGGTAGCGCAGGAAGCCGTCGGGGCTGCCGTCGGCCGCACGCTCCATCCAGCCGAGCGCCGCGTGCAGCGCGGGCGCGAGCTCGCGGACGACCGCGGCGTCCATGCCCCACCGCCAGGCGTCGTGGAGCAGGCAGACCCAGAGCGGGGTCGCGTCGACCGTGCCGTAGTAGGTCGTCGGCAGCACCATGCCACCCTCGCTGCCGAACGCGGTGCGCCGGATCTCGTGCGGGATCTTGCCGGGCGCCTCGGCGGTGACGGGGTCGTCGTGCCGCCCCTGGCGCCGGGCGAGCGCGCGCAGCGTGCCGCGGGCGAGGTCGGTGCCGAACGGGAGGGAGAGCCGCGCCGCCCACACGGCGTCGCGGCCGAAGAGGGTGAGGTACCACGGGGTGCCGGCCCCGGCGAAGACGTCGTCGGGGGCGAGCGGGTCGCGCATCGCGAGGTGGCGCAGGTCCTCGAGGCCGTCCTGCACGGTGCGCGAGAACCGGGCGTCGTCGGCCTCGACGTGGACGACGTCGAAGCCGAGCGCGTCGGACCCGGCGTCGGCGTCGAAGGCCGTGGTGGCGAGGCGGCGGGCGGCGACCTCCGCGACGACGGTCCGTGCCCCCGCGGGCGGGACCTCGAGCGACCACCGGAGCGACGCGTCGGCTCCGTCGGCCGACACCTGCGCGCCCTCACCGCGGACGCTCACCGCGTGCCGCTCGTCGCACCAGGAGGCGACCTCGTCGGACACGGCGACCGGCAGCGGACGGGGGTGTGCCACACCGTGCTTGATGTCGTGCAGGTCGGCGCCGTCGCCGGCGACCAGGAGCTCGACGACGCAGCGCACGGGCTCGGCCGAACGGTTGCGGACCTCGACGGTCTCGGTGAGGCCGTCGTCCGTCAGCACCCGGTGCCGGGCGACCTCGACGGTGGGGTCGGGCCCGGGGTCGCCGAGGTGGCGGGCGACGGCGAGGGTCTCGGACGAGCCGCCGCGGCTCGCCGCGACGACCGGGGTCGGGGCGAGCCCGTCGACCCGGAGGACGAGCCGGTGCACCACACGACGGTCGTCGACGAGCAGGCCGGTGGCCTCGCCCCCCTCGCACCCGGCGTCGACGTCGCCGCTGCGCGCGGCCAGGCAGGTCACCGGTCCCCGGACCGCCACCTCGAGCTCGTGGAGCCACGGCTGGCGCGAGCGCTCGGGGTCGACGGCGGCCTCTTGACTTCCGGTGTCAGGTCGATGCACAGTGACGACCCTATCCATTTGATCGTTCAAATCAACCGTCGTCACGATCGTTTGAACGTTCACAGGTGCAGGACCCTCGACGAGGAGGACCGATGACCCCGCAGCCCGGCGACGCCGACCGCGTGACCATCCACGACGTCGCCCGCGCCGCCGGCGTGTCGCGCCAGACCGTGAGCAACGCGGTCAACAACCCCGAGCGGGTCCGCCCCGACACCCTCGAGCGGGTGCGGGCCGCCATCGACGAGCTCGGCTACCGCGCCTCCAGCTCCGCCCAGTCCCTGCGCAGCCGTCGCGCCGGCGCCGTCGGCATCGAGCTGCACACGCTCGGCGCCCACAACGCGACCACCGCCCCCGTGCTCACCGCCCTGAGCATCGGCGCCGCCCGCCACGGCTGCCACATCGTGCCCTTCGGCTCGCAGTCCGGGCACCCGATGCTCGAGGGCTACCGCTCGATGTGGGCCGGCCGGCTCGTCGACGCCTTCGTCCTCGCCGAGACCCACCACGGGGACCCGCGCCCGCCGTGGCTCGAGGAGCAGGGCATCCCCTACGCCACCTTCGGCCGGGTCTGGGACGACCCGACGTTCACCCGCTGGGTCGACGTCGACGGCGGCGCCGGCACCGAGGACGCCGTCCGGCACTGCCGCGACCAGGGCTACGAGCGCGTGGCGTTCCTCGGCTGGCCGGCGGGCTCGGTCGTCGGTGACGACCGGCGCAGCGGCTGGGCCCGGGCCTGCGCCGATGCCGGCGGTGTCGCCGGCCCCGACGCGGTCGCCGAGCAGGACCTCGACGACGCCACGGCCGCGGCCACCGCGCTGCTCGAGCACCTCTCCCCCGGCGACGCCGTCGTCTGCGCCTCCGACGTCCTCGCCCTCGGCGTCCACCACGCCCTCGTCCGCCGCGGCCTCGAGCCCGGTCGCGACGTCGGCGTCGTCGGCTTCGACGGCTCCGAGACGGCGACGATGCACCACCTCACCTCGGTCGCGCAGCCCTTCGAGGCCATCGCCGAGACCTGCCTCGACCTCGTGAGCGCCGCTCTCGAGGGCTCTCCCCCGCCGGAGCACGGCTCGCTGCTCCGGCCGACCCTGACCACCGCCCGCAGCACCCGGGCCTGACCCGGCCACCCCCGCGCACCACCCCGACGAAGGAGTCACGATGACGCGCACGACCCGTACCACCGCCCTGGTCCTGGCCCTCACCGGCGCCTTGGCCCTGTCCGCCTGCGGCGGAGGAGGATTCGAGGAGGAGGGCGCATCCAGCGCGCCGGCGTCGGCCAGCGGCCCGGCCAACCTGACGATGCTCATCGCGTCCTCCGGCGACGCCGAGACCAACGCCGTCAAGGCCGCGGCGGACGCCTGGGCGCAGAAGTCCGGCAACAAGGTCACCGTCACCGTCGCGAGCGACATGAACCAGCAGCTCGCCCAGGGCTTCGCCAGCGGCAAGCCTGCCGACGTCTTCTACATGGACGCCTCGCGCTTCGCGGACTACGCGAAGAACGGCAGCCTCTACCCGTACGCGGACCAGCTCTCCGACAACAGCGACTTCTACGAGCCGCTGCGCCAGACCTTCACGTACGAGGGCAAGCAGTACTGCGCCCCCAAGGACTTCTCGACCCTCGCCCTCGAGATCAACACCGACTCGTGGGAGAAGGCCGGCCTGACCGACGCCGACGTCCCGACCACGTGGGACCAGCTCGAGGCCGTCTCGAAGAAGCTGACCACGAAGGACCAGGTCGGCCTCGGCATCGGGGTCGGCATCGACCGCCTCGGCGCGTTCGTCGTCCAGAACGGCGGCTGGTGGCTGTCCGAGGACGGCAAGAGCGCGTCGGCCGACACCCCGGCGGTCACCGACGCCCTCGAGTACGTCCAGCGCAACGTCAAGGCGGGCAACTTCAAGATGTCCAACCAGCTCGACTCCGGCTGGGGCGGTGAGGCGTTCGGCACCGGCAAGGCCGCGATGACGATCGAGGGCAACTGGATCAAGGGCGCCGTCAAGAACGACTACCCGGACCTCAAGTACAAGACCGTCGAGCTGCCGGCCGGCCCGGCGGGCAAGGGCACGCTGCAGTTCACCCAGTGCTGGGGTGTCGCGTCCGACTCCAAGGCCCAGGCCCAGGCCGTCGACCTCGTGAAGTCGCTGACCACCGTCGACCAGCAGATGGCCTTCGCCGACGCGTTCGGGGTCATGCCGAGCCGCCAGTCGGCCGCCGACCAGTACAAGAGCAAGTTCCCCGAGGACGCCCCGTTCATCGCCGGTGGTGAGTACGGCCACGGCCCGATCAACGCGCCCGGGATGGAGCAGGTCGTCGCCGACCTCAACTCCAAGCTCGAGAGCTTCGGCAACGCCAACCTGCCGCAGGTCCTCGAGGGCTTCGACACCAACGCCGGCTCCGCGCTCGGCCAGTGAGCACCGCCGACACCGTCGCCGAGCGCGGCACCACCGCGGGGACCGGCTCCGGCCGGGCCCCGCGGCGCCGCCGCCGCGGGGACGGGCAGCGTCAGTCCACCGCCGGGTGGCTGTTCGTCACCCCCACGCTCGTGGTCCTCGGGCTCTTCCTCGTCATCCCGATCCTCATGGCGATCTGGGTGTCCTTCACGGACTGGACGGGGCGCGGGAGCCCGTTCTCGTCCCGCGTCGGCTTCGTCGGCACCGAGAACTACCAGGCGCTCCTCACCGAGCAGGGGCTCTCGCGGCAGGACTTCATGATCTCGCTGCGCAACACCTTCTACTACGTCGTCGGGGTCGTCCCGCTCCAGACGGTGCTCGCGCTGGGGCTGGCGGTCATCGTCAACCAGCGCTTCCTCAAGGGCCGCACGTTCTTCCGCACGGCCTTCTACTTCCCCTCGGTCGTGTCGTCGGTCGCGATCTCGCTGGTCTTCCTCTTCCTCTTCACCGGGACGGGCGCCGTCAACCAGTTCCTCGGGATCTTCGGCATCGACGGCCCGACGTGGTTCTCGGACCCGCGCGGCCTCATCCACCTCGCCGGCCAGGGTCTCGGGCTGTGGAGCATCGACGCGCCGCCCGGGGCCCTCGCCGACCACCAGGTGATGAGCCTGTCGCTGTGGGACTGGTTCAGCGGGCCCTCGGTGGCCTTGTCGGCGATCATGCTCCAGGTCGTCTGGACCACGGCCGGCACCTTCATGCTCATGTTCCTCGCGGCACTGCAGGACCTCCCGACGGAGGTCGAGGAGGCCGCGCTCGTCGACGGCGCCAACCGGTGGCAGCGCTTCCGGGCCGTCACCGTCCCGCACCTGCGGCCGACCATCCTCCTCGTCGTGACGCTCGGCGTCATCGGCACGTGGCAGGTGTTCGACCAGATGTACGTCATGACGCAGGGCGGCCCCGCGAAGACGACGCTCACGCCGGCCTACCTGTCGTACACCGCCGCCTTCGGGCAGCAGCAGTGGGGCCAGGGCGCCGCGATGGCGTTCCTGCTCTTCGTCCTCATCTTCGTGCTCACGACGTTCCAGCGGTTCGTGCTGCGCGACAAGGACGAGGCGGCCGCGAAGAAGGCCCGGCGCGCCCAGCAGCGCGCGGCGAAGAAGAAGGAGGCGACGGCATGAGCGAGTTCTCCGGCAGCGGCGTCGGCAACGCGACGGACCCGCTGACCCGTGCCCGCGCCACCGAGGACCTGAGCAGGCTCGAGACGGCTGCACGACCGACCGGCGGTGGATCCTCTCGTGTCCACCGGAGCGGTCGCGGCAAGAAGCTCGCGGTCTACCTCGCGCTCGTCGCGTTCTCGGTCGTCTACATCTACCCCTTCGTCGTCCAGGTCTCGACCTCGCTCAAGACCAACGGCGACGCCGTCGCGAACCCCCTCGGGATCGTCCCGGACCCCCTGACCACCGCGGCGTTCCAGCGGCTCGCCGAGACCGACTTCCCGCTGTGGTTCACCAACTCGGTCATCGTCACGGTGTGCGTGACGATCGGGCGCGTGTTCTTCAACTCGCTCGCCGGGTACGCCCTCGCGCGACTGAAGTTCCGCGGCCGGGACGCCGTGTTCACCGCGATCCTCGCCGTGCTCGCGGTGCCGGGCATCGTGCTGCTCATCCCGAAGTTCCTCGTGCTCAACTACCTCGGGATCTACAACACCTACCCGGCGCTCATCGTCCCGCTGCTCGTCGACGCCGCCGGCGTGTTCATCATGAAGCAGTTCTTCGAGTCGATCCCGCCGTCCGTCGAGGAGGCGGCCCGCATCGACGGTGCGAGCACCTTCCGCATCTTCTGGTCGGTCGTCCTCCCGATGGCCCGTCCGGCGGTCATCACCCTGACGATCCTGTCCTTCCAGGGGTCGTGGAACGAGCTGGCGCACTTCATCATCGCCACGAACGACCCGAACCTCTTCACCCTCACCCGCGGCGTCGGCCAGCTGACCTCGGGCGGCCTGGGCTCGGGCAACCAGTACCCCATCTCGATGGCGGCCGCGCTGCTCATGACCATCCCCTCGGCGATCATCTTCGCCGTGTTCCAGCGCTACTTCACGCAGGGCGCGAACGCGGGCGCCGAGAAGGGCTGAGACCCCTCGCGGCGACCCCGCGAGGAGACGAGCGCGCCGCCCCGGTCGGTGAGGTCCGGGGCGGCGCGTTCGGGTGTCGCGGGCGTCAGCGCACGAGGCTCCGCAGCACGTACTGGAGGATGCCACCGTTGCGGTAGTAGTCCGCCTCGCCGGGGGTGTCGATGCGGACGACCGCGTCGAACGAGGTCTCCGTGCCGTCCTCGGCCGTCGCGACGACCGACACCGTGCGCGGCGTCGTACCGTCGTTGAGCGCCTCGATCCCGGTGACCGAGAACGTCTCCGTGCCCGTGAGACCGAGCGACTCGGCGTTCTCGCCCTGCGGGTACTGCAGCGGCAGGACGCCCATCCCGATGAGGTTCGAGCGGTGGATGCGCTCGTACGACTCGGCGACGACGGCCTTGACGCCCAGCAGCGCGGTGCCCTTGGCGGCCCAGTCGCGCGAGGACCCGGAGCCGTACTCCTTGCCCGCGAGGACGACGAGCGGCACCCCGGCCTCCTGGTAGGCGGCCGACGCGTCGTAGATCGACGTCTGCTCGCCGCCGGCGAGGAAGTTGCGGGTGAAGCCGCCCTCGACGCCGTCGAGCAGCTGGTTGCGCAGGCGGATGTTCGCGAAGGTGCCGCGGATCATCACCTCGTGGTTGCCACGTCGCGAGCCGTAGGAGTTGAAGTCCTTGCGCTCGATGCCGTGCTCGGCGAGGTAGCGACCCGCGGGGCTGTCACCCTTGATGGAACCGGCCGGGCTGATGTGGTCGGTCGTCACCGAGTCGCCGAGCTTGGCGAGCACGCGCGCCCCGGTGATGTCGGTGACCGGTGAGGGCTCCATCTGCATGCCCTCGAAGTACGGGGGCTTGCGGACGTAGGTCGACTCGGCGTCCCAGGCGAAGGTGTCACCCTCGGGCGTCGGCAGCGACCGCCAGCGCTCGTCGCCGGCGAAGACGTCGGCGTAGTCCTGCTCGAACAGGTCGCGGGTGATCGCACCGCGGATGGTCTCCTCGACGTCGGCCGGGGCGGGCCACAGGTCGCGCAGGAAGACGTCGGTGCCGTCGGTGTCCTGGCCGAGGGCGTCGGACTCGAAGTCGAAGTCCATCGTCCCGGCGAGGGCGTAGGCGATGACGAGCGGCGGGCTCGCGAGGTAGTTCATCTTGACGTCCGGGTTGATCCGGCCCTCGAAGTTGCGGTTGCCCGAGAGCACCGCCGTGACGGCGAGGTCGTTCTCCTGGATGGCCGCCGAGATCTCCTCGGCGAGCGGGCCGGAGTTGCCGATGCACGTCGCGCAGCCGTAGCCGACGAGGTGGAAGCCGAGCTTCTCGAGGTAGGGCCAGAGGCCCGCGGCCTCGTAGTAGCCGGTGACGACCTTGGAGCCGGGCGCCATCGAGGTCTTGACCCACGGCTTCGCGGTGAGCCCGCGCTCGACCGCGTTCTTCGCGAGAAGCGCGGCGGCGATCATCACCGACGGGTTCGAGGTGTTCGTGCACGAGGTGATCGAGGCGATCGAGACGATGCCGTGGTCGATCTCGAAGCTCGTGCCGTCCGAGAGCGTGACCGGCACGCGACGGCTCGGGCGTCCGGAGGCCGAGCCCTCGTGGGCCGGGGCCTCGCCGCCGTTCTGCCCGTCGGGGCTGCCCTGCGGGGTCGGGTCGGACGCCGGGAAGGACGAGGCCTCGCCGTCGGAGCCCTCCTCGTGCGCGACGTAGGTCGGCAGCACCTCGCGGAAGGCGCTCTTGGCCTGGGTCAGCTCGATGCGGTCCTGGGGGCGCTTCGGGCCGGCGATCGAGGGGACGACCGTCGTGAGGTCGAGCTCGAGCTTCTCGGAGAAGCGCGGCTCGGCGGCCGGGTCGAGCCAGAGGCCCTGCTCCTTCGCGTACGCCTCGACGAGGGCGACGTCGTCCTCGGCGCGGCCGGTGAGGCGCAGGTACTCGAGCGTGACGTCGTCGATCGGGAAGATCGCGCAGGTGGAGCCGAACTCGGGGCTCATGTTGCCGATCGTCGCGCGGTTGGCGAGCGGGAGGGCCGTGACGCCGGCGCCGTAGAACTCGACGAACTTCCCGACGACGCCGTGCTTGCGCAGCAGGTCGGTGATCGTGAGGACGACGTCGGTGGCGGTGACGCCGGGGTTCATCTCACCGGTCAGCTTGAAGCCGACGACGCGCGGGATGAGCATCGAGACGGGCTGGCCGAGCATCGCGGCCTCGGCCTCGATGCCGCCGACGCCCCAGCCGAGGACGCCGAGGCCGTTGACCATCGTCGTGTGGCTGTCGGTGCCGACGCAGGTGTCGGGGTAGGCGACGCCGTCGCGCACCATGACCGTGCGGGCCAGGTGCTCGATGTTGACCTGGTGGACGATGCCGGTGCCCGGGGGGACGACCTTGAAGTCGTCGAACGCGGTCTGGCCCCAGCGGAGGAACTTGTAGCGCTCGCCGTTGCGCTGGTACTCGATCTCGACGTTGCGCTCGAAGGCGTCGGCGCGACCGAAGACGTCGATCTGGACGGAGTGGTCGATGACGAGCTCGGCCGGGGCGAGCGGGTTGATCTTCGAGGCGTCGCCGCCGAGGTCCTTCATCGCCTCGCGCATCGTCGCGAGGTCGACGACGCAGGGCACCCCGGTGAAGTCCTGCATGATGACGCGGGCCGGGGTGAACTGGATCTCGGTGTCGGGCTGGGCGTTCTCGTCCCAGCCGCCGAGCGCGCGGATGTGGTCCGCGGTGATGTTGGCGCCGTCCTCGGTCCGCAGGAGGTTCTCGAGGAGGACCTTGAGGCTGTACGGGAGGGACTCGCTGCCCTCGACCGTCGACAGCCGGTAGATGTCGTAGGACTTCTCGCCCACCTCGAGCGTGCCGTGGGCGTCGAAGCTGTTCGTGCTGGCCACCGGGTCTCCTTCCGGGTCGTTGCGTCGTCGCACGGACCCGCTATTTATCTTGACGTCAAGATATCTAACCACACCGGGTCGGTGGCGTCGAGCCTATGCCCGCCCCCCGGGTGTCGCGCGGCCGCGCGCGGGAGCATCCGGATGCTCAGAGGCCGTCGAGCACGGCCACCGTGCGGGCCCACGCGTCCGAGCCGGTGTCGACCTGGTCGAGGTGGTCGCCGGGCACCTCGATGAGCGTCGCCGCTCCCCCGGCCGCGAGCGCCGCGCGGACGTACGCCTGCGACTGGGCGATCGGGACCGTGCCGTCGTCCGGGCCGTGGACGCACCAGACCGGCGCCTCGACCGGCGCGAGCGCGACGGGGTCGGCCCAGGCGTAGGCCTCCGGCCGCTCCTGCGGCGTGCCGCCGAGGAACCCCGGCACCGCTCCCCCGCCGAGGTCCTCGTCGGCCGCGGTCCGCAGGTCGAGGACGCCGGCCTGCGACACGACGTGCGTCGGGACGACCTGCGCCCCGCGCCAGCGCTCGAGCCGCGTCCGGGCGGCCGCCCAGACGGCGAGCTGACCGCCCGCGGAGTGGCCGAGCGTGACGACCGGGCCGTCGGCGAGGTCCCGGTCGGCGAGCAGGTCGAGCGCCGTGGAGACGTCGTCGAGGGTCGCGGGCACGCCGCCGCCGTCGCCGACCCGGCGGTACTCGACCGCGAGCGCCGTCCAGCCCCGCCGCACGAGGTCGGCGGCGAGGGGGCGGGCGAGCGAGACGTCGTACTCGGCGAGCCAGAACCCGCCGTGGAGCACGACGACGACACCGCGCGAGGCACCGGTCGGCCGCGTGAGCTCCGCGAACTGGGCCTCGTGCGGTCCGTAGGCGATGCGCTCGGGCGCCGGGCCCTGCGGAGCGTCGTCGCCGCCGGTCGTCGACGCCGAGCAGCCCGCCGCGAGGAGCGGCACCCCGAGCGCCGCCGTGACGACGGCGCGCCGGCCCGGTCGCCCCGTCACGCCGTCGCGGGCTCGAAGATCGCGACGCACTCGACGTGGTGGGTCATCGGGAAGGCGTCGAAGGCCCGCAGCGAGACGAGCCGGTAGCCGCGGGCGAGCAGGGCCGCGGTGTCGCGCGCCAGCGCCGCCGGGTCGCAGGCGACGTACGCGACGGCCCGCGGCGCGAGGTCGGCGACGGCCCCGACGACGGCCGGGCCGGCCCCGGTGCGCGGCGGGTCGAGGACGACGACGTCGGCGCGCTGCGGCAGCAGGGGCGAGCGCGCCGGACGACGGCCGCGGCCGCGCGCCGCACCCCGCCGGCGGTCGGTCCGCGCGAGCCCGAAGGCGTCGTCGACCCGCGCGCCGACCACGGCGACGTTGCCCGCGGCCCCGAGCCCCTCGGTCGCCCGGGCGACGGCGTCGCGGTCGGCCTCGACCGCGACGACCTGCCCGTCCGGGCCGACCGCCTCGGACAGCGCGGCGGCGAACAGCCCGACACCGCAGTACAGGTCGAGCGCCCGCTCCCCCGGGCGCACCCGCAGCCCGTCGAGGACCGCGGTGAGGAACGTCGCGGGGGCGCCGGGGTGCACCTGCCAGAAGCCCCGGGCCGAGACGGGGAAGTCGTGCACGAACCCCGGGCGGTCGTCGGTGGCCGGCACCTCGACCCGCTCCGCGACGTCCGGCACCGGCCCGCCGGGCACCTCGACCGCCACGGGTGCCCCGACCGAGGGCGCCACGACGTCGACGAGCTCGGCGCCCGGCCAGGTGCGCTCCGTGACGCGCAGGGCGTCGACCCCGGGGGCCGCGATGCGGCAGTGGTCGACCGGCACGACCTCGTGCGAGCGGTGCCGGCGCAGGCCCGCCCGGCCCTCGGCGTCGACGGCGAACTCCACGCGGGTGCGCCAGTCCAGCCCGCCGTCGTCACCGGGCACCGGCTCGACGTCGACGTCGACCTCGAGCCCGGCGAGGCGGCTCATCTGCTCGCGGACGACACCGGCCTTGAGCCGCCGCTGCGCCTCGAGCGCGACGTGCTGGAGGTCGCAGCCACCGCACCGGCCGGGACCGCTCCACGGGCACGGCGGCACGACGCGGTCCGGGGAGGCGTCGAGCACGTCGACCGCGTCGGCGCGCACGAAGCGACCGCCGGACCCGGTCTCGGTCACCCGCGCCCGCACCCGCTCACCGGGCAGCGTGTGGCGGACGAAGAGGACCTGGCCGTCGGCGCGGGCGATCGAGTGCCCGCCGTGGGCGAAGGCCGTGACGTCGACCTCGACCTCGTCGCCGACCGCGAGCCCCTCGGGGTGCTCCGCCATCACTCGCCGCGGCGGACGTCGCCCGCCACCGGGCCGTCCATCCGCTCCTCGGCGCCCTCGGACGACGCGAGCTGCCACGGCACCGACGACACCATGACCCCGGGCGTGAAGAGCAGCCGGGTGCGCAGCCGCAGGGCGCTCTGGTTGTGGAGGATCTGCTCCCACCAGTGCCCGACGACGTACTGCGGGATGTAGACGACGACGATGTCGCGCGGGTTGTCGGTGCGGATCGACTTGACGTAGTCGAGCACCGGACGGGTGATCTCGCGGTACGGGCTGTCGAGGGCCTTGAGCGGCACCGGGATGTCGCGCCGGTCCCACTCCTGCTGCAGGCCCTTGGTCTCGTCGGGGTCGACCGAGACGGTGATCGCCTCGAGCACGGACGGGCGGGTCGCCCGCGCGTACGCCAGCGCGCGCAGCGTCGGCTTGTGGATCTTCGCGACGAGGACGATGGCGTGGACGCGCGAGGGCAGCATCTGCGCCTTGGTGTCGCGCTCCTCGACGCTCAGCTCGTCGCGGACGTGGTCGTAGTGCTTGCGGATCGCGAGCATGAGGAAGAACAGGACCGCCATCGCCGCGATCGCATAGCCGGCGCCGTGCGTGAACTTCGTGAGGAGCACGACGACGAGCACGGTGCCGGACATCGCCGCGCCGACGCCGTTGATGACGCGGCTGCGCATCATCCGGGCCCGGGCGGAGGGATCCTTCTCGACGCGCAGGTACCGGTTCCAGTGCCGGACCATCCCGATCTGCGACAGCGTGAACGACACGAACACGCCGACGATGTAGAGCTGGATGAGGCGGGTGACGTCGGCGTTGAAGACGACGACGAGCGCCGCCGCCGCGCCGGCGAGGATGAGGATGCCGTTGGAGAACGCGAGGCGGTCGCCGCGGGTGTGCAGCTGGCGCGGCAGGAAGCCGTCACGGGCGAGGATCGAGCCGAGGACCGGGAAGCCGTTGAAGGCCGTGTTCGCGGCGAGCACGAGGATGAGGCCGGTGACGATCGAGACGACGACCACGCCGAGGTGGAAGTCGGAGAAGACGGCCTTGGAGACCTGGCCCATGACGGTGTCCTGGACGTAGTCGTCACCGACCGGCACGCCGTCGCGCAGCAGCTGGTTGGCCTCGTCGTCGGCGTAGTGGACGCCGGTCCACGAGGCCAGCGTGATCATCGACATGAGCATCGTCACCGAGACGACGCCCATGAGGAGCAGGGTGGTCGCGGCGTTGCGGCTCTTGGGCTTCTTGAAGGCGGGCACGCCGTTCGAGATGGCCTCGACCCCGGTCAGCGCCGCACAGCCGGACGAGAACGCGCGCAGCAGGAGGAAGGCCATCGCGACGGTGCCGAGCTCCTCGAAACCGCTCTCGGCACGCAGCGTCAGCGACGCGCTCTCGGCCAGCGGCAGGTCGCCGGAGACCTTGCGGAAGAAGCCGAACGCGGCCATGCCGAGCACGCTGGCCATGAAGAGGTAGGTGGGGATGGCGAACGCCGTCCCCGACTCGCGCACACCCCGGAGGTTCATCGCGGTGAGCGCGACGATGATGAGCACCGCGACGACCGCCTCGTGCCCGCGGACGAAGCCGAAGGCCGCTGCGGCGTTCTGGACGCCCGACGAGACCGACACCGCCACGGTCAGCACGTAGTCGACGAGCAGCGCGCTCGCCACCGTCAGGCCGGCCCGCGGCCCGAGGTTGACGCTCGCCACCTCGTAGTCGCCGCCGCCGCTGGGGTAGGCGTGGACGTTCTGCCGGTAGCTCATGATGACGATCGCCATGACGAAGACGACGACGAGCGCGATCTTCCACGACTGGGTCAGCGCGAGCGTGCCGCCCGCGAGCCCGAGGGTGAGCAGGATCTCGTCGGGGGCGTAGGCCACCGACGACAGTGCGTCGCTCGCGAAGACCGGCAGGGCGAGCTTCTTCGGCAGGAGCGTCTCGCCGAGACGGTCACTGCGCATCGCCCGCCCGAGGATGACGCGCTTGACGAGACGTCCGGGTGTTGACACGAGGACAACTGTAGGCAGAAGCGCGCACGGCGCGTGCACGTCCCGGACTGCGGTCCGTCCGCTGCGGGCGCGTAGTAGCGTCCCTGTCGTGCACTTCGTGATCATGGGCTGCGGCCGTGTCGGCGCCTCCCTCGCCCGGGCCCTCGAACGCGCCGGCCACGAGGTCGCCGTCGTCGACCAGGACGAGAGTGCGTTCCGGCGCCTCGGGACCTCCTTCGAGGGGCGCACGGTCACCGGCGTCGGCTTCGACCGCGACACCCTGCGGGCCGCCGGCATCGACGACGCCTACGCGTTCGCCGCGGTCTCCAGCGGTGACAACTCGAACATCCTCGCCGCGCGCGTGGCCCGCGAGAAGTTCGGCGTCGAGAACGTCGTCGCCCGCATCTACGACCCCGGTCGCGCGGAGATCTACCAGCGCCTCGGCATCCCCACCGTCGCCACCGTCAAGTGGACGAGCGACCAGATGCTCCGCCGCCTGCTCCCCCAGGGTCACGTCCCCGAGTTCACCGACCCGTCGGGGCACGTCGTCATCGCCGAGATCCCGGTGGCGGCGTCGTGGATCGGCCGCCGCTACACCGAGGTCGAGACGGCCACCGAGGGCCGGCTGGCCTACGTGACCCGGCTCGGCGACGGGTTCATCCCCGGCGCCGACACCGTGTACCAGGAGGGCGACCTCGTGCACCTCGCTCTGCTCCGCGAGCACCTCGCGACCGCCGAGCGCGTCCTCGACGCGCCGCCCCCCTCCCACTGACCCCGAAAGGCTCCTCCATGCGCGTCGTCATCGCCGGGGCGGGCTCCGTCGGGCGGTCCATCGCCCGCGAGCTCATCCGCAACGGCCACTCGGTGCTCCTCGTCGACCGTGAGGCCGACGGCGAGCGGGTGTCCAAGGTCCCGGACGCCAGCTGGCTGCAGGCCGACGCCTGCGAGATCGACACCCTCTCCGAGGCCGGCCTCGCCGAGTGCGACGTCGTCGTCGCCGCGACCGGTGACGACAAGGTCAACCTCGTGCTGTCGCTGCTCGCCAAGACCGAGTTCGGCGTCCCCCGCACCGTCGCCCGCGTCAACAACCCGAAGAACGAGTGGATGTTCGACGAGGCCTGGGGCGTCGACGTCGCCGTCTCCACCCCGCGCCTGATGACCGCGCTCGTCGAGGAGGCCGTGAGCGTCGGCGACCTCGTGCGCATCTTCGAGTTCCAGCAGGGCCGCGCGATGATGGTCGAGATGACCCTGCCGCTCGGCAGCCCCTACGCCGGCGCCCGGGTCGGCGACGTGCCCTTCCCCGCCGACACCGTCCTCACCGGCATCATCCGCGACGGGCACCCCATCGCCCCGAGCCGCGACGACGCCCTCGAGCCGCTCGACGAGCTCCTCTTCGTCACGACCCCGGAGGCCGAGTCCGACCTCGAGTCGCTGCTCTCCCCCGGTCGTCGCCAGAAGCGCGAGGACGACGAGGAGGCCTGAGCGGCACGCCGGTTCGGGCGACGCGACGTCAGGCGTCGCGGCCGGTGAGCGGCTCGTCCGCGTCGTCGCTCGCGTCGGCGTCGTCGGCGGCGGGCCCGCGGCCGGGCTCGAGCGGGGTGTGGCCGGAGACGAGCAGCCAGCCCATGACGGCGATGCCGGCCACCCAGAGCGGCCAGCCGAGCGCGACCTTGGCGACGCCGAGCAGCGTGACCCGCTCGTCGAGGTAGAGCGGCACCATGACGGCGACCCGGACGACGTACATCGCGACGAGCACCCACGTGAGCCGGATGCAGACGCGGACCATCCCGGCGTCGCGGCGCCAGCCGAACGGGTCCTCGGCGGCCCGCGGGTCGCCGGCGCCGACGATGAAGCCGACCGCGGGCCAGCGGGTGACGATGGAGACCAGCGTCGCGACGAGGAAGCCGACGCTCGTGAGGATGCCGGGCAGGAACGCGTCCTGCGCCTCCCCGGAGCGCAGCGCGAAGAACGCGGCGATCGCCGTGGCGAACACCGCCCCGCCGACGTGCTGCAGGGACGAGCGCTGGACGAGCCGGAGCACCGCGAGCACGAGGGCCACCGCGACGGCGGCGACGGCGGCGACCTTGACGTCGTGGTCGCTCACCGACCACGCGACGACGAAGACGAGGGTCGGCAGCGCCGTCTCGACCGACCCGCGCCACCCGCCGAGCGCCACCGAGAGGCGGTGGCGGATCAGCGCCTCGACGGTCTCGGCCGCGGGCGCGGGGTGGGCCGCGCTCACTGCTTCGGGAGGATCTCGTAGGCGGGGTTGAAGATCGTCTGCACCCCGCGGACCGTCGTGACCCGACCGCGGGCCCGCACGAACGTCCCGGGCTCGATGCCGCCGATGGAGCGCCGGCCCACCCACACGAGGTTGACCGCGCCCTTGCCGTCCCACACCTCGGCGACGAGGGCGGGCACGCTGCGGCGCGGGGGCAGCGTCACGGCGCGGACCGAGCCGCACACGCACGCGGAGAAGCGGGGGGCCAGGGCCGACAGGTCGTCGCCGCCCTCGGAGGCCGACTGCTGCTGCAGCTCGTCGGCGTCCTGCTCCAGCGGCGTGCGCGAGAGGTCGCGCAGGCGCTCACGGAGGGTCATCAGCGCACCTCGGTGATCTCGGGCCCGCGCTCGAAGGGGTCGAGCGTCGCGGGCGCGTCGTCGTCGGTCTCGTCGGCGGCCGCCGCCGGCTCGTCCTGCGGCAGGCGCAGGGGCAGCAGCTCGCGCGGGGCCATCGGGTCGGTGCCACGGACGACGACGAGCTCGCGGAGCACCTCGAGCAGCGGCTCGGCCGCCTCGTCGTCGATGGCCGCGCGCCCGGAGAGGACGCCGCGCAGGAACCAGCGGGGGCCGTCGACGCCGACGAAGGTCGCCGGCGCGAAGACGGTGCGCCCGTCCGGGCCGGCCGAGGGCAGCCGCGTCCGCAGCCGCGTGCCGAGCTCGCTCGGGACCTCCTCGACGGTGCCGCCCTGCCGCTCGACGGACATCGCGATCTCGCGGCGGATGTCGGCCCACAGGCCCTCGGTGCGCGGCGCCGCGAAGGCCTGGACCTGGAGGGCGGACTCGCCGAACACCGCGGTCGCCGCGTTGACGACCTGCGTCTCCTGGTCGACCTCGAGGCGCAGCTCCATCCCGGGGACGCCGCGCACCCAGAGGGCGCCGAGGTCGAGGCGACCGTCGCGCCCGTCGACCTCGCTGGCGTCGTAGGGGCCGCTCGTGCGGTCGGCCGCGTCGTCCTCCGGCGCGGCCTCGGTGCCCTCGTCCTCGACGGCGGTGGCGTCCTCGACCTCCGGCGCGGACGCCGGCTCGGTCTCGGTGCGCTTGCTCCTGCGGAAGATGCTCACGGCGGTGGTCCTCGAAACGTGTGGTGGTCGGTGGGTCAGGGGGTGTCGGTGGAGCCGAAGCCCCCGGTGGACCCGTGTCCAGTCTCTCCCCGGGCGCTGCCGGGAAGCGAATCGGTGGCCGAGAAGTCGGCGTGGAGGTACTCCTGGACGACGAGCTGGGCGATCCGGTCGCCGACCCGCACCGTGAAGCTCTCGGTCGGGTCGAGGTTGACCAGGTTGACCAGCACCTCGCCGCGGTAGCCGGAGTCGACGGTGCCCGGGGCGTTGACGATGCTCACGCCGTGCCGGGCCGCGAGGCCCGAGCGGGGGTGCACCAGCCCCACGGTCCCCGGCGGCAGCGCGAGCGCGATCCCGGTCGGGACCAGCGCCCGCTCCCCGGGTGCCAGGGTCACCTCGGCGACGCTGCTGAGGTCGGCCCCGGCATCCCCGTCGGTGCTGTAGCGCGGGAGGACGGCGTCCTCGTGCAGCCGCCGGACGGCGACGGGCACGCGGGTCGGGCCTCCCACGGGTGCGGCGGTGCTCAGGCCGCGCAGTCGCGGCAGACGAGGACGCCCTTCGCGTCGCTCGCGAGCTGGCTGCGGTGGTGGACGAGGAAGCACTGCGAGCAGGTGAACTCGTCCGCCTGGCGCGGGAGGACCCGCACCGAGAGCTCCTCGCCGGAGAGGTCGGCGCCGGGCAGCTCGAAGCCCTCGGCCTGCTCGGTCTCGTCGACGTCCACGCTCGAGGACCGGGAGTCGACGCGCCGGTTCTTCAGCTCTTCGATCGAGTCCTCGGAGACGTCCTCCTCGGTCTTGCGAGGTGCGTCGTAGTCGGTTGCCATGCTGGTGTTCCACCCTTCGTCGTGCCGATCGGCCCGGACAACGCACGGAGAGGCGTCTTTGTGCCCGGTGGGACGATCGTGCGCGCCAGATTGTGCACCATCGCCGGATACCCCCGCCACGCGGGTCCATCCCCCGGTGCAGGGTCGTCCCTGCGCCCGGTCAGCCGGGCTGCCCGAGGCTCCCGACGTGCTCGGTCGTGAGGGGCCGGACGAGGGCCGCGAGGGCGTCCGCGAGGCCCGGCGCCGCGGCCCACGTGAGGTCGCGCGAGGCGACGTCGTCGACGCTCCCGCCGACGACCGCGCCGGCCTCGCGGGCGACGAGCTCGCCGGCGGCGCGGTCCCAGGCGTTGAGCCCGCTCTCGTAGTAGCCGTCGAGCCGGCCGGTCGCGACGGCGCACAGGTCGAGCGCGGCGCTGCCGTGCCGGCGGACGTCGCGCACCCGCGGGAGGACCTCGGCGAGGACGGCCGCCTGCCGGGCGCGCACGGCGGCGTCGTACCCGAAGCCGGTGCCGACGAGCGCGAGCGCGAGGTCGGTCGTGCCACGGGCGCGCAGGCGGCGGGTGCCGGCGGCCGTCGTCAGCCAGGCGCCGCCACCGAGGCGGGCGTGGTGCAGCTCGTCGCGCTCGGGGTCGAGCACCGCGCCCGCGACGCTGCGCCAGTGCCCGGGCCGGGTCGGGTCGCCGACGACGGCCGCGACCGACACCGCGTACGCCGGCACGCCGTAGAGGTAGTTCGTCGTCCCGTCGATGGGGTCGACGACCCACGTGACCCCGCTCGTCCCCTCGCGGCCGCCCTCCTCCTCGCCGAGCACGGCGTCGTCCGGGCGCAGCGCGCCGAGCCGGTCGAGCAGCAGCTCCTGGCTGCGCTGGTCCATCTCGGTCACGACGTCGGTGCCCGTCGACTTCGTGCTGAAGCCGAGGTCGTCGGGGCGCTCGTCGCGCACGAGCCGCCCGGCCTCGCGGGCCACGCGGCAGGCGACGTCCTCGAGCTGTGCGAGGTCGAGCCCGGCGGGGACGTCGGGGAGCATCAGTCGCTGCCGCACAGGGCCGGCTTGGCCATCCGCAGGTTCGGGCAGCAGCCGGGCGCGCACGTCGACGGCCGGACGTCGCCGGGCAGCCACGACTCGGGGACGACGACCTCGCCGCGCGCCTCGGCCGCGCGCTCGAGGAGCAGGTCGACGAGGCCCTCGACGAACTCGTCGTCGGCGTGCGGCGTGGGCACCCGCACGAACGGCACCCCGACCCGCTCGGCCGTCTCGGCGGCCTCGGTGTCGAGGTCGTGGACGACCTCCATGTGGTCGGAGACGAAGCCGATGGGGACGCAGACGACGGGGGCCTTCGCCTCGGCGGCGAGCTCCTCGATGCGGTCGTTGACGTCGGGCTCGAGCCACGGCTGGCTCGGCGGCCCGGAGCGCGAGCAGAAGACGAGCTCGCCGCGCAGCTCGACCCCGAGCTCGGCGCCGACGACCTCGTCGAGGCGCCGGCCGAGGCGCAGGTGCTGGTCGGTGTAGAGGTTGCCCTCGCCGTCGCCCGGCCCGGAGGTGTCGTCCATCGCGAGCGGGATCGAGTGCGTCACGTAGAGGATGCGCGCGGCGGCCGGGTCGTCGAGGCCGCGCAGCGCCGTGGCGAGCGCCCGCGCCCACGCGGCGCCGAGCCGCGGGTGGTGGACGTACTGGCGCACCTTGTCGACGGCGAGCCCGTCGCCGGCCGGGCCGACCTGCTCCATCGCGCTCGCGAGGTCCTCGCGGTACTGCCGGCACGAGGAGTAGCAGGAGTAGGCGCTCGTGAAGAGCGAGACGACCCGCGTCGCCCCGCCGTCGAGGGCCTCGTGGAGGGCGTCGGCGAAGAACGGCTCGGAGTTGCGGTTGCCCCAGACGACGGGGACGTCGAGGCCGCGGCGCTCGAGCTCGGCGCGCAGCCGGGCGAGGAGGTCGCGGTTGAGGTCGTTGATCGGGCTGCGGCCGCCCCGCGCGTAGTAGTGCTCGCCGACCGCGACGAGGCGCTCGTCGGGGATGTTGCGGCCGGCGGTCACCCGGCGGAGGAACGGCATCACCTCGTCCTCGGACTCGGGGCCGCCGAAGGAGCCCAGCAGGACGACGTCGTACGGGGCGAGGTCGCCGGTCGCAGCGGTCATGGCACGAGGTTATCGGGGCAATCGACGGACACCCGGCGTGGGCTCCACCCTCGACATGCGCGAGGGTGGCATCGTCATCCTGACGACCAGCGACCCGGGAGTACGGACATGCAGGACCTTCGCCTCATCGGCGTCCACGAGGACGGTCAGCACCTCCTGCTCGCGGACGCCGACGGTGGTCGCTACCGGCTGCCGCTCGACGAGCCGCTGCGTGCCGCCGCCCGGCGCGACCGGCCCCGGCTGGGGCAGCTCCAGATCGAGATGTCCGGCGGGATGCGCCCGCGCGAGGTGCAGGCACTCATCCGGCGCGGCCTGTCCGCCGAGGAGGTCGCCGAGCGCTCGGGCTGGCCGGTCGAGAAGGTGCACCGCTTCGAGGGCCCGATCCTCGCCGAGCGTGAGCACGTCGCCCGCGTCGCCCGCCGCTGCGCCGTCGGCACCCGTGGCCCGGCCCCGGTGACCCTCGAGGAGCGCGTCGCCGAGCGCCTGCGCGACCGCGACGTCGACCGCGACGACGTCGAGTGGGACTCCGCCCGTGACGACGAGGGCGTCTGGCAGGTCTCGATGGTCTTCGCCGCCGGTGGGCGCCGCCGCACCGCCACCTGGCTGTACGAGCCGCTCGGCGGCTCCGTCACCCCGACCAACGACGAAGCGCGCTGGCTGAGCGAGGACACGACCTCCGGCCTGCTGCCCGCCCCGCACCGCGCACCGACCCCGGGCGACCTCGACGTCTACGACGTCGACGCCGACGGCGGCATCGAGCGCGCGGGCGGGTCACCCGCGCCGCGGGCCCGCGAGCCGCACGAGCCGATCGACCTCATGGCCGCGATGCGCGAGCACAGCGCGCGGGGCCGTCGCTCGAAGCGGCGCACCTCCCCGACGCACACGCCCGGCGAGGACGACGGCCGCCCCGACGCGCTGCCCATCGAGGAGCTGGCCCAGGACCCGGTCCTCGCGCCGCCGCCGCCCGCCGCCCGCGCCCGCAAGCCGGTCCAGGAGCACCTCGAGGAGCCGACGACGTCGACCGCGCTCGTCGGCGGCTGGCCCGAGGACGACGCCCGCGAGGAGGCCGAGGCCGAGCGCGCCGTCCGCGAGGCACCGGTCTCCCCCGCTCCCGAGCCCGCGACGCCGCAGCCCGATCCCGCGGAGTCGCCGGCCGCCTCGGCGCGTCCGTCGGCCGGCCGCAAGGGCCGCCCGAGCGTCCCCAGCTGGGACGACATCGTCTTCGGCACAAAGGGGTCCGGCCCCTCCTGACCCCCGTCCGCCCCGGTGGTTCGAGGTGAAACTGGACCCTCTCGCGGTCGCATTTCACCTCGACGCAGCACGGCTCCCGGTGGCTCGAGGTGAAACCGGACCCTCTCGCGGTCGGGTTTCACCTCGATGCAACGACGCTCCAACGGTTCGAGGTATCCGGCCGCTCTCCGGCATCGGCGTAATACCTCCACCCAGCTAGACCCTTGACCTCGCTCTGCCGCCCCTGCCTCGCCCCGCCGACCCGCCATGACACCCCGGTACCGCGAGACCACACCGGCACGGCAAGTCCACCTCGGCATTGCGAGACCTACCCGGCACCGCGAGACCCCGGTTCGTCCGCGAGACCCCGGCTCCGAGCTCGTGGCTCGTGGACATTTCGGGGTGACCCCGAAATGTTGAGGCGCGAGGGGCAGGTGGGACTGACCGTCAGGCGGGTGGCGGGACCGGGCAGGCGTCGAGGTCGAACGGGAGCGTGTCCGGCGTGGGCGACGCCTGCCGGGCCGCGTGGCTGTTCATCCGGCGCATGTGGTGGCGGCGGCACAGCACCTCGTACTCGACGAGCCCCTCGCTCGCGGCCGCGGTGTCGCCGACGACGACCTGCGCGCCCTCGACGACCATGACGCCGTCGACGATGCGCGCGTTGTGCGTGGCCCGGCGCCCGCACCAGCAGAGCGCCTCGACCTGGAGCACCTCGACCCGGTCCGCGAGCTCGATGAAGCGGCGCGAGCCCGGGAAGAGCTCGGTCCGGAAGTCGGCGGTGATGCCGAACGCCGTCACCGCGATCCCGAGCTCGTCGACGAGCCGGGCCAGCTGCTCGACCTGGCGCGGGGTGTAGAACTGCGCCTCGTCGCAGATGACGTAGTCGACCCGCCCGCCGGCCGTCAGCCGCTCGACGACCACGTCCCAGAAGTCGAGGTCGTCTCCGACCTCGACGGCGCTCGTCTCGAGCCCGAGGCGCGAGGACAGCACCGACTCCCCCGCCCGGTCCAGCTTCGTGAAGATGATGCCCTGCCGGTCGCGGGCGCGCTGGTTGTGGTCGATCTGCAGGGCAAGGGTCGACTTGCCGCAGTCCATCGTCCCCGAGAAGAACACCAGATCCGCCACGGGCGAACACCCTAGGCGACGCGGGCCGGCGCGTGGACCACCGGCACGTCGAGCTCCTCGGCGGTCAGCGCCCCGTGCATCCCCGCGAGCGCGAGCAGCTGCGGGCGCATCCGCGCGGAGTCGACGAGGCAGAAGTCGTCGTGCGCGACGACGACGAGGTCGCCGATGCGGGGCAGGTGCGCCGGGTCGACCGTCCCGAACCATCCCGCGGCCACGGCGTCGGCGCGGTGGACGACGCTCGCGCGCTCCCCCAGCCACGCCGACCACGCGGCGGCGACGTCGACGGCGGCCCCGGGGCGGCAGTAGACGTGGGTCGCGCGCGGCTCGCCGCCGAGCAGGTGCACGCCGTCGAGCATCCCGGGCTCGCGGGCGACGTCGAGGCGGGTCTCCTGCGGGCAGAGGACCATCCCGTGGTCCGCGGTGACGGTGAGGGAGGTGTCGTCGGGCAGCCGGGCCGCGAGGCGCGAGAGCTCGCGGTCGACGGCCTCGAGCTCGGTCGTCCACTCGAAGGACTCGGGCCCGTGGACGTGGCCGAGCTTGTCGACCTCGCCCCAGTAGAGGTAGACGAGCGAGCGGGGCGCCGAGCGCACGGCGGCCAGGGCGGCGTCGACCCGGGCAGGGAGCGCGTCGGCGGCCCGGAACCGCCCGCCGCGCAGCGCGGCCTGCGTGAGGCCCGAGCCGTCGAAGAACGCCGGGCCGATGCGGGTCACCGCGACCCCGTCGGCCTCGGCCCGCTCGAACCACGTGGGCAGGCTCTGCCAGCGCTCCGGCACCGGGCCGTCCTCCCACGACAGCTCGTTGAAGACGCGGTCCTCCCCCGGCACCATCACCTCGTACCCGAGCATCCCGTGCGCGCCCGACGTCGTGCCGGTGCCGAACGTGCCCATCGAGGTCGCGGTGGTCGACGGGAAGCCGGCCGGCACGCGCCGCGTCGAGCCCGCGAGCGACCGGAACCACGGGGCGTGCCCGAGCCGCCGCGAGAGCTGCGCCGCGCCGAGCCCGTCGACGAGGACGACGACGGCCCGCCGCGCCGGGGCCAGCCCCAGCCCGCCGACCGCTCCCGGCACGCCGAGCGACGCGCACACGCTGGGGAGGACGTCGGCGAGGCTGCCGGAGGCGTAGTCGGGCGCGGCGGGGAGCAGCACGCTCAGCGCTGCCCGATGGCGCCGGACAGGTCGCGGGCGAAGGCCAGCGCCCGCTGCAGCTTGTCGTCGCCGTCGGCCGCGGCCGAGATCCGCAGCGCGATGTCGTCGCCGGTGATGGTCCCCTCGTAGCCGTGGTCGGCGTCGCAGTCCGGGTCGCTGCACGCGGCCGGCACCATGTCGATCCGGGCCACGGTGCCCCAGCCGAGGGTCAGCGTCACCTCGCGGCCGAGCGTGCCGGGCACGTACGACTCGGGCTTCTCGACGACGTGGGTGAGCATGACGCCCTTGACCGCCGACAGCGGGATGGACTCCGTCGTGGCCGTCGCGACCTCCTGCGGCGCCGGCGGCTCGTCGGCGTGGTCGTCGGCGTGCGCGATGAGCAACCGGGTCGGCGTGAGGACCAGCACCGTGATGTGCCGCCGGACGACGTCGCGGTCGAACGTCGTCTCGAGGTGCACGAGGTGGTTGTCGATGCGCTCGCTCCCGAGGGCCGCGGAGACGACGTCCGCGACGAGGGCCGGGAAGTAGCCGGCCCGGTCGATGGAGGCGATGAGGTCCGCCGGGAGGGCGGGAGCGTGGTGGGCGCTGGTCATGGCGCCCATTGTGCCGTGACGTGCGGCGCAGGCGACGCCGCTCGGCCGCCCCGTCCGTCCGGGGGGTGACAGGCACCCCGCCGACGGGCACACTCTCATCCACCGTCGGCCGGGCCGGCGGGTCCAGGGGTGGGAGGTGTGACCATGGGGCTCCGACAGGGTGCTCGTCGCGGTCCGGCGGTGCTCGGCGTGCTCGTCGCGCTCCTGGCCTCGTTCCTCGTCCCCGGGCGGGCGGAGGCCGCCACCGGCGTGACGTTCGTCGGCGCGTCGCACTCGGCGCCGCAGGCCCAGCGCGCCAAGGAGGTCGTCGTCGCCGCGGGCACCCTGGCCGGCGACACGATGCTGCTCGTCCTCACGCGGGCCACGAGCGTCCGGTGGACGGGGCCGACGGGGCTCTCGGGCTGGACGACCGTCGCGACGACCGGCACCGCCTCCGTCACGTCCACGGTCTACCGGCGCACGGCGGGAGGCGGTGAGGCCGGGGCCCGGGTGCGGTTCGACACCACGACCTACGCCAAGGCGGTCCTCACCCTCGGCGTCTGGCGCGGCGTCGCTGCGGACGGGACGGTCACCGCGGTCGGCTCCGTCGAGACCTCGGCGTCACCCTCGCACCCCGCACCCTCGGTGCAGGCCGGCGGCGGCGAGACGGCCGTCTGGTACTGGGCCGACCGGTCCTCGACGACGACGGGGTGGGACGGACCGGCCTCGGCGACGACCCGGGACACGGCCATCGGGACCGGCAGCGGGCGCTTCTCGGCGCTGCTGGTCGACCGCGCCGATGTGCCGAGCGGGCCGCTGGCCGGTCCGTCGGCCACCTCGACGCCCGCCACGACCGCGCTGGCCTGGACCCTGCTGCTGCCGCCGGGCGACGGCGGGCCGGGCGACGGCCCGCCCACCGACCGCCTGCTCCTCGGCGCGGCCTCGAGCAGCTGGCCGTGGTTCGACGCGGCCGTCGGGCCGGTCGACATGTACCGCGAGTTCGACTCCGGCTTCGGCTACGCGCGCTGGCAGGACACCCCGGCCCACCGGGCCCATCCGGGGGCGCGGTTCGAGTACTCGTTCCGGGTCCTCCCCCAGCGGCTCTCGACACCCTCCGACCCTGTGGTCGAGCAGGTCCGCGCGTTCGTGGCGACGACCCCGAAGGACATCGTCCTCACCGTCTACCACGAGCCCGAGAACTACGGCGCCGGTCTCTTCGACGCCGCGCAGTACCGCGCCGGCCTGCTCGCCCTCAAGCGGATCGTCGACGAGCAGGACGCCGCCGACGGCGGGCAGCGGATGGTCGCCCTCGTCCTCATGAACATCACGTTCAAGGGGATGTGGAGCAGCACCCCGGACGACTGGTGGCCCACGGACGCCCGCGACGGCGGCCACGTCGACCTCGTCTCGGCCGACGTGTACGCCCTCCCGCACGCGACGCAGACCGCGTGCTGCCCCGCGGGCTACACCGACGGCGTCGACTGGCGGCGCCCCGAGTACCTCATGTCGTTCGTCCGCGACTTCGCCGCCCGCCACGCCACGCCCTGGTCGGTCAGCGAGCTCGGCTACCTCGAGGACGTCAGGGACCCCGCGCGGAAGTCGCGCGCGCTCCGCGACGCCGTCGCCTACGCCGCGGCCAACGGTGCGCACCACGTCAACGTCTTCGACTCCAAGGGGGACCGGGCCGACTGGCGGCTGCGCTGGGGGTCGCCGGTGGGCACCGCGTCGAGCACGAGCACGGCCACGCTCACCTGGCGCGACCTCGTCGCGCAGGCCCGCGCCGGCTGACGCACCTCAGGTCAGCGAGCGGCGACCCGGGTCGATGCGGCGCGGCGCCGGCGCGACGGAGATCTCGGCCCCCAGCACCTCGACCCCGCCGGGGTGGGCGTTGACCGGGTTGAGGACGAGCGAGGCGATCTCGGGCATGTCGTCGGCGAGGACCGAGATGCGCGCGATGAGGTCCGCGAGCGCCGCGCGGTGGACGGGGGTCTGCCCGCGGTAGCCGTGGAGCACCGGCGCGGCCTTGACCGACGAGATGAGCTCGGAGACCGTCACGTCGGTGAGCGGCGGGATGCGGTACGCGACGTCGCCGAGCAGCTCGGTCGGCAGGCCGGCCACCGAGAAGCCGATGACCGGGCCGAAGAGCGGGTCCTCGTCGGAGGAGACGACGCACGCGACGCCCTGGCTGGCCATCCGCTGGACGACGAAGCGGTCGGCCTGGAGCGGGGCGAGCCGCTCGCTGAGCGAGGCCCAGGCGGCGCGCAGCGAGCGCTCGCCGTCGAGGTCGACGCGCACGCCGCCCGAGCCGCCCTGGTGGCGCACCATCGGGGCGACGGACTTGAGGACGACCGGGTAGCCCACGCGTTCGGCGGCGGCGACGGCGTCCTCGACGGTCGCGACCTCCTGCTGCCCCCAGAGGTCGACCCCGTACGCCGACAGCAGGGCGGTGGCCTCGTCGTGGGTCAGGCGTCGGCCGTTCGGGTGCACCGACAGGACCGTCTCGACGACGTCCTCCGCGACGCGTCGGTTGATGCCGACCGGCGCGACCGGGGTGCCGTGGTCGCGGGCCCGCCACTGCCCGTACCGGGTCGCGGCGGCGAGCGCGCGCACGGCGTCCTCCGGCATCGCGTAGACCGGGATGGCCCGCACCTCACCGCCGGTGCCCGTCACCGAGCCGCGGTCGTCGACGCCGCGCAGGCCGAGGAAGGTGGCGACGCACGGCTTGTCGGAGTCGGCAGCCGCCGCGCGCACGGCCGCGGCGACGTCGGCGTCACCGGTCGCGAGCGGCGGGATGAAGCACGAGACGACCGAGTCGACCCCGGGGTCCTCGAAGGCGCGGCGCAGGGCGGCGTGGAAGTCCTCGGCCGAGGCCTCGCTCGGCAGGCTGACCGGCCCGTGCGCCACGGTCAGCCCCCAGCTGGCGCAGGCGTCGCCGGTCAGCGCCCCGAGGGCGGCGGAGTTGCCGACGACGGCCACGCGGTCGCCCGCCGGCAGCGGCTGGTGCACGACGAGCTGCCCGACGTCGAAGAGCTGGTGGACGTTCTCGACGCGGATGACGCCGGCCTGGTTGAGCATCGCCCGGAACACCTCGGGCCGGGCCTTGGTCTCGCGCACCTCGTGCCCGGGCGGCACCCCGAAGCGCGAGACGCCGGACTTGACGACGATGACCGGCTTGATGAGCGCGAGCTTGCGTGCGATCCGCGAGAACTTGCGCGGGTTGCCCATCGACTCCAGGTACAGGCCGACCGCGTCGGTGGACGCGTCGTCGATCCAGTACTGCATGAAGTCGTTGCCGGACACGTCGGCCCGGTTGCCGGCAGAGCCGAAGGTCGAGATGCCGAGGTTGCGCCGGGCGGCCGACGCGAGCACGGCGATCCCGAGCGCCCCCGACTGCGCGAAGAGCCCCAGCCGGCCCGGTGGCGGCAGCGTCGGCGCGAGGGTGGCGTTGAGCCGGACCTCGGGGTCGTTGTTGATGATGCCGAAGGAGTTCGGGCCGATGACGCGCATCCCGGCGCCGCGGGCGCGCCGCACGAGCTCGGCCTGCCGCGCGGCGCCCTCGGGGCCGTCCTCGGCGAAGCCCGCGGACACGACGAGCAGCGCCTTGACGCCGACCTCCGCGCAGTCGTCGACGACGTCGAGCACCGCCTCGGCAGGCACGGCGACGATGGCCAGGTCGACCGTCCCGGGCACGTCGCGCACGGTCGGGTAGCAGGTCAGCCGGCGCACCTTCTTCGAGCTCGGGTTGACCGGCACGACGCGCCCGGCGAACCCCGACTCCAGGAGCCGGTCGAGCAGCTGCCCGCCGAAGGTGTCGGTGCGCCGGCTCGCGCCGACGACGGCGATGGTGTCCGGGGTGAGCACCGAGTGCAGGCTCTGCGCCTCCGCCCGGTGCTCGCGGCTCATCTCGACGGCGCGCGAGCGGTCGGTGGGCTCGATGTCGAAGCCGACCTCGACGACGCCGTCCTCGACCCGACGCGCCACCTCGTAGCCGGCGTCGGAGAAGACGGCGAGCATCTTGCGGTTCTGCGGCAGCACCTCGGCGGTGAACCGGGCGATGCCGACGTCCCGCGCGATGGCCGCGAGGTGCTCGAGCAGCACCGACCCGATGCCCTTGCCCTGGTAGTGGTCGCTGATGTTGAACGCGACCTCGGCGCTGCGGGCGTCGAGCCGGTCGAAGCGCCCGACCCCGATGATCTCCTCGCGCATCGTCACGACGAGCGCGACGCGGTCGGTGTAGTCGACGTGCGTGAAGCGGTGGACGTCGGCGTCGGAGAGGCGGCGCAGCGGCGCGAAGAAGCGCAGGTAGATCGACTCGTCGGACTGCGCGTTGTGGAACCGCCGCAGGGCGTCGCCGTCGGCGGGGCGGATCGGCCGGACGCTGGCCACCGTGCCGTCGCGGAGCACCACGTCGGCCTCCCACGCGATGGGGTAGCCCGGGGGGAGCGTCGCCTCCGCCATGCCTCCATCCTGCCACCCGCGGACGGCCCGCGCGTGACGGGCACACTGTCCGGGTGGAGCTCGACGAGGCCGTCCGACGGCGGCGCATGGTCCGACGGTTCGACCCCGACGCGCCGGTGCCGGAGGCGGTGGTCCGCGACCTCGTCGCGCTCGCCGTCCGGGCGCCGAGCGCGGGCTTCAGCCAGGGATGGGACTTCGTCGCGCTGATCGACGCGGCCGACCGCGAGCGCTACTGGGCCGCGGCGTCCGGCCCGGGAGCGCCCGACGCCTGGCTGAGAGGCGTCTCGGCCGCGCCGGTCCTGCTGCTGTGCCTGTCCGATCCCGGCGCCTACCTCGACCGCTACGCCGAGCCCGACAAGGGGTGGACCGACCGCGACCCGGCCCGCTGGCCCGTCCCCTACTGGGACACCGACACGGCGATGGCGGTGATGCTCGTGCTGCTCGGCGCGGTCGACCGCGGGCTCGGGGCGCTGTTCTTCGGCGTGCCCGCCGAGCGCCACGACGAGGTCATGGCGACCTTCGACGTGCCCGCCGGGCGCCGGCTCGTCGGGGTCGTCGCCCTGGGCTACGAGGCCGAGCGGGTGTCCGGGTCGGCCCGCACGCGCCGCCGCCGCGGGGTCGACGAGGTGCTGCACCGGGGCCGGTTCGGAGTGTCGTGACGACCCCGCCGGGGGCGTTTGTGAGGATGGGGGCGACCCCTGCCGGGTCGTGACCCCGGCGCACCGCACGAGCACGAGGACGGCCGCCACCCCATGGCCAAGCGCACGACTCCCCCGCCTCCCCCCGAGGACCCCCTCGGCACCGTCGTCGACATCGACGTCGAGGAGGAGATGCGCACCGCGTTCCTCGAGTACTCCTACAGCGTCATCTACTCCCGCGCGCTGCCCGACGCCCGCGACGGGCTCAAGCCGGTCCAGCGGCGCATCCTCTACGGGATGTCCGAGCTCGGCCTGCGCCCGGACCGCCCGCACGTCAAGTCCTCCCGCGTCGTCGGCGAGGTCATGGGCAAGTACCACCCGCACGGCGACCAGGCGATCTACGACGCCCTCGTGCGCCAGGCCCAGCCGTGGACGATGCGGCTGCCGCTCGTCGACGGCCACGGCAACTTCGGCTCCCTCGACGACGGCCCGGCCGCCTCCCGGTACACCGAGGCCCGGATGGCCCCCGCCGCGCTGCTCATGGTCACCGGCCTCGACGAGCAGACCGTCGACTTCGTCCCCAACTACGACGACTCCCTCGAGCAGCCCGGCGTCCTGCCCGCGGCCTACCCGAACCTCCTCGTCAACGGCACCAGCGGCATCGCCGTCGGCATGGCGACGAACATGGCGCCGCACAACCTCGTCGAGGTCATCGGCGCCGCGCGCCACCTCCTCGACCACCCCGACTGCTCGCTCGACGACCTCATGAAGTTCGTCCCCGGCCCCGACCTGCCCGGCGGCGGCCGGATCGTCGGCCTCGACGGCATCCGCGACGCCTACCTCACCGGCCGCGGCAAGTTCCTCACCCGCGCCACCGCCCGTGTCGAGAAGCTCACCCCCCGCCGGATGGGCATCGTCGTCACCGAGCTGCCCTACCTCGTCGGCCCCGAGAAGGTCATCGAGCGGGTCAAGGTCCTCGTCCAGGCCAAGAAGCTCCAGGGCATCTCCGACGTCAAGGACCTCACCGACCGCAAGAACGGCCTGCGCCTGGTCTTCGAGGTCAAGAACGGCTTCAACCCCGAGGCCGTCCTCGAGCAGCTCTACAAGCACACGCCGATGGAGGACTCCTTCGGCATCAACAACGTCGCGCTCGTCGACGGCCAGCCGCAGACCCTCGGGCTCAAGGAGCTGCTGCGGGTCTATGTGCAGTTCCGCACCGACGTCGTGCGCCGGCGCACCGAGTACCGCCTCGGCAAGCGCAAGGACCGGCTCCACCTCGTCGAGGGCCTGCTCGTCGCGATCCTCGACATCGACGAGGTCATCCAGCTGATCCGCGGCAGCGACGACGCCGCCGCCGCGCGCACCCGCCTCATCGACGTCTTCGACCTCTCCGAGGTCCAGGCCGAGTACATCCTCGAGCTCCAGCTGCGCCGGCTCACGAAGTTCTCGCGCATCGAGCTCGAGGCCGAGCGCGACGAGCTCAAGCGCCTCATCGAGGAGCTCGAGGCCATCCTCGCCGACGAGAAGCTGTTGCGCCGCACCGTCTCCGGCGAGCTCGCCGACGTCGCCAAGGCCCACGGCACCCCCCGCCGCACCGTGCTCCTGGAGTCGGCCGGCACGCCGCTCACGCAGACCACGCCGCTCGAGGTGAGCGACGACCCGTGCTGGGTCCTCCTCTCCTCCACCGGCCTGCTCGCCCGCACCTCCTCCGCCGACCCGATCCCGGCGGACGGTCCGCGCGCCAAGCACGACGCGATCATCGGGGCCGTGCGCACCACCGCGAGAGGCGAGTTCGCACTCGTCACCTCCCGCGGCCGGATGGTCCGGATGTCCGCGCTCGAGCTGCCGGCGCTGCCGCCGCTCGGCGGCTCCCCCAGCCTCTCCGGGGGTGCGCCGCTCGCCGTGTACGTCGACCTGCCGCGCGGAGAGGAGCCGCTGACCATCGTCTCGCTCGACCCCGACGGCCCGGGTCTCGCGCTCGGCACGGCGCAGGGCGTCGTCAAGCGCGTCGTGCCCGAGTACCCGAAGAGCCCCGACTGGGAGGTCGTCTCCCTCAAGGGCGGCGACGCGGTCGTCGGCGCGGTCGAGCTGCGCGACGGCGCCGAGGACCTCGTGTTCGTCTCGAGCGACGCCCAGCTGCTGCGCTTCCCCGCCTCGTCCGTCCGGCCGCAGGGTCGCGCCGCCGGAGGCATGGCAGGGATCCGCCTCTCCCCCAAGGCGTCCGCGGTCTTCTTCGGCGCGGTCGACCCGGCCGCCGAGAACGTCGTCGTCACCTCGTCCGGCTCCTCGGACGCGCTCCCCGGGACCCAGCCGGGCTCGCTCAAGGTCGCGCCGTACACCGAGTACCCGGCCAAGGGTCGGGCGACCGGTGGCGTGCGCGCGCACCGGTTCCTGCGCGGCGAGGACACGCTCGTGCTCGCCTGGGTCGGCGCGCTGCCGGCCCGCGCGTCGGGTGCCGGCGGCGTCGCGCTCGAGCTGCCCGCCGCGACGGGGAAGCGCGACGGCTCCGGTGCGCCGCACCCGACGGTCGTCGCGGGCATCGGCGCGCCCGTCCGCTGAGACATCCGGGCCCCGCGCCGGCCCGACACAAGCCTTCGTCCGCGAGACCCCGGCTCGGTTCCCTTGTCCCGTGGACATTTCGGGGTGACCCCGAAATGCAGGGGCTGATGGGACCGCAGGGGCGATCGGATCGCCACTCGGGCGACGGCCGTGTTACGTAATCGTTACCGCACACGCTCGACAGGGCGTTGACCCGCATGTGTAAACGCTTTTACGTTACTCCCGGTTCCCCTCACCGCCGAGGCATCCCGCCTCGGTGCGACCCAGTGAAATGGAGGCGGGCAATGGCCCTCATCTCGACGCGCCGCGCCCTGGCGTTCTCCGGAGTCCTGGCGGTGGCCCTCAGCGCCACGGCCTGCGGCTCCGGCAGCGACGGTGGTTCCGGCGACACCGCGAGCAGCGGTGGCACCAGCAGCATCGACTGCGCGCCCTACACGGCGTTCGGCGACCTCAAGGGCAAGACGGTCACCGTCTACACCTCGATCACCGCGCCCGAGGACGGGCCGCACATCGCCTCCTACAAGCCGTTCGAGGAGTGCACCGGCGTCACCATCAAGTACGAAGGCTCCAAGGAGTTCGAGGCCCAGCTCCCGGTCCGCGTCAAGGGTGGCAACGCCCCCGACATCGCGTACCTGCCGCAGCCCGGTCTGCTCCAGACGATGGTCGCCACCGGCGCCGTCAAGCCGGCCCCGGCCGAGGTCGTCGCCAACGTCGACAAGAACATGCCCGACTTCAAGGAGTACGGCACCGTCGACGGCACGTTCTACGCCGCCGCCCTCGGCGCCAACGTCAAGTCCTTCGTCTGGTACTCCCCGTCGGCCTTCGCCGACAAGGGCTACCAGATCCCGAAGACCTGGGACGAGCTCCTCGCCCTGACCGACAAGATCTCCAAGGACAACCCGGACGCCAAGCCGTGGTGCGCGGGCATCGAGTCCGGCGACGCCACCGGCTGGCCGGCGACGGACTGGGTCGAGGACGTCATGCTCCGCACGGCGGGCCCGGAGACCTACGACAAGTGGGTCAAGCACGAGATCCCCTTCAACGACCCGTCGGTCGCCACGGCCCTCGCCGAGGTCGGCAAGATCCTCAAGAACCCGGCCTACGTCAACGGTGGCTTCGGTGACGTCAAGACGATCGCCTCCACGTCCTTCCAGGACGCGGGCCAGCCGATCCTCGACGGCTCCTGCTACATGCACCGCCAGGCCTCGTTCTACGCGGCCAACTGGCCCGAGGGCACCAAGGTCGCCGAGGACGGCGACGTCTGGGCCTTCTACCTGCCGTCGAAGACCGCGGAGGACCGCCCGGTCCTCGGTGGTGGCGAGTTCGTCGCCGCCTTCGCCGACCGTCCCGAGGTCAAGGCCTTCCAGACCTACCTCTCCTCGGTCGAGTGGGCCAACGAGCGGGCCAAGACCTGCGGCTCCGGTGGCTGTGTCACCGCCAACAAGAACGCCGACGCCTCGCTGCTGAAGAACCCGGTCGACAAGCTGTCGGCCGAGCAGCTGACCGACGCGAACGCCACCTTCCGCTTCGACGGCTCCGACCTCATGCCGGGCGCCGTGGGTGCGGGCACCTTCTGGAAGGGCATGACCGACTGGATCACCGGCAAGGACGACGCGTCCACGCTGGACTACATCGAGCAGTCCTGGCCGAAGTCCTGACCTGACCACAGGTCCACGAGCCGGGGTGGGGTGGGCGTTCCCGCCCCACCCCGGCTCCCCCTTTCCGAGACACCCCGAAAGGCGGTCGTGATGGTGTCCAGCGTGGTGCAGGCCCTCCCGGTCGGTATCCTCCCCGAACCCCTGCTGCGTGCCGAGAGCACCGGCGGCAAGTTCCTCCTCATGGCCTTCGCGGTCCTGCTGTTCGCCGCGATCTTCGGCCTCGTCCTCTTCCTCGCCTCGCTGTTCAAGGGCCGCGAGGGAGAGAAGGTCCAGGGCTTCCTCTTCGCCCTTCCCGCGATCTTCCTCCTGGCCGTCGGCCTGCTCTACCCGGCGATCCTCACGATCATCCAGTCGCTGCGCGGACGCTCCGGCGAGGCCGGCTTCTCGCTCGACAACTACGTGCAGATGTTCACCCAGCCCGAGCTGCTGACGGTGCTGCGCAACACCGCCCTCTGGGTGGTCCTCGTCCCGTTCCTCGCGACGGCGATCGGCCTGCTCTACGCGATCCTCATCGACCGCGCCCGCGGCGAGGCGTTCGCGAAGGCCCTGATCTTCCTGCCGATGGCCATCTCGATGGTCGGCGCCGGCATCATCTGGAAGTTCGTCTACCAGTACAAGCAGACCGAGCGGCCGCAGATCGGCCTGCTCAACGGCGTCCTCAAGGCGCTGGGCTTCGAGACCCAGCAGTTCCTCCTCGACGCCCCGCTCAACACCCTCATGCTCATCGTCGTCATGGTCTGGATCCAGGCCGGCTTCGCGATGACCGTGCTCTCGGCCGCGATCAAGGCCATCCCCGACGACATCATCGAGGCCGCCCGCCTCGACGGCGTCTCCGGCTTCCGGATGTTCCGGTTCATCACGCTGCCGAGCATCCGCTCCGCCCTCGTCGTCGTCCTCACGACGATCGGCATCGGCACGCTCAAGGTCTTCGACATCGTCCGGACCATGACGGCCGGCCAGTTCGACACCTCGGTCGTCGCCAACGAGTTCTACAACCAGAGCTTCCGCTACAACGCACCGGGTCTCGGCGCCGCGCTCGCGGTCCTGCTCTTCATCCTCGTCGTCCCGATCGTCACCTACAACATCGTGCAGATGCGGAAGGAGGCCTGAGCCGTGAGCACCCTCCAGCCCGCCGCCACGCCAGAGTCCGTCACCACCGAGAGCGGCGTCACCGTCACCGGCAAGCGCCGCAAGAAGTCCGCCGCCGGCAACGCGGCCAAGGCGATCTCCTCGCCCTGGGCCTCCCTCGTCGCCGTCGTCATCGCGGTCCTGTGGACCCTCCCGACGATCGGCCTGCTCGTCACCTCGTTCCGCCGGCAGATCGACATCCAGCGCACCGGCTGGTGGACGGCCTTCAGCAACCCGGGTGACTTCACGCTCGAGAACTACCGCCAGGCGCTCGCGCCGAGCAGCACCTCGAGCTTCAGCCAGTACTTCATCAACACGATCGTCATCACCGTCCCGGCGGTGCTCCTGCCGATCTTCCTCGCCTCGCTCGCGGCCTACGCCTTCGCGTGGATGCCGTTCCCGGGGCGGGACTGGCTCTTCGTCGCCGTCTTCGCGCTGCAGATCGTGCCGCTGCAGGTCGCCCTCATCCCGCTGCTCGACATCTACGTCAACAAGCTCGGGTTCGGCGCGTCCTACTGGAGCGTCTGGTTGTCGCACACGATCTTCGCGCTACCTCTGGCGACGTTCCTCATCCACAACTTCATGAAGGAGCTGCCCGGCGAGCTCATGGAGGCCGCCCGGGTCGACGGCGCGGGGCACGTGACGATCTTCTTCAAGATCCTCCTGCCGCTCCTCACCCCGGCCCTCGCGGCGTTCGGCATCTTCCAGTTCCTCTGGGTCTGGAACGACCTGCTCGTCTCGCTCGTGTTCCTCGGCGGCACACCGGACGTCGCGCCGGTGACGGTGCGCGTCGCGGAGCTGTCCGGGTCGCGCGGCAGCGCCTGGTACATCCTCTCGGCCGGTGCGTTCATCTCGATGGTCGTCCCCGTCGCGGTGTTCCTCGCCCTCCAGCGCTTCTTCGTCCGCGGCCTGCTCGCGGGCGGGCTCAAGGGCTGAGCGCGGCCGGACCACCGGGAAGAGGTCTCGTCATCAGCACCATCACGGACGTCGCGCGGGCGGCCGGGGTCTCCGTGGCCACGGTCTCCCGCGCGCTCCGGGGCCTGGACCGGGTCTCCCCCGAGACCCGGCAGCGGGTCCTCGAGGTCGCCGAGGAGCTGCACTACGTCGCGTCGCCGACGGCGACGTCCCTCGCCTCCGGGCGGACCAGGGTCGTCGCCGTCGTCGCGCCGTTCCTCACCCGCTGGTTCTTCGCGACCCTCGTGAGCGCCATCGAGAAGGAGCTGCGCTCGCACGGGCACCACGCGATCCTCTTCGACCTCGAGGACGACAGCTACGACCAGCGCCTCCCGCTGACCCAGAACATGCTCTGGAAGCGGGTCGACGGCGTCATCACCCTCAACGTGCCGATGGAGCAGGAGGAGGTCGACCTCGTCGACCGGCTCGGCCTCCCCCTCGTCGCCATCGGCTCCGCGGTCCCCGGCCGCGCCTGCGTGCGCATCGACGACGGCGCGACGATGCGCACCGCCGTCGAGCACCTCATCTCCCTCGGGCACCGCCGGATCGGCTACATCGGCGACGTCCCGCGCAACGTCGCGCACGTCCAGACGCCACAGGACCGCCTGACGGCCTTCCGCGCGACGATGGCCGAGGCCGGCCTCGAGGTCGTCGAGGACTGGATCCTCGGCTCGGACTGGACCGCCGAGGCCGCCGCCCGCGACAGCGCGGTCCTGCTCTCCCGCCCCGAGCGCCCGACCGCCGTCGTCGCCGCCTCGGACGAGATGGCCATCGGTGTGCGCGAGAGCGCCCGCAAGGGCGGCCTGCGTGTCCCGGAGGACCTCTCGGTCATCGGGATCGACGACTACGTGCTCTCCGGCGTCCTCGGCCTGACGACCGTCCGCCAGGACGTCGCCGCCCAGGGCCGCGAGGCCGCGGTCCTGCTCCTGCGTGCGCTGACCGGCGAGGAGCCGGCCCTCGAGCAGGTCGTCATGCCGACCGAGCTCGTCGTGCGCGAGTCGACCGGACCCGTGCCCGTCAGTTGACGGTGCCCTCGGACTCCGCGAGGTCCTCGGGGTCGCGCAGGTAGGTCTTCTTGCCGCGGATGGCCCGGTTGGCGAACCAGGTGACCGCCCAGAGCACGACACCGATCGCGAGCAGCCACCCGGCGATCTGGTACTGCAGCCCGTCGCGGCCGGTCCACGGGCCGACGAAGAACGCACAGAGCACCGCGCCGATCACCGGCAGGACGGTCGGCGCGACGAAGTGCTTCCGGTCGATCCGGTCCCGGCGCAGGACGAGCACGCAGACGTTGACGATCGTGAAGACGCCGAGCAGCAGCAGCGCCGTGGTGCCGCCGAGCGCCGAGATGACCTGGCCCTCCGCGTTCTGCGTCACGACGACGATGAGCCCGACGGCGATGGCCGTCGTGAAGAGGATGGCCGCCCACGGGGTCTGCCGGCCGCGGTGCACCTTCCCGAGGAACGGCGGCAGGACCTCCTGGCGGGCCATGCCGTAGAGCAGGCGGCTGGCCATGAGCATGTTGATGAGGGCCGAGTTGGCGACGGCGAACATCGAGATGAACGGCAGCAGGGTCGAGATGGGGATGTCCGGTGCCGCGGTCTCGACGACGGTGACGAGCGGGGTGTCACCGCTCGACAGCTCGCCGACCGGGACGATCGCGACGGCGAAGAGCGCGACGAGGACGTAGATGGCGCCGGTGATGCCGAGGCCGGTGAGCATCATCTTCGGGAAGTTGCGGACCGGGTCCTTGGTCTCCTCGGCCATGTTGACCGAGTCCTCGAAGCCGACCATCGCGAAGAACGCGAGCGAGGTGGCGGCCGTGACGGCGAGGAAGGCGTTCTTGTCGCCGGGGCTGTCGAAGACGACCGTCCGGCTGAAGTCGGTGCGGCCGGCGACCAGGGCGTAGAAGCCGACCATGATGACGAGCAGGAGGCCGGAGAGCTCCACGCAGGTGAGGACGATGTTCGCCTTGACCGACTCCCCCACCCCGCGGAAGTTGACGAGGGCGACCAGGCCCATGAACAGCAGCGCGATCGCCATGACGAGCGTCGCGTTGCCGCTGTCGAGACCGAAGCCCTTGGCGAAGTTCGCCGCGAAGGCCCGCGAGGCCGTCGACGCGCTCGTGATGCCGGAGCACATGACGGTGAAGGCGACGATGAAGGTGACGAAGTGCAGCCCGAACGCCTTGTGCGTGTACAGGGCGGCGCCCGCGGCCTGCGGGTACTTCGTCACGAGCTCGAGGTAGGAGAACGCGGTGATCGTCGCGATGACGAACGCGACGAGGAAGGGCACCCACGCCGCGCCGCCGACCTCCGCGGCGACCTCGCCGGTCAGCGCGTAGACGCCGGTGCCGAGGATGTCCCCGACGATGAACAGCAGGAGCAGCTTCGGCCCCATCACCCGCTTGAGCTCCGTGGGCTCCTCGCCCGCGACCCGGCCCTGCTCCACCTCGGTGCTCATCGTCGGTCCCCTCTGCGGGACGCCTCCGGTCCGGCGTCGGTCCGCCCACAATGGCCCAGCGTCGGGGCAGCGGCAACAGGGCGCGCGGGAGCGCCGTGGTCGCGTCGAGGGTGGCGCGGGGCGTGGCGACCGGGCTCAGGCGTCGATGCGCTCGCGGTCGAGCGCGCCGGCGCTCTCGATGATGAAGTCCTTGCGCGGCCCGACCTCGCCACCCATGAGCAGCTCGAAGACCTTGCCGGCGGTGTCGAGGTCGCCGAGGGTCACCTTGCGCAGCGTGCGGTGGGCGGGGTCCATCGTCGTCTCCGCGAGCTGGTCGGCGTCCATCTCGCCGAGGCCCTTGTAGCGCTGGAGCGGCTTGGTCTTCTTGCCCCGCTTGGCGAGCGAGGCCATCGTCCGGCGCATCTCGGCCTCGGAGTAGGTGTAGATGACCTCGTTGGCCTTGCTGCCGGGGTTGACGACCTCGATGCGGTGCAGCGGCGGCACCGCGGCGAAGACCCGACCGGCCTCGACGAGCGGGCGCATGTAGCGGAAGAAGAGGGTGAGCAGGAGGGTCCGGATGTGGGCGCCGTCGACGTCGGCGTCGGTCATGATGATGACCTTGCCGTAGCGCGCCGACTCGAGGTCGAAGGTGCGCCCGGAGCCGGCGCCGATGACCTGGATGATCGAGGCGCACTCGGCGTTGCCGAGCATGTCGGTGACCGAGGCCTTCTGGACGTTGAGGATCTTCCCGCGGATCGGCAGGAGGGCCTGGTGGTCGCTGCTGCGGGCGAGCTTCGCGGTGCCGAGCGCGCTGTCGCCCTCGACGATGAACAGCTCGGTGTGCTCGGGGTCGCTGCTGCGGCAGTCGGCGAGCTTGGCCGGGAGCGAGGACGACTCCAGCGCGGTCTTCCGGCGCTGGGTCTCCTTGTGCATCCGCGCGCTGATCCGCGACTTCATCTCGGCGACAACCTTCTCGAGGAGGGTCGCGGCCTGCTGCTTGGTGGGGCGCTTGGTCTCGGTGAGCAGCGCGGTGAGCTCGCGCTCGACGACGCGCGAGACGATCTGGCGGACCGCGGCCGTGCCGAGGACCTCCTTGGTCTGGCCCTCGAACTGCGGCTCGGCGAGGCGGACGGTGACGACGGCGGTGAGGCCGGCGAGCGCATCGTCCTTCTCGAGCTTGTCGGTGCCCGCCTTGAGCCGGCGGGCGTTGGCCTCGACCTGCTTGCGCAGCACCTTGAGCAGCGACTGCTCGAAGCCGGCGACGTGGGTGCCGCCCTTCGGCGTGGCGATGATGTTGACGAAGGAGCGCAGCGTCGTGTCGTAGCCGCTGCCCCAGCGCACCGCGACGTCGACGACGCACTCGCGCTCGACGTCGGTCGGGGTCATGTGGCCGGCGGCGTCGAGGACGGGCACCGTCTCGGTGAAGGTCCCGGTGCCCTGGAGGCGCCAGACGTCGGTGACCGGGGCGTCGGCGGCGAGGTACTCGCAGAACTCGGAGATGCCGCCGTCGTGGAGGAAGACCTCCTCGGTCGGCTCCTCGCCGCGCTCGTCGCGGACGACGATGGTCAGGCCGGGAACGAGGAAGGAGGTCTGCCGGGCGCGGCCGAGCAGGCCCTCGAGGTCGAGCCCGGCGTCCTTGAGGAAGATCTGCCGGTCGGCCCAGTAGCGCACGCGCGTGCCGGTGACCCCGCGCTTGGGCTTGCCGACGACCTCGAGGTCGCTCGTGGCGGTGTAGGGGGTGAACTCGTGCTCCGGGTCCTTGCGGCCCTGGGCGCCCGCGACGTCGGAGAAGACACCCGGCTCGCCGCGGCGGAAGCTCATCGCGTAGGTCTTGCCGGCGCGGTCGACCTCGACGTCGAGCCGGGAGGAGAGGGCGTTGACGACGGAGGCGCCGACGCCGTGGAGGCCTCCTGAGGCCGTGTACGAGCCGCCGCCGAACTTGCCGCCCGCGTGCAGGCGCGTGTAGACGAGCTCGACGCCGGTCAGGCCGGTGCGCGGCTCGATGTCGACGGGGACGCCGCGGCCGTTGTCGCGGACCTCGACCGAGGCGTCGCCGTGGAGGATGACCTCGACCCGGTCGCAGAAGCCGCCGAGGGCCTCGTCGACCGCGTTGTCGATGATCTCCCACAGGCAGTGCATGAGGCCGCGGGAGTCGGTGGACCCGATGTACATGCCGGGACGCTTGCGCACCGCCTCGAGGCCCTCGAGGACCTGGAGGTGGTGGGCGGTGTACTCGGTCGCGGACTTGCTCGTCGCGGTCTTCTTGGCAGCGGTCGCAGGCACGTCCGCAGGGTATCCGGCGGCCCCGACGGCCCCCGACAGGCGCACCGCAGGGCCCGGTGCCGACGCGTCCGGGGGGTCGGTCGAAAGGTCACGATCTCGACACCGCCCGGTCAGTTCGACACCCCCTCCGCCCCGGGAAGCAAACGGCGTGCTTGACTGTTGCAACGCCTGCCGATCCACACAGGGTCGGTGGACCGAACACCTAGCACTGACCCGGACGAGCCGAGGAGGCCGACGTGAACGCCGCACTGGCACCCACCCTGACCGCCGCGGACCGGTGCGACCGCTGCGGGGCCCAGGCGTACATCCGCGCCCGCCTCCACGCCGGCGGAGAGCTCCTGTTCTGCGCCCACCACGGCCGTGAGCACGTGCCGGCCCTCGTGGACAAGGCCGACATCATCGACGAGAGCGAGCGGCTGACCGAGCGCCAGCCGGTCACCGGCGACTGACCGCACCCGCAGCACCCCTCACCGTGGACGCGCCGGTGGATGACATCTGGCTCGTCCTGCCCCCGCTCCTCATCCTGCTCGGGCTCGTCGGGATCGTCGTCCCGGCGCTGCCCGGCACCCTCCTCGTCGTGGCGGGCGTGGCCGTCTGGGCCGTCGTCACGCACACCCCCACCGCATGGGTCCTGCTGACCCTCGCCGTCCTCGTCGCCGTCGCCGGCCGCGTGCTGCAGTACCTCGTCCCCGGGCGGCGGATGAAGGCTCAGGGCGTGCGCACCTCGACCCTGGCGCTCGCCCTCGTCCTCGCGGTCGTCGGGTTCTTCGTCGTCCCGGTCATCGGGGCGCTCATCGGGTTCGTGCTCGGCATCTGGCTCGTCGAGACCGGCCGGGGCGCCTCCCGTGCGGAGGCGTGGACGCGCACGAAGCACGCCGTCGTGGCCGTCGCCCAGAGCATGGGCATCGAGCTCGCGGCGGCGCTCGTCGTCGCCGGGCTCTACGTGCTCGGTCTGCTGCTCACCTGACGGGTCCGCCCACCGCTGCTGCGGCGGGCAGGATTCACCAGTTGCCGCCCTGGCGGCGCTCCCAGCGCTCGTCGAGCCGGTCGATGAGCGAGCTCTTGCGGCGGGGGCGGCCCTTGGCCGGCTGGACGCCGCCCTCGGGGCTGACGACGCCGAGGTGGGCCTTGCGGGGCGGGGTGACGGCGTAGGCGACCGAGGCGACCATGAGGGCGAAGCCGATGGCCCCGACCCACATCGTCGTGTTGACCCCGACGAGGACGAGACCGAGCCCCGCGACCAGCCCGAGCACGCCGATGATCCACCGTCGTCGCTGGAGGGACCCGCCGCCCTTCATGCTGGAGGCGAACTTCGGGTCCTCGGCGGCGAGCGCCTGTTCCATCTGCTCGAGCATCTTCTGCTCGTGGTCGGAGAGGGGCACAGATCCTCCCTGGTCGGCCCAAGGCGTCCTCACGACGCCCCCGGGGGTGTAGCTCTGGAATGTCAGGATATGTCGCGTCGTCCTCCCACGGAAGCGGATGGACGAGGTTGCACACCAGACGGACGAGGTTCGACGTCCGTGGGGCGGGGACGGACGAGGCTGGCCGGCCGGACCACCCCCGAGCCGAACCGCGCGCGGGCCCGGTCGACCGCCCGGTCGGCGTCCCGCCAGCCGTGCTCGGGCTCGCCGAGCACCCCCTGCAGCGGGGCCTCCGTCGCCGGGACGAGACCGGAGAGCCGGACCCCGACGAGGCGGATCCGGGCGCGCTGGAGGCCGAGGGCGTCGAAGAGGGAGACCGCCGTCGCGTGGAGCGTGCGGCCGCTGTCGGTCGGTTCGCGCAGCGTCCGGGAGCGGGTGATCGTCGTGAAGTCGCTGAACCTCACCTTGAGGGTGACGGTCCGCCCGGTGAGCCCGGCCGCGCGGGCCCGGGCCGCGGTGCGGTCGCCGAGCCCGAGGAGGCGCCGGCGGATCTCGGTGGCGTCGTCGATGTCGGCCTCGAAGGTCTCGTCGCTGCCGATGCTCTTCTCGCGCTGCTCGCGCTCGACCGGCCGATGGTCACGCCCCCAGGCGAGCTCGTGGAGGTGGCGCCCGGTGGCCGTGCCGAGCGCGCGCTCGAGCGTCGCGAGCGGCGTGTGGGCGATGTCGGCGACGGTGTGCAGGCCGAGCCGGGTCAGGGCCTCCTCGGTGCGGTCCCCGACCCCCCACAGCGCCGCGACGGGCAGCTGCTGGACGAACGGCACGACCTCGTCGCGCGGGACGACGACCATCCCGTCCGGCTTGGCCAGCCCGGAGGCGAGCTTCGCGACGAACTTGCTCGGCCCGACCCCGACGGAGCAGGTGATGCCCTGCTCGTCGTGGACGGTGTCGCGGAGCATCTGGGCGATGGCCGCGGGGCTGCCGAGGCGGCGCAGCGCCCCGGAGACGTCGAGGAAGGCCTCGTCGAGCGAGAGCGGCTCCAGGTGCGGCGTCACCGACCGGAAGGTCTCCATCACCCCGGCCGAGATCGTCGCGTAGAGGTCGTGGTCGGGGCGCAGCACGGTGGCCTGCGGGCAGAGGCGACGGGCCCGGGACATCGGCATGGCGGAGGCGACCCCGAACCGGCGCGCCTCGTAGGTCGCCGACAGGACGACGCCGCGGGTGCCGCCGCCGATGATCACCGGGGTGCCGACGAGCTCGGGGTGGGCGAGCAGGCTCGCGGACGCGTAGAAGGCGTCCATGTCGACGTGGAGGACGGTGCAGCCGGTGTCGTCGGGCGGGGTGTCGACGAGCCGCTCGGGCAGCGCGAACTGCCGCCGGCTCACGGGGCGCTCCCCCGGTGCTCAGCCCCGGGTCGCGAGGACGTGCAGGGCGCTGCCGAGGCTGCCGAGCACCGGGTGGGCGGTGTCGGCCGCCGCGGCCTCCTCGAGGGCGGCGAGGGCGGTGCGGTCGGCCTCGGAGTCGAGCAGCGCGGAGGGCACGAGGTCGGCGAAGACCCGCACACCCTGGACGTGGACCGGGGTGAGGCCCTGCGCCTGGACGAGCGCGACGACCGCGGCCTCGTCGAACCGCCGGGGCGCGGGGTCCTCCTCGCCCCAGCGCCCGTCGGGGCGCTCGAGGACCGCGCGGGCCCGGTCGAGCCGGCCGGCGAGGGCGTGGGTGAGGACGGCGTGCAGGCGCTGCGCGACGACGAGGCTGAAGGTGCCCCCGGGGGCGAGGAGGCCGGCGGCCGCCCCGACCGCGGCCGCGGGGTCGTCGACGACCTCGAGGGTGCCGTGGAGGCAGACGAGGTCGAAGGGCTCGTCGGCGCCGACGAGGGAGGCGACGGTGTCGGCGTCGCCCTGCAGCGCCCGGACCCGGGCCTCGACACCGCGCTCGCTCGCGCGCCGGCGCAGCGAGAAGAGGGCGTCCGGGCTGGGGTCGACGACGGTGAGCTCGTGGCCGGCGACGGCGAGGGGCACGGCCGTGCCGCCGGTGCCGCCGCCGAGGTCGAGGACCCGCAGCGGCCGGCCGAGCGCGGTGCGGCGCTGCTCGGCGTGGGCGTCGAGGACGCGCTGGACCGCCGTCGTCCGCGACCCGCTCGCGGGGCCGGGCCGCCGGCCGCGGTCGTCGGACACGGTGGGTCTCCTCCGGGACGGTGGGGCGCTGGTGCGGTGCCCACCCTAGTGTCCCGAGCTGCCGGGGCTCGCGTGCCACAGCTTGCGCGGCGGCAGCGCCGGGGTCGCGGCCGCCGCGGCCGGGACGACCCGCCCCGGGGGCGTGCCCGGGACCGGTCGCGGCATCCCGCCCGGGTGGTCGAGGACCGGGGCCCCACGGCCGGCGCGGGGGTCGGCGCCCGCCGGCTTGATGTCGGCGTACGGCGACTGGCGGAAGCCGGAGGCGTGGACGAGGACCCGGCGCCCGGAGCGCTCGGCGGCCTCGCGGGCGGCGTGCTCGGCGGCCTCGGCGCGGGCGACCGCCTCGGCCTCCCCCGCCGCGACGGCGGCCCGCACGGCCTCGAGCCCGCCGAGCTGCCAGGCGTCCCAGAGCGCCGCGAGCTCCCACGCACCGGTGGCGCGGATGGAGACGCCGCGGTCACCGGTGCGGCGCAGCACGCCGCGGACGAGGAGCAGCCACGAGTGGAAGACGACCCCGGAGTACGGGCCCTGGACGTCCTCGAAGAAGGTGCAGTCCGAGGGCCCGGTGCCGTCGTCGAGGGTGAGGAAGACCACCCGCCGCCCGGAGCGCACCGGCGGGGTCTGGGTCGCGACCTTGACCCCGGCGACCCAGACCTCCGAGCGGCTCCGGGAGCCGACGAGGTCGCGGCTGCGGGTGACCCCGAGGGCCTCGAGCAGCGGCTCGTAGAAGCTGACGACGTGGCTCGAGACGTCGAGGCCGAGCACGTCGAGCTCGGCCCGGACCCGTTCGGCCCCGGTCATCTCGGGCAGCCCGGCCCCGGCGACGAGGCGCGGGCGGTCGCCGAGGTCGAGGGTCAGCTGGGTCGGCTGCTCCGCGGCGGGCACGACCTCACGGGCGGCCCGGCTCTGCGCGGCCGCGCGGAGACGGACGTCGACCCCGCCCGCCTCGACCTCGGCCGCCGCGGAGGTCGGCAGCGCCCGCCGGGCGGCGCGCGCCCCACGGGAGCGCCCGCTCCCCCGGTCCCAGCGGTCGAGCTCGGCGACGTGGAGGAGCAGGTCGCGGCGGGTGACCCGGCCGCGCCGCCCGAGCCCGCCGTCGGCCGTCGTGCCGTGGAGGGAGTCGAAGGCACCGGCGAGGACGAGCCGCTCGACGACCGGGCGGCTGACCCGGGCCCGGGCCCAGAAGTCGCCGAGGTCGGCGTAGGGCTGGCCGGCGACGACGCGGGCGACCTCGGCCTCGCTGATGCCCTTGACGTCGGCGAGCGAGAGCCGGATGCCGTAGGGCTGGGGGTCCTGCTTCCACCCCGGGCGCGGGTCCGGGGCGACCTCCTCGACCGGCTCGATCCGGTAGACCTCGCGCGAGGCGTTGACGTCGAGGCCGAGCACGGGGATGCCGAAGGAGCGGGCGTCGTCGAGGAGCAGCCGCTTGGGGTACATCCCCGGGTCGTGCGTGAGGATGCCGGAGAGGAAGGCCGCCGGGTGGTGGGTCTTCAGCCACGCCGAGTGGTAGGTCGGCAGCGCGAAGGCCGCGGCGTGCGCCTTGCAGAACCCGAAGGACGCGAAGGACTTGAGGACCTCCCAGATCCGGTCGCGGTCCTCGGCCGCGTAGCCGCGGGCCGCGGCCGCCGGGCGCCACCACGCCTCGACCTCCTGCTGGCCGTGGGGGGTGCCCATCGAGCGGCGGACCTCGTCGGCCTGGGCCAGGCTCACCCCGGTCGTCTCGGCGACGATGAGGAGCACCTGCTCGTGGAAGACGACGACGCCCTCGGTCTCCGCGAGCGCGGGGACCAGGCTCGGGTGGAGGAAGCGCGTCTCGCGCCAGCCGTGCCGGGACTCGAGGAACGGCGTGATCATGTCGGACTTGACCGGGCCGGGCCGGAAGAGCGAGATGTCGACGATGAGGTCGTCGAAGGCGGTCGGGCCGAGCTTGCCGACGAGCTCGCGCTGGCCGGGGCTCTCGATCTGGAACATCCCGAGGGTGCGGGTCGTGCGGATCAGCTCGAAGGTGTCGGGGTCGTCGAGCGGCACCTGCGCCTCGTCGTCGAGGTCGATGCGCTCGCCGGTGACCCGCTCGACCTCGGCGACGGCGTGCGCCATCGAGGACTGCATCCGGATGCCGAGGACGTCGAGCTTGAGGAAGCCGAGGGTCTCGACGTCGTCCTTGTCGAGCTGGCTCATCGGGAAGCCGAGCCAGGACGCCTCGACGGGCGTGCGGTCGAGCATCCCGGCGTTGGACAGGACGACGCCGCACGGGTGCAGGGCGATGTGGCGGGGCAGGCCGTCGAGGGACTCGACGAGGTCGAAGAACTGCGCCATCCGCGGGGAGTCCAGGCCGCGGCTGCGCAGCTCGGGCAGGTCGGCGATGGCGTGCCGGGCGTCCTTGGCGCGCACGTGCGGGAAGGCCTTGGCGATCTCGTCGATCTCGAGCGGGGGCACCCCGAGCGCGGCCCCGACGTCGCGGACGGCGTGGCGGACCTTGTAGGTGTCCATCATCGAGACGCACGTGACGCGCTCGCCGCCGAAGCGCTCGAGGACGGCCTCGTAGATCTCGGTGCGGCGGGCGGACTCGACGTCGACGTCGATGTCCGGCAGCTCGGCGCGCAGCGGGGAGCAGAACCGCTCCATGAGCAGCCGGTGGCGGATCGGGTCGACCCCGCTGATGCCGAGGAGGTGGTTGACGAGGCTGCCGGCGCCCGAGCCGCGGGCCGCGACCCGCACGCCGCGGGCCCGGATGAGGTCGGTGACCTCGGCGACGGTGAGGAAGTACGTCGGGTAGCCGAGCGAGCGGACGACGGTGAGCTCGGCGTCGAGCCGGTCGAGGACGACCTGCCGCTCGGTGTCGGTGGCGTCCGGGTAGCGCCGGCCGACCGCCGCGCGGCAGCGCTGCGCGAGGACGTCCATCGGGTCGGTGCCGGGCTCGATGCCGAGGATCTCGGGCTCGGGCAGGTGGACCGCGCCGATGCCGAGGTCGTCGCGGGCGTGCTGGACGCACTCGGCGGCCACCCGCGCGGTCATCGCGAGGAGGCGCTGCGCGCGGGCGGTGTCGCCGCCGGTGACGGTGAGGGCCCGGGCGTGCATGTCGGCGGTGCTCGCGAGGTGGCCGGCGTCGGTGACCCGGTCGAGGTGGCGGGAGTCGAGGACGACGAGCCGGCGCGCGGCGTCGAGGACGTCGACGGTGCGCACCTGCCCCGGCTCGGCGTGCCGGACGGCGGCGCTGAGGACCGCCGTCACGCCGGCGGCGTCGGCGAGGGCGAGCATCCGGCCGGCGTGCGACCGGCAGCCGGGGGTGCCCTCGGGGCCGCCGTGGAGGACGACCTCGACGGCGAGGCCGTCGCGCGGCAGGAGCGCCCGCCAGCGGGCGAGGAGGTCGCGGGCGTGCTCGCGCTGCCCGGCGAGGACGGCCCGCCCGACGTCGGAGTCGGGGCCGAGGAGGACGACGAGGCGTGCGGGGGCCGCGGCGTCGTCACCGGCCGGCGCGGTCCACCGGGCGAGGAGGGCGGGGGTGGTGACCGGGATACCGCGCTCGCCGCGCAGGTGGGTCTCGGTGACGAGCCGGCAGAGGGAGGCCCAGCCGGCGCCCGCGGCCGCTCCCCCGCCGCCGCCCCGGCCGAGGACGGTGACCCGGGGCCGGCGCGGGTCGACGATCGCGCCGCCGCGCACCGGCGTGCGCGCCCGCCGCACGGGCGGGGCGGGCAGGAGGTCCTCGACGGCGAGGTCGACCCCGAGGACGGGGTCGACACCCGCCGCGCCGCACGCCTGCGCGAAGCGGACCGCGCCGTAGAGGCCGTCGCGGTCGGTCAGCGCGAGCGCGCCCTGGCCGAGGTCGACGGCGCGGGCGACGAGGTCCTCGGGCTGCGAGGCGCCGTAGCGCATCGAGTAGCCGGAGGCGACGTGGAGGTGGGCGAACCCGTCGGCGGTGGGCACGGCGGGCCTCAGGCGGAGCGGACGGGCGCGAGCCGGCGGGCGGCGGGGGCGACGGGGACCCCGAGGCGGGCCGCGACGAGGTCGAGGAGGACCTCGGCGTCGCGCAGGAGGTCGTCGGCCTCGCGGGCGGTGACCCGGACCAGGCCGGTCTCGACCCCGACCCGGTGCCCGGTCACCGCGGCGAAGCGCTCGGCCCACTCGGTGAGCTCGGGCGCGGTGCGGGCGACGAGCGCCCAGACGTCGTGCGGCCCGGCGCCGGGGGCCTCGGGCGCCGGCCGGGAGGCGACGAGCGCGGCGGCGGCGCGCAGCGCGGCGAGCGAGGCCGCGAGGTAGCGGGTGGAGGCCCGGCCCGCGACGCAGGCGTCGGCGAGGGAGGCGCGGGAGCGCTCGAGGAGGTCGAGGGTGGTGGCGGCGTGGGGCATCGGTCTCGTCCGTCTCAGTCGTGGGCCCGCAGGAGGAGCCAGTGGTCGTCGTCACGGCCGAGGTCGAAGACCCCGACCGGCCCGGACGGCGGGCGGGCCTCGACCCGCCACACCCGCCGCTCGGTCGCGGTGGCCGCACCGTCCTCCCCCACCTCGCGCCACCAGGCGCGCCGCTCCTGCCAGGCGTCGAGGACGGCGCACACGGTGTAGCGCCGCCCCCGCCAGACGAAGGAGCGCGGAGCCGGGTCGGCCCCCGCCACCTCGAGCGGGTCGTCGTGACGACGCACCATGAGGCACCTCCGGACGGGCAGGACCGATCGCCCGGCGACCTCGCGGGGCCGGTGGACCGGTGGGGGATGTTCGAACGCGTGTTCGACCTGATGACCACTGTAGACCCCCGTCCCGACATCCCGTCAAGCGGTTCCGAGGACCCGGACCGGCTCGTCCGGGGCGCCGCGACACCTCCCCGCACACCTCCCGCACGGGGCCCCGCGTCACTACGCTGCGGTCATGTCGACCGACCCCGCCGGCGTGGCCGCCGCACCCCCTCCGGAGCGCGACCTCACGACCCACCGGCGCGTCGCCGGGGTCCTCGAGACCCTCGCCCTGCACCACGTCCGCCCCGAGCTGCGCCAGCTGCCCGGGGCGGTCCGCACCGCGCAGGCCGCCGCGGACGCGCTCGGGGTCTCCCCCGCCGAGATCGCCAACAGCCTCGTCTTCGTCGCCGTCGGCGCCGACGGCTCTCGCACACCGCTGCTCGTCCTCGCCTCGGGCGGGCACCGCGTCGACACCGCGAAGGTCGCGAGCCTCCTCGAGCTCGACGAGCTCGAGCGGGCCGACCCCGACTTCGTCCGCGAGCACACCGGGATGGCCATCGGCGGCGTCGCGCCTGTCGGGCACCCCCAGCGGCTGCGGACGGTCGTCGACGTCACCCTCGGGCGCTACGACCGCGTCTGGGCGGCCGCCGGCCACAGCCACGCCGTCTTCGCGACGACCTACGACGAGCTGATCCGCATCACCGGCGGCCAGGCGATGGACGTCGCCTGACCCGGGACCCGACCGGCGCACGGATCGGTTGACAGGTGCCCCATGATGGCGCTGTGGACCAGTGGCCGACGACGGAGGACATCGCGCGGGCGGAGGACGAGATCGTCCTGCCCGAGCTCACCGAGCAGACCGCCTACGCCCTCGGCCGCCGGGCCGTGGAGGCGGGCCTGGAGCAGGGGCTGCCGATCGCGGTCGGGGTCTGGCGAGGAGAGCGCCAGCTGTTCCACTGCGCGCTCCCCGGCTCGACGCGCGACAACAACGAGTGGCTGCGCCGCAAGGGGCGCGTGGTGATGCGGTTCGAACGCTCCTCGCTGTACGTCGCCCGACTGTGCAAGGACCAAGGAACTTCTCTCGCAGAGAAGTTCGCGCTGCCCTCGTCACGGTTCGCCGCCGCTGGCGGCGCCGTCCCGCTGCACGTCCGGGGGGCCGGTGTCGTCGGGTGGATGGGGGTCTCCGGGCTGCCGCAGCTCGAGGACCACCGGTTCGTCATGAGGATCCTGCGCGAGCACCTCGACGCGCGGCGCTGACCAAGGTCCTCATCGCCGTCAGCTGGTCCTCGACGTCCCAGTCGAGGGTCGCGTCGCCCACGGTGAGCTCGGTCATCGCCCAGCCCGGCACCTCGGCCGGGCGCCACCGGCTCGCCAGCGCGACGTGGTCGGTCTCCATGACGCGCAGGGTCGCCTCCTCCAGCGCCTCGACCGGGGCGTCCACGAAGACCCGGAAGGCATTGGTGTGCGGCGGGTCGGGGTGGACCCGCACGTCGTCGACCGAGCCCAGGCCCGCGGCGAGCTCCCGGGCACGCGTGGCGTACGCGGCCATCCTGGGCAGACGGCGGCGCAGCCCGTCACGTGCGCCGACCGCGTAGGGCAGCATCGAGAACAGCGTCCCCCCGTGCCTGGTCCGCCAGCGTCGGGCCTGCGCGACCAGGTCCTGCGGACCCGCCAACGCGGCGCCGGAGACTCCACCGAGTCCCTTGTAGAACGAGACGTACACGGAGTCGAACAGGGCGGCGATCTCCGCGTGCGGGCGGTCGTAGAAGGGTTGGCTTTCCCACAGCCGGGCCCCGTCGAGGTGGACCGGCACGCCCCGCTCGCGCGCCCGGTCGGTGAAGGCGACCAGCTCCTCCCACGAGGGCAGCAGGTAACCGGCATCCCGGAGGGGGAACTCGAGGCTCACCGCGGCCAGCGGCTCGGCCAGCCGGTCGAGGTCGTCGACGGTCGCGGGACGTGGCTCGTCGGTCAGGTGCTGCACCCGCAGGTGGTGCATCTCGGACAGGGCGTCCAGCTCGTGCACCACGAGGTGGGAGAGCCCGTGCACGGCCACCGCGTCGGTGGACGACCGCTCGGCCCAGGAACGCATCGCGGCCTGCTGCGCCATGACCCCGCTGGGCATGAACACCGCCGACTCGGTGCCCAACAGCTGCGCCACCTCGTGTTCCAAGGCCTCGACCTCGCCGCCGGCGCCGTACCGGTCGAGGTCGGGCACGGTCGCCGCGTCGGCCAGCTCCGCCAGCCACCGCCCGGGCGTGATGTCACCGTGCCCGACCAGCCATCGGGTACACCCGCGGCGAGCCGCCGCTCGACGATCGGCAGGTGTCGCTTCGTCCGTCATCTCGCGAGCGTAGCCCGCCGGCACGGTCGCGTCAGTGGTGACATCCCTGCGCCGCAACGCGACTGGCAGTGACGACGCGCAGTCCGTGACGGTGGTTCAGCAGCACTGCCAGGTGAACGAGATGGCGGTGGGGTCGTCGTTCGCAGCGTCGCCCGTGCGCGACAGCCAGTAGAGGGTTCCGACGTCGCCCCACATCATGTCGAGGTCGTCGTCGCTGTCGACCTGGATGAGCAGCTCCCACCGCTCGGCCTCCGGGTCACGACACGGCCGATCCGGCCGCTCTCTGCGACGTCCGTCCGCGGCCACTGATCGAGTTCATCACTTGTGCCGACGAGCGCGACCTTCCGCGACACCACGGTGATGGCACGGTTTCTCGGCCGTCCGTACTCATCTGCCGCGTGGAAGACGGTCATGGTGGCGCATGAACTGCGCGACGAGGTCGCTTCGCCGGTGGTGTGCTCCAAAGGCCCTGAGCAGTCGGGGCGGGGCGCGTGTAGGTGGGGCTCGGTCGTCCCGTGGTCGATCGCCGCTCATTCGTCCGCCGCTTCGCTGCACTGACTCCAGCCATCGCCGGCCATTCAGTGTGGGACCGGCGGCGCACCATGATGTCCCGGCGACGACCACCTGTCCCGCCCGGCGACGTCGACGCCCTCGGACGGTTCATGCCGCTCTGAGGCCGTCAACCCCCGAGGTCCCCGGTCCCGCAGGCTCGCGCAAGCTCATCGACGGTCGCGGTGATGGCCGGGCGACCGTCAGCGGAGGATCGCCACAGAGCGTGGATCCGACGCATCGGCGGCGATGAGACCCGGACCACCCGCACCGACGCCGGCAACGGGCCCCGCCCCATCCTCGGGACGAGTGCCATACCCAGCCCCTCTGCGACCATCTCGATCTGGGTCGGGTACTCGCTGACCTGGTGACCGAGCACCAGCTGACCGGCTGTCGCGCCGAAGACCTTCTCGAGGAGCTCGTGCGCAACCGAGCCGGGCTCATAGAGCCACCGGTCCCCCTCGAAGTCCCGGAGGTCGACCTCCTCGCCCGCGGCATTCCGGTGCTCCTCGTGCACGAGGACGTCGGAGACGTCGTCGCCGAGGTGTCGACCGCGCAGGCCGTCGGCGACCTCCATCGGCAGGCCCTCCCAGTCGTGGACCACGGCGACGTCGACCGCCCCGGAGCCCACGAGCTGCGCCGCGCGGTGGGACGGCACCTCCACCGCGCGCAGGTCGAGCGCGGGCCACGACCGCAGAAGTCGCGCCATGGCCGACGGCAGGATGCCCCGGGCCGCGCTGGGGAACGCGGCGATGCTCACCTCGCCGGTCACGGTCTGCGCCTGCGCCTGGATGGTCGCGTTCATGCTCTCGAGCTCGACGATGATCCGCCGGGCGGAGTCGGCGAGGATCGCGCCGGACTTCGTGAGCACCGCTCGCCGCCCTTGCCGTTCGACGACGGCCTGCCCCAGGTCACGCTCCAGGCGGGCGATCTGCTGGGACACCGCCGACGGGGTGTAGCCGAGGGCGGCTGCCGCGGCCGCGATGGATCCGTGCTCGGCGAGGGCCTCGACGGCTCGGAGCCCGACGATGCTCACGGTCAGCTGCGACATCACCCCTCCGTCCACGAGCGTGTACGCACGCCGGCCTCTGCGAGCCTAGTGCCGCCCGAACGGGGGCGGCAGCCGGTCTCGCTGAAGGCGGCTAGACGCCCGCCTCGATCCGGGCGAGGAGTCCGTCGTACCACCCGGGTTCGGGCTTGGCGGTCTCGATCCACCAGGTCGCCCCTGCGTCCACGTAGTCGGGCAGCTCCGGCGCCAGGGAGCCTGGTCGGTCCGCGACCTCGGCCCACACCGCCAGCTCGAAGTCGCGCTCCCCGCCGTCGCGGTGCGTCCTGGCGAGGTCGCGGACCCACCGGATCTGCTCCACCGAGGGTCGCGCCAGGCGTCCGTCCGCCCAGGTGATCGGGACGGCCCCGTCCCAGCGCAGGGCGCGCAGCATCGGTCGACGCCGCGGCAGGGTGCCGCCCACCCAGACCGGGATGCGGGGTCGCTGGACCGGGGTGGGCGTGAACCGGACGTCGGTGACCGTGTAGTGGGGACCCTCGTGGGAGAAGGGCTCACCGCTCCACAGCCCCTGCAGAACCTCGAGCCCCTCGTCGAGCATCTCGGCTCGCACGACCGCGTCGGCCTCGTCCCCGAAGAGCTCGAAGTCGCCCCGCGCCGGGGACCCGATACCGACGCCGAGCACGAGGCGTCCGCCACTGAGGAGGTCGAGCGTCGTCGTCTGCCTCGCGAGGACCGAGGGCCGTCTCCGCGACAGGGGTGTGATCATCGTGCCCATCGTGATCCGCTCGGTGCGCTCCGCGACGAGGGCCAGGACCAGCCACGGGTCCTGGACGTCCGGCCCGCGACCGTCGTTGGCGAAGACCATGTGGTCCCAGAGGAAGAAGCCGTCGAAGCCCGCCTCCTCGGCGAGCACCGCGAGGCGGACCAGTTCCTCCGGGGTGCGGGCGAAGTTGGGGGCCGCCAAGCCACGGCGAAGGCTCATGAGTGCGCGCCGAGGGCGTCGCGGTGGGTCAGCCACGTGCTCATCAGTACCCCCGGTCCGCGTGGTAGCGGTTGAGGAGCGGCCGCCCGTCGCGCAGACGGCGGAAGTTCTCGATGAAGAGGTCCACGAGGACCTGGTTCTCCGAGGCCGCCGTCGAAGCGGAGTGGGGAGACACGAGGACCGTGTCCATGTCCCACAGCGGCGAGTCCGCCGGGAGGGGCTCGACCGCGAAGACGTCGAGGGCCGCCCCGCCGACCCGTCCCGTCCGCAGCGCCTCGGTGAGCGCGACCTCGTCGATGACCTGGCCGCGGGCGACGTTGACGACGAGCGCGCCGTCCGGCAGCGCGGCGACCCGGCGCGCGTCGATCATCCCGTCGGTCTCGTCGGTCAGCGGGACCGCGAGGACGAGCACATCGGACGTGGGCAGCACCTCGTCGAGCTGGGCCGTCGTCACCACGCGCGTCCCCGGCGGCACGTCGTAGGTGCCGCCCTCGCGCCCGACGCCGGTGACCCGCATCCCGAGCGCGGCGAAGGTCTCGACGACCTGGCGCCCGATCGAGCCGAGGCCCACGACGGTGGCCCGGCGGCCGGCCAGCTGCCCGCTGACGTGCCGTTCCCAGCGCCGCTCGCCCTGGTGGGCCCTGAGGCGCGGGACGTCCTTGACGAAGTGCAGCACACCGGCCAGCGCGAACTCGGCAAGCATCCGGGCGTGGGTCCCCGCCGCCGTCGTCAGCACGACCTCTCCCCCGTCCAGCCCGTACCGCTTGACGAAGCCGCCGATACCCGCGCTCGTCGCCTGCACCCAGACCAGACGAGGCGCGTTGGCCCACATCTGTTCCGGTGCGCGCCAGTCGAAGTCGAAGGCCACGTCCGCGCGGGCCAGCTGATCGAGCCAGCGCTGCTCCTCGTCGGTCGAGAGCTCGGGGCGCACGCCCCCGTGGTCGTTGCCGTACCTCGGCGTCGGGAGCAGCGCCGGGTCGTAGAGCACCTCGACGGACAGCTCCGTGGCGATCCTCTCGACCAGCTCGGGCTCGAGGTAGGTCGACACGAGCACGGTGGGCTCGTCGGGGAGCGCGGTCGGACGCGGCATGAAGGGTCTCCTGTGGTCGGGCGGAGGAGCCGTGTCGACGGCTCCGGGGTGTGGTGTCAGGGTGCCGGGACGGCGGACTGCGCGAGCCGGAGGGCTCGCGCCACCGGCAGCGCGGACGTCGCGGCGGTGTGGGCGGGCTCCTGCGCGCCGGCCAGCGCCGCGGCGACGTGGCGCAGCGCCGCGCTGAACGAGCGAGCGTCCCGGGTGGGGCTCTCGACGACGGGGGCGGACCCCGGGCGCCGAACCTCCAGCGCCGCACCAGGTATCGGGTGGTACGGGTTGTCGAGGCGCAGCGACCCCTCCGTGCCGAGGAGGACGGTCGTGGTGTCGTGGCTGCGCCGGAACCCGCACGTGAGCAGGAGCCGGCGGTCGTCCGGGTAGGTCAGCACGGCCGAGGCGTCGACCTCCACCTCCTCACCGTGCACGGCGACGACAGAGGCCGACCCGGCGGGCGCCGCGAAGAGCTCGTGCGCCAGGCGCATCGGGTAGCAGCCGACGTCGGCGAGCGCGCCGCCCCCCATCGCCCGCGAGAGGCGGATGTTCCCGGGTGCGCCGACCTCGAAGTGGAAGGAGCCGACGATCTCGCGCAGCTCGCCGATCGCGCCGTCGGCGAGGAGCTCGACCACACGGCGGTGCTGCGCCTGGAACGGGAAGACGAAGGCCTCCCACAACGGCTGCTCGGCGGTCGCGGCGACGGCCAGCACCTCCTCGACCTGATCGGGGTCCAGGCAGAGCGGCTTCTCGCAGAGCACCGCCTTGCCGGCGCGCAGCGCGGCCGTGGTCCACTCCGCGTGCAGCGGGTTGGGCAGCGGGACGTAGACCGCGTCGACCTCGGGGTCCTCGATGACCGCCGCGTACCCCTGCACGGAGCGCTCGACGCCGTGTTCGCGGGCGAACTCCGCCGCGGCGTCCCCGTCACGGCCCGCGACGAGCACGGCGCGCTGGCCGGTCTCGCGGACCGCCGGGAGGAACTGCGCGCGAGCGATGTTGGCGGTGCCGAGCACACCCCACCGGAGGGCGCTCACCCGGCGTCCGGCGCGGTCGGGCGGCCGTGGTCGGTGTTGACGTAGTGGTCGAACAGCGCCCGGTCTACCTCACGGGCGGTGCCCCCGACGAAGGCATCCCGGACCACCTCGTGCCGCCCGCGGACCTCGGCGAGGTCGATGTGCTGGCGGTCGATCGAGGAGCGCATGAGGGCTCCCATCTGGCCGTCCAGCCCGGCCCACAGCTCGCAGGCCCGACGCCGTCCGGAGGCCTGCACGATGAGGCGGTGGAAGTGGCCGTCCGCGGCGACGATCGCCTCCACGTCGTGGGCGCGGGCCGCCGCGTCCATCTCGTCGAGAGCTGCGGCCATCGGCTCGGCGAGGGTGCGGCGCACCCGGACCGGGATGGTCCGAGCGACACCGGCCTCGAGGACGTAGCGCGCGAAGCAGACGTCGTCCGCGTCCTCGGCGCTCATCCGCGTCACCTCGCTGTGCCGCCGAGGGGTGATCTTGACCAGGCCCTCGCCCGCGAGGCGGCGCATGGCCTCGCGGATGGTCGCCCGGCTGACGCCGAGGTCGCTCGCCAGGGACGCCTCGATGAGCCGAGCCCCGCTGGGGATCTCGTTGTTGAGGATCCGGCGTCGCAGGACCCGGTGCACGGACTCCGGCAGGGACGAGTGCTCCAGCATGTCGCTCATCGTGCCCTGCGCCCGGCGCCGGTCGCCACCGGCCGGGCGGCCAGGGAGTCCCAGGTCAGCGGTGTCGGACCGGTGCGGTCCTCGGTCAGCTCGAAGGCGGTCGACGGGCCGGTGAGGACCGGGGTGATTCCCGGCCCGTGGCCCGGCTGCGGGCTGTCGCCGTGGACGAGCACCCCCACCGTCGTCCAGCCGCGGCGGAAGCCGATGTTGTGGCGGACGTCGAGGTCGGTGACGGCCACGAGGTCCCCGAAGCGCAGGACGGCGAGATCCGGGTCACCGGCCGGGAAGGCGAGGTCGACGTCCCACTGGTGCGCGGGCCGACCGACACCGTTGCCGGCCAGGCGGCCAGGGACGACGACCCGGACGGAGAGCTCGATCGCGCTGGGGCCCACCGCGATCCCCAGGACGTCCGTCATCCCGGGGCCGAGGTTGAGCAGCTGGACGCCGTCCGGTGTCCCGGGCAGGACGGCGCCCTGGCCGTAGGCGCGCACGCTCACCCCGTCGCCCGGCCGGAGCACCGCCAGCGCCTCGTCGGGCAGGGTGACGAGGACGCGTCCGTGCTCGCCGCGCTTGCCGAGCACCCACCCCCGAGCGCCGGCGGCCGCCCCGTCGCGCACCGTCACGGGGTTGCCGATGCACGCGTACGTGGTGAGGCCGAGCGACGCGGCGGGGTCGGGGTGGGCCAGTGTCGCGCCGGGGGCGACGTGGTCCCCGTCGACCCCGTCGAGGGGGTCGCCGAGGTGCACGCCGAGGACCACACCCCCGTCGCCGACGGGCACGTAGGGTCGCCCGTCACGGTCGACGCGGTAGGGCGTGGGGCCGACGGTCGGGCTCTCGACGGTGCCCGCGAGGTTCATCGCGACGGGGATCATGCTTCCTCCGGGACGTAGGACTGCAGGTTGGCGGACGGGTCGTCGACGACGACGAAGGCCTCCGCGGGACCGCTGAAGAGGGTGCTGGGCCCGGGCCCGTGACCGAAGAGCGCGCACTGCCCGGTCGAGATCGTCCCGATGGTCAGCCACCCGGGCCGGTAGCCCCGGCCCCACGTGTGGTCCTGGTCCTCCAGCACGACGAGGTCGCCGATGCGCAGGCCCTCCAGACCCAGGGAGAGGTCGTCGGACAGCCCGGCGTAGGCCCCCATGAGGTCCGTGTTCGCGAACTCCGAGAACATGCCTCCGCCCGCGCCGGCGGCCTCGGCCGGCACCCGGGCGGCCACGTGCACCTCGAGCCGCCCGTCGGAGCGGGTCCCGCCGGGCATCCGGTCGAGCACCTCGGGCGACAGGTTCTTCACGGCGACCTGGGGGTGGTCGCCGAACGCCAGCCCCTGGCCGCGGGCGCGGACCCGCACGTGGTCGCCCACGGTCGTGCCCTCGAGGACCTCGTCCGGGGCGTCGACGAGCACGTACGCGTGCTGCCCGATGACCGTCCCGGTCCGGCCGGCGGACTCGCCGGAGACGATCGTCACCGTGTTGCCCACGCAGGTGAGGTACTGGAGGGCGTAGTTGGCGGACGGGTCGCGGTGGCGGACCGACAGCCCCGGCTCGAGGTGGTCGGCGCGCAGGCCCGTCGCGGGGTCGCCGAGGTGCGTCCCGAGGGTGACCGCTCCCATACCCGGCAGCACGAAGGGCGTGCCGTCCGCGTCGACCCGGTAGGCGTGACGGTCGGCCATCGCCGGCCACACCTCTCCCGACAGCACCTGGGTCACCAGGCGGTCGGCGTTGCTCGAGACCTTCATCGTGCTCCTCCGAACCGGAAGCCCCGGACCCGGACGGCCGGGGCGCTGACGCACCCGTTCCAGACGTTCATCAACGGCTGGGCGAGCACGTCGGGGCCGATGCCGTCGACGCGCCCGAGGGCACCGAACACCGACTCCGAGAACCGGGCCGGCGACACCGGCTGGGTCAGCCGGCCGTCCTCGACGAGGAAGCACGCGTCGCGGCTGCCGCCGGTCAACGTCGTGGTCTCGGGGTCGATGACGTTGAGGTACCAGAGCCGCTGGACGTAGAGCCCGCGCTCGACGCCCGCGACGAGGTCCTCATCGCCCCCGGCCGCCATCGTGATGCTCGCCGGGACGGCGTGGGGAGTCTCCTCCCGGGCGATGTGCGCGTGACCGGTGGCGGGGAGCCCGGACCGGGCGGCGCTCGCGAGGTCCGTCACGGCCCCCGCTACGCGGCCCCGGTCGAGCAGGGGGACGCGCACCGAGGCCGTGCCCTCGAGGTCGAACGGGAACGGCAGGCCGCGTCGCGCGGTGGGGTCGTCGGCAACGTCGACCTCGGGCACCACGACCTGCTGGCCGCGACGCCGCGCCACGGCGCCGACCCCGTCGGCCACGGCCTCGCCCGTGAAGCCGAACGCGGCGATCCGCTCCAGCAGACCGCCGGTGGCGAGCGGGCCCAGCACGACGTCGTACGTGCCGTCGGGCAGGTCGATACGGCCCTTCGCCGCGTCGGCCTCGCGCACCGTGCGCGCCGTGGCCGCCTCCAGGTCGAGGACGGCGAGGGAGCGGTCGACGTCGGTCCAGTGCGAGGTCCCGTCCGCGACCTTGACCGTGAGGCTGCCGTGGGCCTCCGTCGCCCGGGCATAGCGCTCCACGCCCTCCCCGGTCACCACGGCGAGCTCCGTCGCGGCGTGGTGAACCATGCCGTAGGCCGCGCCGCCGGCACGCGCCGCCGCGTCCATCGTCCGACGCGCAGCGGCGGTCCGGGCGGCGGCGTCCCAGTGGGCGGTCTCCTCGACCCAGAGCGAGGCGTTGGCGTCGTCGCCGGCTACTGCGGGGGCCGCCGAGCCGGCCGGCAGCGACCCGAAGGCCGTCGCGAGGGCCCGGGCGCGGTCCGCGGCCCGTCTCCCGACGGCACCGGCCGCCGTGAGGTCCGTCGTCGCGACCCGCGAGGCCCGCCCGGCGGACTCGGCCCGCACCATGAGGGTCCACTCGCGGATGTCCTGCGGCTGGTGGACGCGGTCGACGGCGAAGCGGGTGTACCCGGAGCGCCGGCCGGTGAGGAAGGCGCTCGCACGGTCCGCGCCCGCGGCCAGCGCCGCGGCGACGGCGGCGTGGCACGCCTCCAGCGCGCGGTCCCGGCCGACGGCCACCTCGAGGGGCCGCTCGGTGGCGATCCGGTCGACGGTGCTCACCCCATCACCCCGATCCGCACGCCGCGCACGAGCGTCGGTGACGACCCGTGGCCGAGGAAGCCCCACTGCTTGGGTTCGCCCTTGCCACAGGGCATCCCGAAGGCCCGGAACTCATCAGGGCCGGCGACGGCCTCGACGGAACCCCAGAACTGCGGCGTCATCCCCCCGTAGGAGAACCCCCGCATGAGGCGGCAACGGCGGCCGCCTCGAACCTCCCAGGCCACCTCGGTGCCGAACTGGAAGGCCATCCGCCGGTCGTCGATGGACCAGCTGCGGTTGTCGTCCACGTAGTACCCGTCTCCCATCCGCTCGAGCAGCTCTCGCAGGCTCCCGCGGCCGGGCTCGAGGTACACGTTGGTCGCGAAGGGGACGGGCAGGTAGGACCAGCCGTCCGAGCGGGCCGCGCCCGAGGTCGTGCGTCCCGCCCGGGCGGCCGACTCCCGGCTGGAGAGGGCCTCCCGCAGGACTCCGTCCTCGATGAGGGTGCGACGCACCGCGGGTGTGCCCTCGTCGTCCCAGGCGAAGGTGCCGCGCGTGCCGGGGGCCGTCGGGTCGGAGACGATCGTCACGGCCGGGGACCCGTAGCGCAGAGAGCCCACGTCCGACGGCCGGACCCAGGAGGCTCCAGCGAAGTTCGTCTCGTCGCCGAGGATCCGGTCCAGCTCGATGGCGTGCCCGACGGATTCGTGGATCTGCAGGGCCATCTGTGCGGGGCCGATGACGAGGTCCGCCGTACCGGACGGTGCCTGCGGCGCCGTGAGCAGCTGCATCGCCTCCTCACCGACCCGGGCGGCCTCCGTCGGGAGGGAGAGACCCAGCACGTACTCCCAGCCACCGGCCGCGGTGTTGCCGTGGAAGGAGTTGGGGTAGCTGCGCCGCTGTACGCCCGACTCGTCCGCCGCGGTCGCCTGGAGGACGGCCCCGGACTCGACGAGGTGCTGGTGCTGGCGCGAGCCCTCGCTGTCGGCGTAGTGCCGGTGCTGGCGCTTGGCGTTGAGCCCTGCGGTCACGGCACGGACGGCCTGCGGGGAGGACGCCGCCCGCACCACCTCCTGGAGGAGTGCGTGCCGCTCCTCGTCGGGCACGGCGAAGGGGTCGATCTCGACCGGCACCTCCCACCGCCCGCTGGACGGCTCCCGCGGGGGGAGCTCCGTCCGCGCCAGGCCGGCGCCGGCGAGGGCCGAGCGCACGGCCTGCTCGGCGGCCTCGCGAGGAGCGCGATCGGACGAGCCGGGCCCGGCGAGGGCGACCGCGGCGAAGCCCCAGGCGCCGTCGACGAGGACGCGCACCCCGATGCCGGCCGTGTGCTCGTGACGCTCGTCGAGCCCGCCCGCGCGGGAGGTGTAGAGCCGCAGCTCCTCCGCCTCCACCAGCCGTGCGTCGGCGAAGGTCACGCCCCCCACGTCGGTCGCGGCGATCGCCTCGTCGAGCAGCCCGCACGCGCGGGCGTCGTCGGCGAGGTCGCCCCAGGCGTGCGCCGTCGGCGCCGCCGCTCCCGGGCCGCTCATGCGTCGGTCAGCGGGAAGTCGACCCAGGCCCGCCGCCGGAAAGAGGCCTCGAACGCATTGATGGTCTCTTGGACCAGCGCGCCCTGCCGGAAGTCCCCCTGGTTCTCGGGGCCGCCCTCGAGGATCTCCGTCGCGAAGTTGCGGACGAGGTTGGAGTAGAAGAGGAAGGGCCACGGCTCGAGCGAGGACCCGCCCTCGGGGAAGAAGCGCTCGGGGATCTCCATCTCCTTGAACTCCACCGAGCCCTTGGTGGCGCCCTTGAGGGTCTGGCAGATGCCCTCCTCCTCGACGAGACGCACGACGAGCGCGCCCTCGGAGCCGTAGATGCGCACCTCGATGCCCGGGAAGTTGCCGACCGTCACGAACGAGGACTGCACCGACGCGAGACCGCCACCGGCGAACTCGGCGATGAACATGTCGCCGTCGTCGATGTTCATCCGGGTCATGGCGCCGGTGTCGCGGACGACGCGCTCCGGCACGAAGTTGCGCATCGTCCCGACGACGGACTCCAGGGCGGTGCCCATCCACCAGTGCATGATGTCGATGACCGGTGCGCCGTAGCCCTCGATCGAGGCGACCTGGAGGAAGTCGGGGTCGGTCGCGTCGCTCTGCTGGCGCAGCGGCGTCTGCGGATCCAGCCACTGGCTGTTCTGCTCGTAGGCGTTGAGCATGTACGGGGTGCCGACCCAGCCGTCCCGAATCAGCTCGGCGGCGTACATCACGGCCGGTGCGTACCGGAAGGTGAAGCCCAGCTTGGTCTTCAGGCCCTTGCTCTTCGCGAGGTCGGCCGCCCGGACCACCTCGCGGTAGTCGTGGTTGACCGGCTTCTCGCACAGCACGTGCTTGCCGGCCTCGAGCGCGGCCATCGTCACCTCGAAGTGCGCGGCGTCGCCGGTGACGACGTCGATGACGTCGATGTCCGGGTCCTCGACGAGCTCGCGGTAGTCGGTGGTCGTCCGGTCGACGTGGAACTCGGCGCCGGCGCGGGCCAGCGAGTCGGCGTCGACGTCCGACAGCCCGACCACCTCGCAGCGCGGGTCGCGCTGCCAGCCCGGGATGTGCGAGCGGACGGCCCATCGGCCCGTGCCGACGACACCGATGCGAAGGGGCTGAGCGGTCATGACTGGGTCTCCTGGTGGGTTGAGGGGGTGGGAAGGTTCTCGGCGCTCGCCCGACGGCAGCGGCTGGTGTGCGCCGGGCCGACGTCGAGCAGCGCGGTCCGCCACTCGTCGCAGGCCGGCTCGCGCAGCTCGCAGCGGGGGGCGAAGCGGCAGGTGGGTCCGAGGCCGACGAGCTGCGGGGGGCTGCCGGGGATGACGCGCAGCTCCTGGTCGCGGGGGACGGCTCCGGGCAGGGCCCCCAGCAGGGCCCGGGTGTAGGGGTGACGGGGCGACGCGAGCAGCGTCGCGGTGTCGGCGAGCTCGACGACCTGCCCGGCGTACATCACCGCGACCCGGTCGCAGACCTGCGAGACGACCGACAGGTCGTGGCTCACGAGGACCAGGCTGGTCCCGAGGTCACGCTGGAGCGAGAGCAGCAGCGCGAGGATCTGGTCCTGGATGAGGACGTCGAGGGCCGTGGTCGGCTCGTCGGCGACGATGAGGTCGGGCCGCTGGGCGAGGGCGATCGCGATGACCGTGCGCTGGAGCATGCCCCCGCTGAACTGGTGGGGGTAGTCGCGCAGGCGGGTCTCGGGCGCCGGCAGGCCCACCTGGTGCAGCAGCTCGAGCACGCGGGCCTCCCCCGCGGCGCCGGTCGGGCCGCCGGAGGCCGCCACGGCCTCGGCGACCTGGTCGCCGATCCGGCGCACCGGGTTGAGCGAGGTCATCGGGTTCTGCGGGATCATCGCCACGCGACGGCCCCACATGGCCCGCAGCCGGCGCGGGGGCAGCGAGAGGATGTCGTCGACGTCGTGCGCCGGGTAGGCGACCGTGCCGCTGATGCGCGCCTGCGGGGTCGGGCGCAGGCCGAGCAGCGCCCGGCAGGTCACGCTCTTGCCCGAGCCCGTCTCCCCGACCACGCCGAGGACCTCGCCCTGGCGCAGCTGGAGGTCGACGCCGTCGGCGGCCATGACGTCGCCGGCCTCGGTGGGGATGGCGACCCGCAGGTCGCGCACGTCGAGGAGCAGCGCGCCGGGCGGGGGCTCGTACGGGGTCATGGGGGTCTCCCGGGTCGGGGACGGGTGGCGGCCGGTGGTGCTCACTGCTTGGCCCGGAACAGGTCGGCGAGGCCGTCGCCCAGGAGGCTGAAGGCCACGCCGAGCAGCACGAGGGCCAGGCCCGGGATGAGCGAGAGCTGCCAGTTCGACAGCACGTACGCCTGGCCGCCCGAGATCATCGATCCCCACTCGGGCGTGGGCTGGGGGATGCCGATGCCGAGGAAGCCGAGCGAGGCCCCGAGGAGCACGTTGCCGACGGCGTCGACCATCGCGAAGACGGTGACAAAGGGCAGCACGCTCGGGAGCACGTGCCGGACGAGCACCCGTCGCCGCGAGTACCCGAGGCACCCCGCCGCGACGACGTAGCCGTACCGGCTCGCGGACAGCGTCTGCCCGTGGGCGATCCGGGCGTAGCCGACCCAGCTGGCGATCCACAGGGCGATGAACATGTTGCGCAGGCTCGGCCCGAGCGCGGCGACGATCGCGATGACGAGGACGATGAAGGGGAAGGCGAAGAACAGGTCGACGATGCGCATGACGACGGAGTCGACCCATCCCCCGGCGTAGGCGCTGGCCATCCCGATGGCCGTGCCGACGACCAGCGTCACCGAGGTGGCGCCGAAGGCGATGGCGAGGTCGTACCGGCCGCCGTAGAGCAGGCGGGCCCAGAGGTCCCGGCCGAACTCGTCGGTGCCCAGCAGGTGGCCCCCGGTGCCGGGCGTCACGAGCACGGCGAGCGCGTCGATGTCGGTCGGCGAGTAAGAGGTGAAGAGCGGGGCGCCGAGGCACAGCACCGAGATGACGGTGAGCATCCCCAGGCCCAGGTACAGGGCCGGACGGCCGCGGAGCCCGCGAGGCAGCGGGAGCGCGAAGCGGCGTCCGCGCCGGGCCACGGGGTCGGTGCCGACGGCGGTGGGGTCGATGACGGTCATCGCTGCACCCCCACGGTGAGCCGCGGGTCGAGGAGGCCGTGGACCACGTCCGTGAACAGGTTGACCACGACGACGAAGACCGCGAGGACGAGCGCCACGGCCTGGACGACCGGGTAGTCGCGGGTCGAGACGGCCCCCACGAGGAGGCTGCCCAGGCCCGGCACGGAGAAGACGTTCTCCACGACCACCGTCCCGCCGACGAGGAACGCCAGGTTGATGCCGAACACGACGGCCACGGGCCCGATCGCGTTGCGCAGGACGTGACGCAGGAGGATCTGGCCCTCGGAGATGCCCTTGAGCCGGGCGATGGTCACGAAGTCCGACTCGAGGATGGTGATCGTGCTGGCCCGCAGCGAGCGGACGAGCACGGTCGAGAGCGGGATGGCCAGCGTGAGGGCCGGGAGCACGAGGTGCCCCAGGTGGCTGAGGAAACCCGTCCCGTAGCCACCGATCGGCGCCCACCCGAGCTTGAGGCCGAAGACCAGGATGAGCAGGATGCCGACGAGGAAGGCCGGCAGCGCGAACCCGAGGGTGAAGAAGATGCGGGTGGCTTGGTCGACGATCCCGCCGCGGCGCACCGCCGCCCAGATCCCCAGCGGGATGCTCAGCGCGGCGCAGAACGCCGCCGTGAGGCCCACGAGCAGGAGCGATGCCCCGGTCCGGTCGAGGAGGAGCTCGCCCACCGGGCGGTGGTACTGGTAGGACTCGCCGAAGGAGCCGGACGCGGCCCCCTTGAGGAAGAGCAAGTACTGCGAGAGAAGCGGCTGGTCCAGCCCGAGGCTCCGGCGGATGCCCGCGGCGGCCTCGGGGGTGTAGCGGTTGCCGAGGATCTGCTGGGCAGGGTCGCCGGGAACCAGACGCAGGAGCAGGAAGCTCACGAGCGTGATCCCGAACAGGACCGGCACCAGGTTCGCCACCCTCGACCAGCGCAGGTTCACCGACGACCCCATGGCTCAGTGCTCCTCGACCGTGAGGGTCAGCAGCGAGTCGTTGTAGTTGCCGAGCGGCGACACCTTGAAGCCCTTGACCCACGTGCCGCTGGCGTACCGGAACGGGGCGTAGGCGAGCGGGATGAAGGGCACCTGGTCGGCGATCGCCCCCTGGATCTGGGCGTAGAGCGCGGCCCGCTTGGTCTCGTCGGTCTCCGAGCGCGCCTCGTTGACCAGCGCGCTGACCGCCTCGTCCTTCCAGTAGCTGTTGAAGGCGTTGGCCCCGCCGTCGCCGTCGGCGCCGAAGGTCGCGACCTCGTCGGGGTCGATGATGTCGTTGGTCCAGTAGCGCATGCCCATGCCGTTGGTCCCTGGGCGCTGCTTGTCGTAGGCCGTCGAGAGCTCGAAGGACTGGATGTCGACGGTGATCCCGATCTTCGCGAGGTCGTCCTTGATGACGACGGCCTGCGCCTGGCCGGCGGCGTCCGCGCTGACCGCGATGAGGGGGATCGTGAAGCCGTCGGGGTAGCCGGCCTCGGCGAGGAGCTGCTTGGCTCCCTCCAGGTCCTGCTTCGGCTCGACGGCGGACTGGTCCCAGAACAGCATCTGGTACGGGAAGAACGTCGTGGCGACCTTCGCGTTGCCCTGGTAGGCGAGCGTGTTCATCCGGCCGAGGTCGAGGGCGGCCTTGATGGCCTGGCGCACCTTGACGTTGTCGAGCGGCTTGGTCTTGAGCGGCAGGGACACGAAGTCCACCCGCGTGGAGTCGAAGAGGTCCACGCGCAGCTTCGGGTTCGCCTCGATCTGCTTGAGGACGTTGCCCGCCGGGTTCTCGATGACGTCCACCTCGCCACCCTGGAGCTGCAGGAGACGGGTGTTGTCGTCGGTGACGATGCTGACCTCGACGGTCTTCAGCTTGGGCTTGGGGCCCCAGTAGTTGTCGTTGCGGGTGAGGACCACGCTGCTCTGAGGCGACAGGCTCGTGACCTTGAAGGGACCCGCCCCGTACGGCGTCTTGTTGAAGAAGTCCTTGTCGGCCTCGACCGCCTTCTGCGGCAGGACCGCGTAGGCGTACATCGCGAGGTCGGCCAGCAGCGGGGCGTGGGGCTTGGACAGGGTGATGGTGAGCGTGCGGTCGTCCGTCGCCGTGATGTCGGTGACGGGCGTGATGAGGAAGCCCCAGGCGCTGTCCTCCCCGTCGCGGGCCCGCTCGATCGACCACTTGGCGTCCTGCGCGGTGACCGGGGTGCCGTCGGCGAACTTCACGCCGTCACGCAGGTGGAACGTGTAGGTCAGCTTGTCCTCGCTGATGTCCCACTTGTCGGCGAGGTCGGGGACGATCTCCTTGCCCGAGGGGTCGGTCTGGACCAGGCGGGCGTAGAGGTTCTGGTCCATCCAGATCGACTCGTTGGCCGAGGCCTGGATGGGGTCGAGCGTGTCGACCGCCACGGCGTTGGCGAGCTTGAGCGTGTCGACGGCGCTGGAGGCGGCCGGCGCGTCGTCCGAGGTCTGCTCCGCACCCCCGCCGCAGGCGCTGAGCGTGACCGCGAGCGTGAGGAGCCCGCCGAGGGTCGCGGTGCCGCGTACCCGGCGGGTACGGCGCATGGACGAGCTGGTCGAGGACTTCATGTGCTTCTCCTGGGGAGGTGGGGTTGACCTGCGGGTGTTCACGGAGCTGCCGTGGGGTTCGCCTCGGGCGGCGCCGGCCGGGACCGGCCGTCCGTCGGCGGGAGGGAGGCGGGGGCCGGGTCGGCGTGCAGGTGGCACGCGGTCTGCTGGCCCTCGCCCGTGGTCGTCAGTCGCGGGCGGGTGGTGCGGCAGACCTCCATGACGAACGGGCACCGGGTGTGGAAGGTGCAGCCCGGAGGAGGCGAGGCGGGGTCGGGCAGCTCGCCGGCGACGACGCTCGAGGTCGATCGGCTGCGGCCGAGCGACGGAGCCGCGGCGAGCAGGGCCTGCGTGTAGGGGTGCTTCGGCGCGGCGAACAGCTTGTCGGCGGGTCCCCTCTCGACGACGCGGCCCAGGTAGAGCACCACGACCTCGTCCGCGATACGTTCCAGGACGGCGAGGTCGTGCGTGATGAACACGTACGCGAGGCCGAGCTCCCGTTGGAGGCGCTGGAAGAGGTTGAGCACCTGCGCCTGGACGGAGACGTCGAGGGCGGAGACGGGCTCGTCGGCCACGATGAGCCGCGGCTCGGCGGCCAGCGCCCTCGCGATGCTGACCCGCTGCCGCCCTCCGCCGGACAGCTGGCCGGGCTTGCGCTCGGCCCACTCGGCGGGGAACCCGACCTGCTCCAGCAGCTCACCGACCCGCTCGCGCCGGGCGTCGCGCGACGTCATGCCGCCGACCGTGAGGACCTCCTCGATCGCGCTCCCGATGGTCAGGTACGGGTTGAGGGAGGTGTACGGGTCCTGGAGAACGACCTGGATGTCGCGACGTCGGCGCCGTCCGGCGTCCGCCCCGGGGCCCGTGGCGGGCACGCCGTCCACGAGGACCTGCCCGGCGTCGGCCCGCTCGAGCTGGAGCAGGAGCCGCCCGAGCGTGCTCTTGCCCGAGCCGGTCTCCCCGACGATGCCGAGGGTGCGACCGCGCTCCACCGAGAGGTCGACCTCGTCGACCGCACGCAGGGTGCGCGGGGCCCGCCGGCCGAGCCACTGACGCGCCGAGCGCGGCAGCGCGTAGTGCCTCGACAGGCCGCGCGCCTCGAGCAGCGGCGAGCTCACGATGCCCCCCCGCCGACGCGCGGCGGCACCGCTCCGGTCCGGGACCTCACCGAGGCGCGGGCGTCGGTCACGTGTGCAGCAGACATGGAGCCTCCGAGGACCTCGACCACAATTGTCGTTTGTCGACAATTCACCATGACGCCCTTCACCCCCCATGTCAATGCCCTCTCGGCCGGCGAGCACAGCCCCGCTGCGAGGTCGGTGACAATGACGTTGGCTCGCGAATCACCCTGCCGCATGGCCGTTTTCATGGCGCGCCGGTGCCGTCCTCCCCGGGCGCACCGAGCCCCGCCCGTCTCCCGGGCGGTCATGGCGTCCCCAGGTGGAGGACGGCGTCCATCTCCACCTTCACCTCACGCAGACCGGCCACCACGGTGGTCCGCGCCGGCGGCGACTCGCGGAAGAAGTCCGCACAGGCCCGGTTGAACTCGGCGAAGTCCGCGCCGTCGGCCAGGTAGGCGGTGACCTTGACGCACTGGGCGAGGCTCGCGCCAGCGGCCGCCGCCACCGCGGCGAGGTTCTCCAGCGTGCGCACCGTCTCCGCATGTACGTCTCGGGGGATGTAGGACCCGTCGGGCTCACGGGGCACCTGGCCGGAGACGAAGAGGAGGTCCCCGGCGCGGACGGCCTGGGAGTAGGGCCCGGCCGGCCTCGGGGCCCGGTCCGTCCGCACGACCGTGGTGGGCTCTGGCCGGCCCGCGCCGTGGTCGGAGGCGGTCACGGCGCCGACCCCTGGGATGCCGGGACGTGCTCGTCGTGCGTGGTGTCCGACGCGCTCGTGAGGGCGGTCGTCATGCGGTCCAGCGCCTCCCACCATCCCTGCTCCTCCCGGGCGTAGCAGATGCGGAAGCGCCCGATTCCCGACGGCCCGAACTGGTACCCGGGGCTGACGACGACGCCGGCCTCCTGCTGCAGGAGCCGCGCGACCTCGACATCGGACAGCCCGAGCTCGGAGACGTCGGCCCACAGGTACGCGGTCCCCCGCCCCGGGCTGACCCGAAGCCCGGGCACCGCGCGCAGCCGCACGACGGTCTCGTCGCGCAGAGCCCTCAGCTCGCGCACCCGACGGGCAACGAACTCGACGTCGTCGACGAGCCACCGCGACAGCACGTGTTGCGCGTAGGCGGGCGCCCGGAGGCACATCATCGCGAGGGCCTGCTCGATGGCGTCGACCACCGGTGCGTCCGCGACGACCATGCCGACGCGGAACCCGCTGAGCGACTCGGTCTTCGACCCACCCAAGAGGGTGACTGTGCGCTCGAACATGCCGGGCTCCGCCGCGAGGTGGGCGTACCCACCGTCGTAGACCAACCGGCAGTACAGCTCGTCGATGAGCACCCGGAAGTCCCCCGCGCGCGCGATGCGGCCGATGCGTGCGACCGTCTCGCTGCTGAACACCGTCCCTGTCGGGTTGTTGGGGTTGGAGGTGACGTACAGGGCGATGCCCCGGTCGCTCCACTCCTCCAGCTGGTCGAGATCAGGCTGGAGCCCGTCCTCGGTCTCGACGAAGGGCAGCCGCAGGACCTCGGCGCCGAGGAAGCGGAGCATCCGCTCGACGAAGAGGTACTCGGGGTCGGCGAGCACGACCAGGTCGCCCTCGTCGACGAGCGCCGAGAGGACGGCGAAAAGGCCACTCTGGGTGCCGGCAGTGATGGCCAGATGCCGTGCGGCATCGAGGTCCAGCCCCATGAGCCGCGAGACCGACTGTGCGCAGGCCTCGCGCACCTCGCTACTGCCCCGGTAGGCCGTGTACGCCGTCTCGCCGTCCTCGTACGCCGATGCGAAGCTGGCCAGCGCCCAGTCCGGCGGCGGGAAGCGCACGGTGTCGAAGTGGGTCGTGTCGAGGAGCCCGTCCCCTGCGCCGTTGAGCCCGAGGGACAGGTCGGCCTCGCGCACCGACGACCCGAGCAGCGGCCGGCGCTCCGGGAGGTGGGTTCGGCGGAGTCGGTGGGACTCCGGCCCGTCAGCAAGGTGAGCCATCAACGGCCTCCGATCGAGAAGCAAGTGGATCCCCAAACCGGTTGTGGCACAGGGTTCGTTGGTGATGGGGGCCAAGTATGTCCAGCACGTCGACTGTCGACAAGCAACAGAATCTGGTGCTCACCCGGTAGGGGTTCTACCGGTTCGGGAGAGCGCGGCTCGGAGTCCTCTCGGGCCTCTTGACGAACTGTCGACAGTCGACCTAGCGTTCGCGGCGTCAGCGCCGGCGACCTCCGCCCTGAGCCTGACCTCCCCCACGACGCACTCCCACCGAGGCCATCAGGAGCCGCTCATGAACGTGTCCTACGACTTCACCGGCCGCGTGGCCGTCGTCACGGGCGCCGCCCGCGGCGTGGGCCGCGACCTCGTCGCGCAGCTCGTCGCGGCGGGGGCTCGCGTGATCGCCGCCGACCGCGACGAGGAGGGCCTCGCCGAGACCTGCGCGCCGCACGGCGACCTCGCCCGACCGGTCGTCGCGGACATCCGGTCGGCTCAGGACGCGGAACGCGTCGTGGCGGCGGCACGGGACGGCTTCGGGCGCCTCGACTTCTGCGTCAACAACGCCGCCGTCGCTCCCCACGCGAGCGTGCTCGACGAACGGGTCGAGGTGTGGGACACCGTCTTCGCGGTGAACTGCCGCGGCACGTTCCTCATGACCCAGGCCGCCGCCCGGGTCATGATCGGTCAGGGCGAGGGCGGGCGGATCATCAACTTCTCGTCGGGCGTCTCCAACCGCGGGTCGGCCGGGGCGGCGGCTTACGCGAGCAGCCGGGCCGCCACCGAGAGCTTCACACGGGTGGCCGCCATCGAGCTGGCGCCTCATGACATCCTCGTCAACTGCGTGAGCCCCGGCCTGATCGACACACAGCCCAAGCCGCTGCCGCCGTCGATGGCCTCATCGCTGGCCTCGCGCATCCCCGCGTTGCCACTTGCACGGGCGGGAGAGCCGGCGGAGGTCGGACACCTCGTGCTCTGGCTCTGCTCCGAGGGTGCGGCCTACGTGACGGGGTCGCTCTGCCACGTCGACGGTGGTGCGGGCATCGGCGGGCGCTGGAACGGCGTCGTCGTCGACGAGGACGTCCGCTACGACTGGGTCACGGGGGCTGGCCGGAGCTAGCCCCCGTGGGGCACTGGTTGTGAGCCCGTTGCCCTCCCCCACGTGCGCCGTGCCGTGAGGCTCGACCGCTCATCGCGAGAGCGCTCATGCCGATGAGCGCGAGCTTCCGCGGGGAGATATGGATGTGCTGAGCCCGGATCCTCGTGCTGCGACGCCCGACACGTGTCCCGGCGTCCAAGCCACAGCGCGCTAGACGGTCCGCAGCGCGATGCCGTCCACCTGGACGAGCCTCCCGCTCTTCGAGGTGGCCACGATGGAGAGGGTTCCGCTGCGCAGCGACGTGGTGGGGAGGGCGAGGATGCTCTGCCTGCGGGTCGTTGCTGAGACGAGGGACACCGACCCGATCTTGGTGGAGCCCACATAGATGGTGGCGGTGCCGCAGCTGGGGCACCGCGTCGCCACCAGGTAGATCTGACGCGCCTTCACGGACGCCACGGTGAGTCGGGCGCCCGACCGCGTGGTTGACGTGTGCGTGCCGAGGTACGAGGACGAGCCGGTCCGTCGCGTCCATCCCGTCGTCGATCGGGTCAGCTCCCGATCGTCGATCGGGCGGGCCGTGCACCTCTCCGAGCTCCAGGCCGAGGTGTTCCCGAGCTGGTCGCGGGCCCGCACGGACCAGCACGTCTGATATCCGGCGCTCAGGGGTACGGCCGCCCGGGTCGACCTCGTGGCAGCCGCAACGGTGGCGAAGTCGCCGAAGGTGCCGCCACGCGCGGCGCGGCGGGACCTGACGTCGTAGCTCGCGACACCGGAGGCGTCGGTCGCCGAGTACGTCGCGGCCGTCGTCGACGCGAGGGTGACGGCTCCTCCCGTGGCACCGAGGCGCACGACCGGAGCGTTGCTGTCGTGCACGAACGTCCGGGCGGCGACGGTCTCCCTGCCGCTGGGCTCCTGCGAACGAACCAGCAGCATGTGCCGCCCCGTCGTCAGCTTCCCGACGCTGAACGACCCCGTGCAGGGGATGGAGGGTGAGGCATCAAGGGTGCAGGTCAGGCCGGTCCCCGGCGGCAGGGCGGAAGCGTCCAGCGGGAGGGCGCTGCCGGGTCCTGTGATGCTCGGCGCCGGGCCGATCGCCACTCTGGCCCCCACCCACACCCCACGCTGTATCCCTTGGTAGACACGCGCGCCGAGGTCGGCGGACACTGCCGAGGGGGTTCCGTCAACGCCGATCGTCGACCTGTAGAGGCTGTTCGGAGAACCCAGCATGTTCGTCAGGACCATGCCCAGCTCGTCCCCACGGGGCGACCACGTCAGGTCCCCGACCACCACCGTGGTGTCGGGAACCGCTCGTGCGACTCCACCGGCCGCCGGCATCACGTACACACCGCGCGGGTTGACGTCACCCACGCGGCTTCTCCGGAAGGCGATCCAGCGACCATCCGGCGAGACCTCGGGGCGCGTCGCCCCCTCGGTCCCGGTCAGGGTGCCCTTCGTCGCACCTGAGGTGGCGTCCACCAGGGCCAGGGGCAACGACGGACCACCCGCTGTCCGGCTGACGACCAGGGTGCTCCCGTCGGGCATCCACGAGGGATCGGTCGTGGCAGGGATCTCCCGGACGGGCGCTCCGCCGGTGGAGGCCAGGACATAGGTCGACGGGACCGACGCCTGGGTACCGACCGCCACCCGACTCCCGTCCGGTGACCAGGCAGGGTGATCCAGGACCGTTGCGGAGCTCCACAGCAGAACCGGCGGTGCGGAGCGGTCCACCGGTTCGGACCACAGCTGCCAGCCACCGGGGGCCGGCCGGGTCGACAAGAGCATCCGGCCGTCAGGCGAGAGCGACATGCCCAGGGCGGCGTCACTCTGGCCCTGGCCAGCAGGTCTCGAGACGCTCGCCACGGGCTGAGGGAGCGCCCACTCGGTCATCCGAACAGGACCGCCGTCACGGTCGGAGGCCGCCGCGATCAGCGCCTCACCGACCGGCGTCTGAGCAACATAGCTGCCGGTGTCTCCCTCCCCCACAGGGTTGGTCGCCGACACCGCGTACGTCGCATCGAGCGGCGCGTCCGACTCGGACCATGACAGGGACGCCGAGAAGGGCACGGCGTAGCTGGTGTCGACGCCGGCCGACGAGCGGTGCACCACGAACCCCGTGAGACCGCCGTCGCCGTAGTCGACCGGGAGATCCCAGCTGAGGTCGACGCCACCGCCGGGCACTCGAAGAACACTGACGGCAGTCGCCGGCGAGGGAAGATCACCCGGCGCGGCCTGCGCAGCGACCGGCGTCAGGAGAAAGGCCACTGACACCACGCTCGACCACACGCCGCTCGCGGCAGCACGCATCAGGAAACTCCCCACCCAGTTCACAGCAACCCGGCCGGGCTGTGACGAGATGGTAGCCCGACAGTCCTGCCACCCAGCGGGATTCGCGGAAGTCCGAACCCCCACGGACACCGAGGAGTCGGCCTCGGTTCCTCGAGCCGACGACTTTCGAAGACCTCCCTTCACGAACGTGGAACGGCTCGCCAGCTCGGCCGGTGGCAGGAGGTCACGGAAGGCGCGGCCCATCCGTGGGTCTCGAGGTGGCGCGCCACACTCGCTCCAGTCAACGCTGAGTCACTCCCACAGTAGGCCGATCGGCCGAGCACATGCCGCCCCTTGGGTCGACGACGTGCAGGCGAGGCCGCGGGTAGGTTCACCGGAAAGTCGAACGGGGGAAGTTTCTGTGAAGGCGTTGCTGCTTGCCTGCCTTATCACCGCAGCCATCGTCGGCGGGGTGGGATATCGCGACGTGGTCGGAGGCGACGCGGCCGAAGCCATCCAACAGTCTCGTGTCGTCGTGTACGACCCGAACGCGCCCGCTCCCCATCCGGACGACGCACGCGTGAGGGAGTACGAGTCAGGAAAGATGGTGCCGGAGGGCGCGTTGCCCCCGTTGAGGGACGACGAGCTGCCGGAACCCGGGGTCGACTGCGCCACCCAGGTCGAGCAGGCAATCGCTCGAGGCGACATGGCGCGCGGAGACACCGTCTTCTGCCCGGCTGACGCGGGCGACGGGTGAGTTCCCGTCGCGGGGAGGTGCACCCTTCGCGGCGGCGGTGAGGCCGGCTGCTCGATGCGGCCCCGTTCCGTCGGCCCCGTTGGCCGAGGCATCCCGCGGGCGACGCCCCGCTGTCATCGACGTGCGGGCCGGGCCTTCCACCCGTGGGAGGGTCGGCGTACGTCTTCCTGGGTGACGTGACACCCAGAGCTGCGACGGAGGGGGACGAGGTGGCCGACCGGCAGGCGTTCGACGCCTACGTCCGCGAGCGCTGGGATCCCCTCCTGCGCACCGCTGCCCTGCTCACCGGCGACCCCGCATCGGCCGAGGACCTGGTGCAGGAGACGTTGGTGCGCGCCGCCCGGCACTGGCACCGCGTCGATCCCGGCGCCGTCGACGCCTACGTGCGCAGGGTCATGTACACCCGGTCCATCGACGCATGGCGCTGGCGCCGCCGCCAGCCGGACCCGGTCGACCCCGTCCGCCACGAGCGGCCGGGCGCCGACGGCACGGACGAGGTGGCCGCCCGGGTCACTCTCGTCGACGCCCTCTCCCGGCTGACCTCGCGCCAGCGGGCCGTGCTGGTCGCCCGGTTCTACGAGGACCGCACGGAGGTCGAGACCGCCAGGGTGCTCGGCTGCTCGGTGAGCACCGTCAAGTCACAGACCCGTCACGCGCTGTCGCGACTGCGGGAGCTGGCGCCCGAGCTCGCCCCCACGTTCGGCCGTGAGGAGGCCCCACGATGACCCAGCCCACCGACGAGCTCGGCCGCCTGCTGACGGACGCCGCCGACGACATCGTGCGGCGTCGGCAGGAGTCCGCACCCCGAACTCCCCTGCTGTGGAGGCGAGGTCGACGCGCCACGTGGCTCGTCCGCGGCGCGGCCGCCGGGCTCGCGGTCGCGCTCGTCCTCCTGGGCGGCACCCTCCTCGCCGTCGTCCGTGCCACTCCGGCCACCGTGCCGGCCGACGGGTCGGCGGCGACCTATCCGCAGCTGGTCTCCGACCTCTTCACCCGTGACGACGCGGCCGCCCCGGGGCCGGTCTTCGGGCTCGTCGCGCTGCCCTCGGTCGAGGGCACGGGGTCCGACCTGGGCGTCCTCGACCGCGGCGGGGCGTTGACCGCTCCGCCCCGGTGGTCCGCCTCGACGGCGACGGTCGACCTCCACTCGCTCGGCAACCCCGTCGGCGCACTCGCCCCCGACGGTGTCCACCTGCTCGTCCGCGACGGCATCCTCGACCTGACCGATGGCTCGCTCGCGCGCCCGCTGATGGTCGAGGGCGTGTCACAGGTGGCCATCGGGAGTCGCGCCGTCTGGAGCCCGAGCTCCGAGTACGTCGCGTTCGGTGGCATCGACGGTCCCACCGTCATCGACCGCCGTGCCGACGTGGTGCTCGCGCCCGCCGGGGGCGACACCGGCGTGCTGGTCGCCGGGTGGCGCGACGACACCACGCTGCTCGGGCTGCGCACGACCTCCGGGACGGCTGGGTCGGCGTTCGACATCGTCACCCGGCGTGTGGGCGACCCGGGGTGGCGCACGCTCAGCACCGTCGGCACGGATGCCGTGGCGGTCCGGGACGCGACAGGGCAGGTCACGCCGTCGGCGGTGTTCGCGTCGCCCGACGGCTCGCGCCTGCTGATCGTCGACAGCGGCGTCCACAGCATGCTCGTGGACACCCTGACCGGGCAGCGGGTGGCCTTCGCCGGCGCCACGTTGGCAGCGGTCGACGTGGCCTGGGACGGGTGCGATCCCGTGTGGCTCGGCGACCAGCCCCTGCGGGCGTCCGGGGGCCTCCACCGTCCGGCCGACGGCAGGGCCGTCCTCGCCTTCTCCGACCGGGTCGAGGCCCGCTGTGTGAGCCTGGCCGGCAACGAGCTCACCGGCACACCGGCACCGGGGCGCGCCGCGGTCGAGCAGGTGTGGCGGGTCGCGCTGCCCGTGTTCTGGGTGCTCCTGGTGGCCGGGGCGCTGTGGGTCACCGCATGGAGCGTGACCGCCCTGCGCCGCAGCCGTCGACACGGCGAGGACTTCCTGCCCATCGTGCTGGGTCGTCTCTTCTGAGTCACCGCTCGGCGTCACGTCGGGTGATGGCCGGGCGTCATCCGACGTGACGCCCGAGCTTCCGGGGTGCACAGAACCGGTAGCTCTCGGTCACCAGTTCGGCGACCTCCTGCCAGTCGGTCTCGTCGTCGAGCACCATGCCGACGACCGTGGGCGACCATGTCGGTCGGTAGAAGGGCAGGCCCACGTGTGTCAGTACCTGCAGCTCTTCCCCGGTTGACCGAAAGGTCAGGACGGTGGTGGGTTCGGCCACCCCGGTCACGTCGCGGTAGGCCGACGCGTAACCCTCTTGGGAGACCAGGACGTGGGCGAAGGTCCTGGTGCGCACCCCCCACCTCACGCCGGTCCAGGCGTCCTCCTCGTAGGCATCGGGCAGCGCCAGGGCCGTGGACGCGACACGATCGACGACGTCACCGGAGGGCTCGATGCGCGATTGCCTGGCCACTCACCGAGTTTCCCAGCGCCCTCCGACACTCCCTCGGACCGGTGATGCACCGTGGGTTCACCCAGCGACCGTGGGCCCACTCCGCCTCGCGGCAGGCGTCCCTCGGTGGCACGACCGGCGGCGGTGCGACACAGCACCAACGGCATGAGCGGCGGCCGAGCAACCCAGCCGTCACGGGCGTGCCGCGGAAGTTGGCGCGCGACGCGGATGTATCCGGGTCCTCCGTGAGTTTCTGCGCCATCACCGTGACGACGCGAAAGCCGGCCCTGTCACTCCCCCGGCTTCTCGGCCGGCGGGGACGCGCCGCGCCGGCGTCAGAGGCCGAGGGCCTCGTGCACCTCGAGCGTGGCGGTCGAGCGGTTCATCGTGATGAAGTGCAGCCCCGGCGCGCCCTCGTCGAGGAGGCGGCGGCCGATCTCGACGGCGATCTCGACACCGACCGCGCGCACCGCCGCGGGGTCGTCCTTGACGACCTCGAGGCGCTCGACGACGCCGGGCGGCAGGGGCGTACCCATGAGCTCGCTCATCCGCTGGATCTGCCGGTAGCTCGTGACCGGCATGAGCCCCGGCGTCACCGGCAGGTCGCGGCGGGCGGCGACCCGGTCGCGCAGCCGCAGCCACGTGGCGGGGTCGAAGACCATCTGGGTGATGGCGAACTCGGCGCCGGCGTCGGCCTTGCGCACAAGCACCTCGACATCGTGGTCGAGGTCGGGGCTGTCGGGGTGGACGTCGGGGAAGGCCGCGACGCCGAGCGTGAAGTCGCCGAGCCCGCGGACGAGCCGGACGAGGTCCTCGGCGTGGTCGAGGCCGTCCGGGTGGTTGCGCCAGGTGCCGCGGACGTCGCCCGGCGGGTCGCCGCGCAGCGCGAGGACGTTGCGGACGCCGGAGTCGGCGTACTGGCCAACGACCCGGCGCAGGTCGGCGACCGACTGGTCGACGCACGTGAGGTGCGCGAGCGGGGTGAGCGAGGTCTCGTCGGCGATCCGGCCCGTGACGCGTACGGTGCGGTCCTGGCTCGTGCCGCCGGCGCCGTAGGTGACCGACACGAACGCCGGCCGAACCCGCTCCAGACGACGGATCGCGTCCCAGAGGAGCACCTCCGCGGCGTCGTCCTTCGGGGGGAAGAACTCGAAGCTGACGGCCGGGCGGGCATCCCGCAGGCGCGCCGGGATCGACGCGACGAGGTGCTCGGGGCGGCCGCCCCCGCCGAAGTGGGCCATGGCGGCGAGGGTACGCGAGGCGCGACACCGTAGGCTCGGGGGCGCCAGCATCCGACCGTCGCCCGTCCGGCGCCGACCCCGCCCGAACCGCCGAGGAGCCACCGCGTGACCAGCGTGCTCGACACCGCCGACCTGCGCGGACGGGTCCAACGCGTCCTCGACGACGAGCTGGCCGCGCAGGCGCACGTCCTCGCCGAGCTCGGCCCGGACGTCGAGGACCTGCTGCTGGCCATCGGCGACCTCCTGCGCGGCGGCAAGCGCCTGCGCGCCGCCTTCCTCTACTGGGGTGGTCGCGCCGCGGGGCTCCCCGACTCGGAGGCGCTCGTGCGACTCGCCGCCGCGATGGAGCTGTTCCAGGCCGCGGCGCTCATCCACGACGACGTCATGGACGACTCCGACACCCGCCGCGGGATGCCCGCCGCCCACCGCGCGCTCGCCACGCGGCACGCCGACCGCGGCTGGTCCGGTGACGACGCCCGCTTCGGCCTCGCGGGCGCCGTGCTCGCCGGCAACCTCTGCCTCACGTGGACCGACGAGCTCTACGCGACCTGCGGGCTGCCCGACACCGACGTCGCCCGCGGCCGCCCCGTCTTCGACCGGATGCGCACCCAGCTGATGGCCGGCCAGTTCCTCGACGTCGTCGAGTCGGTGCGCCCCTGGGCCGGCCTGCCCGACGACGAGCGGGTCGCCCGCGCCGGCCGGGTCATCCGCTACAAGAGCGCCAAGTACACCGTCGAGCACCCGCTGCTCATCGGCGCGACCGTCGGCGGGATGGCCGCCGCCGGGCTCGACGCGCTCTCGCGCTACGGCCTCGACGTCGGGCGCGCGTTCCAGCTGCGCGACGACCTGCTCGGCGTCTTCGGCGACCCCGGCGAGACCGGCAAGCCCGCCGGCGACGACCTGCGCGAGGGCAAGCGCACCGTCCTCCTCGCGCACGCACTCGCCGGCAGCGACGCCGGCGGGCGCGCCCGGGTCGAGGAGCTCGTCGGCCGCCCGGACCTCGCGGTCGGCGACGTCGACGAGCTGCGCGGCCTCATCACCGGTTCGGGCGCCGTGGGCGTCCTCGAGGAAGAGATCGCCCGGCTCGCGGACTCCGCCCGGGCCGCGCTCGACGCCGCGCCCGCGCTGGACCCGCAGGCCCGCGAGGTGCTCCTCGAGCTCGTCGCGACCGCGACCGCCCGCCGCGCCTGAGGCGAGGGCCTAGAAGGCCTCCTCCATCGCCCGCCGGCGGACCTCGGTCTTGAAGCCGGCGCGGATGGCGTCGAGCGGCGTGCCGGGCACCGGCAGCGTGTCGTCCGGGGTGTGCAGCCAGCGGATGATCTCGGCGTCGTCCATCCCGCCGTCGGCGAGCACGGTGAAGGTGCCACGCAGCGCCGGCAGGGGCCCGTCGTCGTCGACGAAGCCCGCCGGGACCGAGACGACGTTGCGCTCGCCGCGGCGCACCGCGATGAGCTCGCGCTCCTCGAGGAGGGTGCGCACGTCGGAGAGCCGGCGGCCGAGCCGCTCGACGAGGTCGGGGACGGTCAGCCACTCGGGGACGAGGGCCTCGAGGTCGTCGCGGGCGTCGGGGCTCGTCGGGGTCTCGCTCACGCGGGCCAGCGTGCCACAGCCCGGGCCGGCGACGGGAGCAGCCCCGAGGCCGCCGAATCCCTTCCACACCACGCACATCAGGCGTCACTCCGGTACCTTGAGTCCCAGATATCACAGCCGAGACGCCCTCGCGCGCCCGACACCCCCGACGAAGGACCCCTCCGCATGGTCACCGCCGCTCCCCCGCCCGCCGCTCCCGCCGCCACGCTGCACGCCGTCGCCGCCCCGGGCCGGGTCGCCCCGCACGGCTGGACCGCGCACACCGTGCGCCCCGGTGAGACGCTCGACGGCATCGCGCAGCGCTACCGCACGACCGTGCGGGTCCTCGCGGCGCACAACCACCTGAAGAACCCCGGCATGATCCACCCCGGCGACCGTCTCTCGGTCCCGCGCACCTCGGGCGGCGCCTCGTCGGCCAAGGCGGCGACCACCAAGAGCACCGTCCACGTCGTGCGCTCCGGCGACACCCTCAGCGGCATCGCGCAGCGCTACGGCGTCTCGCTCGCGTCCCTGCTCAAGGCCAACCATCGCTCGGCGAGCTCGTTCATCCACCCGGGCGACCGCCTGGTCGTCCGGGGCGGGAAGACCGCGTCGTCGTCGTCCTCCAAGGCGGCGGCCCGCTCGACAGCCCCCTCGACCAGGTCCTACACCGTGCGCTCCGGCGACACCCTGAGCGGCATCGCCGCCCGGTACGACACGACGGTCGGCGCGCTCGCCCGGGCCTCCGGCATCTCCACGGGCTCGCTGCTGCGGGTCGGCCAGCGCCTCAAGGTGCCCACGACCGCCGCGCACGCGGTCTCCGACACCTTCAACGGCGTGAAGTACCCCTCCGGCGTCGTCGCGGCCGCCCGCCGCAACCACGACCTCCTCGCGAAGCGCTCGGTCCCGAGCCGCACCGAGACCAAGCGGATCATCACCGAGACCGCCCGCCGGCACGGCGTCGACCCCCGCCTCGCGCTCGCCGTCGGCTACCACGAGTCGGGCTGGAACCAGCGGGCCGTCTCCCCCGCCAACGCCGTCGGCGTCATGCAGGTCATCCCCTCCGGTGGCGAGTGGGCCTCCTCGCTCGTCGGGCGGAGGCTCAACCTGCTGGACGCCCGCGACAACATCACCGCGGGGGTCGTGATGCTGCGCGCGCTCGGCCGCGCGGCCTCCAGCACCGACCAGGCGATCGCCGGGTACTACCAGGGCCTGGCGTCGGTCCAGCGCCACGGGATGTACTCCGACACCAAGGCCTACGTGCGCTCGATCAACCGCCTCCGCGCGACCATGTGACCGGCCGGTCGCGGGACGGGGGCAGGGTCGTGACTACGTACACTCCTACGGTGTCATCCACCGGCGACGCGCTCATCGGGCGCACCCTCGACGGCCGCTACCGCGTGCTGTCGCGCCTCGCCGACGGCGGGATGGCCACCGTCTACCTCGCCCTCGACGAGCGCCTCGAGCGCGAGGTCGCGCTCAAGGTGATGCGACCGCACCTCGTCCACGACGACACCTTCGTCAGCCGCTTCCGGCGCGAGGCCCGCTCGGCCGCCTCGCTCTCCCACCCGAACGTCGTCGCGGTCTTCGACCAGGGCCAGGACGACGGGCACGCCTTCCTCGCGATGGAGTACGTGCCCGGCCAGACCCTCCGGGAGGTGCTGCACGCCGAGGGCTCGCTCTCGCCGCGCGCCGCGCTCGACCTCCTCGAGCCGGTCCTCATGGCGCTCGCCGAGGCGCACGGCAAGGGCCTGATCCACCGCGACGTCAAGCCCGAGAACGTCATCATCAACGACAACGGCACCGTCAAGGTCGCCGACTTCGGCCTGGCCCGCGCGGTCTCGAGCCAGACGATGACCAGCTCGTCCGGCGTCCTGCTCGGCACCGTCGCCTACCTCTCCCCCGAGCAGGTCGAGCGCGGGGTGGCCGACGCCCGCTCCGACGTCTACGCCGCCGGCCTCGTCCTCTTCGAGATGCTGACCGGCACCAAGGCCTTCACCGGCGAGACCCCCATCCACGTGGCCTACCAGCACGTGCACGGCGGCGTGCCGGCTCCGTCCGAGCGCGTCCCCGGCCTGCCCGCGTCGATCGACGAGCTCGTCGCCGAGGCGACCGCCCGCGACCCCGACGAACGGCCGGCCGACGCCGCCGAGCTGCTCGCGCTCCTGCGGCGCACCCGCTCCGGCCTCAGCGCCGCCGACCTCGACGCGCGCCCCGCCGGGGTCGCCGCGGCCGCGGCCGCCAGCGTGCCGACCTCGACCGCGGCCCTGCCGGTGCGCGACCGCACGGCCCTCGCGCCCGCCTCCGACACCGCCCGCACGACCGCCATCGACGTCGGGGCGCGCCCGCTCGAGGGCGTCGTCGTCGACGACCGGCGCCGCCGACCGCGCAACTGGTGGCCGGCCGCCGCCGCGTCGGTGCTCCTCGCCGCCGCGACCGCGTGGTTCTTCTTCCTCGGCCCCGGGGCGACCGCCACCGTGCCGTCCGTCGTCGACCGCCCGCAGGCGCAGGCCGTCGCGGCGCTGCGCTCGGCCGAGCTCGACGCCAGCGTGCAGCAGGCGTTCTCCGAGGACGTCGCGAGCGGCACCGTCATGGACGTCCGCCCCGGTGTGGGCTCGACCGTCCGGCGCGGCAGCGACGTCGTCCTCACCGTCTCCAAGGGCAAGGAGCGCTACGCCGTGCCCGACCTCGCCGGGTCCTCCCTCGCCGAGGCCCGCCGGCAGCTGGAGTCCGGCACGCTCGCCCTCGGCAAGGTCACCGAGGCGTTCTCCGAGAAGGTGCCTGACGGCCAGGTGGTCTCGACCTCGCCCAAGGCCGGGACGCAGCTCAAGCGGGACGCCGCCGTCGCGCTCGTCGTGTCCAAGGGGCGCCAGCCGATCTCGGTGCCGGACGTCACGGGCAAGGACGCCGCGGCGGCCACGAAGACGCTGGAGGACCTCGGTCTCGACGTCGACGCCTCCCGCCAGGAGAACAGCGACACCGTCGCCGCGGGCGACGTCGTCAGCCAGTCCCCGCGCGACGGCACCCTGTACCGCGGCGACCAGGTCACCCTCGTGGTGTCCAAGGGGCCGGTGCTCGTCGACGTGCCGAACGTCATCGGCAAGCAGCTGCCGGAGGCCCGCCGCATCCTCGAGGGCGCCGGCTTCCAGGTCAAGGTCGAGCGGGCCCTCGGCGGCATCTTCGGCACCGTCCGCTTCCAGGACCCCGAGAACGGCAAGGCCCGCAAGGGCTCGACCGTCACGGTCACCATCGTCTGACGACGGTGACCACCTCCCCCCGGCTCGCCCGCGCGGCGACGCTGCTCCTGCTGTTCGTCACCGCCGTCTGGGGCTCGACCTTCTTCCTCATCCGCGACCTCGTCGAGACGTTGCCGCCGAGCGACTTCCTCGCGGTGCGCTTCGCGATCGCGGCCGTCGTGATGTTCGCCGTCTTCCGGCGGCAGACGCTGGCCCTCTCTCGCGCCGACCTGCGCCTCGGGGTCGCCCTCGGCGTGCTCTACGGCCTCGCACAGGTGCTGCAGACCGTCGGGCTCGCGCACACCGACGCGTCGGTGTCGGGGTTCGTCACCGGCACCTACGTCGTCCTCACGCCGGTGCTCGGCGCGCTGCTCCTGCGCGACCGCGTCGACGCCGTCACGTGGGGCGCCGTGGCCCTCACGACCGTCGGCCTCGCCGTGCTGTCGCTGCGCGGGCTGTCGGTCGGGTACGGCGAGGGCGTGACGCTCGCGTCGGCCGTGCTCTACGCCGGGCACATCATCGTCCTCGGCCGGTGGTCGACCCCGTCCGCCGCCGTCGGGCTGGCGACAGTGCAGGCCGGCGTCATCGCGCTCGTCTGCGGGGTGGGGGCGGTCCCGGGCGGTCTGACCCTGCCCTCCGGCGGCGGCCAGTGGGCCTCGGTGCTCTACATGGCCCTCGTCGCCGGCGCGGCGGCCCTCTGGGCACAGACCTGGGCGCAGGCGCACCTCACGGCGACACGCGCCGCCATCGTCATGGCGATGGAACCGGTGTTCGCGGCGTTCTTCGCGGTGCTGCTCGGCGGCGAGTCGGCCACACCCCGGCTGCTGCTCGGCGGCGGGCTCGTCGTGGCGTCGATGTACCTCGTCGAGCTGCGAGGGATGCTCGCGCGCCGCCGCCGCCGGGGGGCCAGCGCCGCGGACGACCCGCCCGTCGAGGCGCTCCACCACGACGTCTGACGCCACCCGGGGGTCGAGGTTTCGCGACGTGCCGACGTACGGTCGTCGCATGGACGACGAGACGGGTGCCGTGGACGACGGTCCGGACCAGTGGAGCCTCGAGGCCAGGCAGGTCCTGCTGGCCCGCGCCGAGGAGGTACGGACCGCGATCAGTCGCTACGTGGACGACCTCTCGACACTCGCAGGACGCCAGGCCGAGCTCCCCGAGCTGTTCGACGTCTCGGATCGGCTGCGCTCCGTGGTGGGTGCGTTCGACGACGCCGCGTTCGACCTCACCGGCGTCTCCCCGTTGGGCGTCGACGCCTGGGACGAGGACGAGGAAGAGGACGACGTCGACGACGAGTCGGGCGACGCCGGCGGGCCGGTCCTCACCGTCGTCGGGCGCTGGGACTACCGCGTCACCGACCCGGACGCCCTCTTGCAGGCCGGCCGCCGCGGCTACCTGGCGCACTGGAGCGACGACACCGACGAGGACGCCGCCTTCCACGTCCAGGACGTCGTGAGCGCCGCCAACGAGATCATCCATGGCGACGCGGTCCACCGTCTCGACGAGACTCCCGGTCTCGAGCAGGTCCGCTTCGCGACGGCTCTCCTCACCCACGACGGTGGCGACGACGGGACCTTCGACGACGACCCGTTCGGCATCGCACGTGCGCCCCGGGAGGACTGACCGCCGTCACCCCGGTCAGAGCTGGAAGAGCCGCACGCAGATGGCGTAGCAGCGCGCCACCGACTCCGGGTCGTGGTGCTCCCCCGCAGACTCACCGACGCGCCGCGCGCGCTCGCGCAGCGCCGCTCCCGGGTCGGGCGAGACGAGGTCGAGGCACAGCCCGGTGACGACGAGCCCCGCGTCGTGCTCGTCGAGGTCGTCGAGCACCAGCCCGTCGTACAGCAGGGTCGCAGCCTCGCCGAAGACCTCCCGGGCCATCTCCCGGTCGACCCCCGGCGCCGGGTGCGAGGCGTCAGGCCGCGGTGAGCACCTCGCGCGCCGCGGCGATGGCGGCCTCGGTGCCGGCGTCGTCGACGTCGAGGTGCCAGACCAGGCGGACGGCCCGCGGCCCGACCGAGTACGTCCGCACGCCGTGGGCGAGCAGCGCCTCGACGAACGCGGCCGAGGTGAGCCCGGCCGCCCCGACGTCGAGGACGACGATGTTGGTCTCGACGGTGGCGGGGTCGATGACCCCCGGCACCGCCTCGGCGCAGGCGTCGGCGAAGCGGCGTGCCCGGGCGTGGTCGTCGGCGAGCCGCTCGACGTGGTGCTCGAGGGCGTGCAGGCCGGCGGCCGCGAGGATGCCCACCTGGCGCATCCCGCCGCCGTAGCGCTTGCGCCAGATGCGCGCCTCGGCCATCGCGTCGGCGGACCCGACGAGGACCGAGCCCACGGGGGCGCCGAGGCCCTTGGAGAGGCAGACCGACACGGTGTCGAACTCGCGACCGTAGTCGGCCAGCGCCACCCCCGACGCCACGTGGGCGTTCCAGAGGCGCGCGCCGTCGAGGTGCATCGCCACGCCGAGAGCCGTTGTGGCAGAACGCACCTCGCGGATGGCCGACAGCGGCTGGACGGTGCCGCCGCCGAAGTTGTGCGTGTTCTCGACGACGACGAGCGAGGTCTCGACCTGGTAGGGACCGACCCCGGTCGTCACGAGCGACATCGGGCCGGCCGGGTCGAGCAGGCCGCGCTCGCTCGCCCAGGTGCGGCTCGTGATGCCCGAGAACACCGCTGCCGCACCGAGCTCCGCGCGCACGACGTGCGCCTGCTGGTCGGCGACGAGCTCGCGGCCGGGTGCGACGTGCAGCCGCAGCCCGAGCTGGTTGGCCATCGACCCGGTGGGGGTGAACAGCCCCGCCTCGTGGCCGAGCAGGCCGGCGACCTTCTCCTCGAGGGCGCGGACCGTGGGGTCCTCGCCGAAGACGTCGTCGCCGACGTCGGCGCGGGCCATCGCCTCGCGCATGGCGGGGGTCGGTCGGGTCAGGGTGTCGGACAGCAGGTCGGCGCGGATGGCGGCCACCTCTCGGGTCAGTCCTGCGAGAGCATCTCGGCGACGAGGAACGCCAGCTCGAGGCTCTGCTGGTGGTTGAGGCGCGGGTCGCAGACCGACTCGTACCGGGTCCCGAGGTCGGCGTCGAGGATCTTCTCCGACCCGCCGATGCACTCGGTGACGTCGTTGCCGGTCAGCTCGACGTGGATGCCGCCCGGGTGCGTCCCGAGGCCCTGGTGGACCTCGAAGAAGCCGCGCACCTCGTCGACGACGTCGTCGAAGTCGCGGGTCTTGAACCCGGACGCCGACGAGAACGTGTTGCCGTGCATCGGGTCGCAGACCCACGAGACCTGCGCGCCGGACGCCGTGACCTTCTCGACGATGGAGGGCAGCGCCTCGCGGATGCGGCCGGCGCCCATCCGGGTGATGAAGGTCAGCCGGCCGGGCTCGCGCTGCGGGTCGATGACGTCGATCATCCGCAGGAGGTCGTCGACGTCGGCGCCCGCGGACACCTTGACGCCCACCGGGTTGCGGACCTTCGAGACGAAGTCGATGTGCGCGCCGCCGAGGTCGCGGGTGCGCTCGCCGACCCAGATGAAGTGGCCCGACGTGTCGTAGAGCTCGCCGGTACGCGAGTCGACGCGGGTCATCGGCCGCTCGTAGTCGAGCAGCAGCGCCTCGTGCGCGGAGAAGAACTCGGTCGTGCGCATCGCGTCGAAGTCGGCGCCGCACGCCGACATGAAGCGCATCGCCTTGTCGATGTCCTTGGCGAGGCGCTCGTAGCGGGCGTTGGCCGCGTTGGCGACGAAGCCCTTGTTCCAGTCGTGGACGTGGCGCAGGTCGGCGAAGCCACCGGTCGTGAAGGCGCGCACGAGGTTGAGGGTCGCGCTGCTCGCGTGGTACCCGCGGACCAGGCGCATCGGGTCCGGGCGGCGCGACTCGGCGGTGAACTCGTAGTCGTTGACCATGTCGCCGCGGTAGGCCGGCAGGGTCACGCCCTCGCGGGTCTCCTCGTCGCTCGAGCGCGGCTTGGCGTACTGCCCGGCCATCCGCCCGACCTTGACGACCGGCACCGACGCGCCGTAGGTGAGGACGGCGGCCATCTGGAGGATCGTCTTGACCCGGTCGCGGATGTTGTCGGCCGTCGCCGAGGTGAAGGTCTCGGCGCAGTCGCCGCCCTGGAGCACGAACGCCTCGCCGCGCGAGACGGCGCCCATCCGGGCCTTGAGGACGTCGCACTCCCCCGCGAACACGAGCGGCGGATAGGTCGCGAGCGTCCCGACGGCCTCGTCGAGGGCGGCGCGGTCGGGCCAGGTCGGCTGCTGCGCAGCCGGGAGGTCGGCACCGGCGGCGAGCCGCTGGAGGGGCGTGGAGGAGGTGGTCGTGCTCACGAGCGTCAATGGTAGGTGCGCGTCCGGCATCCGGGACACGGGGCCCGGATGCCGGATGGCCCCCGACGCCTCAGGTGGCCGCGGGGTCCTCGTCCTCGAGGCCGTGCGCGAGCGCGAACCGGACGAGCTCGACGCGGTTGTGCAGGTGCAGCTTGCCGAGGGTGTTCTGCACGTGGTTCTGGACCGTCCGGTGCGACAGCACGAGCTGCGCGGCGATCTCCTTGCTCGTCATCCCCGTCGCGACGAGGCGCAGGATCTCGGTCTCGCGGGCGGTCAGCTGCGGGATGGGCCGCTCGGGCGCGGACTCCGTCGGCTCCTCCGCCGCGCCGAGCCGACGGAACTCCCCGAGGACGAGCCCGGCGAGCCCCGGCGTGAAGACCGCCTCGCCGCGGGCCGTCGCGAGCACGGCGTCGAGGATCTCGCCGGGCGAGGCCGACTTCACGAGGTAGCCGGTGGCACCGGCCTTGATCGCCGCGAGGACGTCCTGCTGCTCGCCGCTCGCGGAGAGGATGAGCACGCGCGTCGGCAGGTCGCCGAGGGCCCGGCACACCTCGTCGCCGCGCATGCCCGGCAGGTTGAGGTCGAGGACGAGGACGTCGGGGGTCGTCGCACGGGTGCGCCGCACGGCCGACGGTCCGTCCGCGGCGGTGCCGACGACCTGCACGCCGCGGGCCACGAGGTCGCGCTCGAGCGCGGAGAGCCAGAGCGGGTGGTCGTCGGCGACGAGCACCCGGGGGGCGGTGTCCGTCCGGGTCGTCGGGGCGTCGGTCACGGCTGCTCCTGGGCTCGGCGCGGGACGGTGAGGTGCACGGTGCATCCTGCCCCGGGACGCGTGGTCCACGTGGCGGTTCCGCCGAGGTCCTCGACCCGGCCGCGGATGGACGACGAGACCCCGAGCCGGCCACGGGAGGAGGCGGACACGAGCTCGGCGAGCTCGGCGCCCGCGCCGTCGTCACGGACGGTCAGCTCGACGCCGGTCGCGTCGCCCTCGAGGAGCACCCAGGCGCGGGCCCCGGGACCGGCGTGCCGCTCGACGTTGTCGAGGACCGCCGAGAGCGCGGCGTCCAGCTCGTGGGCGACCTGCGGGTCGACGAGCAGCGGGTCGCCGGGCACGGCCACCCCGACGCCGGGGCGCTCGTGGGCGGTGACGAGCAGGCGCAGGTCGACCTCGGCGCCCTCGACGCCGTGGAGGTCGACGGGCGCCTCGCCCGGTGCGCCCGCCCCCGAGACGAAGCGGCGCAGCGCCCGCTCCTGGTCGGCGGCGAGGTCGGCGAGCTCCTGCGCCGGACCGCCGAGCTCGACGCCCCGGCGGTGGATCCACGCGAGGGACTGCAGCACGCCGTCGTGCACGACGCGGGCGATGCGCTCGCGCTCGCGCAGCCGCTCGCGCTCGAGCAGCACCTGCTCCTCCCGGGCGAGCCCGGAGCGGGCGAGGTCGACGGCGAGGCCGATGAGCCCGCCGAGGAGGACGAGGATGACGATGTTGTGCACGGTCGCCTGCGTCGGGCGGCCGGCGATCTCGAGGAGGTCGGCGGCGGCGATGACGAGGGCGGACAGCAGCCCGCCCCGGGCCCCGGCGACGACCGCGCTGCCCGCGACCGACCCGGCCGCCCACACGGTCGGCAGCGTGTACTGGCCGGCGCTGACCGCGTCCATCCCGTCCGCGAGCGGCGTCGCGAGGATGGCGAGGACGGCGATGACGACCTCGACCCCGACGACGACCCGGCTGCGCCGCCGGTAGAGCAGCAGCCCGAGCGACCACGCCGCGAGGACGCCGATGACGAGGACGGCGACCCATGGCCGGACCATGTCGTCGCGGCGGGTCCACGCGAGGAAGGCCGCGTAGGCGGTGCCGATCGGGCGGAAGACGTCGAGCCCGCGCAGGAAGGCCTCGACGACGACCGGCTCGCGGCGGCCGGTGCGGGGTGAGCGCGGTCCGAGGACTCCCACGTGCGCCTCAGCTCGCGCGACGCTCCGGACCGGCGTCGCCCTCCAGCCCCTCGGCGTCGAGCGCGGCCTCGAGCTCGGTCGCGGCGCGCCCGGGGGTGGCGGCCTCGGCGGCCTCCTTGGCCTTGTTCTTCTTCTCGCGGGCGATGCGGTCCTTCATCGCCGTCGCGTACATGTCGACGTACTCCTGCCCGGAGAGCTCCATCAGCGCGTACATGATCTCGTCGGTGACCGAGCGCAGGACGAAGCGGTCGCCCTCCATCCCCTCGTAGCGCGAGAAGTCGAGGGGCTCGCCGATCCGGACGCCGATGCGCACGAGCTTGGGGACCTTCGTGCCCGTGGGCTGCGCCTTGTCGGTGTCGATCATCGCGACGGGGATGACCGGGACGCCGGCCTCGAGGGCCATCCGGGCGACGCCGGTGCGGCCCTTGTACAAGCGACCGTCGGGGCTGCGGGTGCCCTCGGGGTAGAGACCGAGGATCTCGCCGCGGTGCAGGACGCGCAGGCCGGAGGTGAGCGCGGCCTCGCTCGCCCGGCCGCCGGAGCGGTCGATCGGCAGCTGGCCGACGCCCTTGAAGAACGCCGCCGTGAGCCGGCCCTTGAGGCCGACGCCGGTGAAGTAGTCGGCCTTGGCGAGGAAGGTCATGCGGCGCGGCACGACGAGCGGCAGGAAGATCGAGTCGCTGAAGGAGAGGTGGTTGCTCGCGAAGATCGCGGCCCCCTCCTCGGGGATGTTCTCCTCGCCCTCGACCCAGGGCCGGAACAGGAGGCGGAGGATCGGCCCCAGGACGACCGTCTTCAGCACCCAGTAGAACACCGATCCACCCTTCCGCGTCTGTGCCGGGAAGCCTAGTGCACCCCCGCGGTGTTGCTCCCCCCGTCACGGACGACGGGCGACCCCTTCGCTCGCACAGGAGGCCGTGCGAAGATCATGCCCTGCCCCGGACCCCCAGGAGTGACCGTGAACGAGCGGCCAGGCGAGATGGACGAGCGCGACGTCGACGAGCGCTTCGCGTCCATCGTGGCGGCGTGGGACGGGGCCCTCCCCTCGGCCGACGACCCCGAGGTCGACGAGACCCCCACCGCCCGGGACGCCGCTCCCGCGCAGGACGACCCGGACGAGCCCGCAGCGTCGACGCCGTCCCCGCCCGCGACACGTCCGCCGTGGGTCAACCCGCCGGTCGACGTCGTCGTCCCCGCCTCCGCGTGGCGCGCCGCCGAGCCTGCGCCCGAGCCGGCCGCCGAGGCCGCCGCGGAGGATCCGGACGACGACGAGCACTACGACCCGCCCGCCGTCGAGCTCCCCCCGCAGGAGGACCTGCACTTCTGGGGCGCGGTCGTCGGCCTCGTCGCCGGGCCGCTCTGCCTGCTCTACGTCGCGCTGGCCCGGCCCTTCCACAGCACCCGCTGGTTCGTCGCCGGGCTCGTGCTCTCGCTGGCCGGCTTCGCGCTGCTCGTCCTGCGCCAACCCCGCCACCGCGACGACAGCGACGACGGCGCCCGCGTCTGACGCTCGAGCTCCATCGGTGAATCCCACATCGGGATGCGTCGGCGTATGCTCGGGGAATGAGCACGCAGATCGCCGTCCGCCTCCCCGACGAGATCGTCGCCTTCCTCGACCGCAGCGTCGCCAGCGGTAGGGCGCCGAGCCGCGCCGCGCTGGTGGCGGCGGCCGTGGAACGAGAGATGCGTCGGCTGGCCGCCGAGCAGGACGCGCACGTCCTGCGGACCCAGGGGACGCACGACGACCTCGACGACCTCGTCGACTGGACCGGCGCGCACGTCGTGCTCGAGGACTGAACGGGTGCGGGAGATCTGCCTGGTCCGCCTCGACGAGACCCGGCCCGCGCTCGTGCTGACCCGGGAGGCTGCCCGGGGGGCGATGACGAAGGTGACGGTCGCCCCGATCACCTGCACGGTCAAGGGTCTGTCCAGCGAGGTGCTCGTCGGGCCCGAGAACGGGCTGGACCACACATGTGCGGTGTCGCTGGACAACGTCCTGACGGTCCCGATCGGTGCGCTGGGCCGCACCGTCGGGTACCTCAGCGGCGAGCAGAAGACCCGGCTGGCTCGAGCAGTGGTGCTGGCCTACGACCTCGACGTCGCGCTGCTCGGCTAACCGGTCGCCCCGCCCACCTCGAGGTCGACCCACGCCGGGCGGTGGTCGCTCGCCCGCGCCCACACCGCCTCCGGGACCGCGACCTCGCGGAAGGGCAGGACCCGCAGCCCGGGAGACGCGAAGAGGACGTCGAGGCGGCTGCGCGGTGACCGCGCCGGGAAGGTCGGGACGTGCGGGCCCGCGACGCCGAGCCGGTCCGGCTGCGCGACCCGGCGGAACGCCTCCCCGTCCTCGCCCTCGTTGAGGTCGCCGGCGACGACCAGCGGCTCGACCCCGTCGAGCGCCCCGAGGACCGCCTCGACGTGGCGCACCCGCTCGGCCGCGCGCAGGGACAGGTGCAGCGACACGGCCGTCACCTCGTGCCCGCCCGGCAGGCGGACGGTCGCCCGCGCCCAGCCCCGGGTGCGGTCGGGCCAGCGCACCGGCAGGCGGTGGTGGGACGCGTCGAGCAGCTCGACGTGCGGGGCGGTGAGCACGGTCGTCCCGCCGCTCCCCCGCTGCCGGCCGCTCCACCGCATCCCGCAGGCGTCGGCGAAGCGCCGCAGCCGCCACGGCGCGAGCAGGCGCCGGGGCACCTCCTGGAGGCAGAGCACGTCGGGGTCGACGGCACGCACGAGCCGGGCGGCGAGCCGGCGGTCGTCGAGGAAGTCGCGCGTGTTGTACGTCGCGACCCGGAACCGCTCGACCGGCACGGCGTCCGGTCAGCCGGCGGGCGGCGCGTCGCCGGCTGCCGGACCGGACGCGTGGTCGGCCGCGTCGGCCCAGGCGAGGTCCGCCGCACCGACCCGCGCGAGGTCCGCGGCCCCGACGAGGCCCGCCTCGTTGCCGAGCTGCGCGGCGACGATCGTCGCCTCCGGGCGGTAGCCGCGGCCGGTCAGCTGGCGCCGGAAGGCCTCGCGCGCCGGGCCGAGGAGGAGCTCGCCGGCCGCGCTCACGCCGCCGCCGATCACGAAGGTGCCCGGGTCGAGCGCCGCGGCGAGGTCGGCCATCCCGACCCCGAGCCAGCGGCCGATCTCGCCGAGCAGCTCACGGGCCAGCGCGTCGCCGTCGCGCGCGGCCTCGGTGACGAGCGGACCGGTCAGCTCGCTGGGGTCGCCGCCCACGCGCTCGAAGAGGTCCGAGACGACCGGGCTGCCGGCCGACATCAGGGCGCGCGCCTCGCGGACCAGCGCGTTGCCGGAGGCGTACTGCTCCCAGCACCCGCGGTTGCCGCACTCGCAGCGGATGCCGTCCGGCACGACCTGCATGTGCCCGAACTCGCCCGCGATGCCGAAGCGGCCGCGCACGACCCGGCCGTCGAGGACGATGCCGCCGCCGATGCCGGTGCCGAGGTTGACCATGACGAGGTGGCTCTCGCCGCGGCCGGCCCCGAAGCGGTGCTCGGCCCACACCGAGGCGTTGGCGTCGTTGTCGACGAAGATCGGCATCGCGAGGCGCTCGCCGAGGGCCGCGCGCAGCGGCTCGTTGCGCCACGAGAGGTGCGGGGCGAAGACGACGGTCGCGCGGTCGGCGGCGACGAAGCCCGCGGCGCCGATGCCGACGGCCACGACCTCCTCGCTGCCCGCGCCGAGCAGCTCCTCGACCGCGGAGACGATGGTGTCCTCGACGACCCGCGGGCTCGTCGAGCGGTGCGGGGTGTCGCGGCGGGTGCGGCGCAGCACGGCGCCGGTGCCGTCGACGAGGCCGGCGGCCACCTTGGTGCCGCCGATGTCGACACCGACCGCGAGGGGTCCCTCAGCCACGGTCGCCTCCCTGCTGGTCGTCGTGGGCCCGCCCGCGGGCGGAGGCGAGGTCGCCGAGGACGGCGGCGGCGAAACCCGCGAGCTCGGCGAGCGTTCCGAGCGTCTCGGGGCTGAGCTGACGGACGAAGGCCGAGGCCCGGCACACCGGGCACCACTGGCACACCGGGTCGTCGCACGAGAACGTCTCGGCCGCAGGCGGGTCGGTGCGGGTGTCGTCCGCTCCGGTGTCGCCCGCGGCCGGCGCTCCGGTGGCTCCGGCGTCCGCCGCGGAGTCGCGACCGGCGCGGCGCAGGCTCTCGAGGAGGCGCCCGGCCTCCTCGGCGACGCTCCCGACGTCCTCGTGCCAGCGCTGCGCGGTCATCGTGGCGATCAGCCCTCGACGCGCTTCTTCAGCTCGCTGAGCGCGGCGTCGATGATGAGCTTCTCGGCCTTGCGCTTGAGCATCCCGATCATCGGGATGGTGAGGTCGACCTCGAGGTCGTAGGTGACCCGGGTGCCGGCGCCGACCGCCTCGAGGGTGTAGCTGCCGGTGAGGCCCTTGAGCAGCGAGGCGCGCACGAGGTGCCACGAGATCACACCGGTGCCGTCCTCGGCGACCGCCCAGTCGTACTCGAGCACGTACTGGTCCTTGATCGCGCCCGCGTCGAGGGTGAACTCGACCTGGTCGGCCCAGCCGTCGCCGTCCTCGGTGAGGACCGAGCACGCCTTGACCTGCTCGGCCCACTCGGGGTAGTCCTCGAACGCCGCGATGACGTCGAGCACCTCGCCCGGGGAGGCGGCGATCTCGGTGGAGGAACGGGTGCGGTCGGCCATGGCACCGCAGGCTACCCGTAGGCCGGGGCCTAGAGTTGGGGGGCTTCCCCACCCGAGACCGAAGGAGTCCGACGGTGCACGAGACCTCCACGCCCCTCGTCCTGCCCGCGACGAACGAGGGCACGTTGGGAGACCTCCCGGCCCGTCTGGCCGCGGACCGGCCCGGGCGGGTGGCGTTCTCGGTCCGCTCCGGCGCGGGGTGGACCGACGTCACGAGCGCGACGTTCGCCGCGGAGGTCGCGGCGCTCGCCAAGGGGTTCCTCGCCGCCGGCATCGGGGTCGGCGACGTCGTGGGGATCATGAGCCGCACCCGGTACGAGTGGACCCTCGCCGACTTCGCCCTCTGGGCGGCCGGCGCGGTGCCCGTGCCGATCTACGAGACCTCCTCCCCCGACCAGGTCGAGTGGATCCTCGGCGACTCCGGCGCGGTCGGCGTGCTCGTCGAGTCCGAGTCCCACCTCGCGGCGATCGAGCGGGTCCGTGGGCGCCTGCCCGGCCTCGCGCACGTCTGGGTGCTCGACCACGGCGACGTCGACACGCTGAGCCGCGACGGGGCCGACGTCGAGGACCGCGAGCTGGTCGACCGCCGCGCGGGGATGGACCGCGACTCGCTCGCCACCGTCATCTACACCTCGGGCACGACCGGTCGCCCCAAGGGCGTCGAGCTGACGCACGGCAACTTCCTCACCCTCGCCGAGAACACCGCCGAGCAGATCGCGGCGGTCGTCAAGGCCGACGGCGCCTCGACCCTCCTCTTCCTCCCGCTCGCCCACGTCTTCGCGCGCTTCATCGAGGTGCTCGCGGTGACCGCCGGTGTGCGGATGGGCCACTCGTCGGACCTCAAGACGCTGATGGACGACTTCGCGTCGTTCCGGCCCACCTTCATCCTCGCGGTGCCGCGGGTGTTCGAGAAGGTCTACAACAGCGCCGAGGCCAAGGCGGAGGCCGGCGGCAAGGGCAAGATCTTCGCCGGAGCGGCCGCGACCGCCATCGCCTGGTCCGAGGCGCTCGACACCGGCTCGGTCCCGCTCGGGCTGCGCGTCAAGCACGCCGTCTTCGACAAGCTCGTCTACGCCAAGCTGCGCGACGCGATGGGCGGCCGGGTGCAGTACGCCGTCTCGGGCGGCGCGCCGCTCGGGACGCGGCTGGGGCACTTCTTCCGCGGCATCGGCGTCTCGATCCTCGAGGGCTACGGCCTGACCGAGACCACCGCCCCGGCGTGCGTCAACCTCCCCGACGCGATGCGCATCGGCACGGTCGGTCCGCCGCTGCCGGGCGTCGACCTCAAGATCGCCGACGACGGCGAGATCTGCATCAAGGGGGTCAACGTCTTCCGCACCTACCGCGGCAACGACGACGCGACGAAGGAGTCGGTGCGCGACGGGTGGTTCCACACCGGCGACATCGGCGAGCTCGACGAGAAGGGCTACCTGCGGATCACGGGCCGCAAGAAGGAGATCCTCGTGACGGCCGGCGGCAAGAACGTCGCGCCCGCCGTCCTCGAGGACCGCCTGCGGTCACACCCGCTCGTCAGCCAGTGCATCGTCGTCGGCGACGGCAAGCCGTTCATCGGCGCGCTCGTGACGCTCGACGAGGAGATGTACCCCGCCTGGGCCGCGAACCACGGGCTCGACGACCTGCCGTTCTCGAAGGCGAAGCACGACCCGCGCATCCAGACCGAGATCCAGCGGGCCGTCGACGACGCGAACACCGCTGTCTCCAAGGCGGAGTCGATCCGCAAGTTCGTCGTCCTCGACGCCGACTTCACGGAGGAGTCGGGCCACCTCACGCCGTCGCTCAAGCTCAAGCGCAACGTGGTGATGCGCGACTTCGGCGACGAGGTCGACGCGCTCTACGGTGGCTGAGCCCGCGGCCGGGCGCCCCGCGCCGGGAGTGCGGGCGGCGGCACCCGCCGTCGTCCTCGCCGTCGCCTGGCTCGCCTGGTTCGGGGTCGCGCAGTGGAGCGTCGTGCGCTTCCGGGTACCGATCCTCCTCGTCCTCACGGCGGGGACGGCACTGCTCGCGTGGTGGCTCGTCCGCCGGGTCGAGGTGCCCCTGCCCCGGTGGCTCGCACCGGTGCTCGTCCTGGGCTCGGTCGTGCTCACGCTCACCGTCCCGCTGTTCTCGTACCTGCGCGGCGGGTGGCTGACGGCGGCGCTCGCCGTCGTCGCGGTGGGCGGCGTGGCGCTCGCCGGCCTGCTCCTCGTCCGCGCGCCGTGGGGTCCGCCCGCGGTGCTGGGCGGGGCCGCCCTGACCCACACCGTGCTCGCCTCGGTCGCGGTGCTCGGGGACCGTGCACCGAAGATCGACGTCTGGGTGATCCTCCAGCAGGGCGCCGACGTCTCGGCCCGCCTCGGCAACGTCTACACGGCGCAGTGGAGCGGCTCCCCCGGTGTGCAGGACCACTTCACGTACCTGCCGTGGATGATGGTCCTCACCGCGCCGGGACGCTGGGTCGCCGGCGACGTGCGCTGGATGCTGCTCGTCTGGACCCTCGTGCTGCTGGCCGGTCTCTGGTACCTCGCCGGCGGCACGCCCTCGGGCCGGGCGCGGGCGGCGGCCGCGGCCGCGGTGCTCGTCGTCGCGCCGGGCACCATCACCCAGGTCGACCAGGCCTGGACCGAGCCCGTGCTCGCCGCCCTCCTCGTCTGGTGGGCCGCGCTCGTCCGCCGCGGGCACGCCTGGTGGGCCGTCGTGCCGCTCGCCCTGGCCTGTGCGAGCAAGCAGCACCTCGCCCTCGTCGCCCCGGTGCTCCTCGTGTGGCAGCCGTTCGGCTGGCGGCGCACTCTCGCCACCGGCGGCCTCGCGGGCGTCCTCGTCCTGCCGTGGCTCGTGGCCGACCCGGCGGCGTTCGTCGACGACACCGTGACGACCCTGCTCACCTTCCACCCGATCCGGTTCGCCAACACCTGGTACCTGTACTTCCTCAACGTCCACGGCGTGGCGCTGCCGTTCGCCGTCACCGGGCTCGCGATGCTCGCCGCGGTCGGCGGCGCGATGTGGGCCGTGTGGCGGCGCCGGCCCCCGGTCGGCGAGGTGCTGCGCTGGGCCGCGCTCGTGCTCGCCGTCGCGAACCTCGTCAACAAGCAGGCGTTCTACAACCAGTTCTGGCTGGTGGCGGCGCTCGTGCTGGCGTCGGTCCTCGTGCCCTCCGGGGCCGACGACGACGCAGCCGGGCGCGGCGACCCGGACGCGCTCAGCGCGCGAGGTCGTCGAGGCGCTGACGCCACAGCCGCGTGAGCGCCTGACGGTCGAGCCCCGCCACCTCCGGCAGGGCGGTGTCGCAGATGCGTTCGGCAGCCTGCTCACCGCCGGTGGAGGCACAGGCCCGCAGCAGCCGGTCCAGGCCGGCCTCGCCTCGCCGGTCGGCGAGGAGCTCGACGGCCTGCCACGCAGCGAGGTAGGTGACCTCGAGCGACCCACCGGCGGCGAAGGCGGCCGCGTCCGGGAGGTCCCGGGGTGCGGCGCCGGCCCGGACGGCGGCGGTCAGCGGCGCGAGCAGGTCCGTGACGGGGACGTCGGCCCCGGCGTACCCGACGTGGTCGGCGTAGCCCTCCGAGAGCCACGTGGGCAGGGCGCCCGGCAGCGTCGCGCGGACGGCGACGTGCGCCAGCTCGTGGGTGAGGACGACGGCGCGCCCGGTGCGGGTCAGGCGCGCGTGCGCCGAGGGGTCGAGCACGACGCGGTCGCCCGTGGCCCGACCGTCCTCGCCCGTCGGACCGTCGGTGCTCGCGCCCACCCCGTCGTCCGCGGCCGCACCGAGGAGCGCCTCGCCCTCGGCCACCGTCGCCGGGGCGAGGACGAGCACGCGGCCCGGCGTGCGTGACCAGCGGCGGGCCAGACCCGGCAGCCCGTCGTCGACCGTCCGGCCGGCGGCGTCGAGGTCGGCGGACGGCAGGGTGCCGGCGACGACGGCGTGCGTCGTGCGTCGGACGGTGAGGCCCGGCATCGCCGTCCACGGCGGCGCCTGGGCCCCGGGCGCGGAGGCCTCGGACGCGACGAGCCAGCGGTCGCCGTCCCGCACGACGCCGTAGCGGGTGCGGGCCGTCCGGTCACCGCGGTCGAGGCCCGCGAGGCGGTAGCGGACCCCGACGTCGACGGCGGAGGGGTCGTCGACGGGTGCGACGACGTCGTGGGCGAGGCGGTCCGGGCGCAGCGCGCGGGCGGCGTCGAAGGCGGCCAGCTGGGCGCGGCCGGCGGCACCGTCGGGGTCGGCGACGGTGGCGCGGAACGCGTCCCGGTCACCGTCGAGCACGGCGGCGTCGCGGCGCGCGAGGAGCTCGTCCAGGGCGGTGGCGGTGGCCGAGGCGGTATCGACCTCGGGAGAGCCGGTCGGGGTCGCCGTGGTCGGCGGTGCGACCCGGGGTGGCGACGCGTCGCCCCCGCTGCAGCCGGCCAGGAGCACCAGCCCGACGACCGCCGCCGTCAGCGGGCGGGTCGGGCGGTGGGCGGGCACCGCGTCATCGTACGGAGAGCGGCTCAGCCGACGGCGCGGCTCCCGTGGGCGGCCCCGGGCTCGACCGTGGCCCGCACGGTGGCGGCGGTCTCGGCGTCGACGAGGCCGGCGCGGACGAGCCGGGTCACGACGGCCCGCTCCTCGGCGTCGAGGGCGCCGTCGGTGCGCGTGCCGGTGATGCTCAGGAGCACGGGCACCATGCAGTCGTCGCAGTGCAGCTCGCGCACCGGGCAGGTGCGGCAGTCGATGGTCATCACGTCGTCACGGGTCATGCGTCTCACCTCGTCCTCGTTGTCGTGAGCGACGCTAGGGGTGACCACCGACAGGGCACCGCCGTCCCCGGTGGGGATCGGCCGGCGCTACCAGCGCAGGCTGCCGCTCGTGCCTCCGCACGAGGCCGTGACCGTCCCCGTCCCGCCGTAGAAGTTGTCGCTCTCCTTCGTCGCGTTGCCGCCCATGGTCAGGTTGCGCCACCCGCTGACCGAGCGGCCGTCGACCGAGAAGCTGCACGTGACCGAGCCGCCGAGCCCCGAGGTCCGCACGGCGATCCAGCGACAGCCGGCACTCGTGCAGGAGCCGTTGCCGGTGGCGCACGAGCGCTCGTTGCACGTGCTGCCCTTGAGGACCTCGACCTTCTTCGGGTCCGGGATGGACTCCCCGACCGGGCCGGCCCACGCCGACCACCCCGCGGCCGACTTCGCGCGCACCTCGAGCCGGTAGGTGTTGCCCGGGGTCCCGGTGCGGCTGACCTGCGTGCGGTTGCCGCCGAAGGTCTGGTCGACGGCGCCGCGGACCTGGACGTCCGTGATCGGCCGGCCGTTCTCCGGCAGGTTCCACGTCCACGTGATGGTGTTGCCGTTGCGCGAGCTGCGCAGGCCGGTGGGGGTCAGGGTGTCGCCGTAGGGGGTCGCCGCCGCGGAGCTGCGGACCGACTCCTGGGCCCCGGAGTTCACCGTCCACACCGTGATCGCGTACTGGCGGGTCGGGTTGGTGTCGAACGGGCCGACGGAGAAGGTTTTCTGCGAGCCGGGCGCGCAGCCACAGGCGACCGACCCGCTCTTGCCGCCGCCGGACCACCGGATCGCGCTGAAGGACCCGGCGCGCGGCTGGCCGACCCCGACGGTCAGCTGGATCTGGCGGTTCGCCGACGGCGTCGACGCGGTGACGGTCGGGGTCGACGGCTGTCCGACCGACGTGAACGACGACGCGTTGGACTTGGGCCCCTCGAGGTCGGCGCCGTTGGTCAGGGTCGCCGTGTACCGGTACTGGCGCCCGTCGTAGGGGATGACGACGCTCGCGCTGCGGTCACCGGCCCCGGTGCGCGCGGCGACGGTCCACCCGCCGCCGTCGACGGACTGGTAGAGCGTGTAGCCTGTCGTCGGCGGCCCGTTGGGGCTGCCCTGCTCCCACGAGACGGTCAGCGTCGCCGAGTCCTTCGCCGGGCCGGGGCCGCTCGCTGCGATCTTCGGGGCCGGCAGCGCGGGCGGGGTGCCGGCGGACTGCATCGAGACGGCGGGGCCGAACGGACCCGCGCCGAGCTCGTTCCACGCCTGGACCTGGACGTCCTGCTCCGCCATGTTGTCCAGGCCCGTGACGGTGGCCTGCCGCCGCGGCGCGACGACGTTCTGCGTCTTGGTCTGGCCGGTCGAGGAGATCAGGCGGACGACGTACTTGCGCAGGGCGCTGCCCTCGTTGACCGGCTGGTCCCACGCGATGGTGAGGCGACCGTCGCCGCGGTCGACCATCCGCACGCCGGTCACCGCCCGCGGCAGCGTGTCGGGGCGGACGGCGGCGCTCGCTTCGGACGGGTCGCCCTCTCCCACACCGTTGACGGCCGCGACGGTGAACCTGTAGTCCTTGCCGTTCGTCAGTCCCTGGACGGTGCAGGGCGAGGCGGTGCACGTCGTGCTGCCGGTCGAGCCGCCGGTCCAGCGGACGACGTACGAGGTGATGGTGGCTCCGCCGTCGTAGGTGGGGGGGAGCCATGCGACACGGGCCTGGCCACCGGCGTCGCGGTCGGCGACCGCCTGCACGCGACGCGGCGGGTCGGGACGGCCGAGGAGGGTCACCGTGATGCGCCCGCGCGCGCTGCGCTTCGGGCCGTCGCTGAGGGTCACGGCGACCGCGGCCTTCTGCGAGGGCCGGTCGCCGGCGGTCAGCGTGACGGAGCATCCGGAGCGGGCCACGGTCAGGCCGCTCCCCTGCTCGACGGACGCGGCGGTGACGGTGCACTCGGGCTGCGGCAGCGGCGAGTCCAGGTAGGGACGCAGGTCGACGGTGCGGGACTGGCCGGCCTCGAGGCCGTCGACCGTCACCGGTCGCACGCGTGCCGGCGGCAGCGGGTCCTCGGGCGAGGTGCTGTCGGTGCCGTCGGCCCCCGCGGTGTCGGCACGGCCGATGACCCGCACGGCGATCGTCGAGGGCTCGCGCAGACCGGGCGCCGAGACCTCGATGGTGCCGTTGCTGCTGCGGGCGTCCCCGTCCGCGTGGAGCGTCAGGCGGCGGTTGCCCGCACCGTCGACGCGCAGGTCCGCGTCCGGCTCCTCCCGCCAGCGAGCGGAGAACTCGACGTCGTCGAACGTCATGCCGACCGGGAGCCAGGCGTGGCAGACCGTCGGGATGTCGACGGTGCGGTCCAGGCCGCCGGCGGTGACGGTGACGGCGCCGTCGGGACAGCGCAGCAGCGGCACCAGCGGCCCGACCTGCACCGGCACCGACACGTACGCCGTGCCGAAGTCCTTCTGGTCCACCGCGCTCTGGTCGGTGACCTCCAGCATCACCGCGGCCGGGCCGACATACCCGTTGGAGGAGGTCAGCTGCAGGGTCCGGTTGTCGCCCAGGCTGACCGAGAGGTTCTCCGCCGGGGAGGCCGAGACCGTCGAGGCCGTCGTCACCGACACCACCCGACCCCGCGGGGAGCGCACGTAGTCGCCCAGGTTGACGGTCTTGGACGAGTCGGGGTCCATCGTGATGAGCGAGCCGGCCACGACGAACGGCTGCCCGTTGGCGCCGGTCGGCACGTGGATGAGCGCCATCGCCTCCTCGTCGTCCTCGTCGACGATGACGTAGGGCACCGAGTAGGCGTGGTCGAGGATCTTGACGCTGACCCGACCGTCGGGCGTGACCTGCGCGTCCGGGGAGAGGACCTCCTTGACCCGCAGGGTCGCGGGGTCGGAGTCGACGTCGGTGTCGTTGGCCAGCGCGTCGACCACCGTCGAGGTCTCCCCCGGCTTCGGCGCCGCGACGTCGTCGTTGGCCACCGGCGGGTTCTTGTACCCCGCGACGGGCCGGACGAGGATGCTCGCGCGGGACGGGTCGTACAGGCCGTCGCTGATGCCGTACGCCAGCTGGTGCACGCGGGCGGTGTCGTCCGGGACCTTGGTCCGCACCGTGTGGTCCTCGTCGACGCGCCAGGCGCGCAGGGCATCCGCCGGGTTGAGCGACTCGGTGTCGACCTCGACGACGTCGCCGCGGGCGATGAGGTCGTTGACGAGCGGCTTGACGGTGACCGTCTTGCCCGGCGCGGCGAACACCTCGTCGTCGACGGCGACGGGCGGCTGCGGGTCGCCCGGCTGCACCACGCCGACCCTCACGAACGCGCGGCTCGTCGCGCCGAAGCGGTCGCGCACCTCGTACGTGATGACCTCGGTCCCTGCCGCGAGCGGGAAGGACTCGTACCGGATCGTCGTCGGCCCGACCCCCACGACCCGGCCCAGCGCGAGGTCGACCGGGCCGTCGTCGGCGCCCACGACACCGGTCAGGGTGACGCTGTCGCCGTCGGGGTCGACGCCGAAGGTCGGGATGGTCATCGTCAGCGGGTCGCCCGCCGTCACGGTCGCGGTGAAGCTGCGAGCCACGGGCGACTGGTTGACCTGCTGCTTGGTGGGAAGAGGGTTGACCTGCACCCGCGCTCGTGCGGTCTGCGCCCGACCCTTCGCACCCTCGGCGTACGCGGCGTACTCGATCGTCACGAACTTCGGCGCCCGCAGGCCGCGGGCCTCGGGCACGTAGCGCACGACGTTGCCGGAGGCGAAGGCGCGCTGGGCGTCCCCCTTGCTCACGACCTTCACCGACTCGGGGTCCAGGCGCAGCGGGATGCCGTCCGCCATCGTGTCGTTGTCCAGCACCGGGATGCTCACCGTGTCGCCCTCGCGCACCGTCGCGGTGTCGTCCTCGACGAGCGGGACGGCGTCGTCGGCGGGGGGCTGCTGGAGCACCGACACCTCTCCGCTGGTGCGCTGCGTGCCGTCGCTCACGGTGTAGCGGATGGTGCCGCGACGCCCGGTCCCCGCGTCGAGGGGTGCGGGCTCCGCGGCCTCCAGGCGCAGCCAGCGACCTTGGTAGATGGAGGCGCGCAGCCAGCCGGAGCCGTCCGCGGGCGACGCGGCCGCGGTGACCAGCACGTCCCCACGCGGCGAGTAGTCGTTGGCGAGGACGTCGACGAGGGCGGGCGCCTGGTCGTGGAGGGTCGCGGTGTCCGGCACCGCGACCGGCGGAGCGCCCTCGGGCGGGGCGGTGAGGTCGACGCGGATGCGGCCGGGCGCGGCGCCGGCGCCGGTCACGGCGGAGTAGCTGAGCTCGAACGTCCCCGGCGCGTTGCCGGTGACCGTGACGGTGCCGGTCGCGAGGTCGGTGTCGACCTGGAGCGGACCGACCGGCCGGACCTCGGAGCGCAGCCGCAGCGACGCGTCCGGCTCCCCGGGGTCGGCGCCGGCGATGTCGTTGCCCAGCGGCTCGACCTGCAGCGGCTTGCCGACGACACCGCGCACGGCATCCGGCTGCGTGGTGGGGGGCTCGAAGCGCACCTCCGGCCCGGTGCCGAGCACCTGGGCCTCGACGGTGCCCTTCGTGGACCCGCCGCGGCCGTCGGTGACGACGTAGCCGATCGGCTGGCGCCCCTCCTCCACCGGAGCGGTGAGCGTCACCCGCCCCGCGCCGTCGACGACGGCTCCCTCGGCGTCCGCGCGGGCGGCCAGCGTGTCGTTCTCGGGGTCGCGCCAGTCGGCGAGGACCGGCACCGACAGGCGCTTGCCCGCGATGACCGGGTAGCGCCGCTGGGTGAGCTGGGCGCCACCGGGCCGCAGGGTCGGCGCGGAGTTGACCTCGTCGCCGACGACCCGCACGGAGACGCGGGCCGCTCCCTTGGAGGTGACCTTGCCGTTGTTGACCTTGTACGAGAACTCGAGCTGCTGGCCCTCGGTCCCCGCGGGCACCGACAGGTCGACGGCCTGCCCGTCGGCCGACACGGTGGCCGTCGCGCCCCGGAGGGTCGGGGCCGTCACGTCGCGCTGGTCGATCGCGAGCACGGACCCGGCGACGTCGGTGTCGTTGTCGAGGACGTGCAGCTTGCTCACCCGTCCGGGGCGCACCGTCTGGGCGTCGGGGACGGCCTTGGGCGGCTGCTGTGCGGCGGCCTCGTCGACGAGGTTCTCGTCCTTCTTCTGGTTCTTGTCGTCCTGGCGCGTCGGCGGCGTCAGCGCGTCCCAGTTGTCGATCTTCGTCGGCTTGTCCTCGAGGTCCCAGACCCCGCCGTTGTCGAGGTCGTTGAGGACGACGAGGCCGCGGTTGACCCGCAGCGCCACGCCGTCGCGGGTCGGCTGCTCGCCGTCGGCGGGCAGCGTGGCCGTCTGCTCGTCGCCGGTGCGCCCGCAGTTGGCCCCGTAGAAGACGCGACCCTCCTCCGCCCACGCCGCGTGGACGCAGCCGCCGAGGACGACCGGGCGGCTGAGCAGCGTGGACCCGGGGACGCGGTTCACCCGCTCGCCGACGACGACGCCGCCCGGCGAGAGGCCACCGTCGAGCGGCACCTGCGTCGCCCGGGCCGAGGACTCGACGACGACCGTGTCGGCGTCCGGGCCCGGCACCTGCAGCGCCGCCGACCGGGCGCCGTCCGTCGTCACCTGCGCGTCGACGCCGTCCCGCTCGTCGGCGGTGAAGACCCGGTCCGACGCCGGGTCGTACGCGACCCAGCGGGGGCCCACGGCCGTGACGTCCGGCGACGGGGACCGCAGGGCGGTCGGCGTGACGACGGGGCGCGAGAAGCCCCCGGCGGCCGTGGGCGCGAGGGTCGTGACCTTGCCGTCGGCGCCGGAGACGACGTGGATCGCGCCGTCGAGCCCCACGGCGAGCGCCGCCTGGCGCCCGACCGTCGCGAGCGGCTTGGCGCCGGCCGCCACGCCGGGGAACTCCGTCGTGCCGCTGCGAGGGTCGACCCGCTGGCCCCAGACCTTGCCGCTCGCGGGGTCGAGGAGCGCGAGGGTGCCGCCGCGCAGGTCGACCGGGCTCGGGCGGAAGCCCTTCGCCGTGCCGCGACCCGGGCCGGGCACCACGGCGACCGGGTCGCCGGCCGTGGAGGCGGCCACGTCGAGGGCGGAGAGCTCGCCGGTGCCGGTGTCGAGGCCGAGGACGACGGCGCCGTCCTGGAGGAGGTCGAGCCCGGCGCCGGGCGCCGCGTCGGTGGCGATGCCGGTGTCGAGCTGGCCGATCGGCACGTTGGCCTTCGCGTACTTCGCCTGGGCTCCGGAGCTGACCCAGACACCGGCGTCGTTGAGGTCGGCCTCGTGGACCGTGGTGCCGTCGCTCGCGACCGCGGCGTACCCGAGGCCGGAGGCGACGAGGACGACGGCGAGCAGGCTCGCGAGGCGGCGGCGGGTCTGCCGGCTCCGCGCGCGTGCGCCACCGCCACGTGCCACTGCTGCCTCCCTCGTGCGCTCCCCCGGTGCCCACGGCCTCCGGGCCGTCGCGACGTCGCCACACTGTAACCGCGCGGGCACGCCGTCGGGCCCGGACCCGGAGGGGAGCACTCCCCGCGCGCCTCGACGGACCTGTCGGTACCCCGACCTACCGTTCGGGGCATGACGATGGTCCAGGGCACGTTCGACGACCTGGGCACCCCGCTGTCGTCCGTCGACTTCGTCGTCGTCGACCTCGAGACCACGGGCGGCAGCCCGGCCGAGTGCGGCATCACCGAGATCGGCGCCGTGCGCGTGCGCGGCGGTGTCGTCGTCGGCGAGTTCCAGACGCTCGTCAACCCCGGGGAGCCGATCCCGGCGTTCATCTCGGTCCTCACCGGCATCACCGACGCGATGGTCGCGGGCTCGCCGCGCATCGAGACCGTGCTCCCGCAGTTCCTCGAGTTCGCGGCCGGGTCGGTGCTCGTCGCCCACAACGCCCGCTTCGACGTGTCGTTCCTCAAGGCCGCGGCGCTGCGCTGCGACCGGGAGTGGCCGTCGTTCGCCGTCCTCGACACCGTGCACCTCGCCCGCCAGCTCGTCCCCCGCGACGAGGTCCGCAACCACCGCCTCGGCACGCTCGCGGCGCACTTCGGCGCCACGACGACGCCCGACCACCGGGCGCTCCACGACGCGCGCGCGACCGTCGACGTCCTCCACGCGCTGATCGGGCGGGTCGGCAGCCTCGGCGTGCACTCCCTCGAGGAGCTCCTCGACTACACCGCCCGCGTCTCCCCGGCGCGGCGCCGCAAGCGCCACCTCGCCGACGGCCTCCCGGACGCCCCCGGGGTCTACCTCTTCAAGGACGGCGACGACCGCGTCCTCTACGTCGGCACGTCGGTCTCCATCCGCACCCGCGTCCGCTCCTACTTCACCGCGTCCGAGCACCGTCGCCGGATGGGCGAGATGGTCCGCCTCGCGGAGTCCGTCTCGCCCGTGGTCTGTGCGACGACGCTCGAGGCGGAGGTCCGCGAGCTGCGGCTCATCGCCCAGCACAAGCCGCGCTACAACCGCCGCTCGCGCCATCCCGAGAAGGCGCTGTGGGTCAAGCTGACCGTCGAGCCGTTCCCGCGCCTGTCGATCGTGCGCGCCGTCGCCGCCGACGGCGCCCGCTACGCCGGGCCGTTCGGCTCTCGGCAGGCGGCGGAGGCCGCCGTGTCGGCGGTCCACGAGGTCCTCCCGCTGCGCCAGTGCGTCGAGCGCCTCTCCCCCAGCCGCCCGCGCACCGCCTGCGCCCTCGCCGAGATGGGCCGCTGCGGGGCGCCCTGCACCGGTGCGCAGGGTGTCGACGAGTACGCCGAGGTCGTCGCCGAGGCCGCCGCGCTCCTCGACGGGCACGCCCGCGGTCTCCTCACCGCGCTCCAGGAGCGGATGGCCGCCCTCTCGGGGGCGGAACGCTTCGAGGACGCGCAGGTCGTCCGCGACCGCCTCGTCGCCCTCGTGCGCGGGACGACCCGCAGCCAGCGGCTGCACCCGCTCGCCCGCATCCCCGAGCTCGTCGCCGCCCGGCGCTCGGTCACCGGCGGCTGGGAGGTCGTCTGCGTCCGCTACGGCCGGCTCGCCGGGAGCACCACCTCGCCGCGGGGCGCCGACCCGATGCCCTACATCGGGGCGCTGCGCGCGAGCGCCGAGGTCGTCGCGGCGCCCGTCGCCCCGGCCACCGCGGCGACCGCCGAGGAGAGCGAGAAGGTCCTGCGCTGGCTCGAGGCGCCCGGGGTCCGCGTCGTCGATGTCGACGGCGACTGGACGTGCCCGGTCGGCGGCGCCGCGGCCGTGCGCGAGCAGCTCGAGCCGCTCGAGACCTCGCGCCGCCGCACCGCCGGCTTCGCCGGCGTCTCCTGACCCGGGGCCGGGCCGCTCGGGCGATGCGGACGCGTCCCGTCCGCTTCGGCCCCTAGGTTCGGTGCCATGGCACCGCACCCGATCCTCGACCTCGTCGTCCTCGACTGCCCCGACCCGATGCGCCTCGCCCTTTTCTACGCCGACGTCCTCGGCTGGGACCTGGAGTCGGGGTCGGACGCCGACTGGGCGACCCTCGTCCCGCCGGGTGGCGGCGTGTCTCCCGAGCGGCCGGACGGGCGCACGACCCTCGCCTTCCAGCGCATCGACGACTGGGTGGCCCCCACCTGGCCGGGCGGCGCCCACCCGCAGCAGTTCCACCTCGACCTCTCGGTGCAGGACATCGACGCCGCCGAGCCGGCCGTGCTCGCGGCCGGTGCGAGCGTGCACGCCGAGCAGCCCTCCTCCGACGGCGGGTTCCGCGTCTACCTCGACCCGGCCGGCCATCCCTTCTGCCTCGTGCGCGGCTGACGCGACGGCCTCCCCGTTCTGCTGGGCGTAGCGTCGGCCCCGTGAGCGACCTCCACCTCGTCGACGTCCCCGTGCCCGGCGGCTCCGCCGAGGCCCACCTCTCCCTCCCGCCCGACGGCCACGGCCCCGGCGTCCTGTTCGTCATGGACGCGATCGGCCTGCGTCCGCAGATCGCCGCGATGTGCGAGCGCATCGCCTCGTGGGGTTACACCGTCCTCGCGCCCAACGTCTTCCACCGCGAGGGCGCCGTCGCCGAGCTGACGCCGACCGGCGACCTGCGCACCCCCGAGGGCCGCGACGCGTTCATGCAGCTCGCGATGCCGCGCGTCGGGCACCTGACGAGCGACCTCTCGCGGCCCGACGTCGCCGCCTACCTCGAGCACCTGCGCGGGCTCGACGCCACCGACGAGGGCCCGGTCGGCGTCACCGGCTACTGCATGGGCGTGCGCATCGCCCTGCGCGCGGCCGGCGACCACCCCGACGTCGTCGCGGCCTGCGGCGGCTTCCACGGCGGCGGGCTGGTGACGGACGAGCCGGACAGCCCGCACCTCTCGCTCGCGACCACCCGGGCCGAGCTCGTCCTCGGCCACGCCGACCACGACCGCTCGATGCCGCCCGAGGCCGTCGAGACGCTCGGCACGGCGGCCGCCGAGGCGGGCCTGACGGTGAGCAACGAGGTGTACCCGGACGCACCCCACGGCTACTCGATGGCCGACACCTCGATGTACCAGGAGGCGGGCGCCGAGCGGCACTTCGCCGAGCTGCGCGGGCTGCTCGACCGGACCCTGCGGCCCTGACGGCCGCTGGCTAGGCTGACCGCGTGATCACCGCCATCGTCCTCATCACCGCCGACGTCGACCGCATCCCCGAGGTCGCCCAGGAGATCGCCGACATCGACGGCGTCACCGAGGTCTACTCGGTCGCCGGCGACGCCGACCTCGTCGCGATGGTCCGCGTCCGCCAGCACGAGGCCCTCGCCGACGTCATCGCGGACCGGCTCAACAAGGTCACGGGCGTCACCGGCACGAACACCCACATCGCGTTCCGCACCTACTCCTCGCACGACCTCGAGTCGGCGTTCAGCCTCGGCCTCGAGGACTGAGGGCGAGGACGCGCGCTCAGGCCCCGGCGATCTCGCGGGTCGTCGCGACCCAGCGCTCGAGCAGGCCCGCCGCGGCGCCCGAGTCGAGCGCCTGCTGGGCCCGGCGCACCCCGGTGGCCAGGGCGGCGGTCAGCGACTCCCGCGTCGGCTCGCCGTCCAGCCCGGCCGCGACGGCGAGGGCCATCCCGGCGTTGAGGACGACCGCGTCGCGCGGGGCGCCCGCCTCGCCGGCGAAGACCCGTCGGGCGACGTCGGCGTTGAAGGCGGGGTCCCCGCCGCGCAGCGCCTCGACCGGCGCGCTCGACACGCCGACGTCGGTCGGGTCGACGACGAGCTCGGTGACGACGCCGTCGCGCACCCACCAGACGGTCGAGGTCGTCGCGAGGGTCAGCTCGTCGAGGCCGTCGTCGCCGCGGAACACGGCGGCCGCCCGGCCCCGCCCGGCGAACACACCGGCGATGAGCGGGGCGATGCGGGCGTCCGCGACCCCGACGGCGGCGTAGGTCGGCTGCCCGGGGTTGGTCAGCGGGCCGAGCGCGTTGAAGGCGGTGCCCACGCCGAGCCCGGAGCGGGCCTGGGCGGCGTGCCGCATCGAGGGATGGAAGGCCGCGGCGAAGCAGAAGGTGATGCCGGCCCGGACCGCGACCTCGGCGACCCGCGACGGCGGCAGCGACAGGTCGACCCCGAGCGCCTCGAGGACGTCGGCGGACCCGGACGACGACGACGCCGCCCGGTTGCCGTGCTTGACGACGCGCAGGCCGGTCGAGGCGACGACGACCGAGGCCATCGTCGAGATGTTGACCGAGTGCATCCGGTCGCCGCCGGTGCCGACGATGTCGACGCTCTCGCCGGGCACCTCGATGCGGTTCGCGTGCTCGAGCATCATGTCGGCGAGCCCGCGCAGCTCGTCGACGGTCTCGCCCTTGGCCCGCAGCGCGACGAGGAAGCCGGCGAGCTGCACCGGCGAGGCCTCGCCGGACATCACGCGGTCCATCGCCCAGCGGGCGGCGTCCGTCGACAGGTCCTCACCGCGCAGCAGCGCGGCGAGGAGGTCCGGCCAGGTCAGCGCACCGGACGGCGAGGCGGTCACGCCGCTCAGCCGACGGTGGCCCGGCCGCGGGCGAGGCCGGCGACGGCCTCGGCGACCGCGATCGGGTCGAGGGGGTGCGGGACGGCGTCGTCCGCGAGCGACCACCCGGCCAGCCACGCGTCCTGGGGGCGGCCGGTGAGCACGAGGATGGGCGGGCAGCGGAAGATCTCGTTCTTCAGCTGACGGCACAGCCCGAGCCCGCCGACCGGGGCGGCCTCGCCGTCGAGCACGACGACGTCGAACCCGCCGGCGTCCATCGCCTCGATGACCGCCTCGGCCGTGGCGCACTCCTGCCACGACGCGACCTCGACGTCGCGCGCGGGCCGACGACCCGCGGCGGCGCGGACGGCGTCACGGGTCGTGATGTCGTCGCTGTAGAGGAGGACGCGCACCCGGTGGATGCCGTCGGCGCTCGAGGTGGACGGGCCCGCGGGGGCGTGCGCATCGGTCATGACGTGCATCGTAGCGAGGACGTCCCGGGGCGCCGGACCCGACCGCTCGGCGGGAACACACCACCGGTGCAGGGCGTTGTCGAGCCTTTCGGGGGGTCGCCTCGTCACACCCCCTCCGGTGTCGGCATAATGCGTCCGTGGCGACTTCTGCAGCAGCTTCCGTCAAGAACGCGGGACCGGTCCCGTCCATCCCCGGCTCCGGCCCCGCGACGCGGCCGAACATGGTGGCCGTCGGGACGATGGTCTGGCTCTCCAGCGAGCTCATGTTCTTCGCGGCGCTCTTCGCGTTCTACTTCACGCTACGGGGGCACCTCCCCGAGATGTGGGCCGAGGAGAGCGCGATCCTCAACGTGCCGTTCGCCACGGCCAACACGATCATCCTCGTCGTCTCCTCCGTGTGGTGCCAGCTCGGTGTCCTCCAGGCCGAGCGCGGCGTCGTCGCCCGGCCGGCCGGCACCCGCCTGACCAAGGTCAGCGCCTGGGGCATGCGCGAGTGGTACGTCGTCACCTACGTCTTCGGCGCCATCTTCATCGCCGGGCAGGTGCTCGAGTACGCCACGCTCGTCACCGAGGGCGTCACCCTCTCGTCCGACTCCTACGGCTCGATCTTCTACCTCGCGACCGGCTTCCACGGGATGCACGTCACGGGTGGTCTCATCGCCTTCCTCCTCATCATCGGCCGCACCTTCACGACCCGCCGCTACACGCACGCGCAGGCCACCGGCGCCGTCGTCACGTCCTACTACTGGCACTTCGTCGACGTGGTCTGGATCGCCCTGTTCCTCATGATCTACGTCCTGAAGTAAGTTCTCCCGCACGCCGACTCGACACGTAACGCAGCAGACGACAGGAACCCCTCCGTGAACGCACTGGCAGCCCGCCGCCGGCACCCCGCAGCGATCGCCGTCCTCCTCATGATCGGCCTGTTCCTCACGGGGGCCGTCTACGCGGCGGTGGCCCCGGAGCCCGCCGACGCCACGACGCAGGCCCTCCCGGCCCAGTCGGTCGCCGAGGGCAAGGCGCTCTTCCGGGCCAACTGCGCCTCGTGCCACGGCCTCAACGCCGAGGGCCGCCAGACCGGCACCGGCGACCAGATCGCCGGCCCGCCGCTCGCGGGCGTCGGCGCTGCCGCCGTCGACTTCCAGGTCGGGACCGGCCGCATGCCGATGACCCAGCCCGGTGTGCAGGCCATGCGCTCCGACGACGTGAAGTTCACCGACGAGCAGATCGCCGCGATGGGCGCCTACATCGCCTCCCTCGCCCCGGGCCCGTCGGTCCCCTCCGACGAGGCCGTCGACCCCACCAAGGGCGACGCCGCCGTCGGTGGCGAGCTGTTCCGCGTCAACTGCGCCATGTGCCACAACTTCGCCGGCTCCGGCGGCGCCCTGACCCGCGGCAAGTACGCGCCCTCGCTGCGGGACGTCACCGGCAAGCACATCTACGAGGCGATGGCCACCGGCCCGCAGAGCATGCCGGTCTTCAACGACTCCAACATCACCCCCGAGAACAAGCGCGACGTCATCGCCTTCCTCGACACCCTCGACCAGGAGCCGAGCCCGGGCGGTCTGACCCTCGGCTCGCTCGGCCCGGTCACCGAGGGCCTCTTCGCCTGGGTCTTCGGTCTCGGCATCCTCGTGGGCTGCGCCGTCTGGCTCGGCTCCAAGGCCGCCTGACCCCCACCACGTTCCCTTCCGTCGACGACAGATCGGTACCCCGATGAACGAGCAGGACCCCCACACCCCCGGCACCGAGGTGACCCCGACCGGGTCCCACGGTGAGGCCGTGCGCCTCGACGAGGGCCACGTCGTCGGGACCGGCGGCCTCCCGGACCGCTTCACCAACCCCGGGCTCCCCCACCACGTGCCGCGGATGGCGGACCTCGACGAGTCCGCCGCCAAGCGCGCCGAGAAGCAGGTCGCGGCCCTCTTCGGCGTCTCGATCATCGCCACGCTGCTCTTCATCGTCCTGTACTTCGCGCTCGACGTGGACCAGACGGTGTTCATCCCGGGCATCGGCCCGACGAGCGCCACGAACGCCGGTCTCGGCGTCACCCTGGCCTTCTCGCTGCTCGGCATCGGCCTCGGCGCCGTGCACTGGGCCAAGACCCTCATGCCCGACGAGGAGGTCGTCGAGGAGCGCCACCCGCTGCGCGCCGCCGACGCCGACCGCGACGAGGTCGTCCGGGTCATCACCGAGGAGGGCGGCAAGTCGCAGATCGGCCGCCGCCCGCTGCTCAAGATGACGATGGGTGGCGCGCTCGGCCTCTTCGCCGTGCCGCTCGTGCTGCAGGTCGGTGGCTCGCTCGGCGAGCTGCCGCAGAAGAGCCTCTCGCTCACCTGGTGGAACGGTGGCCCCAGCGGCCCCGGCGAGGAGCCGACCTTCAAGCCGCTGCGGCTCATGAAGGACCCCGAGAACCAGCCGATCAAGGCCTCCGACGTGACGATCGGGTCGGTCTACCACGTCATGCCGCAGGGCCTCCTGCCCGACCCGGAGACCAACGAGGGCGGCGCCGAGCACCTGCTCGAGGAGAAGGCCAAGGCCGCCGTGCTCCTCATGCGCCTGGACCCCGCGCAGATCCAGTCGCAGAAGGAGCTCGACTGGGGCTACGAGGGCATCGTCGCGTACTCCAAGATCTGCACCCACGTCGGCTGCCCGGTCGGCCTCTACGAGCAGCAGACGCACCACCTGCTCTGCCCGTGCCACCAGTCGACCTTCGACGTGACCCAGGACTGCAAGGTCATCTTCGGTCCGGCGAAGCGTCCGCTGCCACAATTGAAGATCACCGTCGACGACGAGGGCTACCTCGTCTCCGCACAGCCGTTCCGCGAAGCGGTCGGCCCGAGCTTCTGGGAGCGTGGCTGACATGTCCACGACCGCGAACCAGCGTCCGGCGGACGCCCTGCGCACCGGTGACGGCCCGCGCCACGTGGCCCCGTCGGCCGGCGCGAAGAAGATCGGCGGGCTCGCCGGCTGGGTCGACGACCGCACGGGCGCCGCCAAGCCCGTCGGCTACCTCATGAAGAAGGTCTTCCCCGACCACTGGTCCTTCATGCTCGGCGAGATCGCCATGTACTCGATGATCATCTGCCTGATCACCGGTGCCTTCCTCACGTTCTGGTTCGTCCCGAGCGCCGGCCACACCGTCTACGACGGCTCCTACGTGCCGCTGCGCGGGGTCGAGATGTCGGAGGCCTACGCCTCGACGCTGCACATCTCGTTCGACATCAAGGGCGGCCTCATCATCCGCCAGATCCACCACTGGGCCGCGCTGATGTTCGTCGTCGCCCTCGTGGTCCACATGTTCCGGGTGTTCTTCACCGGGGCGTTCCGCAAGCCCCGCGAGATCAACTGGGTCATCGGCTCGGTCCTCGCCCTCCTCGCGATCGTCGAGGGCTTCGCCGGCTACTCCCTCCCCGACGACCTGCTCTCGGGCACCGGCATCCGCGCGATGGCGGGCTTCGTCCAGACGGCGCCGGTCATCGGCTCCTACCTGGTCTACGGCATCTTCGGCGGGCCGTTCCCCGGCGAGATGATCATCCCGCGCCTGTACTCGGCGCACGTGCTGCTCATCCCGGCCATCCTCATCGGCCTGTTCACGGCGCACATCGCGCTCGTAGCGCTGCAGAAGCACACCCAGTTCCCCGGCCCGGGCCGGACCAACGACAACGTCGTCGGCTACCCGGTCATGCCGGTCTACGCGGCCAAGGCCGGTGGCTTCTTCTTCATCGTCTTCGGCGTCCTGGCCCTCATCGCCGCGCTCGTCCAGATCAACCCGGTGTGGGCCTACGGCCCCTACGACCCCTCGCCGGTGACGGCCGGGTCGCAGCCGGACTGGTACATGGGCTTCGCCGACGGCGCGCTGCGCCTGCTGCCCGGCTGGCTCGAGTTCACCGTCTTCGGCTTCACCGTGTCGATGAACATCTTCCCCGGCGCGCTGATCCTGCTGCCGCTCGTCTACGTGATCCTCGGCGCGTACCCGTTCGTCGAGCGCTGGGTCACGGGTGACGAGCGCGAGCACCACCTGCTCGAGCGCCCGCGCAACGCCCCGGTCCGTACCGGCATCGGCATGGCGGGCATCACCGCCTACACCGTGCTGCTCTTCGCCTCCGGCAACGACATCATGGCGATCAAGCTCGGCATGTCGATCAACGACCTCACGTGGTTCTTCCGCGTCGGCTTCTTCGTCCTGCCGGTCGTCGTGTTCTGGGTGACCAAGCGCGTCTGCCTCTCGCTCCAGCGCCGCGACCGCGACACGGTCCTGCACGGCCGCGAGTCCGGCACGATCATCCGCACGCCCGACGGCCGCTTCTTCGAGCGTCACGAGGCCGGGCTGCCCGAGGACCAGTGGGTCCTCGTCCAGCACGAGGCCGTCGCGCCGCTCGAGCTCGAGCCCGAGGTCGACGAGCACGGCGTCGCCCGCCCGGCCGCCCGCAAGGACCGGATGCGCGCCCGCCTGTCGCGCTTCTACTTCGCCGACGCGGTCAACCCCGTCACCCCGGCGGAGCTGGCGGCCGCGCACCACCACGGCCACGAGACCGAGGCCCTCGAGGGCTCGCAGGCCGCCGGCGAGATCGAGTCCGCCGAGCCGGCCGGCCGCCACTGAGGCGCCCCGCCCGACCGACCGAGGCCGCACCCGCCCAGCGGGTGCGGCCTCGTCGCGTCCCGGGCCGTGTCGCACCGGCGCGCGCCTAGGCTGGAGCGCGTGAGCACCCCGGCGCCCCTCCCCCTGCCCCGCACCCGGCCCGAGGACGCGGGGGTGCCTCCCGCGGCGCTCGAGGCGCTCCTGGCGCGGTGGGAGCGCGTCGGTGTCGAGGCGCACGGGCTCGTCGTCCTGCGGCACGGCGAGGTCCTCGCCGAGGCGGACTGGGCGCCGTACACGCCCGACGGCATCCGGCTCGTGTACTCGGTGAGCAAGACCTTCACGGCGTGCGCCGTCGGGTTCGCCGTCTCCGACGGGCTGCTGCGCCTCGAGGACCGCCTCGTCGACCTCTTCCCCGAGGCCGCGGACGCCGCCGGCCCCCGGGCCCGCACCCTGACGCTGCACCACGTCCTCTCGATGTCGACCGGCCACCACACGGACACCCTCACGTGGCGCGGCCTTGACGTCGCCGACTTCCCCGCGCAGTTCCTCGCGACCGAGCCGGACGAGGATCCGGGCTCCTGGTTCGTCTACCACAACGGCGCCACGCTCATGGCGGCCCTGGCGGTCCAGCGGGCCACCGGGCAGCGCCTGCTCGACCACCTGCGCCCCCGCCTGCTCGACCCGCTCGGCATCGACGACGCCGCCTGGCAGGGCACGGACGACCTCGACCTTGGCTACTCCGGCCTGCACGTGACGACCGAGGCGCTCGCCCGCCTCGGCGAGCTCCTGCGCGCCGACGGGGTCTGGCAGGGCCGTCGCGTGCTCCCCGAGGGATGGGTCGCGCGGATGACCTCGGTCCACGTCGACACCGCCCCCCACCCCGAGACGGTCGACTGGCAGCAGGGCTACGGCTACCAGGTCTGGCGCTGCCGGCACGACGCGTTCCGCGCGGACGGCGCGTGGGGGCAGTTCTCGCTCGTCCACCCGCCCAGCGGGCTGGTCCTGGCCGTCACCTCCCTCGCGACCGACACCCAGGCGCTGCTCGACGCGGTCTGGGAGGAGCTGCTGGCCGCGCTCTCCCCCGCGCCGCTCCCCCGCGACGACGAGGCGCACGCACGCCTGCTGGAGCGTCTCTCCGGCGCCCACCTGTCACCGGTCACCTCCGACGACTCACCACTCCCCGAGGCCGCTCACGCGCCGGTGACGGCCCACCACGAGCCCGACGAGGACCACCCCTCGCTCCGGTCGCTCTCGGTCCGGGCCACCGGCGACGCGCACGCACCGTGGCAGCTGACGGTCGACGACGGCGACGTGCTCGTCCTGCCGGCCGGTGACGGCGCGTGGGTCGGGGACGGCCCGTGGTCCGCGTCGGCCGGCTGGACCGCCCCGGGTGTCTTCGAGGCGGTCGTCGTCGCCCGCGAGACCCCGCACGTCCTGCGCCTGCGGGCACAGGACGGTGTCCTCACCGCGGCGTGGAACGGACGCCCGCTCGGATGGCCGGCCCTCGTCGCCCTCCGGGCGCCCCGGGGCTGAGCGGTGGACGCGCTGACGCCCGAGCACTTCGACGCCATCGTCGAGGACGCGCTCGACGAGGTGCCCGAGGAGCTGATGGCGATGCTCGACAACGTCGTCTTCCTCGTCGAGGACGAGCCGCCCGCCGACGACCCCGAGCTGCTCGGCGTCTACGACGGCGTCCCGCTGACCGAGCGGGGCGACGGCTGGGGGGCCGGGGCGCTCCCGGACCGCATCGTCCTCTTCCGCGGCCCCCTGACCCGGATGTGCGAGGACCTCGACGAGCTGACCGACGAGATCGCCGTCACCGTGGTTCACGAGATCGCCCACCACTTCGGGATCGACGACGCCGCGCTCCACGACCTCGGCTGGGGCTGAGACCACCCACGCCCGGTCGGACGAAGACGAGGGCCGCCCGGGATCTCCCGGGCGGCCCTCGGTCGTGGGTCACGTGCTCAGAGGGCGTTGGGGCCCTTCCAGTACTCGAAGGTCCAGCCGACGAGCGCGGGGATCGCGAAGAACGCCCCGATGATGAACAGCCACCAGCCGACCGCGAGGCCGAGGAAGCAGACCGCCGCGGCGCCCGCGAGGAAGAGCGGCTGCCAGCTGTGCGGGCTGAAGAACCCGTACTCGCCCTGGATCTCGTCGATCTCGCCCAGCGGGTCGTCCGCCGGGTCGCGGTCCAGGCGCCGCCGGGTCATCCAGAGGTACCACGCGATCATCATCCCGAGCAGGCCGCCGAGGATGAGGCCGATCGTGCCGACCCACTCCGTGCCGATGACCGTCGAGGACGTCCACGTGCCGTAGATGGCCGCCATGACGAACGCGAACACACCGATGAGCATGCCGATCCGTTCCATCGCCCGCATGGCTCAGGCCTCCTTGTTCTTCTCGTCGACGAAGGCCTCGCCGTGCAGGTCGGCCGGGCCGAGCGCGGACACCAGGCCGCTGTCGGAGCTGTGCGCGGCGTCGTGCACGCCGGCCACCGCGGCCTCGGGGTGATGCAGGTCGAACGCGGGGCGCTCGGAGCGGATCCGCGGGATGCGGTCGAAGTTGTGCCGCGGCGGCGGGCAGGACGTCGCCCACTCGAGCGAGGCGCCGTAGCCCCACGGGTCGTCGGTCTCGACGAGCGGCGCGTACCGCCAGGTCTTCCACACGTTGTAGAAGAACGGGAGCATCGAGGCGCCGAGCAGGAAGGCACCGGCCGTCGAGATCTGGTTGCCCAGGGTGAACCCGTCCTCCGGCATGTAGTCGGCGTAGCGGCGGGGCATGCCCTGCGCACCGAGGATGTGCTGGACGAAGAAGGTCAGGTGGAAGCCGAGGAAGAGCATCCAGAAGTGGATCTTCCCGAGCTTCTCGTCGAGCATCCGCCCGGTGAACTTCGGCCACCAGAAGTAGAAGCCGGCGAACATCGCGAACACGACCGTGCCGAAGACGACGTAGTGGAAGTGCGCCACGACGAAGTAGCTGTCGGAGAGCTGGAAGTCCAGCGCCGGGCTCGCGAGGATGATGCCGGTCAGGCCACCGAAGAGGAAGGTGATGAGGAAGCCCAGCGCCCAGAGCATCGGCGTCGAGAAGTCGAGCTTGCCGCCCCACATCGTGCCGATCCAGTTGAAGAACTTCACACCGGTCGGGACCGCGATGAGCATCGTCATGATCGCGAAGAACGGCAGGAGCACCTGTCCGGTCACGTACATGTGGTGCGCCCAGACGCTGACCGAGAGGGCCGCGATGGCGATGGTCGCGTAGACGAGGGTCTTGTAGCCGAAGATCGGCTTGCGCGAGAAGACCGGCAGGACCTCGGAGATGATCCCGAAGAACGGCAGCGCGATGATGTAGACCTCCGGGTGCCCGAAGAACCAGAAGATGTGCTGCCACATGATGGCGCCACCGCTGGCGGGCTCGAAGATCTGCGCCCCGAACCTCCGGTCGGCGCCGAGCGCGAAGAGCGCGGCGGCCAGGGCCGGGAAGACGAGGATGACGAGGATCGAGGTGACGAGGACGGTCCACGTGAAGATCGGCATCCGGAACATCGTCATGCCGGGGGCGCGCATCGTGAGGATCGTCGTGATGAAGTTGACGGCGCCGAGGATGGTGCCGAAGCCACCGAGCGCGAGGCCGAAGACCCAGAGGTCACCGCCGATGCCCGGGCTGTAGGTGTTGTCCGACAGCGGCGCGTAGGCGAACCAGCCGAAGGCGGCGGCGCCGTTCGGGGTGATGAAGCCCGCCGCGGCGATGAGGCCACCGAAGAGGTAGAGCCAGTACGCGAACATGTTCAGCCGCGGGAACGAGACGTCGGGCGCCCCGATCTGCAGCGGCATCAGCGCGTTGGCGAACCCGGCGAACAGCGGCGTCGCGAAGAGCAGCAGCATGATCGTGCCGTGCATCGTGAACAGCTGGTTGTACTGGTCCGGGTTGTCCACGATCTGCAGGCCCGGCTCGGCGAGCTCGGCGCGGATGAGCAGCGCCATGACGCCACCGATGAGGAACCACGCGAACGAGGTGATGAAGTACAGGTTGCCGATGACCTTGTGGTCGGTCGTCGTCACCCACTTGACGACGGTGGCACCGGGCGAGAGCCGGCGGGTGCGCTGGCGGACGCCCGCCTCGCGCAGCATCGTCGTGTCGGTCGCGGCGCTCATGTCAGTTACCTCCGCCGGGCTGGACGTTCTGGCCGCTCATCAGGGCCTCGCGGTTGAGGGTGTTGTTGAGCAGGCCGGTCTGGTCGGCCGCCCGGAGGTCGGCCATGTGCTGGTCGTACTCGGCGCGTGAGACGACCTTGACGTTGAAGAGCATCTGGGAGTGGTAGGCGCCGCAGAGCTCGGCGCACTTGCCCTTGAACTGCCCCTCCTCGGTGGGGACGACCTGGAAGCGGTTGACCCGCCCCGGGATCATGTCCATCTTCTGGAGGAAGGCCGGCACCCAGAACGAGTGGATGACGTCGCGGGCGGTGAGGACGAACTCGACCCGCTCGCCGACCGGCAGGTACAGGGTGGGGATGGTCTCCTCGGCCCCGGGCTCGCCGGTGAGGATGGCCTGCGTGCCGACCTCGTGGACGTCGTCCTCGAGGTAGTTGAAGTCCCAGCTCCACTGCTTGCCGACGACGTTGACGGTGACGTCCGGCTTCTTCGAGGTGTCGATGAGGGCGGCCTCGTCGCGTGCCGTGTAGTAGAAGAACACGACGATCATCAGCATCGGGACGACCGTGTAGAGGATCTCGATCGGGATGTTGTACCGCAGCTGCACCGGGAGCTCGGTGTCGTCCTGGCGGCGCCGGTAGGCGCCGATGCACCAGACCGTGAGGCCGACGACGAGCAGGCCGACCGCGATGAGCGCGATCCACGCGCCGATCCACAGCGTCGTGACGCGCTCGCCGCCCTCGGTCACCGCGTGCGGGAGCCATCCGGTGGAGGCGTCACCGCGCAGGTCGCCGCTGGCGCAGCCGCCGAGCGCGAGGGTGGCGAGGGCACCCACGAGGACCGTGGTGCCGAGCCGCCGCCGTGGGCGACGGGGCGAGGAGGAGTCGTGCTGGCGCACCGCTGCACCCTTCGTGTCGTGGAGCGAGGACGATCGAGGCAAACCCTACTGCACGGGTACCTCACCGGGCATGGAGGGGGGCTACCGTCGAGCCGTGGCGCACACCACCGTTCAACCTTCCACAGCCTCCTTGACGGCGGGCCTCCTCGACGCCTCGCGCGGCCCCCTCCACCCCCTCGCGGCGCAGACCCTGACGGCGGCCCTGGGCGCCGCCTGGGCCGACCCCGGGGCCCGTCACGCGCCCGGCCGGGCCGCCCGGGCGCACCTCGACACGGCACGCGCGGTGCTGGCCGGAGCGCTGGGCGCCCGGCCCGACGAGCTCTCGCTGCACGGCAGCGCCGAGGAGGCCCTGGCCGTCGGGCTCGACGGTCTCCTCCACGCCCGGCGCCGCACCGGCGACCGGACGGTGGCGGGGGCCGTCGAGCGCTCCGTGCTCCTGCTGCGCGCCGGCGCCGAGGACGCCGTGCCCGTCGACGGGACCGGCCGGGTCGACGCGGACGCGTGGGAGCGCGCGGTCGCGGCCCCCGGGGTCGCCGCGGCGGTCCTCCAGACCGCGAACGGCGAGGTCGGCACGCGCCAGCCCGTCGAGCGCCTCGCCCGTGCCGCCCGGGATGCCGGGGTGCCGCTCCTCCTCGACGCGACGGCCTCCGTGGGGCGCGAGCCCCTCCCGCCGGGAGCCGGTGACGTCGTCGTCGCCGACGCCGCCTCCTTCGGGGGGCCGCCGCTCGGGCTGCTCGTGGTCCGCACCGGCACCCGGTCCTCCCTGCCCGCTCCCCGACGGGAGGCAGAGCACGGCCGCGCCCTCGCGGCGCCGTGGGTCCCGCTCGCCCTGGCCGCCGCCGAGGCCTGGCGCCAGACCGAGCACGCCTGCGCCGACGACACGCGGGAGGCGCGCGCCCTCGTGGACCGCGTCCGGGCCGCCGCCGCGGGCGTGCGCGACGTCGAGGTGCTCGGCGACCCCACGGACGCGCTCCCCCACGTCGTCACCTTCAGCGTGCTGCTGGCGGACGGGGAGGCCCTCGTCGACGAGCTGGCCGCGCGCGGGGTCGCCGTCGCCTCCGGGTCGGCCTGCACCTCGAGCACCCTGCGGCCGAGCCACGTCCTCGCCGCGATGGGGGTGCTCACGCACGGCAACGTCCGGGTGACCCTCCCGCTGGCGTCCGTCGCCCCCGACCGGGAGGACGCGGTCGCGCTGCTCTGCCGTGAGCTGCCGGACGCGGTGCGGGCCGTCCGCGTCCGGATGGGGACCGAGGACCTGTGAGCGGGGAGGCGACCGTCGACGCCCGTGGCACCCGGTGCCCCGTGCCGGTCATCCGCGTCGCCCGGGCGACCCAGGACCTCTCCCCCGGGTCGACCGTCGTCCTGCTCGCCGACGACGTGGCCGCCCGGTCCGACGTCCCGGCGTGGGCGCGGATGCGCGGCCACGGGCTGACCCTCGAGGACGAGGGCTCGTGGACCCGCTACACGGTCGTCGTCGGGACGACGGCCGCCAGGTCGACCTGAGGCGCCTCGAGGGCGCGCGCGAGGGCGCGACGGTAGTCCTCCCGCGACCACTCCTGCGCGCCCATCCGGCGCAGGTGGTCGGTGGCCCACTGCACGTCGACGATCCGGCGCGGGTCGCCGTCGGCGAAGAAGCGCGCGGCGAGCCCGACGAGCGCGACCTTGGAGGCGTCCCGGACCCGGTGGAACATCGACTCCCCGGCGAAGAGCCCGCCGACCGACACCCCGTACAGGCCGCCGACGAGCGCGTCGTCCTGCCAGACCTCGATGCTGTGGGCCCATCCGAGCCGGTGCAGCTCCTCGTAGGCGGCGGCGAACTCGTCGGTGATCCACCGGCCCTCCCGCGAGGGGTCGGCGCACCCGGCGACGACGTCGGCGAAGGCGGTGTCGACGGTCACCTCGAAGCGCGGGAGCACCTTGCGCAGCGAGGACCGCACCCGCAGCGCCCCCGGCGGGATCACCCCTCGGGGGTCGGGTGACCACCAGCCCACCGTGCCGGCGCCGTCGCGGCCCAGTCCCATCGGGAAGAGCCCGAGGCGGTAGGCGGCGAGCAGCGTGCCCGGGTCGAGGTCGGCCCCGGCGGCGACGAGGTCGTCGCCCTCCACCGCGTCGGCGGCGTCGAGCAGCCAGCCGGTCGGCGGCGGCTCGACGGGAGGGAAGGCCACGGCGCGGCCCGGCGTCAGTCGCGGGCGAAGCGCACGTGCGGCGCGATCTCGGCCGCCGCCCCGGCCCCGTAGGCGGCCTCGAGCCGGGCGAGGAACCCGGCCCGGCCCACCTGGTACTCCTGCGTGCCGACCGTCTCGAGGACGAACGCCGCGAGGACCGAGCCGATCTGCGCCGAGCGCTCGTGCGACAGCCCGCCGGAGAGCCCGACGAGGAAGCCGGCCCGGAACGCGTCGCCGACCCCGGTCGGGTCGACCCGCTCGACGTCGCCCGCCACCGGCACGTGCACGGGCTCCTGACCGCGGGTGCGGATCTCGGCGCCGTCCTTGCCGAGCGTCACGACCCGGGTCGTCACGCGGGCGTCGATCTCCTCCTGGGTCCACCCGGTCTTGGTCGAGGTGAGGTGCGACTCGTACTCGTTGGTGATGAGGATCTCGGCGCCGTCGACGAGCTTGCGGATGAACGGGCCGTCGGCGAAGGCCAGCTGCTGCGAGGGGTCGGCGATGAAGGGGATGCCGCGCTCGCGGCACTCGTCGGTGTGGCGCAGCATCGCGTCGGGGTCGTCGGCGCCGATGAGGACGAGGTCGAGGTCCCACCGGTCGTGGATGGGGCCGAGCTCGATCATCCGGGCCTCGCTCATCGCGCCGGCGTAGAAGGTCGCGATCTGGGCCATGTCGTCGTCGGTCGTGCAGACGAACCGGGCGGTGTGCCGCGTGCTGGAGACGAGCACGTGGTCGGTGACGACGCCGTGCCGGCCGAGCCAGCTGCGGTAGTCGGCGAAGTCCTCGCCGGCGGCCCCGACGAGGAGCGGCCGGGCCCCGAGCACCCCCATCCCGAAGCAGATGTTGCCCGCGACGCCGCCGCGCCGGATGTCGAGCTGGTCGGCGAGGAAGCTGACCGAGATCTTGTCGAGCTGCTCGACGACGAGGGAGTCGGCGAAGCGGCCGCGGAAGGTCATGAGGTGGTCGGTCGCGATGGACCCGGTGACGGCGATCTGCACACCGGCAACCTACCCGGCCCCCGGGGACGCGGACGGGCCCGGACCCCTCGAGGAGGTCCGGGCCCGTCCGGGGTGCGTCAGCTGAAGCTGTCGCCGCAGGCGCAGGAGCTGCCCGCGTTGGGGTTGTCGATCGTGAAGCCCTGCTTCTCGATGGTGTCCGAGAAGTCGATGGTCGCGCCCTCGAGGTAGGGGGCGCTCATCCGGTCGACGACGACCTCGACACCGTCGAAGTCGCGGACGAGGTCACCGTCGAGGGTGCGCTCGTCGAAGTAGAGCTGGTAGATCAGGCCCGAGCAGCCGCCGGGCTGGACCCCGACGCGCAGCCGGAGGTCGTCGCGCCCCTCCTGCGCGAGCAGGGAGGCGACCTTGGAGGCGGCCACGTCCGTGAGCAGCACGCCGTGGGCGGCGGTCTCGGTGGTGGCCTCGGTGGTCTGGAGCTGGTCGCTCATGGGTGAGGACTCCTCGTCGCTGTCGGTGGGCCGGCCGGGTGGCCGCCACGAGGGGGAACCCCGGGCGGGGCCTCGGTGTTCCCGGACTCCTCCACTGTACGTCGCGCCCCCGACGGACGGTGCCACCGCCCACTCCGGTGCCCGGCTACACCGCAGTAACTGCTGCTGTGGCGACACGTACTGCGGTGTAGCCCGCGCTCGGGGCGTCAGCGAGCCGGGGACCAGGTGCGCGCGACGCGCCGGGCGCGGGCCCGCAGGGTGCCGACCGGGTCGGCGAGCATCGCGTCGACCTCGTGCGGGTGGTCGGCGAGGGCGTAGCAGCCGGCCAGGCCCATCGTCATCGTCTCGCGGCGCCCCACGAGCAGCTCGCCGGCGACGACGACGGCCGGGCGGCCGGTCGCGGTGGTGGCCTCGGCGACGCCGGAGACGACCGAGCCGCGCACGGAGGTCCAGTCGAGCCGGTCGGTCGCCGTGACGACGAGGTCGCTGCCCGCCGCGGCGACGTCGAAGCCGGTGAGGCGCAGCACCTCGGTGACCGCGGGCACCGGGCGGGCCCCGAGGACGAGGAGGGCGTACCCGAGCCCCCCGGCCGCGCCGGCGCCGAGCTCGCGGTCGAGGCGGCGGGGCTGCCCGCTCAGGAGGTCGAGCGGGCGCGGGACCGCCCGGCCCACGACGTCGGTGAAGTGCCCGAGCGCGGACTCCAGCGCCTGCGAGGTCTCGGGCGTGGCGCCCTTGCCCGGCGAGCCGACGGCGCTCGTGCCCGAGAGGCCGAGCAGCGGGGTCTCGTCGTCGGTCGCGAGGACGATCTCGGTGCCCGAGAGACGGTCGAGCACCCCCGGCAGGCCGATGAGGGCGGACTCGTCGGCGCCGCGCAGGGCGAGGCCGCCGCGGGCGAGCACGTCGGCGGGGCCGGCGCCGAGGGCGGCGAGCATCCCCGCTCCGCCGTCGTTCGTCGCGCCGCCACCGACCCCGACGACGACACGGTCGACGCCCTCGGCCACCGCGGCCTCGAGCAGCTGCCCGACCCCCCAGGTGCTCGTGATGCCCGGGTCGCGCTCGTCGGCGGCGAGCAGGTGCAGGCCGATGGCCTGCGCGGCCTCGACGTAGGCGGTGCGCCGCCCCGGCTCGTCGACGAGCAGGAGGGTCGCGGGCACCTCGCGCCCGAGCGGGTCGCTCACGGTCGTCGCGACCATGTCGCCGCCGCAGGCGCGGGCGACGACGTCGAGGAAGCCCGGCCCGCCGCCGGAGAGGGGCAGCAGGCGCACCTCGTCGTGGGGCGCGCCGAGGGCCCAGCCCTCGGCCATCGCGGTGGCCACCTGGACCGGCCCGAGGGTCGAGCCGAAGGCGTCGGGGGCGATGAGCACGCGCACGGGGCGAGCGTATCGCCGCAGGCCCTGGCGGGTGTCGGTGGACGGGCCTAGGGTCGCGCCACCAGCCCAGCCGCCAGGAGGCCCTCGTGACCGAGACCCAGCCCACCGACCTCGACCCCGAGCGGGTCGCCCTGCTCGAGGCGCTCGCCCAGCAGCGGTACTTCTTCCTCCACACCGTCGAGGGCCTGACCGACGAGCAGGCCCGGCTCACGCCGACCGCCAGCAGCCTCTGCCTCGGCGGGCTCGTCAAGCACGTCGCGCTGACCGAGCGCGGGTGGACCGACTTCGTCGAGCACGGGACGATGGCCGGCGGCGACGACGCCGACCTCGAGGCCCGCGAGCGGGAGTTCCGCCTCCTCGAGGACGAGAGCCTCGAGGGCGTCGTCGGCCTCTACCGCGAGGTCGCCGCCCACACCGACGAGCTCGTCCGCACCGTCGACCTCGACTCCAGCCACCCGCTGCCGCCCGCGCCGTGGTTCACCCCGGGCGAGCACCGCAGCGCGCGGCGCACCTTCCTCCACCTGCTCTCCGAGCTCGCGCACCACACCGGCCACGCCGACGTCATCCGCGAGACGGTCGACGGTCAGAGGTCGATGGGCTGAGCACCTAGGATCGGTCGCCGTGACCACCACGACCGGCACGCCGCAGCACGCCCCGCTCCCCCTCCTCGTCCTCGGGCAGGGCCGCGAGCTCGCGACCGAGCGGGGGGTCGAGTGCCCCGGCGACCTGCCGGCGCCGTCCGCCCCCGGCCTCGTCGAGCGCGCCCGGGCCGCCCGTGCGGCCCTCGGCGACCGCCTCTTCGTCCTCGGGCACCACTACCAGCGCGACGAGGTCATCGAGTTCGCCGACGTCACCGGCGACTCCTTCAAGCTGGCCAAGGAGGCGGCGGCCCGCCCGGACGCCGAGTACGTCGTCTTCTGCGGCGTGCACTTCATGGCCGAGTCGGCCGACATCCTCACCTCCGAGGCCCAGACCGTCGTCCTGCCCGACCTCGCCGCCGGTTGCTCGATGGCCGACATGGCGGCGCTCGACCAGGTGCAGGAGTGCTGGGACGAGCTCGTCGCCGCGGGCGTCGCGGACACGACCGTGCCGGTCACCTACATGAACTCCTCCGCGGCCATCAAGGCCTTCACCGGGCGCCACGGGGGCACCGTCTGCACCTCCTCCAACGCGCGCACCGCCCTCACCTGGGCGCTCGAGCAGGCCGGTGACGGCGGCAAGGTGCTCTTCCTCCCCGACCAGCACCTCGGCCGCAACACCTACGTCCGCGACCTCGGGGGCGACCTCGACGGCTGCGTCGTCTGGGACCCGCACCGCCCGATGGGCGGGCTGACCCCGGAGCAGCTGCGCGACGCGACGATGATCCTGTGGCGCGGGCACTGCTCGGTGCACGGCCGCTTCTCGGTCGAGGCGGTGCAGGCCGCCCGCCGCGAGGTGCCGGGTGTGCGGGTCATCGTCCACCCGGAGTGTCGTCACGAGGTCGTCGAGCTCGCGGACGAGGTCGGCTCGACCGAGAAGATCATCAGGACCATCGCCGCCGCCCCGGCCGGCACGGCCTGGGCCGTCGGCACCGAGCTCAACCTCGTCCGGCGCCTCGCCGCGCAGTTCCCCGAGCAGCGCATCCTCTTCCTCGAGAAGAACGTCTGCTACTGCTCGACGATGAACCGCATCGACCTGCCGCACCTCGTGTGGGCGCTCGAGTCGCTCGTCGACGGCCGCGTCGTCAACCCGATCCGCGTCGACCCCGAGGTCGCGCACTGGGCGAAGGTCGCGCTCGACCGGATGCTCGCCCTCCCCGGCGAGACCTCGAAGGACTGACGCGCCTCACGCCTGGGCGGGCCGCCCGGTGTCCCGGACGAGGTAGAGCCAGGGGAAGGCCCGCACCGCGACGACCCATCCGTCGCCCTCGTACGCGGCGGCCGGGCGTGACCAGAGCACCCGGCGGTGCTCCCACTGCGTCGGCGTCCGCACCATCCGGTGGCGCAGCATGCCGGCGCCGACCGTGCGCCAGCCCTGGCGCCCGGCCAGCTCGAGCTCGGGCATCTCGTCGAAGGCGGTGACCGGGCCCAGCCAGCGCTCCTGCGCCTCGGTCGGCCCGTCGTCGACGACCCCGCCGAACCGCTGCTGAGCGGCCTGCCGGCTCAGGCCGAGGACCTCGCCGACGGCGGCCCAGCTGCGGCCGTCGGCCCGGGCCGCGGCCACCGCCTGCTGCAGGAGGTCGCGGGTGGCCGCGTGCGCGCTCGCGGAGCGCGCGACGAGCGCGAGGGTGTCCGGCGCCTCCTGCGCCTCGACCGGCCCGAGCACGACGCGGGCGAGACGGTCGGCCAGCGCCTCGTCGGTCACGGTCGCGGGCGCGAGCGGGTCAGGCGTCACGGTCGCGGCTCGGCAGCCAGAGCCGGTCGCCGCCGGAGGCCCGGCCCCAGAGGCCACTGCCGATGGTCGCGGCGCCGAGCACCATGAGGGCGACGGTCATCCCCTGGAACAGCCCGTGGACGAAGCCGGACTCGACGACCCGGCTCAGCCAGAAGGTGACGAGGCCGACGAGCACGAGGGTCGTGCCGCCGCCGAGGGCGGTGCGTTGCGCGGTCATGTGTCAACCATCCCTTGACGTCGCCCCGATGTCAAGGGATGGTTGACAGACGAGGTCAGCCGGCGTGGACGAGCCCGTCGTCGCCGACGTGCGGGTTGTGCGCGGTCGGGACGCGCTCCCCCGCCGGCGGCGGGCCGGGCGGCGTGCCGTCGCCGAAGGGCCGTCCGCCGAGCTCCTCGCGGCCGTGCGGCGTCGCCCAGCCGGCGAGGTCCGGGCCCGCCGGCACGACGCCGGTCGGGTTGATGTCGCGGTGGACCTCGTAGTAGTGGCTCTTGACGTGCACGAAGTCGGTCGTGTCGCCGAAGCCGGGGGTCTGGAACAGGTCTCGGGCGTACGCCCAGAGGACCGGCATCTCGCTCAGCTTGCTGCGGTTGCACTTGAAGTGCCCGTGGTAGACCGCGTCGAAGCGCGCGAGGGTCGTGAAGAGCCGGACGTCGGCCTCGGTGATGGTCTCGCCCATGAGGTAGCGCCGGGTCGCGAGGCGCTCCTCGAGCCAGTCGAGCGCCGTGAAGAGCCGCTCGTACGCGGCCTCGTACGCCGCCTGGGTGCCGGCGAACCCGCAGCGGTAGACCCCGTTGTTGACCTCGGTGTAGACGCGCTTCATCACCGCGTCCATCTCCTCGCGCAGCGCCTCGGGGTAGAGGTCCGGCGCGCCGGCGCGGTGGTGCTCGCGCCACTGCGTCGACAGGTCGAGGGTCATCTGCGCGAAGCCGTTGGTCACGACCTCGCCGCTCGGGACGTCGACGAGGGCGGGCACCGTGATGCCGCGCGGGTACCCCGGGAAGCGCTTCTCGTAGGCGTCCTTGATCCGCGGGATGCCCAGGACGGGGTCGAGTCCGTCGGGGTCGAGGTCGAAGGTCCACGAGTCGGCGTCGTGCGTCGGGCCGCAGATGCCCATCGAGATCGCGTCCTCGAGCCCGAGCAGGCGCCGGACGATGATCGCCCGGTTCGCCCACGGGCAGGCCCGGGCGACGACGAGCCGGTAGCGGCCGGCCTCGACCGGCCACTCGTGCTCGCCGGCGCCGTCGACGGTCACCCGGTCCTCGATGTAGTTGGTGTCGCGCTGGAAGTCGTCCTCGACGTACGTGCCCTGGGCCACGGTCGGTCCTCTCTCGATCAGGCGGGGAGTGCGCCGAGTCGGGCGAGGAGGAGCGCCTCGGCGAGGCACACCGCCTCGAACTCGGCGAGGTGCAGCGACTCGTTCGCGCCGTGCGCTCGGGTGTCGGGGTCCTCGACGCCCGTCACGAGGATCGCGGCGTCGGGGAAGCGCTCGGCGAACGCGGCGACGAACGGGATGGACCCGCCGACGCCGATGTCGACCGGCTCGGTCCCCCATGCGTCGGTGAACGCGGCGCGCGCCTGGTCGTAGACCGGGCCCTGCGCGTCGGCGGCGAAGCCGAGCCCGCGCTCCTCGAGCTCGACCTCGACCCGCGCGCCCCACGGCGCGTTCGCCAGCAGGTGGGTCTTGAGCGCCTCGAAGGCGGCGAGGTCGTCCTGGGTCGGCGCGAGGCGCATCGACACCTTCGCCCGGGCGGAGGGGACGAGGGTGTTGGAGGAGCGCTCGATCGTCGGCGCGTCGAGGCCGATCGTCGTGATCGCCGGGCGGGTCCACAGGCGCGAGAGCAGCGACCCGGTGCCGATGACCTCGACGCCGTCGAGCAGCCCGGACTCGGCCCGCAGCCGCGACTCGGGGTAGTCGAGGTCGGAGGCCTCGCCCGCGTCGAGACCGGTGACCGCCACGTCACCGGCGTCGTCGTGCATCGTCGCGAGGAGCCGGACGAGCGCGGTGATCGCGTCGGGGACGGCGCCGCCGAACATCCCGGAGTGCACGCCGTGGTCCAGGGTCGTCACGGTGACGACGACGCGGATCATCCCGCGCAGCGTCGTCGTGAGGGCCGGCTCGCCGACGTCCCAGTTCTGGCTGTCGGCGAGGACGATGGCGTCGGCCCGCAGCCGCTCGCCGTGGCGCTCGAGGATGGTCGGGAGCGAGTCCGACCCGATCTCCTCCTCGCCCTCGACGAAGACCGTGACGCCGACGGGCAGGTCGTCACCGTGGGCGCGCAGCGCGGCGACGTGCGCCATCACGCCGGCCTTGTCGTCGGCGGCGCCGCGGCCGTACAGCCGGCCGTCGCGCTCGGTCGGCTCGAACGGCGGGCTGTCCCAGAGCGCCTCGTCACCGGGGGGCTGGACGTCGTGGTGGGCGTAGAGCATCACGGTGCGCGAGCCGGGCGGGCCGGGGCGGTGGCCGATGACCGCGGGCCGGCCGCCCTCGCGCACGATCTCGACCTCGAGCCCCTCGCCGCGCAGCAGCTCGGCGGTCGCCTCGGCGCTCGCCTCCACGTGGGCCTGGTCGAAGGCGTCGAGCGAGACGGACGGGATGCGGGTCAGCGCCTCGAGGTCGGCGCGGACCTGCGGCATGAGCTCGCGGATGCGCTCGCGGAGAGCGGTCTTCTGGGCGTCGGGGAGCACGTCGGTCACGCCTCGAGACCCTACCGACCCGCGGGGCGCCGGCGGCGCTCGCGCCCCGGGCGGACGGAGGCACCCCGTGGATGCACCTAGAGTTGGATCCGTGTTCGGACGCAGCAAGTCGAGTGAAGAGGCTCCCGCGGAGCAGGCGCAGGCCGCCCGCGAGGGCGCCAAGGGCCGCCCCACGCCGAAGCGGCGCGACCAGGAGGCCGCCCGCAAGCGTCCGCTCGTCGTCACCGACCGCAAGGCCGCCCGTGGCCGCGACCGGCAGGAGCGCCGCGAGCAGCTGGCCAAGGTCCGCCGCGCCCTCGAGACCGGCGACGAGACGCACTTCCCGCCGCGCGACCGCGGGCCGGTCCGTCGCTACATCCGCGACTTCGTCGACGCCCGCCGCAACCTCGGCGAGTTCCTCCTGCCGGTGATGCTCATCGTCCTCGCGCTCAGCCTGGTCAACCAGCCGGCGATCTTCGCCGCGAGCGTCTACCTCACGTGGGGCGCCGTCCTCCTCGTCGTCATCGACACCGTGCTCATGTGGCGCCGCCTCAAGGGCCGCCTCGTCGAGAAGTTCGGCGCCGACGGCGTGCCGAAGGGCAGCGTCTCGTACGCGGTGATGCGCGTCTTCCAGCTGCGCCGCAGCCGTCGTCCCGTCCCGATGGTCGCGCGGGGCGAGTACCCCTCCTGACCGGCGCGGCTCAGCCGCCGCTCGCCCCGCGGGCGAGGCAGAGCGCCGAACGCATCGTCCCGTAGCCGCGGGCCGACAGCGGCGAGGTGTCGCGGTCGGCGGCCGTGCAGGCCTCGGCGACGACGGTGGGCGCGAGCCCCTCGGACGCGACCGCCGGTGCGGTGTCGCAGGCCCCGCTCGCGACGGGCGTCAGGCCGGTGCCCGCGACCTGGTCGTCGCGCGCGCAGCGCAGCGTCCGCAGCGACTCCCGCGACAGCACCCAGCCGAGCGGGGCCGCGATGGACGGCCGGGTCGGCTGGTAGAAGACCTTGACGGCCGGGCCGCGCCAGCGCTCCAGCGCGCTGCAGACCGCGCCCGAGGCGTCCTCGCAGCCGGGGACGACGTCGCGCGTGGCGAGGACGTCGAGCGCCCGGTGCAGCTGGGTGTCCGTCGAGGACAGCCCCGCCGTCGCCGCCCCCTTGGTCAGCAGCGGCACGAGGACCTCGTTCGTCGCCCCGGCCGGGACGGCCGAGAGGTCGCTGCCCTCGCCGTTGTCGAGGTAGACGAGGACCGGCAGCACGAGCGGGGCGTCCAGACGTCCGGCCACCACGTCCGCGTTGTGCGCCCGCAGAGCCGGCAGCCACCGGGGTGCGAGGTCGACGATCGTCCCGAGCCCGTCGTTGTCGGCGTAGCCGCCGTCGACGACCTGCTGCGTGTCGGGCGATCCCCCGCCGTCCGGGCACCCGGTCGCGACGACGCCCGACGGCGTGACGTAGGGGAAGCGCGAGGCGAGGAGCGCGACGGTGCTCGCGCGCAGCGCCGGTGACCGGCCGGTGCACCCCGTGCGCAGCGTGGCGAGGAGGTCGACCGAGTCGGGGACCGCGGTGGGGGTCCGGCAGTCGCGCGCATCGGGGGCGGTGTCGAGCCCGACCTGGCTGAGCAGGGTGCGGCACCGGGTCGCCACCGACGTGGAGTTGAGGACCAGGGCGCCGGTGACCCGTCCGTCCGGCGGCGCCAGGTAGGGCGTCCGCAGCCCCGGCACGGCGCGCTCCCACGCCCGTTCCATCAGCCCGGCGCGGTCGACCCAGCCGCTCTCCCCCGACGTCGGGAAGGCCAGGCCGGTGACCGAGCGCAGCGGGTCGCGCAGGAGGAGGCCGCTCACCGCCGAGCCGAGCGCGTCCGGGCCGGCCATCCGCTCGACCGCGGGGAAGGCCTGCCCGCTCGTGCCGGCGAACGCCGACACCGTGAGGCCGACGGCCCCACCGCTGGCCCCGGACGACACGAGCGCCTCGGCGCAGTCACCCCCGGCGGCGTGCAGCGCGTCGGTCCCGAGCGCGGTCCAGGCCGCCGCCCGGATGCCGCCGCCCTCGGCGGCGAGGAGGAACAGCGGACGGACCCGGTACGACGTCCCGGGCAACGCCGTGCCGCAGCCGGGTTCGTCGAGCATCGTCCCGAGCCGGCTCGCGAGGTCGGGCCGGGCCGCGGGGTCCGGGGCGCTCTCGGCGAGGGTGCGCAGGCCGTGCACCCTCGCGTCGCTCCCCGTCAGCCCGACGACGAGGCCGGACAGGAGCACGAGCGTCATGACGGGGGCGGTGCGCAGGACCGGGGTCATCGGCCGCGACAGGAGGTCCGGTGCCCCGCCGCCCTGGAGCAGGATGACGGTGGCCCCGAGCGGCAGCGCCACGGCGGTCACCGCGAGGAGCATGACGCCGATGACCCCCAGCCGCTCGGCGCTCCCCTCCGGGAAGAGGCCGAGCACGACGAAGAGGGCGACCCCGAGCGCGAGCAGGAGCCAGCCCGCGAGCCGCGAGCGCTGCTGCGAGGTCTCCCCCAGCACCCGGCCCGGCACGAGGGCGACGAGCAGGTCCTCCGGGGCGTGGCGACCCAGGAGGCCGGCGACCCACCGGGCGTGCGGCCAGGTGAGGACCGCTCCCACGGCACCGAGCAGCAGGAGGGCGAGGTTCCACCCCCCGCTGCCGAGGGCCACCGGCGCCGTGAACGCGCGGACGAGCCCGAGACCGGGGATGACGAGCACGAGAACCCCGAGGACGTCGCCGACGACCCGGGTCGTCGCCGCCTGCTCCGCGGTGACCGGCCGGCGGTAGGGGCTCCACGGCACCGTGCCCCCGCGCCGGCGCCACCACAGCGAGCCGGCCCACACGACGAGCGGGATGCCGACGGCCAGGCCGAACCGCACCCCGATGACGTCCCAGCGGCCGAGGAGCAGCCGCGAGAGCGGCAGCCCGACGAGGAGCACCGCGAGCGTCACGAACCACGGCAGGAGCGAGGGCTTGCGGTAGGGAGCTGCGCTCGGTGTCGGGCCGTCGCCGAGGACGCGCATCGCGACGTGGTGGCTGCGCAGCCGGCCGACGACGACGACGAGGACCGCGACCAGCCCGGTGAGCACCCCGCTGACCAGCGCGTGCCGGGCCGGGCCGGAGTCCACCCACTGCCGCTGCACGTCGGGCAGCTGGTCGAGGACGTCGGTGCCCGAGGCCAGCCCGAGGGCCGCGAACGGGACGACGACGAGCAGGCTGAAGCGGTGGGTGTAGAGCGCGCCGACGACCCGGCGGGCGGGGCCGCAGGGTCGGCGGACGTCCGAGGGTCCGTAGGGCGTCCCGTGCTCCGGTCCCCGGGGGGTGTCGCTGTGCTGCCGGGCGGCGAGGACGACCGCGAGGAGGGCCAGGAGCAGCCCGAGCCACGTGACGGCGCTCGCCGTGACGAGCGCGGTGGGGTGGCCGGCGCCGTCGGCGAGGTCGACGAGTAGCGCGGACTCGACGAGGTCAGCGACCGCCCCGACGCCGAGCAGCACGAGGGCGGCGACCCACCAGGGCCGCCCGCGCGAGGACCCCGCGACGGCCGGGCGCAGCAGGGCCGCCGCGCCGAGGGCGTACAGCGCGACGAGCCCGACGTCGACGAGGGCGTAGGCGACGACCCAGCGGGCCATCCCGGGGACGGCGGCCACCGTCGGCGCCACGAGCGCCCAGCTCTCGCGGGTCGCCCCCGGCGAGAGGACCGCGCCGAGCGAGGTCAGCCCGCCCAGCGACACGGTCCGGCCGGCCGTCACGACCTGGGAGACCAGCCCGTCGAGCTGCCCGAGCGCGATGAGGACGGCGACGACGGCGCTCGCCCAGCCCCCGGCGAGCGCGGCCCGTCGAGAGGGCAGCCCGGCCAAGAACGCGTCACGGACCGGCATCGGTTCCGTCGCCATGCGGACCTCCTCACCCCGGCCTCCCGGCCCGTCGACCCATCGTCCTCCGGCAGGAGGCGCGGGGGTCGGACGGTGATACGCCCCGGCGCGTCAGGGAGCGGGCTCGAGCCCCATCGGCCCGTAGACCACCGCGCCGTCGCGGTGCAGGGTCACCGAGGCGACCCCGGCGTCGGCGAGCTCGTGCCAGACCTCGCCGAACCAGCTCTCGGCGTCGGACTGCGTCGGGAAGGTGGTGGTCGTCGTCGGCTCCCCGGTGACGGGGGCGCCGTCGGCGTCGGCGAAGGTCCAGGACCACTGCTCGCTCATGCGCCGCGCACCCCCGCCTCGACGAACGGCGGCTTGCTGACGGTGGCCACCACCGCCCGGCCGCGGACGTCGATCGAGACCTCGTCGCCGAGGGTCACCGACCGGTCGAGGAGCGCGAGCGCGACGCCCTGCTTGCGGGTCGGCGAGAAGGTGCCGGAGGTGACCTCCCCGACGACGGCGCCCGAGGCGTCGGTCACCGCGCAGTGCGAGCGCGGGATGCCCCGGCCGGTGACGACGAGGCCGCGCATCAGCCGGCTCTCCTTCGCGGCGCGCTCGGCGGTCAGCGCCTCCTTGCCCCAGAAGGCGTCCTTGTCCCAGCCGACGGCCCACGCCGCGCCGGCCATGACCGGCGTGATGTCGAGCGAGAGGTCGTTGCCGTGCAGCGGGTAGCCCATCTCGGTCCGCAGGGTGTCGCGGGCCCCGAGTCCGGCGGGCAGGCCGCCCTCCTCGACGACCGCCGCGGCCAGCGCGTCCCAGACCGAGCCGGTGACGTCCCAGGCGGGGACGATCTCGTAGCCGCGCTCGCCCGTGTAGCCGGTGCGGCAGACGATGACCGGCAGCCCGTCCCACTCGGTCTCGACGAAGCTCATGTAGTCGTGGTCGACGGGCAGGCCGAGCCGGGCGAGGACCTCGTCCGAGCGCGGGCCCTGGACCGCGATGACGCCGTAGCGGTCGTGGAGGTCCTCGACGACGACGCCCTCGGGCGCCGCGGCGGCCAGCAGCTCGACGACCCGCGCGGTGTTGGCCGCGTTGGGGATGAGGAAGACGTCCTCGTCGGAGCGCAGGTACTGGATGAGGTCGTCGACGACACCGCCGTCCTCGGTGCAGCACATCGTGTACTGGGCCTGGCCGGGGCCGATGCGCCGCAGGTCGTTGGTCAGGCACGCGTTGACGAACTCCGCGGCGCCCGGGCCGCTGACCCGCGCCTTGCCCAGGTGCGAGACGTCGAACAGACCGACGCGCTCGCGGACCGCGGTGTGCTCGGCGACGACACCCCCGCCGGGGTACTCGATCGGCATCGACCACCCCCCGAAGTCGGCCATCTTCGCGCCCAGGGCGACGTGCCGGTCGTGCAGCGGCGAGTGCTTGAGGTCGGTCATGGTCGCACCGTACCGCGACCCACGGACGCCCCGGCGGGCCCGGTTAGTCTGCCGCCATGACTTCACTGACCGTGACGACCAAGACCTCAGCCGACCTGCCGGTCGACGCCCTCGTCGTCGGCTCCGTCCGCACCCCCGACGGCGCCGACCTCGCTGCGGGCCACGGGCTGCCGCGCAAGGCCGTCGTCCACCTGCAGGCGGTGCTCGCCGACCTCGAGGCCACCGGGAAGGCCGAGGAGGTGCACCGGGTCGTCGCGGTGCCCGGCGTCAAGGCGACCTCCGTCGTCGTCACCGGCCTCGGGGAGGGCACGACCCGCCGGACCGCCTTCGAGCACACCGTCCTGCGCGAGGCGGCCGCGTCCGCGCTGCGCTCGGTCCGCGGCAAGAAGGCCGTGGGCGTGGCCCTCCCGACGCCCGACGCCGAGTCGCTGTCGGCGGTCGCCGACGGCGCCTTCGCCGGCTGCTACGTCTACGACAAGGCCGCTCCCCTGCCCGCGCGCAAGGGCCGCCCGGCCGCCGCGCCGGTCACCGGCCCGAAGATCGTCGTCGTCTCGGGCCTGGGCCAGGGCAAGGCCGCCAAGGACGCGGTCGCCCGCGCCGGGGTCCTCGGCGCCGCCCGCGACTGGGCCCGTGACCTCGTCAACATGCCGCCGAACCTGCTCTATCCGCAGTCCTTCGCCGATGCCGTCAAGAAGCGCGCGGCCGAGTCCTCCGCGAAGATCACCGTCTCGGTGCTCGACGAGAAGGCGCTCGTCAAGGGCGGCTTCGGCGGCATCACCGGCGTCGGCCAGGGCTCGTCCAACCCGCCCCGCATCGTGACGATGAGCTGGTCGCCCTCGAACGCGAAGGGCTCGGTCGCGCTCGTCGGCAAGGGCATCACGTTCGACACCGGTGGCCTCAACCTCAAGCCGTCGACCGGCATGGTGACGATGAAGTGCGACATGGCCGGCGCGGCCGCCGTCGCCGCGACGGTCCTCGCCGCCGCCGAGACCGGTGTGCCGGTGGCCGTCACGGGCTACCTCTGCCTCGCCGAGAACATGCCGAGCGGCACCGCGCAGCGGCCGAGCGACGTCGTCGTCATGCGCGACGGCACGAGCGTCGAGATCCTCGACACCGACGCCGAGGGCCGGATGGTCCTCGGCGACGGCATCTGCCTCGCCGCCGAGAAGACCCCCGACTGGATCGTCGACATCGCGACGCTGACCGGCGCGCAGATGATCGCCCTCGGCGACGACATCGCCGGCGTCATGGGCAACGACGACGCCTTCCGGGCGAAGGTCGTCGCGGCCGCCGACGCCGCGGGCGAGGGCGCCTGGCCGATGCCGCTGCCGGCGGCGCTGCGCGCCAAGCTCGACACCCCGACCGCCGACATCGCGCACAAGGGCGACCGCGCCGGCGGGATGCTCACCGCGGCCAAGTTCCTCGAGGAGTTCGTGCCCGAGGGGATGACGTGGGCGCACGTCGACATCGCCGGGCCGGCCTTCAACGAGAAGGGACCGAAGGGTCGCAACCCCAAGGGCGGCACCGGGTTCGGCGTCTCGACGCTGCTCGGTCTCGTCGAGGGGCACGCCACGCGCGCCTGACCACCGACCGCACGACGCACGGCGGACACCCCGGACGGGGTGCCCGCCGTGCTCGCGTCGTGGAGGGTGGCGCTCAGCCGCCGCTCTTGCGCCGGAACATCTGCTGGCGGGCACTGGTCTCCGGGCCGTGCGCGTGGTCGACCTTGCCGTGCTCGGAGGAGTCTGAGACGTCGGTGCCGCCGTGGGCCTGCTTCTTGTCCAAGGCCGCCCGGAAGCGGGCCTTGACGTCGTCGGGCACTGCGGCGCGGGGTCGGTCCTTGGCGGCCATGACGGCTCCTTCGGGGTGCTCGGGATCGGGTCCCCCACCGTGCCACGCCGGGGCGCGCGGAGCCACCGGGTTCTCGCTCAGGCGCGCTCGTCGCGCCGCTGCCGCGCGGTCCAGGCGCGCATCCGCGCCGGGTAGCCGGTGAGGTTGACGTCGTAGACGGGCACCTGCAGGTTGCGGGCGACCTCGAAGGCCTGAGGGCGTGATGGCAGGGCGCGACGGGTCCACTCGCCGTCGTGCGCGATGAGCACGACGGTCGTCGCGGTCACGTTGGTCGCCGGCTCCACGTACGCCTCGACCCCGCGCCGCGTGCCCACGAACTCCTCCAGGTGGGCTCGCGCACTCGCGAGGTCGCTGCCGTCGTGCGGTGCGGCGCCGCCGCGCCGGCCTCGTCTCCACCACGCCATGCGCACACGATAGGCGAGCCACCTGCCCTCTCCCTGTGCGTCCGCCACGCGTCGCCACCTCGTGCGCGGGCCCGCGGGGGTGACAGGATGCGGGACGTGGCCGGCGCGCCCACCCCCAGCGCCGCCGTGCCCACCGACCGCCACCGCGAGAACGGAGCAGCATGCCGGCCACCGCCGAAGCCACCCACGACGTCGTCGTCCTCGGAGGAGGGAGCGGCGGGTACGCCTGCGCGTTGCGCGCCGCCGAGCTCGGCCTCTCGGTCGCCCTCGTCGAGAAGGACCTCCTCGGCGGGACGTGCCTGCACCGCGGCTGCATCCCGACCAAGGCCCTGCTGCACGCCGCCGAGGTCGCGGACGCGGCGCGCGAGGCGGGCCGCTTCGGTGTGCGGGCGACCTTCGAGGGCGTCGACCTCCCGGCCGTCACGGCCTACCGCGAGGGCGTCGTGGCCCGGCTGCACAAGGGCCTCCAGGGGCTCGTCTCCGGGCGGAAGGTCGAGTACGTCGAGGGCACCGGCCGGCTCGACGGCCCGCACACCGTCGTCGTCGGCGACCGCCGGCTCGTCGGGCGCCACGTCGTGCTCGCCACCGGCTCCTACGCCCGCACGCTGCCTGGGCTCGAGCTCGGCGGCCGCGTCGTGACGAGCGACCAGGCGCTCGGCCTCGACGAGGTCCCCGGCCGCGTCGTCGTCCTCGGGGGCGGGGTGATCGGCGTCGAGTTCGCCTCCGTCATGCGCTCGTTCGGCTCCGAGGTCACCGTCGTCGAGGCCCTCCCCCGGCTCGTCGCCGCCGAGGACCCCGCCTCCAGCAAGGCGCTCGAGCGGGCCTTCCGCAAGCGCGGCATCACGGTCCGCACCGGCGCCCGCTTCGCCTCCGCGACCGACGGCGCCGACGCCGTCACCGTCCGCCTCGAGGACGGCACCGAGCTCGAGGCCGACCTCCTGCTCGTCGCTGTCGGGCGCGGCCCGGTGACCGACGCGCTCGGGTACGAGGAGGCCGGTGCCACGGTCGAGCGTGGCTTCGTCGTCACCGACGAGCGCTGCCGCACCGGCGTCGAGGGCCTGTGGGCGGTCGGCGACATCGTCCCCGGCCTGCAGCTCGCGCACCGTGGGTTCGCGCAGGGCATCTTCGTCGCCGAGTCGATCGCCGGGCTCGAGCCGGCCCCCGTCGTCGAGTCCACCATCCCCCGGGTCACCTACTGCGACCCCGAGGTCGCGTCCGTCGGTCTCACCGAGGAGCAGGCCCGCGAGGTCCACGGCGACGCCGTCGAGGCCTACGAGTACAACCTCGGTGGCAACGGCAAGAGCCAGATCCTCGGCACCCAGGGCTTCGTCAAGCTGGTGCGGGTCACCGACGGCCCCGTCGTCGGGGTCCACATGGTCGGCTCCCGGATGGGCGAGCAGGTCGGCGAGGCCCAGCTGATCGTGGGCTGGGAGGCCCACCCGGAGGACGTCACGCCCTTCGTGCACGCCCACCCGACCCAGAACGAGGCCCTCGGCGAGGCGCACCTGGCGCTCGCCGGCAAGCCCCTGCACGCACACAACTAGAGTGATGACCGCCACCGCCCACGAAGGAGAGCACCACTGATGTCGGAACGTGTACAGATGCCCGCACTCGGCGAGTCCGTGACCGAGGGGACCGTGACGCGGTGGCTCAAGGGTGTCGGCGACGAGGTCGCGGTCGACGAGCCGCTGCTCGAGGTCTCGACCGACAAGGTCGACACCGAGATCCCCTCGCCGGTCGCCGGCACGCTCCAGGAGATCCTCGTCCAGGAGGACGACACCGTCCCGGTCGGCGCCGACCTCGCCGTCATCGGTGACGGGCCGGCCTCCGGCGGTGGCGACTCCGCCCCCGAGCAGTCGCAGGAGCAGTCCTCCTCCGACGGGCCCGCCGACGAGGTGGCCGACCCGGCCGACACCGACGCGGTCGCCGAGGCCGGCGACGAGGGCGGCCAGGAGCCGGCCGAGCCGCAGTCCGACGGCGGCGCGCAGGAGCAGCCCGCGCCGTCCTCGGAGGGCTCCTCCGGCGGGTCAGGCGACGGCACGACCGTCCAGATGCCCGCGCTCGGCGAGTCCGTCACCGAGGGCACCGTCACCCGCTGGCTCAAGGCCGAGGGCGACGAGGTCGCCGTCGACGAGCCGCTCCTCGAGGTCTCGACCGACAAGGTCGACACCGAGATCCCCTCGCCGGTGGCCGGCACGCTGACCAAGATCCTCGTCCAGGAGGACGAGACCGTGCCGGTGGGCGCCGACCTCGCGGTCGTCGGCGGGTCCGGCGGCGGGTCCGCCCCGGCCGCCCAGCCCGAGCAGGCTCCCGCGCAGGCCGAGGAGGCCCCCGCGAAGGAGGAGTCCCCCGAGCCCGAGCCGGAGCAGCCGGCTCAGCAGGACGAGCCCGCGCCGGCCCCGGCCGACGAGGCTCCCCCGCAGGAGAAGCCGGACGAGGCCGCCGCCGCGGCCGACGAGGCCCCGGCCGCGACCACCGCGCCGTCGTCCTCGACCTCGACCGCGCCGACCCCGCGCGAGAACGAGTCCGACGCGAGCAGCTACGTCACCCCGCTCGTGCGCAAGCTCGCCGCCGACCACGGCATCGACCTCGCGTCGGTCACCGGCACGGGCATCGGCGGGCGCATCCGCAAGCAGGACGTCCTCGCCGCCGCCGAGGCCAAGAAGGCCCCGGAGCCCGAGCCCGAGGCCCCCGCCGCGGCGCCCGCGTCCCAGCCGTCCTCGGCCCCGGCGGCCGCGGCGAAGCCGGCCGCCGACAACGGCCTGCGCGGCACGACGCAGCCGATGTCGCGCCTGCGCAAGACGATCGCGCGTCGCATGGTCGAGTCCCTCCAGGTCTCGGCGCAGCTGACGACGGTCGTCGAGGTCGACGTCACCCGCATCGCGCGGCTGCGCGACCGGGCCAAGGCCGACTTCGCGCAGCGCGAGGGCACGAAGCTCAGCTTCCTGCCGTTCTTCGCCCTCGCCGCGGTCGAGGCGCTCAAGGCGCACCCGACCGTCAACGCGAGCATCGAGGACGACCAGGTGACCTACCACGGCACCGAGAACCTCGGCATGGCGGTCGACACCGAGAAGGGGCTCATCGTCCCGGTCCTCAAGAACGCCGGCGACCTCAACATCGCGGGCCTGGCCCGCGGGATCGCCGACCTCGCGAACCGGACGCGGAGCAACAAGATCATGCCCGACGACCTCGCGGGCGGGACCTTCACGATCACCAACACGGGCTCGCGTGGTGCGCTGTTCGACACCCCGATCATCAACCAGCCGCAGGTCGGCATCCTCGGCACCGGCGCCGTCGTCAAGCGGCCCGTCGTCGTGACGGCCGAGGACGGTGGCGAGACGATCGCGATCCGCTCGATGGTCTACCTGGCGCTGTCCTACGACCACCGCATCGTCGACGGCGCCGACGCCGCGCGCTTCCTCACGACGATGAAGCAGCGACTCGAGGAAGGGGCGTTCGAGGCCGACCTCGGTCTCTGACGCGCCCGCCGTGAGCCGCATCGTCGTCACCGGCTCGTCCGGGCTGATCGGCACCGCGCTCGTCGCCGCGCTCCGTGAGCGCGGCGACGAGCCGGTCCGGCTGGTCCGGCGGGCCCCCGCGGCCGCCGACGAGGTCCGCTGGGACCCCGCGAGCCGCCATCTCGACCCGGCCGTCCTCGACGGCGTCGACGGCGTCGTCCACCTGGCCGGCGCGGGGGTCGGCGACAAGCGGTGGACCCCGGCCTACAAGCGCGAGATCCTCGCCTCGCGGACCGACTCGACGACCGCGGTCGCGGGGGCCGTCGCGGCGGCCGACCACCCGGTCCGCCTGGTGTCCGGGTCGGCCGTCGGCTTCTACGGCGACCGCGGTGACGAGGAGCTGACCGAGGCCAACCCGGCCGGCACCGGCTTCCTCGCCGATGTCGTCCTCGCCTGGGAGGCCTCGGCAGCTGCCGCGGTGGACGCCGGGGCCTCGGTCGCGTTCGCGCGCACCGGGATCGTCATGGCCCGTGACGGTGGCGCGATGGCCCCGCTGCTGCGCCTGGCCCGGCTCGGGCTCGGCGGCCCGCTCGGCCTCGGCCGCCAGTTCTGGCCGTGGATCACCCTCGTCGACGAGGTCCGCGCGCTGCTGCACCTGCTCGACCACCCGGAGGTCACCGGACCGGTCAACCTCGCTGGTCCCACCCCGGCCCGGCAGAAGGACGTCGCGGCCGCCCTCGGGCGCGCCCTGCACCGGCCGGCCGTGCTGCCCGCCCCGACGCCGGCGCTGCGGCTGGTCGTCGGCGAGTTCGCCGGCGAGATCATGGGCAGCCAGCGCATCGTCGGGGAGGCCCTCGTCGCGAGCGGCTTCGTCCACGAGCACGGGGACCTCGACACCGCGGCCCGCTGGCTGGTGGCCTGAGCGCGGCGTTCACGTCGCGCGCAGCGCCTCGAGCCTCCATCCGTCCGCGGTCCGGACGACCTCGACGAGCACCGGCTCCCCGGGGACAGCGGTGACGTCGGTGTCGTCGCCCGGGCGGACGACGCGGTGTGCGCCCACCCCCACCGTGGCCCGGAGCACCGCCCGATCGGCTCCCGCGGAGCGCACCGCCACGTCGGTGACCCGGTAGCGCAGCCCCTCGTAGCGCGTGCCCGCCGCGCGCAGCGTGCGCACCGCGGCGGCGTCGCGGCGGTGCAGGGCCCCGGCCGTGGTCTCGGCGGCGTCCAGCCGGGCGGGGTCCGCGACGCGGTAGGCGGCCGCCCGCTCGTCGGCGAGCACGGTGAGCAGCTCCTGCGGCCGCTGCACGGGGGCGAGGGGGTCCAGGCGCGGGTCGTCCGTGGCCGCCGGCTCGGCGCTCGGCGCCGCGCTCGGTGCCGCGCTCGGTGCCGCGGCCGGGACCGACGCCCGCGCGGGGTCGTCGCGGCCGACGAGGACCCCGGCCACGACGAGCGCCGCCACGAGGCCGAGGGCGCAGGCGCCGAGGCCCGCGGCACGCACGACCCGGAGGCGGCCGCCGGCCCGCGGCGCCGTCGGCGCCCGGTGCCTCCCCCGCTGCGCCGCGGGCGGGACGGGCGGCCGGCCCGCCGCGGCGCGCAGCCGGTAGGTCACCGCGCTCTCGTCGTCACCGCCGACCCGCAGGCGCAACGGCTCCGGCCGGGCGGCCGCGAAGAGCAGGCACGCGAGCTCGTCGGCGCCCGGGCGCTCCTCCGGACGGGGGTGGACCGCCGCCTCGAGCGCCGCGACGACCGCCTCCGAGCCCGCACCCGCCCGGCTCACCTCCGCGAGCGAGGGCCGCAGCCCGGGCGCACCGGGCACCTCGCCGGCGAGGCAGAGCCAGCCGAGCGCGCCGAGGGCGTAGACGTCGGCGGCGGGGGTGGGGGTGGCTCCGAGCAGCACCTCCGGGGCGAGGTGGCCCGGCGTCCCCCAGACGGCGGCGGGCGCCTCCCCCAGCACGCGTCCGAGGCCGAGGTCGGCGAGGGCCGGGCGGCCGTCGAGGTCGAGCAGGACGTTGCCGGGCGACACGTCGCCGTGCACCACGCCGGCCGCGTGCAGCCGCCCGAGGGCCTCGGCGAGCGGGGCGAGCACGGTGACGACCTCACCGGGCCCGAGGTGACCCCTGGCGCCGACGTGGGCGGCCAGCGAGCCCCCGCGCATCAGGGGCATGACGAGCGCCACGCGTGCGTCGGGCAGCGTCAGGCACGCCTCGACCCGCACGACGTGCTCGGCGGCCGCGCGGCTCGACACCGCCGCCTCGCGCACCGCGGCCTCGGCGGCCTCCGGGTCGGCGTGCGACACCTTGAGCGCCACGCGCCGCCCGTCGGTCAGGCGCACCGCCTCCCAGACGTGCGCCGTGCCTCCGCTGCCCAGCAGCCGCCCGATCCCGAAGCCCGGGACGGCCGGCGCCTGCGTCGTCTCCATGGCCACCACCGTGCCCGACCCGACGAGGACGCCCGTGGAGTTTTCCACAGGCGTCCTCGCCCGCCCGGCCCCTAGGGTGGCGCGATGACCACCGACGCGCCGACGATCCTCGCCACCTCGGGCGGCTACCGGCCCGGGCACCGCACCTGGTTCGAGCTCGACGCCCTCGTGCACCACGCCGTCGAGCTCTCGGGCGCCCACGGCCGACGGCCCCGGGTCGCGTTCGTCGGCACCGCCGCGGGGGACCCGGAGGGCTTCTCGTTCCGCGCGCTCGAGGCCGGCCGGGTGGCCGGGTTCGACGTCAGCGTCCTGTCGCTCTTCCCCATGCCCAACCACGAGGACCCCGCGGCCCTCCTCCTCGAGCAGGACGTCGTGTGGGTCAACGGGGGGTCGGTGGCGAACCTGCTGGCGGTCTGGGACGTGCACGACCTCCGCCCCGCCATGCGCGCGGCCTGGGAGGCCGGGGTCGTGCTCGCCGGGGTGTCGGCCGGCTCGATCTGCTGGTACGTCGGGGGCACGACCGACTCCTTCGGCCCCGAGCTGCGCGCGGTGACCAACGGCCTCGGGCTGCTGCCGTACGGCAACGGCGTCCACTACGACTCCGAGGAGCGGCGACGACCGCTGGTGCACTCGCTGGTCGCCGACGGCACCCTGCCCCAGACGCACTGCACCGACGACGGCGTCGGCCTCGTCTACCGCGGCACGGAGCTGGTGGAGGCGGTGTCCGAGCGCGACGGCAAGGGCGCCTACGTCGTCACCCGGGACGGCGACCGGGCCCACGAGGAGCGGCTCGAGCCGCGCCGGCTGCCCTCTCCCTGAACGGGACCCGGTCAGCGCGGTGGGTCGACGACCGCGACCACCCGCTCCTCGCGCGCCGAGGCGCGGGCCGCGTCGACGACCGCGAGGACGTGGACGGCGTCCCAGGGGTCGACGGGCATCGCGGCCTGCGGGTCGTCGGCCGACAGCGCGGCGGCGACGGCGCGGTAGAGGTCCGCCTGGTTGCTCGACGCGCGGGCGACGGGCTGGCGCTCGTCACCGCGGTACAGCCACCCGGCGTGGTCCGCGTCGAGGTCGGACTGTGCCGACCACGGGTGCGCCTCGGCCTCGAAGTCGGCCAGGACGAACGCGGCGGCGGTGCCCAGCAACCGGATCCGTGGGCCCGGCGCCCCCGCGAGCGACGTGGCCGAGAGGTGCGACTCCACTCCCCCGGAGTGCCGGCAGAGGAGGAACGCGTCGTCCTCCGCCCGGGTGGTGCGGGCGTGCGCGGTGGCCACGACCGAGCGCACCGGGCCGAACAGCCGGACGGCGGCGTCGACGAGGTGCGTGTGCAGGTCCAGCAGCAGCCCACCGCCCTCCTCGGGCGGGGCGTTCTCGCGCCAGCGGTCCTTCGGCACGGGACGCCAACGCTCCCAGCGCATCTCGTAGCGGAACGGCTCCCCGACGAGGCCGTCGGCGACGACCTTCGCCAGCGTCACGTGCTCCGGGTCGTAGCGCCGGTTCTGGAAGACGGTGAGGGGCACACCTGCCCGCGCGGCGTACCGCACCGCGTCCGCGGCCGAGGCTGCGTCGACGGCGAGCGGCTTGTCGACGACGCAGGCGACGCCGGCGTCGACGACGGCCCGCACCTGCTCCGCGTGGCCACCGCTCGGGGTGGCGAGCACGACGAGGTCGAGGCCCGGGACCGCGAGCAGCGCGTCGAGGTCGGCGACGACCTCGACGCCGGGCAGGTCGGAGCGCGCGGCCGCCGCCCGCGCGGCGTCCCGCGTCGAGACGGCCACGACGTCGAGGCCCGCCTCCCGCAGGCGCGGTGCGTGGATGTCGCGCCCGGCGAAACCGAAGCCCGCCAACCCGACCCGCGTCATCGCGACCCCTCCGCCGGCTCGGTGGCCGGCGGGTGGGCCCCGGCCGCGTGGTGCCCCGGCCCGGACCGTCCGCCGTCGGCGACGAGCCGCGCCGGCCACCACACCCGCGGACCGAGGTCGTGGGCCATCGCGGGGACGAGGAGCGACCGGACGACGAAGGTGTCGAGCAGCACGCCGAAGCCGACGATGAAGGCGATCTGGACGAGGAACTGGATGGGCAGCACCGACAGCGCAGAGAAGGTCGCCGCGAGGACGATCCCCGCGCTCGTGATGACACCGCCGGTCACGGCGAGGCCGACGAGCACGCCCGGTCGCGTGCCGCGCACGAGCGACTCCTCGCGCACCCGCGTCATGAGGAAGATCGAGTAGTCGATGCCCAGCGCGACGAGGAACACGAAGCCGTACAACGGGATCGCAGGGTCGCCGCCGGTGAAGCCGAGCACGTGGTCGAAGACGAGGGCCGAGATCCCGATCGTGGCGCCGAAGGACACGACGTTGCCGACGACGAGGACGAGCGGCGCGACGAGCGAGCGCAGGAGCAGCGCGAGGATGACGAAGATCACCGCGAGGATCGTCGGGACGATGACGCGCAGGTCGCGCGCGCTGGCGTCGAGGACGTCGAGGTTCGTGGCCGCGTTGCCCCCGACGAGCGCGTCCGGGCTGACGGCGTCGAGGTCGGTGCGCAGCCGCTCGACGGTGTCCTCCGCGCCCGCGCTGTCGGCCGCGTCCTTCGTCGTCGCCTGGAGGAGCACGTCGCCGTCGACGACCTTCGGCGGCGGGGCGTCCTGGCCGGGCTGCGGGGGCACGAGCCCGAGGTAGGCCGAGTCGATGCCGGGGTCCTTCGAGACGAGCTCGAGCGCCGCGTCCGCGTCGGCCTGCGGCACGACGACCTGGAGCGGCTGGGCCGCGCCGGCCGCGAAGTGCTCCGCGATGACCTCCTGCGCGGTGATGGAGTCGACCTCGGTGAGGAAGGTCTCCTCGATGGAGGCCCCGCCGGCCTTGAAGGTGGGGACGAACGCCGCCGCCGCGAGCAGCGCGACGAGGGTGACGACCCAGGTGCGGCGCGGGTGCGTGCCGACGAGGCGGGCGACCCGGCCCCAGACGCCGCGGGCGGAGCCGACCACGTCCTCGGCGTGGGCGTGGTCGACCTTCGGGGCGAAGGGCCAGAAGATGCGACGGCCGAAGAGCAGGAGCACGGCGGGCAGGAAGGTGAGGGACGCCAGGAGCGCGCCCGCGATGCCGAGGGCGCCGACCGGGCCGAGGCCCGAGGTGCTGCGCAGCTCGGCGAGCAGGAGGCAGAGCAGGCCGATGATGACCGTCGCCGCGGAGGCGCCGACCGGCTCGACGGCGCCGTGCCAGGCCTTCTTCAGCGCGACCCACGAGCTCTCCTCGTCGTGCAGCGCCTCCTTGAAGCGGCTGACGAGCAGGAGCGCGTAGTCGGTGGCGGCGCCCACGACGAGGATGAAGAGGATGCCCTGCGACTGGCCCGACAGCGTGATGACGTCGTTCTTCGCGAGCTGGTAGACGACCGCCGCCGCGGCCGACAGACCGAGCACCGCGCTGACGAGCACCGCGATCGGCAGGATCGGGCTGCGGTAGACGACGAGCAGGATGACGAGGACGACGACGAGCGCGACGAGCAGGAGGATCCCGTCGATCCCGGCGAACGCCTCGGAGAAGTCGGCGATGAGCCCGCCCGGGCCGCCGACGTACCCCTCGAGCCCGTCGGCCGCGAGGTCCGTGCGCAGCGCCTCGCGCAGGGCGTCCGCGCCCTCGGCGAGCGGCGTCGTCTCCCCGGAGGCCGCGGTGCCCGTCGTGCCGTCGAGCGGGACCGACACGAGCACCGCCTCGCCGTCCTGGGCGGGGACGGGCACGACCTGCGACCCGGGCACGAGGTAGTCACCGAGCGTCCGGCCGGCCCCGAGGCCGGGCAGCTCGAGGGAGGGCACCGACTCGGCGAAGCGCTGCACCGCCTCGAGGTCGCCGGCGTCCAGGCGCCCGCCGCCGGTCCGCTCGACGACGACGAGGTAGGGCAGCTCGGTGCTCTCGCTGAAGCGTGCGACCGCGTCGCTGACGAGGGTCGACTCCGCCTGCGCGGGGAGGAAGGTCGAGTTGTCGTTGGACTGGACGCCGGCGAGCTTGCCCTGGGCCTGCCCGCCGATGCCGCCGACGAGCAGCCAGAGCAGGACGACGGAGACCGCGCCGAGCAGGGCCCAGCGGGGACGCCGGGCCTTCGCCCGGGGGTCGTCGGCGGGGGCCTCGGGGGTGTCGGTGTCCGCGCTCATGGACCCAGCGTATTGAGGTCCGGGCGGGCCGTCCGCCGGGTCCGCCCCGGCCCCGGCGTACCGTGGGCGCCATGCGCTTCGTGCACCTCGGCTTCGCCCCCGACCTCGTCGACTACGAGGCCGGGTGGGCCACCCAGCGCGAGGTGCACGCGCAGGTCGTCGACGGCACCCTCGAGGACACGACCCTGCTGCTCGAGCACGCCGCGGTCTACACGGCCGGCAAGCGCACCGAGCCGCACGAGCGCCCGGTCGACGGCACGCCCGTCATCGACGTCGACCGTGGCGGCAAGATCACCTGGCACGGCCCCGGGCAGCTCGTCGGCTACCCGGTCGTCCGGCTGCCCGAGGTGCCGATCGACGTCGTCGCGCACGTGCGTCGCCTCGAGGAGGTGATGATCCGGACCTGCGCCGACCTCGGCGTCGAGGTCGTCCGGGTCGAGGGCCGCAGCGGCGTGTGGGTGCTCGCCGACGAGCGCGGCCCGGACCGCAAGCTCGGGGCCATCGGCGTCCGGGTCAGCCGTCGGGTGACGATGCACGGCTTCGCGCTCAACTGCGACGCCGACCTCGGCTGGGCCGACGCCATCATCCCGTGCGGCATCGCCGACGCGGGCGTCTCGTCGATCTCCCGCGAAGCCGGGCGCACGGTCACCGTCCAGGACGTCCTGCCCTACGCGGAGAAGCACCTCGCCGACGTCCTCGGCCGCGCCTGAGCACCCTCCCCGCACCGCCGTCCCGGGCTGTCGGGACCGGAGCGTAGGCTGGAACGCGTGACTGTCGCACCCGAGGGACGCCGCCTGCTGCGGGTCGAGGCGCGCAACGCCGAGACCCCGATCGAGCGCAAGCCCGAGTGGATCCGTACCACGGCCCGGATGGGGCCGGAGTACACCCAGATCCACTCGATGGTGAAGGGCCAGGGCCTGCACACCGTGTGCCAGGAGGCCGGGTGTCCCAACATCTTCGAGTGCTGGGAGGACCGCGAGGCGACCTTCCTCATCGGCGGTGACACCTGCACGCGCCGCTGCGACTTCTGCGACATCGCCACCGGGCGCCCGCAGCCGCTCGACCTCGACGAGCCGCGCCGGGTCGCGGAGTCGGTCGCGACGATGGGCCTGCGCTACGCCACCGTCACCGGTGTCGCGCGCGACGACCTCGCCGACGGCGCGGCCGGCCTCTACGCCGACACCATCCGGCAGATCCACGCGCTCAACCCCAACACCGGCGTCGAGATCCTCCCGCCCGACTTCGGCGCCAAGCCCGAGCTCGTGGGGCAGGTCTTCGACGCGCGGCCGGAGGTCTTCGCGCACAACCTCGAGACGGTGCCGCGCATCTTCCGCCGCATCCGGCCCGCGTTCACCTACGAGAAGTCCCTCAAGGTCCTCTCGATGGCCCGCGAGGCCGGCCTGGTCACCAAGTCCAACCTCATCCTCGGGATGGGCGAGGAGGACCACGAGATCGAGGAAGCCATCCGCGACCTCCACGACGCGGGCTGCGACATCCTGACGATCACGCAGTACCTGCGCCCCTCGCCGCTGCACCACCCGATCGACCGGTGGGTCAAGCCCGAGGAGTTCGTCCACTGGTCCGAGGTCGCCGACGAGGTCGGGTTCAAGGGCGTCATGGCCGGGCCGCTCGTCCGCTCGTCCTACCGCGCCGGCCGCCTCTGGGCCACGGCGATGCGCCGCTGGGGCCGTCCGATCCCCGAGCACCTCGCGCACCTCGCGCAGGCCGCGAACGACCCCGCTCGCCAGGAGGCGGCGTCGTTGGTCGCCAAGGCGGCCCGGCCCGTATCCTGAGGCCCGCGTCCCCGCACTCGCGGGCGACCGCACCGTCCTCGACCAGGAGCACCTCCCCCGTGTCCGACGCACCCGAGAAGAAGCAGGGCCGCATCGCCGAGATCCGGCAGGCCTACCAGGCGATCAAGTCGCTCGACCCGAAGCTCGGGTGGTGGATGCTCGGGGCCGCGCTGCTCACGGCGGCGGTCATCGTCGGCATCGGCGCGATCTTCGGCGGCGGCTGGCTGATCTACGCGGCCATCATCGCCATCCCCTCGGCGTTCCTCGCCGCCGTCATCGTCATGAACCGCCGCGGCAACACGGCGATGTACAAGGCGCTCGACGGGCAGGTCGGTGCCGCCGGCGCCGCCCTGACCGGCATGGGCCGGCGTGGCTGGTACGCCGCGCAGGAGCCGGTGGCGATGGAGGGCGCGCGCGGGACGCGGGCCCAGGACATGGCCGGCGCCGCGATGGTCTTCCGCGCCCTCGGCCGCCCGGGTGTCGTCCTCATCGGCGAGGGCCCTGCCGGCCGCGTCGCCAAGCTGCTCAAGCAGGAGGAGAAGAAGGTCGCCCGGGTCGCTCCCGGCGTGCCCGTCCACCTGTGGACCGTCGGCGACGGCGAGGACCAGGTCCCCGTCAAGAAGATCTCCGGCAAGCTGACCCGGATGCGTCCGGTGCTCACCAAGGCCGAGGTGTCGGTCGTCAACAAGCGCCTGAAGTCCCTCGGCGGCCTCAAGCCCCCGGTGCCCAAGGGCATCGACCCGACGAAGGCGCGCATGGACCGCAAGGCGATGCGGGGCCGCTGACGGCTCGCGCGCCCGCGCCGCTCAGGCGGCGGGCGGCGTGGCCGGCACCCCCGGCCGGACGATGCGGGTGCCCGCAGCGAGGTCGTGCAGGCCGCGGCCGCCGGCGGTGAACAGCGCCGGGAGGACGAGCGCGGCGAGCACCGAGCGCAGGAGCACCTGGAGCGGGAAGACCCGCCGGCGCACCTGCCACACCTGCAGACCCACGAGCCGGTGGCCGACGCTCGAGCCGGTGACCGAGACGAGCACGGTGCTCAGCACGACGTAGACGCCGGCGACGGCCCAGCTGCTCGTCGGCAGGCCGAGGACCATCGGCGGGGTCTCCCCCGGCTGCGCGAGGTCGAAGGGCAGGACGAGGAAGGTCACGAGGGCGCTGAGCGTCCAGTCGACGAGGAAGCCGACGAAGCGGCGCAGCAGCGTGGCGTCCGCCGGGGTCGCGGTGGGGCTCGGCGGGGTGGAGGTCGGCGGCACGCCACCAGCGTACGCGGCGACGCGTTCCACGCTTCGGGCGCGTCGTCCCACGCCTTGATACGGTGGCTGGCGTTACGTCGGCGAAACATCCGGGTCACGGTCGGGAAACCGCCCCGCCCTAGCGTCGTCGGCAACGCCATCAGGGCTGGCTCCCATAGCCCCTGCACCGAACCAGGAGGTTCAACACAGTGTTCAGCTCCGCTGACGAGGTCCTCTCCTTCATCAAGGACGAGGACATCAAGTTCGTCGACATCCGGTTCTGCGACCTTCCCGGCGTCATGCAGCACTTCAACGTGCCCGCCGCCTCGGTCGACGAGGACTTCTTCACCAACGGCCAGATGTTCGACGGATCCTCGATCCGCGGCTTCCAGGCCATCCACGAGTCCGACATGAAGCTCATCCCGGACCCGACGACGGCCTACGTCGACCCGTTCCGCGCCGAGAAGACGCTCATCATGAACTTCTCGATCGTCGACCCCTTCACCGGTGAGCCCTACAGCCGCGACCCGCGCAACATCGCCGCGAAGGCCGAGGCGTACCTCAAGTCGACGGGCATCGCCGACACCGCCTACTTCGGCGCCGAGGCCGAGTTCTACGTCTTCGACGACGTGCGCTTCGAGACCAAGGCGAACGCCAGCTACTACTACATCGACTCCGTCGAGGCCGCGTGGAACACCGGCCGCGTCGAGGACGGCGGCAACCGCGGGTACAAGACCCGCTACAAGGGCGGCTACTTCCCCGTCCCGCCGGTCGACCACTTCGCCGACACCCGCGACAAGATCTGCCTCAACCTGGCCAAGGTGGGCATCGAGGTCGAGCGCAGCCACCACGAGGTGGGCACCGCGGGCCAGCAGGAGATCAACTACCGGTTCAACACCCTGCTCCAGTCCGGCGACGACATGATGAAGTTCAAGTACGTCGTCAAGAACACCGTGTGGGAGGGCGGCAAGACCGCCACCTTCATGCCGAAGCCGATCTTCGGCGACAACGGCTCGGGCATGCACACCCACCAGTCGCTCTGGAAGGACGGCGAGCCGCTGTTCTACGACGAGCGCGGCTACGGCGGTCTCTCCGACCTCGCGCGCTGGTACATCGGCGGTCTGCTCAAGCACGCCCCGGCGCTGCTCGCCTTCACCAACCCGACGGTCAACAGCTACCACCGCCTGGTGCCCGGCTACGAGGCCCCGGTCAACCTCGTGTACTCGGCCCGCAACCGCTCCGCCTGCGTCCGCATCCCGATCGCCGGCGACAGCCCGAAGGCCAAGCGCATCGAGTTCCGCATCCCGGACCCGTCGTCCAACCCGTACCTGTGCTTCGCGGCGCAGCTGATGGCCGGTCTCGACGGCATCCGCAACCGCATCGAGCCGCCGGAGCCCGTGGACAAGGACCTCTACGAGCTGCCGCCCGAGGAGCACGAGGCCATCGCGCAGGTCCCCGGCTCGCTGCCGGCCGTCCTCGACGCGCTCGAGGCCGACCACGAGTTCCTCCTCGAGGGCGACGTCTTCACCGAGGACCTCATCGCCACGTGGATCGAGTGGAAGCGCAAGAACGAGGTGGACCCGATCCGCTTCCGCCCTCACCCGCACGAGTTCGAGATGTACTTCGACATCTGAGCCGTCGCACGTCACGACGCCCCCGCCGGACCATCCGGCGGGGGCGTCGTCGCGGTTGGCGAAGAACCACCTATCCCGGCAGGGACGACGCGCCGACCTTACGCGTGCGTCTCGATGAGTCGCGTCTCGAGGTAGGCGTCGAGCCCTTCGACGTTGCCCTTGCGTCCGATGCCGGACTGACGGAAGCCACCGAAGGGCTGGCCGGGGCTGGTCCCGAAGCCGTTGACGTGGACCTGTCCGAACCGCATCCGCCGCGCGAGACCGCGAGCCCGGGACTCGTCGGACGAGAACACCGAGCCCACGAGCCCGAAGTCGGAGTCGTTGGCGATCCGCACCGCCTCGTCGTCGTCCGCAGCGGCGATGACGACAAGCACGGGCCCGAAGATCTCCTCTCGCGCGATGCGCATCGAGTTGTCGACGTCGACGAACACCGTTGGCTCCACGAACCATCCCGACGTGTGGCCAGGTGGTCGCCCGCCTCCCAGGGCGAGCGTGGCACCCTCCTCACGACCCACGCGGATGTACTCCTCCACCCGCTCGCGCTGCCGCCGCATGACGAGCGGGCCGATGGCCGTGCGCTCGTCGGCAGGATCGCCGACGGGCATGGCTCGCGCCGCCGCGACCAAGGCCTCCACGAACTCTTCCCGACGGTGGGCAGGGACGATGATCCGGGTCTGCGCGGCGCACACCTGACCGGAGTTCGCCAGCCCGGCCGCGACGACCCGCGGAGCCACCGCGTCGATGTCGACGTCGTCGCAGAGGATGGCGGCACCCTTGCCCCCGAGCTCCAGGGTGGTGCGGACCATCCGCCGGGACGCGACCTCCATGATGTGTCGGCCCACAGCGGTGCTGCCGGTGAAGGCGATCTTGTCGACCGCATCGTGGTTGATCATGTACTCACCGATCTCCGCACCCGCCGGGAGGATGCTGAGGACACCCTCCGGCAAGCCCGCCGCGACGGCCGCCTCGGCCATGAGATGGGTCGCAAGTGGCGCCTCGATCGCCGGCTTGAGAACGAGCGGGCACCCCGCCGCAAGAGCGGGCCCGACCATGAACGACATGCTCGGCACCGGGGCGTTCCACGGTGGGATGCCCAGAGCGATCCCGACCGGCACCCTCTCCACGGTCATCTCCTTGCCCAGCCAGTGACGCACCTCGGTGAACGGGTAGGTCGCCGCCAGGTCGGCGTACTGACGCAGGACGATGTCCGTCACCCGCGCCAGGCCACCGACCGAGGAGATCCCGACGCCCGTCTCCACCGACGACACTCGCCGGATCGCCTCCCCGCGCGCAGCCATCTCGTCGGCGAACCGCGCCAGCAGTCGACCGCGTTCGGCTGGCTCCATCTGCGACCACGAGCCCGATTCCAGCGCGGCGCCGGCCCGTTCGAAGGCGAGGTCCACCTCGTGTCGGGTGACGACCGGCACCGAGCCGATGACGGACTCGTCGTACGGAGAGGTCAGCTCGACGCGCTCGGTGGAGGAGGGGTCTTCCCATCGGCCGCCGACGAGCAACCGGTCGACGTCGAACGGGATCGAGGCGTCCGTGGTCACGGGCTCACCTTCTTGGTCTGAGAGAGAGACCGGCTCGCGGACGGCGTCCGTGTCGGCGTCAACGTGGCCACCTTGCGCACGGGGAGCCGGCGCAGGAGGGACGCGTAGGCGCGCTGCGTCAGCGGCCACTGCGTGACGACCTTGCCGGTGCTGGAGGTGTAGTAGTTGCGCGTCGAGCTCCAGACGGTCCGCGTGAGCGCCTCGTCGACCATGGCGTCGTACTTCTCGACCACCTCCGGGCGCACCCGCACGGTCGCGTCCGCGCGGAGGGCCTGGCGCACTGCGCGGGCGATCCACTCGGCCTGTCTCTCCAGGGTGAAGATGACGGTGCCCCCGTTCGTCTTCGGGCCGTACGTGACGTAGAAGTTCGGGAAGCCGACCGTCATCAGGCCCAAGAAGGTCTTCGGGTCAGGACCCCAGTGCTCGGAGAGCGGCACCCCGCCCTCTCCACGCACCTCGAGGGTCGCGAGGAACCGGGAGGGCAGGAACCCCGTGGCGAGGACGACGACGTCGACGGGGGTCTCGGTGCCGCGGTCGTCCACGACGCCGTCTGTCGTCATGGCAACCACCTCGTGCGGGACCAACGTGACGTCGTCGCGCATCAGAGCCGGGTAGTAGTCGGAGGTGATGACGGGGCGCTTGCCGAAGTACGGGTGGTCCGGTCGGAGGAGCTCTCGCAGCTGGGGGTCCGGGACCGCCCGGTGCAGGTACTCCTCTGCCTGGCGCTGGAAGCGTGCGTTGAGCTCGGAGCCTTGGACGGCGACGTCCTTCATCTTCTCCAGGCCGAGGAACGCGCGCAGGCGCGCGATCCTCATGAGCACCGGGAACCGTCTCCACCGCGCCAGGTGCCGGGCCGTGAAGTCCCGGTCGCCCTTCTCGATGACCCAGCCGGGTTGTCGCTGGAAGACGTACAGGTGCTCGGCCAGCTCCGCGAGCGGTGGCGTCACTTGCGCACTGGTCGACCCCGTGCCGACGACGGCCACGCGCTTGCCTCGCAGCTCCACGTCGTCACGCCAGCGGGAGGTGTGGAACATCTCCCCGGCGAAGTCATCCATGCCCGGCCACGACGGGTAGCGGGGGTTGTTCAGCTGCCCGACGCTCGCGACCACGTGACGCGCGCTCCAGCGGCGGCCGTCGTCGGCCGCGATCGTCCACCGCTCCTCATCCGGCTCCCACGTCAGGTCGGTGACCTTCGTCCGCAGCACGAACCGGTCCTCGACCCCGAAGTCGCGCACGACCTGGTGCAGGTAGTCGCGGACCTCCGGCTGACGGGCGTGGGTCCGGGTGAAGACGTGACGAGTGAAGGAGAACGAGTAGAGCTCCGAGGTGACGTCGACCTCGGCTCCGGGGTAGCGGTTGTCCCACCACGTGCCGCCGATGCCGGCGGACTGCTCGAGTACGACGAAGTTATTTACCCCCTGCTTGCGCAGGTTGACGGCCAGGGCGATCCCGGCGACGCCGGCGCCGATCCCGAGCACGTCGACCCGGGTGGTCTCCGTCATGCCAGGCTCCTCTCGGCGGCCACCCGAGGCATGACCTCGGTGCCGAACAGCTCCAGCTGGCGCATGGCGTCGGCGTGGGACTGGCCCACCCAGTGGGGCTTGTACATGAAGTGCGTCATCCCGAGCTCCTGCTCGAGCCGGGTGATCTCGGCGGCGCAGTCGTCGGGTGTGCCGAGGATGAAGTGCTCCTCGATTTCGCTGCGCAGCTCCTCACCGGAGGTGATGGGCGTGTTCTCGCCCGAGAGGCCCCAGCGCCGGTAGGTCTCGTACCGCGCGCGGTACCGCTCGGTAGCGTGAGCCACGGCCTCCTCGCGGCTCGACGCCATCATGAGCTCTCGGCGGACGGGGAACTCGCCGTCGGTCGGCAGTCCCGCCTCGTGCCGCGTCTCGAGGAAGAGACGACGGAGCGACGCCAGCTGGTCGTGCGTGGGGAACGGCGGTGTATACCAGGCATCCCCGAGAAGGGCGGCGCGACGTACGGCCGCCGCCGCCTGGCCTCCGACCCAGATCGGGATGCCTCCGTCCTGCACCGGCCGGACCGACGGGAGTGCACCGTGGACGCTGGTCCACTCGCCGTCGACGTCCACCTGATCTCCCGACCACATGGCCCGGACGATGCGCAGCCCCTCCTCGAACCGACGCACCCGCTCCCCCGGCCTGACGCCGAAGGCGTCGAACTCGTGACGGCTGTAGCCCAGCCCGACCCCGAACACTGCGCGGCCGTCGGTCAGTGCGTCCAGCGTCGCCATTTGTTCGGCCATGTCGACGGGGTTGACCATGGAGAGCAGGACGATGCCCGTGGCAACACGCATGCGGGTCGACACGGTCGCCATGTGGGCGAGCCAAGGGACCGGCTGGTAGTACCGCAGCTCGCTGCCCAGGAAGTGCTGCCCTGCGCCCATGAGGTCGAAACCGAGTGCGTCGCAGGTCCGGACGAGCTCCTCGTGCTCCTCGCGCTGCTGCCGCGCCGGAGTCGACGCGTCGTGCATCGACGTCAGCTGGATGCCGTACTGCATTGTCACTCTCCCTCGAGTGCTTCGATGATGGTCGCGTTCGCGAGGCCGCCGCCCTCGCACATCGTCTGCAGGCCGTAGCGTCCGCCGGTCCTGCGCAGGTGGTGGATCATCGTGGTCATCAGCCGGGCGCCGGTGGCCCCCAGCGGGTGACCCAGGGCTATCGCACCCCCGAGCGGGTTTGTGCGCTCGGGGTCGGCCCCGGTCTCGGAGAGCCAGGCGAGGACCACCGAGGCGAAGGCCTCGTTGACCTCGAAGGCGTCGATGTCCCGGACGCCGAGCCCGGCGCGCGCCAGGACCTTCTGGGTCGCCGGGATGGGGCCGGTCAGCATGCGGACGGGGTCGGCGCCGACGACGGACATCGCGTGCACCCGGGCCAGCGGCGTCAGGCCGTGCTCGCGCACGGCGTCGGCGGAGGCGAGAACGAGGGCGGCCGCGCCGTCCGAGATCTGCGACGAGACCGCCGCGGTGAGGCGTCCCCCCGGGACGAGCGGCTCGAGACCGGCCATCGACTCGAGCGAGGTGCTGCGCCGGGGGCCCTCGTCGTGCACGACGTCGCCGACGGGCACGACCTCGTCGACGAACAGGCCGGCATCTTGAGCCGCAACCGCGCGCTGGTGGCTGCTCAGAGCCCACTGCTCCATGTCCTCTCGCGAGACGTCCCAGTCCTCGGCGATCAGTCCGGCGCCGCGGAACTGGCTGATCTCCTGGTCGCCGTACCGGGCGTGCCACGAGGGCGCCTCCCGCGGCATCCCCATCCCGGCGTCCCGCCCCACGAACGCGCTGGCCGCGATGGGGATGAGGCTCATGACCTCGACCCCACCGGCGACGACGACGTCCATCTGCCCGCTCATGATGGCCTGGGCCGCGAAGTGGACCGCCTGCTGCGAGCTCCCGCACTGTCGGTCGATCGTCACGGCGGGAACGGACTCCGGAAGGCCTGCCGCCAGGGTGATCGTGCGCGCGACGTTGGTCGACTGCGCGCCGACCTGGTCGACGACGCCCATCACGACGTCGTCGACCGACTCCGGCGGGACGCCGGCGCGCTCGACGACCGCCTGGAGGATGCCGGCCCCCAGGTCCACGGGGTGGATGCCCGAGAGGCCGCCCTTGCGCCGCCCCACGGGGGTCCTCGCGGCGGCGACGACGTATGCCTCAGGCATGGGCATCTCCGGACGTGGGGTCCGCCCAGCGCGGCGGCCGGCGCTCGAGGAAGGCGTCGGCGCCCTCGACGATGTCGTCACCGAGGTGGAAGGGCATGACGAAGAACTGAGCGGCGTCGAGCGCCTGGTCGGCGGTCATCTCGGACAGGAGGTTGAACGCGCGCCGCCCCAGGCGCACCGCGGAGGGGCTCGCCCGCTTGAAGCGCTCGGCGTAGGCCTTCACGCCCTCGTCGAGGGCCGCGGCGTCCGGATAGACCCGGTTGACGAAGCCGAGCCGGTAGGCCTCGGCGGCGTCGATCGCGTCGCCCGTGAACATCATCTCGAGCAGGTGCTTGCGCGGGATGCTTCGCGACAGCTGCGCCACGATGATCATCGGGAAGATCCCGACCTTGACCTCCGGCATGGCGAAGCGCGCCTGCGGCGTGGCGAGCAGCACGTCGCACATCCCGGCCAGTCCCATGCCCCCGGCGAAGGCCGGGCCGTCGACCGCAGCCAGCACCGGCTTGGTCGCGGCGAGCATGAGCCGGTTGAGCTCGACGATCCGGCCGGGCCAGTCGAAGGCCTCCGCCGTCGGCATCTGCGAGAACCGGCCCATCTGGCGCAGGTCACCGCCGGCGCAGAAGGCAGGCCCGTTGGCCCGCAGGACGACCACACGGACCGCGTCGTCGGCGAAGAGGCCGCTGAACGCCTCCACCAGCTCGCCGGACATGGTGCGGTCCAACGGGTTCCGTCGATCGGGCTGGTCCAGCGTGATCGTTCCGACCCCGTCCTCGACCGCCACGGCGATGGCCTCGAAGGGACCCACGTCAGCCCCTCCCGGATCGGGAGGCGACGTCCTCGACGACAGCCCGCGGCTCGGGTCCCGAGAGGTCGATCTCCATGCGCAGCAGCCAGGCGTACATCACCTTGCCGAGGGCGTCGGTGCGCAGGGACATCGTCCCGCCGCCGTCGAGACCACCGTGCAGGACGAAGTTCAGGGCGTGGATGTTGGCCATCTCGTGCCGGGTCACCTCGCCCGTGACGAGAGGCCCGAAGCGGGCCTTGACGGTCTCCGGTGTGAGGACCCGGCGCAGGAGGGCGAAGGCGTCGGCGTCACGCGCGACGAGCCCGACGTTGCAGACATCCCCCTTGTCCCCCGACCGGCCGTGGGCGAGGTCCCACACACGCACCGTCATCGCGCCACCTCCACGGTCTCGAGCATCTCGACCTGCTGCTGGACCATCTCCCGGGGGATGAGCGCGGGCCAGATCCCGAACTGCTCGGTGATCGGCAGACGGGTGCCGAGGCCGCCCATCCCCGCAGGTCCGTTGTTGCAGATCGGGACCAGCTCGCTGAAGACCTTGCGGGCCTCCTCGCGGCTGGGGCAGCGGGCGGCGTACCGCACCGTCACCTCGAGCGCTTCCGGGTCCTCGGGCGGCGGGACGAGGGGGCTCCAGATGGAGTTCGCACCGATGTACTCAACGCGTGTCCCCGAGTGCTGGAACCCTGCTCGCTCGAGCCGCTCCTCGAGCAGCTCGACCGCGCGGTCGGCCTTCGCCTTCGCGTCCGGCCACGTGTAGGTGAACTGCGCGGAGCCGACGAAGCCGGCGCGGTAGCCCATGTTCACCTTGAGGGTGCGGGGCGCCTCCCGCCCCACGACGCCGTCGACCCTGACCCGGTCGGGTCCCACCTGCTCCAGCGTGATCCCGGTGAAGTCTGCCGTGACGTCCGCGGTCAGATAGGCGGCGGTGTCGAGGACCTCGTAGACCATCTGCTCGCTGACCGAGGCCACCGTCACCTCCCCACCGCTCCCGGGAGTCTTCGAGACGACCGCGGAGCCGTCCTCGAACACCTCGGCCGTCGGGTAGCCCATGTCGACCATGCCCGGCACCGACTGCCACCCCTTGCTGAACAGACCACCCGTCGACTGCGCACCGCACTCCACGACGTGGGCGGCCGCGGTGCCCGCCGCCAGCCGGTCCCAGTCGTCGCGGGCCCAGCCCAGCTCGTGGATCATCGGGCCGAGGTAGAGGGCGATGTCGGTGACCCGGCCGCAGATCACGACGTCGGCCCCCATCTGCAGCGCCTCCACGATGCCCTCGGACCCGGTGTAGACGTTGGCCTGCGTGAGCAGCGGCCGCACGGTGCTCAGCGGTTGACGGGTGTCGATGTTCTCGAAGGTGACCCCCTGCGCCATGAGGTCGTCGATCGACCCACGGACGTCGTCACCGGTCACGACAGCGATCCTGACGTCGTCCAGGCCCAGCTCGGCGTAGACGGCCGCGACTGCGCGGGCCGCGGCGTGCGGGTTGGCGCCACCCGCGTTGCTGACGATGCGGATGCCCCGGCGGTGGGCCGTGACGCCGACCGCGCGCACCAGGTCGACCACGTCGGGGGTGAAGCCGGCCTCGGGGTCGCGCTCCATCCGCTTGCTGAGGATCGCCATCGTCAGCTCGGCGAGGTGGTCGCAGCAGAGGTACTGGATGTCGGCGCGCTCGACCATGTCGATCGCCGGGCGGATGCTGTCGCCCCAGAACGCCATGCCGGCGCCCAGTGTGACGCTCTTCATCGGGATGCTCCTCGAGTCGGGGTGAGTGGGTTCATGCGGCGGCGGGTGCCTTGAGCATCAGGCCGACGCGACGGATGGTCATGACGAGCTCGTCGTCCTGGTTAAAGGCCCGGTGCTCGAAGCCCACCAGCCCCGCGTGGGGTCTGGAGGCGGACTCGCGGGCGCTCGTGATCTCGGTCTCGACGTGGATGGTGTCCCCGTGCCGGACGATCCTCGAGAAGGTCACGCCGTCGAATCCGAGGACTCCCAGCGAGGTGTTGAGGACCGTCTCCGGCACGGAGATACCGACCACCAGGCCGATGACGTAGACGCCGTTGACGACCCGCGTCCCGTGCTCGGTGCCGCTGGCCCAGACCTCGTCGAGGTGCAGGGGCTGCGTGTTCATCGTGATCGAGCTGAAGAGGACGTTGTCCATCTCGGTCACGGTGCGGCTGAGCTCGTGCCTGATGACCTCGCCGACCACGAACTCCTCGTAGTAGCGCCCCCTCACGAGGGGTCACCGCCCGGGCTCGGGACGAGGGCGGACGTGTAGACCCACTGGGGCGTGCGCCGCTCGGCGAACGCTGCCCGCCCCTCGGCGGCGTCGGGGTGGGCGACGACGGCGTCCTTGGCGCGGGCGGTCATCCACCAGCCGAGGTGGTCGTCGCGCCCGACGAAGCCCCTGACGGCGCGCAGCGTCTCTGCGGTCCCGCTCGGTCCACCGAGGGCGATCTCGTCGGCCAGCCGCATCGCGGCCGGGAGAACCTCGTCGGCCGGGACGACCTCGGCGGCGAGCCCCAGCGCGTAGGCCCGGGCGGCGGTGACCGCCCGTCCGGTAAGCATCATCTCGAGCGCCACGTGGTACGGCAGCGACGTCGGCGCACGGAACAGCCCGCCGCCGGTCGCGGCCAGTCCGCGGCGGGTCTCGGGGAGCCCGAAGGTGGCCGCCTCGCTCATGACGATGAGGTCACAGGCGAGGACAATCTCGAAGCCGCCGCCGAGGGCGGGCCCGTTGACCGCCGCGATGAGCGGGGTGCCCCGGTCACGGCGGAGCAGGCCGTACTCCCCCCCGCGCTCGGTGCGCTTGTCGCGCGGGTCCTTGAGGTCGGTGCCGGCACAGAAGACCGGCCCGGCGCCCGTCAGCACCCCGGCGCGGATGCCGTCGTCGGACTCCATCTCCTCGATGGCGCGCTCGAGACCCTCGGCCATCTCGCGGCTCATCGCGTTGCGCTTCTCCGGCCGGTCGAGCCAGATGACCAGCGTCTGACCCCGTCGTTCGGTCCGTACACCCATGCCGCTCACGCTCCCAGGACGAGACAGTCGAGGATCCGCACGCCTTGCCCCTCCGGCAGGGCGACGATCGGGTTGAGGTCGACCTCGGAGAGGTCCGTCGCACCGTCGGCACCAAGGCGCGACAGGTTGGCGACCGCGTCCGCGAGCGCGTCGACGTCGCACGGCGGAGCTCCGCGGAACCCGGACAGCAGCGGCGCGCCGTTCAGCGAGCGGATCATCTCGCGCGCCTCGGTGGCCGTGACCGGTGCCGGGCGCAGGGCGACGTCGCGGAGGAGCTCGGCGTTGACGCCCCCCATCCCGACCATGACGAACGGGCCGAAGTCGCGGTCGACGGTGAGCCCGGCGATGAGCTCGACCCCGCCCTCGACCTGTTCCTGGACCAACAGTCCGGCCGGCTCGTCACCGAGCGCCTCGCGCCCGGAGGACAGGATGCGCGTCCCCGCCTCCTTGACGTCGACCGGTCCGGCCAGGCCCACGGCCACACCGCCGATCTCGGTCTTGTGCTGGACCCGGGGGTCGCTGATCTTCACGACGACGGGGAAGCCGAGCCGCTCTGCGGCCGTCACGGCGTCGTCGACGGATCGCACCAACTCCTGACCCGGGACCGGCAGGTCGTAGGCAAGCAGGAGCTCGCGGGCGTCGGCCTCGGGCAGCGCTGCGCCCGCCGGAACGGTGACCGGCAGCTCACCCCGGGCGGAGGTGACTGGTGCGCTCACGGCCGCCAGGGCCCGGGCGCGGCCGGTCAGGGCGCGGAAGGAGGTGAAGAGGTCACGCAGGGAACCGAACACCGGGATGCCCGCCTCGCGGTAGAGCGCCATCTCGGCCTCTGCGACGAAGCCGTCCATCGCGTAGACGACCAACGGGGTCCGTCCCGGCGCCCGGGCCGCTTCCACGAGGGGGCGCACCGAGCGGTCGCTGACGTCCGCGAGCATCTTCTTGCGGATGAACACCGCGGCGGCGATGCCGGGGTCGCGATCGAACTCCTCGTACACCGACGCGGCGAGCGTCGGGGTGCGCGCGATCTCGCCGGTGAGGTCGCACGGGTTGAACCCGGCGCCGAAGGTCAGCATCGCGTCGATCCGTGCCTCGATCTCCGGCCGGAGCTGTGGCACGTCGACGTCCAGCGAACGGGCGATGTCCGCGGCGATGCCGCACTGCCCGCCTGAGCCCGACAGGATGCCCACGCCACCGGGACCGAGATCCCCCCTGCCGAGGTGGAGCTTCGCGACGGCGACCAGGTCACCGAGCTCCTCGACCCGGATGACGCCCCATCGGTCGAACAGGGCCTGGTAGACGGAGTCCTCGCCCGCGAGCGCCCCCGTGTGCGCCCCGGCGCGCCGTGCACCCTGCTCGGAGCTGCCGACCTTGATGAGGGCGACCGGCTTGCCGATATCGGCGGCCATCTTCAGCACCTCGACGAACTCCTCGGGCCGGCGCACGGCCTCGAGGTAGCCGAGCACGATCTCGATCTCCGGGTCCTGCACGAGGACCGAGAGGTAGTCGACGAAACCGAGGTCGGTCTCGTTGCCGGCGCTCACGTGGAGCTTGGCTCCGAGGCCGGCGTCTCGGAGCCGGACGAGCAGCGAGGCGGCGGTGGCCCCACTTTGCGACACGACGCCGATGGGTCCCACGGGGATGCGCTCCTCGAGGAGCGGCTGGATCGACATGGTGGCACCGAGCGCGAAGTTTGCGACGCCGTCGGTGTTCGTCCCGACGATCCGCATCCCGGCCGCGTCGGCGATCGCCTTGAGCTCGCGCTCCTTGGCCCGCCCGTCCTCGCCCATCTCCCCGAAACCCTGCGTGGGCAGGATGACCGCCTGTACCCCGGCTTCGGCGCACTCCCGCACGGCGGCGAGAGTCCCCTCGACGTTGAGCACGATGACCGCCACGTCCACCGGTTCCCCGATCGCTGTGACGGACGGGTAGCAGGGGATGCCGCCGAGCGAGTCGTACTTGGGGTTCACCGGGTACAGGTGGCCGCGGAACTCGTTGTGCTGCAATAGGTGTAGTGGCCACCAGCTGAGGGCATCCGGGCGCGACGAGGCTCCGACGATGGCCACCGACCGTGGCTCGAGGAGCAAGCGCACGGCCTCCTCCGCTCCGGTCACGATCCGCATGGTGTCCCTTCCTGGCGTCGTTGCCTAACTATGCACATAGTAATCATGAATGCCGCCCGGGGCCACCCCTCACACGGACTGGCGCTCCCGTGCCCGCCGCGTCGACCCGGCGTGCCGGTCCATGTCCTTCAGGCCCAGGGCATCGTCGGCGATCAGGATCCGCTGGATGTTGGCCGAGCCCTCCCCGGTCTGCCAGAGCTTGGCGTAGTTGAGATAGATGCTGACCGGGAGCTCGTCGCTGAAGGCGAGGCCCCCGAAGATCTCCGCCGTCGACTGCGCCGCGCGGTTGGCCACCTCGGCCGTGAAGTACTTCGCGATCGTGGCCTCGCGCGTCGAGGGCAGGCCCTGGTCGTGCCGGACCGCGGCCGCCCACAGCAGGGCGCTGGAAGCCGCCAGGTCGGCGGCCATCTCGGCGACGAGCTTCTTGATCATCTGGAAGCTGGAGATACGCTCGCCGAAGGCCTCACGCTGGTTCGCGAACTCGACGGAGGCGTCCAGGCACGCGCGGGTCAGGCCGACCTGACGGGCGGCCACGGTCAGGCGGCCGTAGTCCATGGCGTTCATGGCGACGGTGAAGCCCTGGCCCTCCTCGCCGAGGACATACCGGGAGGGGACTCGGACGTCGTCGAAGGTGATGCTGTTGGTCGGCATGAGCTTGCCCAGAACCCGGCAGGGGACCCGGGAGACGGCGAACCCCGGCGTGTCCGTCGGGACGACGAAGGCGGTCACGCCCCGGTGCCCGGCCTCGGGGTCGGTCTTCGCGTAGACGATCGCGACGTCGGCGACGTTGGCGTTGGTGATCCAGAGCTTGCTGCCGTTGATGACGAAGTCGTCGCCGTCACGCACCGCGCGGGTGCGCATGGCCCCGAGGAAGTCTGACCCGCCGTCGGGCTCGGTCATCGCGTTGCATCCGAGCACCTCGCCCGAGATGAGGCCGGCGACGTACTCCTCGACGATCTCGGGGCTTCCCCAGTTGGCGATCGTCAGCGGCACGGTGGCCGCCTGCAGGTTCATCGACGCCGACAACGGCGGGTAGACGCGCGCCAGCTCCTCGGCGACGGCGACGAGGGCGCGGTAGCCGCCCCCCAACCCCCCGAGCTCTTCGGGGAACGCGGCCGCGAAGAACCCGAGCTCCCCCATCTGCCGGTAGAGCTCCCGCGGGAACTCCCCCTTGTCCTCGAGGTAGGCGATCTGGGGACGGACGGTCCGCCGACCCCACTCACGCACCAGCTCGCGGAGGGAGATGATCTCCTCCGACTCCTCCCAGAGGTTCTCTTCCATCACGTCAACCTTCCGTCCTCGTCGAGATCTTCCTGAAGTCCCAGCTGCTGATATGCAGGGGACGGAGCCGGAGCCAGGCGTGCCGGCCGTCGTGCGGGATGGGTAGCGCGGGGTCGCGGTACTTCGCGTGGAAGCCCTGCTCCACGGCCTCGAGCCGTTCGTCGGGCGCTCCACGCCGCGGGACCTCACCCACCCACTGTGCTCGCCCCCGCAGCTCGACGCCCCGCAGCCGGTCGTAGGTCTCCCCGTCGTCCACGACGACCGCGACCCGCGGGTCGGCGGCCAGGTGCTGGGCGCGGCGCGTGGCCACGACCGAGTTGAGCCACAGCTCGCCCTGCAGCCACAGGAACCAGAGCGGGCTGACGTGCGGACCCTCCGGGCCGGCCGTCGCGACCCGGCACGTGCGGGCCTGGGCCAGGAAGTGGTCCAGCTCCGCGCCGTCCATCGTCAGACGCGACGCTCGTCGTCGAGTCATGCCACCACCTTCCCTTCTAATCATGATCATACTTACGAGCTGGGCTCGGCGCCATGACCGCCCGCTGGGTGGACGAACCACACCGCTGCGAGGCCGAGCGCGCACACGCCGGCCACGAGCACCGCTCCCATGTGGGCAAGCCGGACGCCACCCGCCGAGGGGAAGCCGAGGTCCGTGCTCGTCGCCGCGAAGACGCTCCCGGTCGCGGCGCTGCCGAGCAGCCCTCCCACCGTCCGCAGCACCTGGTTGAGGCTGACGGCGCTCCCGACCTCACCCCGCGGGACGCCACGGGCGACGACGACCGGCGCCGAGCCAAAGACGAGCCCCATCCCGAGACCCACGACGGCCATGCCCGCCACGAGCGGGCCCAAGGACGACCGGACCACGAGGAGCGAGGCGTTGCCGACGAGCAGCACCGCAGCCCCGGCGGCAAGGAGCGTCGTCGCCCGGCAGCGGGGCAGCGCGAGCCGCAGGACCTGATTCGCAGCGATGCTCCCCACCGACAGCGGGAGGATGACGAGCCCGGCGACGAGCACGGAGACCTCCAACCCGTACCCGGTGCTCGTCGGGGCCTGGACCACGAGGCTCGAGGTGGACATCGCCGCGTAGACGGTGGACGCGAGCGCGAGCGCGCCCAGGTGGGTGGCGGCCACGTCCCTCACGCGCAGGCTGGCGAGGTCGACGAAGGCAGTCGTCGTCCGCCGGGCGCCACGCACCCACGACCAGGCGCACACCGCTGCCACGCCGGTGAGGACGCCGGTACCGGGTGATGCCCAACCCCACCGTGGCGCCTGGGTGATCGCGAGGACCAGGGCGACCAGCACCCCGCTCAGCCAGAGAGCGCCCGGGAGGTCGAAAGGTCGGCGCTCCCCCGCCTGGTCCGGCGGCACCAGCCGGAGCACGACGACGAGCCCGACGAGGACGAGGCCCAGCGCGACCCAGAAGGCACCACCGAGCCCGAGGGTCCCCACCGTCAGCCCGGTGAGCGGGTACCCGAACCCCAGGCCCATCGCCACGGTGATGGAGAGGGTCGCGATGGCCTTCGCGGTCCGCTCGCGCGGCAGGTGCTGACGGGCCACGGCGATCGCCCCGGGCACCAGACCGTAGGCGAACCCCTGCAGCGCCCGGCCGACGAGCAGCACGGAGAGGGATCCTGCGAGAGCGGCCACCACCGAGCCAGCTGCGGTCAGCGCCAAGCACACCACGAGCAACCGCTTCCGGTGTGGTCCGTCGCTGAGCCGACCCACGGTGGGTGCGACGACGGCCCCCACGAGGAGGTTGAGGGTGATCACCCACTGGGCGCTGCTCGTCTGCACGCCCATCCGCACGGCGACGACCGGGACGAGCAGCATCCCCAACGAGCTGACGACCGCCGTCGAGAGCGCTGCGTAGACGAGGGCGGGAAAGAGCCAGCGGCTGACCGGTGGGCTCAGGTACCCGTCGACGCCAGGCTCCGCCCGCCGGTCGACACCTCGCGCGTCGCCAGAGCGGCGGCGTCGGGCTCGTACCACCGACTGCGCGCGGCCGAGACCTCGAGGACCACCGGGGAGTCCCGGTGCAAGGTGGCGGCGACCTCCGTCGGCACCACGATCGTGACGCGCCGCGACCCCAGGTCGACGGCGAGCTCGTAGCCGTGCCCGGTGTAGATTCGGTCCCTGACCCGACCACGCAGGCGGATGCCGGCGACCGCGGCATTCTCGGTGACGACGGCGGCGTCCACCGACCGGAACCTCAGCCGGGCAACCGACCGGTCCCGGGAGAGCGGCAGCTCGAGCGCCGACAGGTCCTCGCCGCCCAGCACCGTCCACCCGTCGGGCGTCCGCTCGAAGTCGACGTGGTTGGTCATGCCGACGAAGTTGGCCGTGTAGTCCGTGGCAGGACGCTCGTACACGTCGGCCGCCGTGCCCACCTGCTCCACCGCACCGCTGCGCATGACGGCCAACCGGTCACCGAGGGCGAATGCCTCCGACTGATCGTGGGTGACGTACACGCTCGTGAAGCCCAGGCTCTGGTGCAGCTCGTGCAGGTCGTTGCGCACCCTCGAGCGCAGCAGTGCGTCGAGATTGGACAGCGGCTCGTCGAACAGCACGAGGTCGGGACGGGCCACCAGACCGCGAGCCAGGGCGACACGCTGCTGCTGACCGCCGGAGAGCTGCGCCGGGTAGCGGGAGAGCAGCGTCGAGCAGTCGACGAGCTCCGCCGCGCGCTGAACCCATCCCTCGGAGAGCGCCTGCCGGAGCCGACGCACCTTGAGGGGGTAGGCGATGTTCTGCTCCACCGTCTTGTGCGGCCAGAGCGCGTACGACTGGAAGACCATGCCGACGTCGCGCTTCTCCGGAGGCACGTCCGTGCCCTTGGCCGCGTCGAACACGGTGCGGCCAGCGAAGTCGATCCGCCCCTCGTCCCCGCTCTCGAGCCCCGCGAGGCACCGCAGCGTCGTCGTCTTCCCGCACCCGCTCGGCCCGAGTAGGACGAGCATCTCCCCCGGCTCGATGACCAGGTCGATCCCGTCGATCGCCGTGAAGGCGCCCTCACCTCGGCCGAAGGTCTTCCGCAGCCCTTCGATGACGTAGTTCCCCATGGGTGTCACAGCCTTTCGACGGTGTTGGATCGGCCGCCGACCAGCACGGCCAGGACGACGCCGACGGCGGTGATCCCGAACATGACGAGCGCGATGGCCGCGACGAGCGGATAGGACGTGTTGGTCCAGTAGTCGTAGAGCACGGTCCCCAGGACCTGCGTCCGCGTGGAGCGGACGAGGAGCGAGGCCGTGAACTCGTGGGAGAGCAGGACGAACATCAGGGCGGCCGCGCCACCGATGGCGCCGCGCATCATCGGCAGGATGATGCCGAGGTGGGTCCGCAGGACCCCCGCCCCGCTCACGCGGGCGGCCGCCTCGTAGGAGTCTCCGAGCGACATCCTCGCCGCCATCTGCAGGCGCACGGTGTACGGCAGCATCAAGGTGACGTACACGAGGATGAGCACCCAGTTCGTGCCGTACAGCACGAGCGGGGGTCGGGTGTAGGTGAAGAGGAACCCGGCGCCGAACACGACCGCCGGCACACCGAGCGGAAGACCGACGAGCAGGTCGGCGCCCCCTCGCACGAAGCGACCTCCCCGCCGACGGTGCACGATCTCCGTCACCAGGTAGCCGAGCGGAATCGCGATGGCCACGGCGGTGGTCGAGGTGATGAGGCTGGTCTGCATGCCGTTGACCAGCTGGGAGTCCTGGAAGACCCGTTCGAAGTTGGCCAGCGTCCACAGGCTCGGGCGCAGCTGCCCGGTCCAGAACGGCGACAGCGACGCCGCGACCAGGGCCGCGAGCGGCAGCGCGACGCTGACCACCGAGAACACCGCGATGACGACGGCCGCCGTGATCGAGGTCGATCCCTGACGCCCCGTCCCCTTGCCGCCGGCGTCCGACACGAACCGTTGGCCGTTGGCGAGGGAGGCGCGCTGGACGACGACCGCGAGCAGACCGACGACCAGCAGCGGTGTCGCGATCGCGGCCGCGGCGGCGTAGTCGGTGGGCGGCATCCCCGCGAACCGGTACACCCGGGTCGAGAGCACGTCGATGTTGCGCTGCGTCCCCAGGAGCAGGGGTGCAGTGAACTGGCCGAGCCCCAGGAGCAGCGCCACCGCCGTGCCGTAGACCAAGGAGGGCCGCACGAGCGGCAGCACGACGCTGACGAAGGTGCGGAAGGACCCCGCCCCCGACACCCGCGAGGCCTCGATGACGTCGTTGCCGATGTTCATCAGTCCGGCGCGCAGGAAGACGTAGACGAACGAGGTGATGCTCAGCCCGGTGATGATGATGATCCACGGGGCGGAGTAGACGTCGATCGGTCCGGAGGCGATGGTGCCGGGAGCCGGCTGCCACCACGGCAACATCCGCAGCCACTGGTTGACCACGCCCGACCGGGGCGCCAGGAGCATCGCCCAGCCGATGACGGTGGAGACCGGCGGTAGGACGATCATCAGCAGCGGCAGCACCGAGAGCCACTCGAGCCGGCGTGGGAGTCGGGTGGACATCCAGGCCAGCGTCACTCCGCTGACCAGGGCGATGAGCACCGACCCGACAGCCAGCGCCACCGTCATCAGCAGGATGCGGGACAGCCCCGGCGTGGCGAGGGCGCGCTGGTAGCCGCTCGCGCCCCCGCCGAGAGCCGTGACCTGGAGCATCACCAGGGGGGTCAGGACGAGGTAGGCGAGGACCGCGAGGATGAGCCACGGCCAGAGGCGGGCCAACCGTCGACTCGTCGGGCCGCGACCCCGGGATCGGCCCAGGCGGAGGCGCTCCGGAGCCGTAGCGCCCGTCCCGGCCCTCGCCGGGGCTTGGCTGTCGATGGTCGTCACGCGTCGTCACCTCCCATGGTGCTCACCTCAGCGGCCGAAGACCTTGCGCCAGTCCGCCTGCTCGGCGTCCACCCAGCTGGGGTCGAGCTGCGTGTCGAAGTCCACCACCTTGGTGTCCTTGAAGGACTGCAGAGTGCCGGGGACGTCAAGGACGCTGACGTTGTCCGTCCCCACGGCCGTCTGCCCGTCGGCCGACCCGAGCCAGTCGAAGAGGACCTGCGCGGCGTTCGGGTGAGCAGAGTTCCACTTCGGCATGTAGGAGAGCGTCTGAGGTCCCCACATCGGCGTCGGGACGGCCATGTCCACCGGGGCGCCCTGCGCCATGACCGGCTTGAGGATGGCCGGGACCGAGTAGAAGGTCACGCCGATCTCGCCGGAGACCAGCGCCTCCTGCAGCGGGACGGCACTGGGGTAGACCTTGGGCTGCTGCGCGACGAGCTTGTCCCAGTAGTCGGGCTCCTGGTCTTTGAGGAAGGACCAGAAGCTCGCGAGGGGCAGGTTGTTGTTGTCGGGAACGCCGATCTGTCCCTTGAAGCGGGGGTCGAGGAAGTCGGTGAGGGTCTTCGGCGGGTCCTTGACGATGTCGGTGTTCCACGCCATGACGATGCCGGTGACCGCGGTCATCTGAATCTTGCCGTCGATGAGGCCATTCGCCGACTTCCACTGCTCGTCGGTCGCGTTGGGGCCCTGGGCGTCGAACAGGTCGCCTGCCTTGGCCCACTTGAGCATCGAGTCGTAGTTGGCGTTGATCACGAGGTCGGCCGTCGGCGCCTTGGTGTCGCGCTCGGCGTTGAGCTTGGCGTCGATCTCCGTCCCGAGGACACGGACGATCTGCAGGTCGATGTCCGGGTACTTGGCCTCGAACCCCTTCTCGATCCGGTCGTTGACCGCCGGCACCAGGATCGAGTAGACGGTGGCCGTCCCCTCCTGGTCCGCGGCCTTGACGACGCTGTCCCACCCACCGGTGGCCAGGGTCCCCGCCGAGCCGCCCCCTCCGGTCACTGGCTCGCCGCATCCCGCGAGGAGGAGACCGGCGGCGACCGCGATCGGTACGGCAACAACTCTGAGGCTTCCCATGGCGTCTCCCTTGACGACTCGGCCCACCGACCACGCTCGGAGGCTATGGGTACTAATCATAATCATCATATGCCGGGAGTCAACGGTTTTACACGGCGAGGTAGCCGCCGTCGACCGTGTAGCACGCTCCGGTGACGAAGCTCGAGGCCGGGCTCGCGAGCCACACGACGAGCTCGGCCACTTCCTCCGGGGTGCCGAGGCGGCCCATGGGCGTCAGCCGCTTGCGCTCGGCCGTCACTCCCTCGTCCATCTCGGCGAGGAGCGGGGTGGCGACGTAGCCCGGACACACCGCGTTCACGCGCAGCCCGCGCTGCGCGTTCTCGACGGCGGCGGCGCGCGTCAGGCCGATGACCCCGTGCTTGGATGCCGTGTAGGCGGCCGACCCGCGCTGTGAGGCGACCTGACCGAGCACGGACGCCATGTTGACGATGGAGCCGCCGGTCATGGCCCGGATCTCGCTGCCCAGGCAGTAGAAGGTGCCGTCGAGGTTCACCGCCATGACGCGTCGCCAGTCCTGGGGGGTGATGTCGACCGTCGGCCGGGGCGGCAGGCCGATGCCCGCGTTGTTCACCGCGACGTTCAGCCGCCCGTGCTCCGCGGCGATCCCGCGGATGACACGGTCGACCTCGTCCGGGTCAGCCACGTCGCAGCGCCATGCGCTCGCCTGCCCGCCCAGTCGCGTGGCGACCTCCTCGGCTGCCGCGAGGTCGCGGTCCACGACAGCCACGGTGGCTCCAGCTGCGGCCAAGGCTGCCGCGCACGCCTCCCCGATGCCTCGCCCCGCTCCGGTGACCAGCGCTACGTGACCGTCGAGGACGCCGCTCACAGGACGGCCGTCGATCCACCGTCCACGACCAGCGTGTGCCCGGTGACGAAGGATGCGGCGTCGCTGGCCAGGTACACGACAGCTCGGGCCACGTCGTCCGGGGTGCCCATCCGGCCGAGGGGGTTGCGGCCGACGACGTCGGCCACGAAGTCGCTGCCCGAGGACTCCCGGAACGTGGACATGCCTGGTGTATCCGTGACCGAGGGTGCCACCGCGACGACGCGCACGCCACGCCGTCCGGCTTCCGTCGCGATGCCCTGCGTGAGCCCGCGCACCGCCCACTTGCTCGCGCTGTAGGGTCCGGCACCCCGGAAGGCGGCCGTCGACGCGACGTTGACGACCACGCCACCTCGGCCGGTCATCCGGCGGACGGCCTCGCCCATCCCCAGCTGGGTGCCGAGCACGTTGACCCGCAGCACCCGCTCGACGTCCTCGGCGGTCACGTCCACCGGGTCGAGCAGGGGGTAGATCCCGGCGTTGTTGACCCACACGTCCACCGGCGCGTGGCGCTGCTGCGCCGCGTCGGCGAGGGCTGCGAGGTCCTCCGCGCTCGTCACGTCGGCGTGGACCGCCACGGCCGCTCCCCCGGCCGCGACCACCTCCTCGACGACCGACCCGGCCGCGTCGAGGTCCACGTCGCCGACCACCACCGACGCCCCCGCCTCGGCGAGGCGCAGCACGATGGCACGTCCGATCCCGGCGCCGCCGCCCGTCACCACCGCACTTCTCCCGTGCAGCGAGAAGAGCTCGACCAGAGGGGGGTTCGCCATGTCAGTCTCCTTGTGTGTCGAGGTCCGCGACCCATGAGGCGATGAGGGCGGTCGTGTCGTCGGCGCGGTCCAGCCGGCCGAGCATGGAGAGGAAGCCGTGGGCGCAGTCCTCGAGGTGGTGGTGCACCACGTCTCCCCCGGCGTCGCGCAGGGCGCTCGCGTAGGCCACTCCCTCGTCGCGCAGGGGGTCGACGCCGGCCGTCACGACGAGTGCGGGAACCGGGTTCGGACCTATGTGGCGGAGTGGGGCGCAGCCCGGCCCCGTCCTCACCGCGGGGTCGGGTGCGTAGAGCTCCCAGAACCAGGACATGTCGGCGGCGTCGAGGAAACCATGAGGCGAGGCTTCCCGGTGCGAGGGGCGCGAAGGGTCCCAGTCGGTGACCGGGTACACAAGAATCTGTCCGCGCACGCGGCCGGGGTGCCGTTGGGCGAGGACCGCACAGAGGTTCCCGCCGGCGCTGTCCCCGTGCAGCACGACGGGCCCGGGGGTTGCCAGCAGGACCGCCTCGAGGTCATCGAGCGCCGCCGGGTGGGGATGCTCGGGGGCGAGGCGGTACCCCACCGACACGTACTTCGCTCCACTGAGAGAGGAGAGCCGACGCACGAGCGCGTCCGCCGTCTCGAGGCTTCCGAGAACCCATCCGCCACTGTGCGCGTAGACGACGACGAGGTCGGTCTCGCGGTCGACCGGCGTGTACTCGCGGACGTCCACCCCCGCGATGACCAGGTCGCTCACTTTCACGGCCTCGTCGTCGAGAGGTGGAGGGGCCATCGCCGCCGCGCGGTCCCGCGCCCCCGCGACCCCCATCTCTCGGAAGGGCGGTACACCGGCCTCGCTCGCCGCCTCCGAGGCCCGCCTCAGCACCGGGTGCAGCACCGCGTCCTCCCTCGCTCGACCTATCAATGCCTATAGTATGCATGAATGACGATCCCGGCGACGACCGATGCGGCTTTGCTGACCGGCTACGGCCGAGACCTCGAGAGGGCCACCCTGCCGCTGCCCACCCTCGAGCCCGGCTCGGTGCTCGTCGAGGTGGACACCACCACCGTCTGCGGCAGCGACGTCCACACGTGGCAAGGGGCCTTTGCCTCACCGGACGCTGCCGAGCTCCCCCTGGTCCTCGGCCACGAGATCGTGGGTCGGGTCGTGGCCACCGCCGAGCCGGACGCCCGCGACTCCCTGGGGCGACCGCTGGGCGTGGGTGACCGGCTCGTCTGGGAGCACGCGGCGTGCGGGCAGTGCCGGTCGTGCACCGTTCAGCGCCAGCCCACCCTGTGCCCGAACCGTCGGATCGGCATGTTCCATCCCGCCCGTGTCGCTCCCCACGTCGTCGGGGGTTTCGCCCGACACACCTACGTGTGGCCCGGCGCCGGACGCCTCCGGGTGCCGGACCCGCTCACCGGGGAGGCTGCGAGTGCTGCCAGCTGCGCCCTGCGCACGGCCGTCGCGGCCTTCGAGCGGCTGCCCGCCGTCACCCACGACGACGTCGTCCTCGTGCAGGGCAGCGGGCCGCTCGGCCTGTTCGCCACGGCGCTCGCCGCTTGGCACCGCCCCGCGCGCCTCGTCGTCGTCGGCGGTCCACAGGAGCGCCTTGAGGTCGCGCGTGCGTGGGGGGCCACCGACACCGTCTCGGTGCTGGAGCACCCGGACCCCGCCGAACGGCTCGACATCGTGCGCGACCTCGTCCCGGACGGACCGGGCACGGTGCTCGAGATGTCGGGCGCCCCGGGGGCCTTCGCCGAAGGGCTGCAGCTGGCCGGCCGGGGCGCCCACTACGCGGTCGTCGGCACCTTGGGGTCAGCAACCACCGAGGTCCGGGCGGGGCTCGTCGCGGGGAAGGGCCTCTCGGTCCACGGCGTCCTCGGGGGCGACATCGGCACCTACGCTCGGGCCCTAACCTTCATGGAGCGCGCCGCCGACGTGGTCGACTGGCAGCAGATGTTCTCGGGCGCGACCTACCCGCTGGAGCGGGCCACCGACGCGCTTCGAGCGGCCCGCACCGGCGCGGAGATCAAGCCGGTGATCCGGCCCTCGGGGTCTTCCGCTCCGACGGCGTGAGTCCGAGGAGGTCTGCGAGCGTCCCTCCGGTGACCTGCGTGAGCGCGTCCTCCTCTAGGCCGAGGTCGCGCAGGGCCGCCAGCTCGCGGCCCGGTCGCGCCATCGGCCAGTCGGAGCCGAAGACGACCCGGCCCTGACCGTGCCGACGGATGACGTCGGAGACCTCCTTCGGCTCGAGCCCGTCAAGGCTGGGTGGCCACGACGTCTCGAGGTAGGCGCCGGAACCCGTTGCGGCAGAGAGGACTCCGGCCCACGTGTGGTACCCGCCGAAGTGGCACGCCACGAACGTCAGGTCGGGCACCTGCTCGGTCACGGTGCGCACGTGCTCGCTGGCACCCCGGGCGCTGGCCGCCGCGTCGCTCCCCTCGCCGACGTGCGCGAGGACGACGACAGAACGCTCGGCCAGCGCCCTGAAGAGGTCGATGACGGCCGGGTCCGCCAAGGACATCCCCTGGAAGTTCGGGTGGAACTTCACTGCCCGGATGCCGTTGGCGTCGAGCAGCGACAGGTTCTCCTCGACGGACAGGCCCGTGTGCACCGTCCCGAACGGGACGAAGCGATCCCGGTCCACCCCGCCGATGAACTCGTTGGTGCGGGCGACGTGGCGCGCCTCGTTGGCGATGGCGAGCGTGCAGGCCATGTCCACGCCGTCCTCGTCCATCACCCGACGCAGACCGTCGAGCGTGCCGTCCCCGACCGGGTCAAGGCCTGCCGGTCGGTGCGCGAGCACCTGAGGGGCGATGCGGTCGGGCCAGACGTGACAGTGGGCGTCGACGATCACGGCGCCCCCTCGCGCAGCAGCTGCTTCGCGAGCGAGTCCAGGATGACCTCGGTCGAGCCCTCGTAGATCCGGCCGGGTCGGGCCGCGCGATACAGGCGCTCGATGCGGCTCCCCCGGACGATCCCGAAGCGGCCCATCACCTGGACGCAGCGGTCGGTGACCGCGCCGGCGGTCTCGGACCCTGAGACCTTGGCCATCGACGACAGCGACAGCGCCGCCAGCGGGTCCCGCGCCGCGGCCGAGGCGGCGCGGTGGACGAGCGAGCGGGAGGCCTCGATCTCGACCCAGCAGCGGGCGAGGCTGCCCGGGACGCTGCCGAGCCGGGCCAGGGTGGTCCCGAAGATCGCCCGCTCGGACGCGTAGCCGAGGGCCTCCGCCAGGGCGGCCCTCGCGATGCCCACGCCGGCGGCGCCGACGCTGACCCGGAACGTCCCGAGGGTGCGAAGCACGAGCCCGAAGCCCTCGCCGGGCGCCCCGATACGGTGGTCGAGCGGGACGCGCACGTGGTCGAAGACGACGTCGCCGAGTACGTGGGGCGAGATGACCTGGTGTGGCTGGGTCACCGTGACGCCGGGGAGATCGGCGGGGACAAAGACGAGCGAGAGCCCGTCCGCCTCGCGCGCGAGAACGCAGAAGAAGTCGGCGTCCGGCGCGTTGGTGATGAAGGACTTGGAGCCGTCGACGACGAGCTCGTCACCGTCGACGGTCAGGCTGGTCGACAGGGCCCGTAGGTCGGATCCCACATCGGGCTCGGTCAGGGCGAGGGCCGCCACCGCGTCGAGCGTCGCCACCCGGGTCAGCCACGCGTCGCGGACAGCGTCGGACCCCCCGAGCGCCAGGGCGAAGGACCCGATCCCCTGCATGGCGAACATGGAGTCAGCGTGTGCGCTGTGTCCCGCCAGGGCCTCTCGGACGAGCGCGACGGACACGGGGTCCACGCCGGGCAGCGCACCGCCGAAGGCGCCGGGCACCGTGTACGCCACCAGGCCGCTGCTCGCCAGCGCCGCCCGGATGCCCGCGTCGAAACGGTCGGCCTCGTCGGCCTCCGCGGCCTGGGGCAGCAGCTCGCGCCCCAGGCCCTCGGCCCGCTCGAGCAGCTCCAGGTGGGCGGGGTCGAGGTCCGGCGTCATGCGCGGACCGCCGACTCGGGGCGCTGGGAGAACCCGCGCCCCACGAGCTCGGAGGCGATGCGCGTGCGCTGGATCGCCGGCGTGCCGCCGGCGATCGCCCACCCGTGTGCGTCGCGGTGCAGCCGCTCCATGCCGTACTCCACGGTATAGCCGTTGCCGCCGAAGAGCTGCATGCCCCAGTCGGTCACCTTCTTGCCCATCTCGTTGGCGAAACACTTGGCCAGGCTCACCTCGAGCGTATCGGGCAGCCCCGTCCCGGCGTTGACGGCGGCCCGCCGGATGAGCAGGCGGGCGGCGTCGACCTGGAGCTTCATGTCCGCAAGCGTCTGCTGCACGCTCTGGAACTCCACAATGGTGCGGCCGAAGGCCTTTCGTTCCTGGACGTAGGCGGTCGCCTTGTCCAGGGCCGCCTGGCCCAAGGCGAGCGACATCGTCGAGTTGCCGAGACGCTCTATCGAGAACACCCCGAAGAGGTCACGGAAGCCCCCGGCCGGGACGGCGAGGTTGTCCAGGGGCACGCGGACGTCGTCGAGGTACAGGTCGGCGGAGGGAATGCCTTTCCACCCCATGAGCCGCTCCCTCGCCCCGTAGGTCAGGCCCGGTGCGTCTGCCGGGACGACGACGGCGCCGATGCCCTTGGCACCCGGGACGTCGTCGAAGCGGCAGTAGACGAGGTAGTGGGTGGCGTGGCCACCGTTGCTGATCCAGCGCTTCGTGCCACGGATCACGACCTCGTCACCCTCGATCCGCGCCGAAGTCCGCATGTCCGTCGCCGCCGACCCGGCGTCCGGTTCCGAGATGCCGATCGCCATCGTCATGGCACCGGTCGGCACCAAGGGGAGGAAGGCCTGCTGCTGCTCGGGGGTGCCGAAGAACTCCAGGACGCGCGCCGGCCCCACGTTGGCCTCGAAGACCTGGAAGGCCGCCGGCCGGCAGACCTTGGCGAGCTCCTCGACGACGATGAGCGCGTCGGTCAGCGGCGCCCCCGCGCCCCCGAACTCCTCCGGGATGCAGATCCCAAGGAACCCCAGGTCGGCCAGACGTGCCACCTCCTGCTCCGGCAGCGGCTCGTGCCGCTCCTCGAGGTCGTCGGCAAGAGGGGCGTACACCTCCCGCGCCACCTCGGCCGCCACCTGCTGCAGGGCGCGCTCGTCGTCGGAGAACTGGAAGTCGCTCATGGCTCACCCTCGGGTTGGCGGTCGGTGCGCTCCGGCGCACTCAGTGCTGCGCTCGGCTCGTATTCATGTATATCATTACTACCATAAGCCTGCCGGAGAGACGAGGAACACATGCCCGACGCCGTCATCGTCGACGCCCGACGCACCCCGATGGGTCGTGTCAAGCCGGGGAGCGCTTTCACCGAGGTGCACCCGGTCGACCTGCTGGCCACCGTCATCGCCTCCCTCGTCGACCGCACGGGCATCGACCCCGGCATCGTCGACGACGTGATGATCGGCTGCGTCAGCCAGGCCGGCCCTCAGTCCTCCACTCCGGGCCGGCAGGCCTGGCTGGCGGCCGGGTTCCCCGAGCACGTCCCGTCCACGACGATCGAGCGCAAGTGCGGCTCGGGTCAGCAGGCGATCGACTTCGCGGTTCAGGCGGTCCTCTCCGGGGCCGCCGAGGTCGTCGTCGCCGGCGGTCTCGAGGCGATGAGCCACGTACCGATGGGCTCGGCCGCCGCCGGACAGGACCCCCGGGGTCCCCGAGTGCGCTCCCGCTACCCGGTGCAGCCACCCCAGGGGGTCGCCGCCGAGCTCGTCGCGCAGCAGAGCGGCCTCAGCCGGGCCGAGCTGGACGAGTACGCCGCGCGCTCCCACGAGCTCGCTGCCCGGGAGCAGTCGACCGGTGGTTTCGACGACGAGATCGTGCCGGTCGAGCGCCCGGACGGGTCCATCGTCTCCGCCGACGAGACCATCCGGCCGACCACGACCCCGGCGTCCCTGGCCGCCCTCTCCCCCGCCTTCGAGCGAGAGCCGTGGACCGACACGTACCCGGACGTCGACTGGAAGGTCACCGCGGGAAACTCCTCGCAGCTCACCGACGGCGCGGCGGCGGTCCTCGTCATGAGCCTGGACCGGGCGCGCGCGCTGGGGCTGCGTCCGCGCGCCCGGGTCCTCGTCGGGTCGGTCGTCGCCGACGACCCCGTGCTCATGCTCACGGCGCCGGTCCCGGCCACTCGTAAGGTTCTGCACCGGCACGGTCTCGGCCTCGACGACATCTCGGCCTTCGAGGTCAACGAGGCCTTCGCCTCGGTGCCCCTGGCGTGGGCGAGGGCGCTCGGCGCCCCGCTCGAGAAGGTCAACCCGCGTGGTGGAGCCATCGCGCTCGGACACCCGCTCGGGGCCTCCGGCGCCCGCCTCATGACGAGCCTGCTCGGTCAGCTCGAGCGCTCGGGCGGCCGCTACGGACTTCAGACCATGTGCGAGGCCGGCGGGATGGCCAACGCCACGATCATCGAACGCTGGACCTGAGGAGAGACCCCATGGACGTCACGAACACCGCCGCCCTCGTCACCGGTGGAGCCTCCGGCCTCGGACTGGCCACGGCGGAGCGCCTGCACGCCGACGGCGCACGCGTCACCATCCTCGACCTGCCGACCTCGGACGGCGAGGCGGTCGCCCGGGCGCGCGGGTTCTCCTTCGCCCCGGCCGACGTGGCCGACGCCGACGCAGTGACCGAGGCGGTGACCGTGGCCTCGGAGCAGGCGCCGCTGCGGGCGCTCGTGCACTGCGCGGGCCGCGGGGGCCTGAGCCGGGTCGTCGAGCGGGACGGCAGCCCGGGCGATCGTGAGGTGTTCGCCGAGATCGTCCGGGTGAACCTCGTCGGGACCTTCACCGTCCTCTCCGTCGCGGCGGCCGCCATGACCGTCACCGCGCCGGTCGACGGCGAACGCGGGGTGTGCGTGCTCACCTCCTCCGTGGCGGCCTGGGAGGGCCAGGTGGGGCAGGCCGGCTACGCGGCCTCGAAGGCGGGCATCGTCGGGCTGACCCTGCTCGCGGCACGCGACCTCGCCCGTGCGCAGGTCCGGGTCGTCACGATCGCACCTGGCGTCTTCGACACGCCGATCCTCGCCCGGTTGTCGGACGAGGTGAAGGACCGGCTCGCTGCGGGCATCCCCCACCCGAGCCGTCTCGGGCGCCCCGAGGAGTACGCCGACATGGCTGCCGCTCTCATCCGGAACCCGATGGTCAACGGCGAGACGATCCGCCTCGACGGGGCGATCCGGATGGCGCCGCGGTAGGGCCTGGCGGCGACCGCTACCGGTTGCCCTGCTCCCAGAGGATCTTGCGCTCCAGCAGCTCGGGAAAGCGCCGCTTGGCCAAGCTCGCGTAAGCGTCCATGTGGGCGGTCATGTGCTGCTCGGCGGCGTCCGGGTCACCGGCCGCCAGCGCCTCGTAGATCTGCTCGTGCGCCACGATGATCGCCTTGCGCCGGTGCTCGGGATACTCGATGCCCATGGCCGTGCCGTCCATGATCCCCTGAAGCGACTCGGTGAAGTATCCCAGGAGCACGTTGCCGGAGGCCCAGGCGATGACGTCGTGGAACTCGGCGTTGGCGTCGAAGAAGTCGGCGCCGTCGGCCCCAGCGTCCCGCATGCGCTCGATCGTGCTCTTCAGCCGGTCGAGGTCGCCTCCCTCGATCCGCTCGGCGGCCAGTCGGCTGGTGAACGGCTCGATCCCCTGGCGCACCTCCACGACCGTCCGGTAGGGCGCGCCCCGCATCTGCATGAGGAGGAGGAGGCTGCTGCCGAGGTGGGAGGCGTCGGGGTCGAGCAGGATCGGTCCGCCGCCGGGGCCTGAGCGCAGCGCGATGGCCCCTTGGAACTCGAGGATGCGCAGCGCCTCGCGCAGCGTCCCGCGCCCGATCTCGTACGTCTCCAGCATCACCCGCTCGGGCGGCAGGCGGTCGCCGGCACGCACGCCCGTCCGTGAGACGTCGCTCATGATCTGCTGGGCCACGAGCATGGCCACCTTCTGCGGCCTCTTGCGTGCTGTGCTCGTCATGCCGGTCCCCTTGTATTCATGCGAATGATCCGGCCAATAGTAGCGGCGCAGCACTTCCCCGGCCGGTCGACACGATGTCGCGCTTCCATGCGTATGATACGACTGAATAGGAAGGCATCTCATGGACACCTCGCTCTTCGACCTCACCGGCCGGGTCGCCCTCGTGACCGGCGGAAGCCGCGGCCTGGGGTACGCCATGGCCCGCGGCTTCGCCCACGCGGGCGCCGACGTCGTCATCGCCAGCCGCGACGAGGCCGCGTGCGAGCGTGCGGCGAGGGTCCTCGCCGCCGAGAGCGGGCGGCGCGTCCTCGGAGTCGGCGCGCACGTCGGGCGATGGGCGTCTCTAGAGACCCTCGTCGAGCGCTGCTACGAGGAGTTCCCGGCGATCGACGTGCTCGTCAACAACGCCGGCATGTCTCCGCTCTACGACTCGCCGACCTCAGTGAGCGAGGAGCTCTTCGACAAGGTGGTCGCCGTCAACCTCAAGGGGCCGTTCCGGCTGTCGGCGCTCGTCGCCGAACGGATGACCGCCGGGTCCGGCGGCTCGATCATCAACATCTCGAGCGCGGGGTCGATGCACCCGCGCCCCCACATCCTCCCGTACGCGGCCGCGAAGGCCGGGCTCAACGCCCTCACACAAGGCATGGCCTTCGCCTACGGGCCCTCGGTACGCGTCAACGCCATCGTGGCCGGGACCTTCCTCAGCGACGTCAGCCGATCGTGGGACCCGGAGGTCTTCGCCCGTCGCTCGGCCGCCTTCGCGCTGGGCCGCGGTGGCGATCCCGACGAGATCGTCGGCACCGCCCTGTACCTGGCGAGCGACGCCTCGTCCTACACGACCGGGTCCCTCCTCGTCGTTGACGGCGGGCAGCCGTGACCTCACCGACTGCGCTCGCTCAGGAGCCCGCCCTTCGGTCGCGGTTCACCGGACAGGTGGCGGTGGTCACCGGCGCCGCCTCCGGCATCGGGGCCGCGGTCGCGCGGACCCTCGCCGGCCGCGGGGCCATGGTGGTCGTCGCCGACCTCGACGTCGAGGGAGGCCGGGCGATCGCTGGCGAGCTGACCGCCGGCGGCGCGAGAGCCGAGTTCGTCCGAACGGACGTCACCGACGAGCGGGCCGTCTCGTCCCTCGTCGACCACACGATCTCGACCCACGGGCGGCTCGATGTCGCCGTCAACAACGCCGGCATCCGTAGCCGGCACGCACCGACCCACGAGCACGACCTCGGTCATTGGCGCGAAGTCATCGACGTCAACCTCACCGGCGTGTTCCATTGCCTGAGAGCCGAGCTCGCCTACATGACCGGTGTCGGCGGCGGATCGATCGTCAACATGGCCTCGTTCCTCGGAGCGGTCGGCTTCCCGGACACGGTCGGGTACGTGGCCTCCAAGCACGGGGTGCTCGGGGTCACGCGGACCGCGGCCATCGACGCAGGTCGCCACGGCGTCCGGGTCAACGCCGTCGCACCGGGGTTCATCGACACGCCACTCCTTCGGGCTGCCGCCGACGACAGACGCAGGGCCGAGCTCGCCGCACAGAGCGTTCTGAACCGTCTCGGCAGACCTGAGGAGGTCGCCGACGCCGTCGCCTTCCTCGCGTCTGACGAGGCGTCCTTCATCACCGGGACCTGCCTCTTCGTCGACGGTGGGATCACCACGCGGTAGCTAGCGGTCTGGCCGCCACGGCCGACCGAGTCCATCACCAGCGAACATCGAGGACGGTTCCATGCTCAGGGTCGGGTACAAGGCGTCGGCGGAGCAGTTCGCGCCGGGTGAGCTCGCGGGGTACGCGGTGCTGGCCGAGGAGCTCGGGCTGGACTCGGTGACCATCTCGGACCACTTCCAGCCCTGGCGGCTCGAGGGCGGGCACGCCCCGAACTCGCTCGCGTGGATGTCGTGGGTGCTGGCGCGCACCGAGCGGGTCATGGTCGGGACCTCGGTGATGACGCCGACCTTCCGCTACAACCCGCCGGTCGTCGCGCAGACCTTCGCGACGCTGGCCTGCCTCGCGCCGGGGCGCGTGATGCTCGGCGTCGGCACCGGCGAGGCCCTCAACGAGATCGCCGTCGGGTCGGTCGCCGAGGGCGAGTGGCCCGAGTTCAAGGAGCGCTTCGGGCGGCTGCGCGAGGCCGTCACGCTGATGCGGCAGCTGTGGACCGAGCCGCGGGTGACCTTCGAGGGCGAGTACTACCGCACCGAGGACGCCGCCATATACGACCGCCCCGACACCCCCGTGCCGGTCTACATCGCCGCCGGGGGCCCGATGGTCGCCCGGTACGCCGGCCGGCACGGCGACGGGTTCATCTGCACCTCCGGCAAGGGCGAGGAGCTCTACCGCGACCAGCTCGTGCCCTCGGTCGACGAGGGGATGGACAAGGCCGGGCGCGACCACGCCGAGATCGACCGGATGATCGAGGTCAAGGTCTCCTACGACCCCGACCCGGAGAAGGCGCTGGAGAACTGCCGGTTCTGGGCGCCGCTGTCGCTCTCGGCCGAGCAGAAGCACTCCATCCACTCCCCGGAGGAGATGGAGCGCGCCGCCGACGAGCTGCCGATCGAGCAGGTGGCCAAGCGCTGGATCGTCGCCTCGCGCCCCGAGGAGGTCGTCGAGACGATGCGGTTCTACACCGACCTCGGGTTCGACCACCTCGTCGTCCACGGCCCCGGCCACGACCAGGAGCGGTTCCTGCGCACCTTCACCGAGCAGGTCCTGCCCGGTCTGCGCGAGCTCGTCCCCGCCGCCCGGTGAGCGCGGGGTCGTCCGTCGCCGCCGAGGAGCTGCTGCGCCGACGGGAGGAGCTCGAGGCCAGCAATGTCGTCATCGGCGCCGACGCGGTCGACGTCCTCGCGCCCGTCGTCGGGATGCTCGAGGGCCGTTAGCCGGGTGGCCGGTCCCCAGCGTGGATCGCGGACGCTCCAGCGGCCCCCAAATCGGCCTCGGCCTCCGCGGCGGCCAGTGCCTGCGGCGTGTCGACGTCGCGCGCCGCGGCCGCCCCGACGCGCACGGCGACGTAGCCGGCGTCGAGCAGCGCCATCGCCCGGCCGCCGTGGCCGGTGCCGAGCCCGAGGTGGGCCAACGACGAGCGCCGGTAGACGCCGAGCAGCGGCGTGACCCGGCCGTCGTCGTCCTCGGCGACGGCGGCGCCCACCGTCTCATCCGTACCGAGCGCGGCGACGAGCGACCGCAGCACCACCCCACCGGCCGGCATGTCGCCGGCGAGCACGGCGACCACGCCGCCGTCGCACGCCGCGAGACCCGTGAGCACCGCGGCCAGCGGACCGCCGCCGGGCGGGTCCTCGCGCACCCATCGGGCTCCCGGACGGGCCAAGGGGCGCGGAGGACCGACGAGGACGACCGGCCACCCGGACGGGATGCCCGCCACCGCCCGCTCGAGCACGCTCGACCCACCGAGGGGCGCCGCGAGCTTGTCGGACCCGAAGCGCCGTGACGACCCGCCCGCGAGGACGACGACCGGGACGCCCTCCGGAGGCGACGTCACCAGTCCGTCCCGTGGCAGGCCGCGGCGCCGGGCGACTCGACCTGCACCGTCGCGTGCGCGATCCCGAACCGCTCGCGCAGCACACCGGCGGCCCGCTCCAGCACCGCCTCCCCCGCCTCGTCGCTCACGAGGTGCGCGGTGGCGACGTCCATCCCGGACGTGAGCGTCCACAGGTGCAGATCGTGCACCTCGACGACGCCGTCGACCTCCTCGAGCGCCGTCCGTACTGCCTCGGGGTCGACCCCGGCCGGGGCGTGCTGGCCGAGCACGGCCAGCACCTCGCGCCCCAGGTGCACGGCGCGGACGAGGACGAACACCCCGATGGCCAGCGCGACCACGGTGTCCCACAACGGGTTACCGGTTGCACCCACTAGCAGCGCCGCCACGATGACCCCGACGGACCCGGCGGCGTCGGCGAGGACCTCGAGGTAGGCGCCCCGCACGTTGAGGCTCTCGGCCGCCCCGCCGCGCAGGAGGGCGAGGGAGACGAGGTTGACCACGAGCCCGATCGCCCCGACGAGCACCATCGTCCCGGAGGCCACCTCCGGCTCGGAGCCAAGGCGGCGCAGGGCCTCGACGACGACGTAGACCGACACCCCGACCATGACGAGCACCGCGAAACCCGACGCGAACACCTCGGCCCGGTAGGAGCCGTACGTGCGCCGCCCGGTCGTGTCCGGGCGCGTCGCGACCCGGGTGGCGACGAGCGCCGCACCGAGCGTGACCACGTCGGCCGCCATGTGGCCGGCGTCCGAGAGGAGGGCCAGCGATCCCGACGCGAGGCCGGCGAGCAGCTCGACGACGAAGAACGCCGCGACGAGGCCGAACGCGACCGCCAGCCGCCAGCGGTGCCGCCCGCCGGCGTGACCACCGTGGACGTGCGAGCCGCTCACGCGGTGGCCGCCGCGGCGCCGTGCCGGGCGTGGTCGCGCGCGACGCCGAGCAGGGTGCGGACGTGGTCGTCGGAGAGCGAGTAGTGGACGTGGCGCCCCTGCCTCCGGCCGACGACGACGCCCGAGGCCCGGAGCAGGCGCAGCGCCTGGCTCGCCGTCGACTCCGCCGTCCGGGTCGCCTCGGCGAGGTCGTGCACGCACAGCTCCCCCGCGTCGTGCAGCGCCAGCAGCAGCCGGACCCGCGTCGGGTCACCGAGCAGCCGAAAGGCCCGGGCCATCTCGTCCGTCTCGTCCACGTCTCTCCTCACATCTGATCGTCCGCTCAGATGTCATGATGCCACGGCGGGTGACGTCCGCGGCATCGCGCGACCCGGTCGGGCAGGCTGGGTCGATGAGCACCGTCGACCTCGTCGCCGCCGAGCGACGCGACCTCCTGGCCCTCCTGCGCGAGCTGTCCCCCGAGGAGTGGGAGACCCCGTCCCTGTGCGCGGGATGGCGGGTCCGGGACGTCGTCGCCCACCTCGTCGCCTACGAGGGGCGCACCCCGCGCCAGATGCTCGACCTGGCGGTGCGCGGCCGGTTCGTGCCCGACCGGATGAACGCGGTCGGGGTCCGCGAGCTCGCCGGCCGGACCCCCGAGGAGCTCGTCCGGCGGCTGGCGGACCATCTCGACCCGACCGGCCCGGCGGCCCTGTTCGGCGGTCGGGTGGGCATCACCGACGGCGTCATCCACCACCAGGACATCCGACGTGCCGTGGGACGGCCTCGGGCGGTGCCGGCCGAACGGCTCCTGCCCGCCCTGTCGTTCGCGCTGACGGCGCCACCGCTGCGAGGAGCCTGGCGGGCCCGCGGCATGCGCCTCGTCGCCGAGGACGTCGGATGGACCCACGGTCGCGGTCCCGAGGTCCGTGGCCCCGGCGAGGCCGTGCTCATGGCGATGGCCGGCCGGCGCGACGCGCTGCGCGACCTGCGCGGCGCTGGCGTCGACCGGCTGGCGGATCGACTCCCCCCGGTCAGCGGGGGCGCACGGTGACGCACTGCGCGAGCGACCCGAGCGGGCCGTTCGCATCGTGCAGCCGGCTGCTCGTCAGCCCGATGCCGTTGTCGCCGAACGTGATCGATGCATCGACGCCGAGCCACTCCCCCACGGGCTCACGCAGCAGGTGCGCCGTGAGGTCGATGTTCGGGTAGTGCACCTCGCGCGGGTCGGCACGGACCGTCATCCCGTTGGCGATGTCGAGCAGGCCGGCGACCCGCGCCGTGGCACCGACCGGCTCGCCCTCGACGAGCGGCACCGGCGTCCGCACCCAGAACCACCCGCGGCCCGGCTCCTCGAGGTGGCGGCGCACCTCGACACCACCGATGAAGCCACCGGGCCACGTCTCACCCGGCGCCCAGGCCTCGAGCTCGTCGGGTCCGGGGATGCCGGGCAACGCGGTCCCGGCGACGGCGGCCGTGTCGCGCTCCGCCATGAGCCAGGCCCGCAGCAGTGCGACCGGACGGCCGGCGTGCGAGAGGCTCGCCTCGACGAGCTCGATGGTCCGTCCGGGCCGGACGACGCGCACCTCGGTGGCCACCTCGGCGACCGGGACCGTCCCGAGGATGTCGTAGCAGAGGCGCGAGAGCACGAGCCCGTCGTCGCGGCGCGCGTCTCGGTCGCGCTCGACGACGTGGGCGAGGAGGCCGAGGGCCGGCGAGATGTGCTGCTCGTCCTCGCGCCACGCGCCGCCGGTGTGCTCGCTCGCGCGGAAGGTGTGCTCGTCCAGCCGGTGGAAGTACGCCACGCCGTCGTCCTCTCGTCGGGTCCCTGCCGACCCTACGCACGCCGATGCGCGCGGGCGCGAACGCCGCCCGGCTGTCCTCGCGAACCCTTGCCTGAGCAATCACCGCTGCGTAAACTTGAGTGCACACCACTCATGGCGACGCCGGTCGCCACCGATCCCGAGGAGGTTCCCATGGCCACCACCTTCGACCCGTTCCGCGACCTCGACCGCATGCTCACGGGCAGCTTCCGCCCCGCGACGACCGCCATGCCGATGGACCTCGTGCGGTCGGCCGACGCCTTCGTCGCGCGGATCGACCTGCCCGGCGTCGACCCCGCGTCGATCGACGTCGACGTCGAGGACCGGACGCTGACGATCCGGGCCGAGCGCCGCGAGGCACCGGGCGGCGAGGTCCAGTGGCTCTCGCACGAGCGCCCGACCGGCACCTTCGCCCGACAGCTGACCCTCGGCCACGGCGTGGCGCTGGACCGCATCGCGGCCGACTACGCCGACGGGGTCCTCACGCTGACCATCCCCGTCGCCGAGGAGGCGCGTCCCCGGAAGATCAGCGTCAACCACAGCGGCTCGCGCCGCAGCATCGAGGCCGAGGCCAAGCAGCCGGCCACGGTCTGAGCGCACGCGTCCGCACGGCGGCGCCGCCCACGGTCGTGGGCGGCGCCGTCCGTTGCGCTCGAGCAAACCGGCGTGCGACGGGGCCGGCTCTGCGCGTACGGTCGACGGCGGCCGTCCGGCCCCGCACCACGACCACCGACCCCAGGAGCACCGTGCGCCGCCTCGTCTACTACGTCGCGACCTCCCTCGACGGCTTCATCGCCGACCCCGCCGGGGATGCCTCGGCCTTCCCGGTCGCGCCCGACACCCTCGCGGCGCTCTTCGCGGAGTACCCGGAGACCTGCCCGGCGCACGTGCGGGCCGCGCTCGGGGTCGACGCCCCGCCGCGGCACTTCGACACCGTCGTCATGGGTCGCGCCACCCACCAGCCCGCGCTCGACGCGGGCCTGACGAGCGCCTACCCGCACCTGCGGCAGTACGTCGTGACCCGGCGCGAGGACCTGCCGGAGGACCCGACCGTCACGGTCGTCCACGACGACCCGGTCGCCCTCGTCCGCGCGCTCAAGGCCGAGGAGGACGGCCTCGACGTCTGGCTCTGCGGCGGCGGCGACCTCGCCGGCCAGCTGCTCGACGAGGTCGACGAGCTGCACCTCAAGGTCAACCCGGTGCTCCTCGGCGAGGGCGTCCCGCTCGTGCGCGGCGCGACCGACTCCGCCGCGTGGCGCCTCGCGAGCAGCACTCCGCTCCCCCACGGCGTGCTCCTCACGCGGTACGTGCGCGCCTGACCCGGCCCGCGCTCCGGCGTGCGCCATGATCACCTGATGACCCCGACCCGCGCCGACCTCCTGGAGCAGCTCGTCGACACCGGGCGGCACGTCGTCGAGCGCGGCCTCGTCCAGGCCTCGGGCGGCAACCTGTCGGCCCGGCTGCCCGGCACCGACGCGTTCATCGTCACCGGCACCGGGACGTGGCTGGACCGCCTGCGTCCCGAGGAGTTCGCCGAGCTGTCGCTCGACGGCGAGCACCGCGGCGGCGCAGAGCGGCCCTCGGTCGAGTGGAAGCTGCACGCCCGCACCTACGCGGCCCGTCCGGACGTGGGCGCCATCGTCCACCTCCACCCGCAGCACGTCCTGCTCGTCGACCTGCTCGGGGCGCCCATCCGGTTCACGACCCTCGACCACCAGTACTACCTCGGCTCCGCCGGACGCGTGCCGTTCCTCCCCTCCGGCACCGAGGAGCTCGCCCGGGCGGCGGCCGACTCGGCCCGTGACCACGACGCCGTCGTCCTCGCCCACCACGGCTGCTCGACCCTCGGCGACACCGTGCCGATGGCCCTGCGCCGTGCCCTCAACCTCGAGGAGGCGGCCGCGATGACCTACCGGCTGCTCGTCGCGGGCGACACGACGGCCGACTTCCCGGCCGAGTACCGGGGCCGCATCATCGACGTCTGAGCGGGCCTACCGCCGCGAGGTCGCGCCGACCTCGCCCTGCCGCCCCGACCTCGCCCTGCCGACCCGGCATCGCGAGGTCACCCCGACCCCGTCACGCCGCCTCGACCTCGCCTCGCCGACCTGACCTCGCCTCGCCGAGCCGAGCTCGCTCCGCCGACCTGCCACACCACCCCGGCACGACGAGACCACCCCGGCATGGCGCGGTCGCGCCGACGAGGCCCGAGCCGCGGGGGCGAGCGGGCCTCAGCGGGCGAGGACGAGCGTACCGAGCGCGAGCAGCCACGACACGAAGGACCCGACGAGGAAGTACTCCGTCACCTCGTCGATGCCGACGCCGTCGACCGACTCGCGCTCGGAGCGCTTGCTCTGCAGCTCGGGGAAGCGGATGAGGCCCTTGGCGGCGATGACGAGCCCGGCGGCGCCGAGCTGACCGGCGAGGCCGAGACCGATGATGAGGACGCGCTCCATCGGGCCGAGCAGCCGCCCGCCGCGCAGCTGCTCCGACGCATCGGGCCCTGGTGCCGAGGCGACGTGGCCGCTCGGTCGCGCGGCGCCGATCGCGACGAGCACAAGGCGCACGACGACGTTGCCGGTCGCGAGGTTGGCCAGCAGCAGGCCGGCGACGAGCAGGACCTGCCCCGGCTCGACGCCGACGAGGACCCCCGGGACGTGGGCCCAGCCGAGCCAGGCGGCGAGCGGGCCGCCGACGTCGCCGGCCCACCCCGACAGCCCGACGAGCCACACCGCGCCCCCGGCGAGCGAGGCGAGGGCGGCGACGTGGCCGCTGCCGGTGGTCAGCGACTGCTGCGACCAGCGCAGCCAGAGCAGCAGCGCGACGAGCGAGGCGGCGAGGACGACGACGTCGAGCGGCGACCAGAGCCCGCCGAGCACGGCGGCGCCGACGACCCCGAGCACGCCGGCGAGGCGCGCACGCCCCTCGGCCGACGGGTGGGCACCGCCGCCGCGGACGAGGTCGGCGAGCCCGACCCCGAGGAGCCACACCCCGAGCCAGGTCACGGCAGCACCCGGAGGAGCTCGTGCGCCGCGAGCACGGCACCGATGCCGTCGCCGCGGACCCGCTGCGAGACCGCGGACGCGCTGACGCCCTCACGGGTGGCGAGCTCGGCCTGGGTGGTCTCGGGGTCCATCAGTCCTCGCAGGAGTCGCAGGGATCGGTCCGAGAGGGAGCCAACCAGATGGTCCCGACACAGCAGCGCCGCCGTGACGGCCGCCTCCGGTCCGGTCGCGTCGAGACCGCCCCCACGGACCATCGCGTCGGCCTCGGCGTCGACGGTGCGGACGCCGGTGCGCAGCCACCGCGTCGCCGCGCGGGCGGCCGTCTCCTCGACCGCCTCGACCGCGGCTCGCGCCGCCCACCAGCCCGGGCCGTCCTCGAGCCCCCGCTCCGGGTCGAGGTCGGAGACCGGTCCCCGCCCGATGCCGACCCGGACGTCGGCCTCCGGGAGCAGCTCGAGACGGACCCGGAGCGCGGCGTCGAGGGCCGCGCCGAGCGTCGCGTACGTGCCCTGGAACTCGTCACCGACGGTGGTCCGCAGCCCCGAGACCGACGGGCAGCGCGCGTCGGTGGCCGTGAGCGCCTCCTCGAGCCGCACCTGGAGCCGCCGCCGGTCCGCGGCCCCGCGGGACGCGACGAGGTCACCGATGAGCACGCACGGTGAAGCAGTGGACTTCAGATCAGCCATCTGAAGATCATACCTTCATGTGGCCGATCTGAAGGGCGAGGCTTCATCACCCGTCGGACGAGCCGTCCAACCGGTCGCCGGCGGCGGGCTCGACGACCCCGCGCTCGGTGGCCACCGCCGTGACGAGGCGGGCCGGGGTCACGTCGAAGGCGGGGTTGAACCCGGGCGTCCCCTCGGGCGCGACGCGCACACCGGTGAGCATCGTCACCTCCTCCCCGGGCCGCTCCTCGATCTCGATCTCGGAGCCGTCGGCCATCGCGAGGTCGACGGTCGACCAGGGCGCCGCCACGAGCAGCGGGATGCCGGCCTCCCGGCAGGCCAGGGCCACCCCGAGCGTGCCGACCTTGTTCGCGACGTCGCCGTTGGCGGTGATGCGGTCCGCGCCGACGACCGCGCAGTCGACGAGGCCGCGCATGATCGTCGACGCCGCGGCGCCGTCGGCCTGGACCGCGTGCGGGATGCCCTCGGCCGCGAGCTCCCACGCCGTGAGCCGGGCCCCCTGCAGCAGCGGGCGCGTCTCGTCGGCGTAGACGAAGTCGACGAGACCGCGCGCGTCGAGCTCGCGGACCACCCCGAGCGCGGTGCCCCACGCCGAGGTCGCGAGCACGCCCGCGTTGCAGTGGGTCAGCACGCGCAGCCGCTCCTTGCCCGTGCGCTCGAGGAGCCAGTCGGCCGCGAGGCGCGAGAGCTCGCGGTTGGCCGCCTCGTCCTCGCGCGCCACCCGCAGCGCCGCCTCGAGGACGGCGGCCCGCCCCTGCGGGACGAGAGGTCGGACGGCGTCGACGCCCCACGCGAGGTTGACCGCGGTCGGCCGGGCGTCGCGCACCCGGTCGACCTCGCGCCGGAGGCGATCCTCGTCCCACCCCTCGTCCGCCGCCTGGTCCATCGCGACGACGACCCCGAGCGCACCCGTCACCCCGAGCGCCGGCGCCCCGCGCACGGCGAGGCGCCCGATGGCGTCGACGAGGGTGTCGACGTCCTCGACGACGAGGTGCTCGGTCACGGTCGGCAGGAGGGTCTGGTCGAGGATGCGCAGGGCGCCGCGTCCGTCGCGGCCGGCGGCGGCATCCCACTCGAGGGCGAGGAGGCTCATGCCCCGACCCTAGGGCCCGTCCCGGCCGCTCCTGGACCTGCGCGCGTCGCCACCCGCCGCTAGCGTGCGCCCATGGCCAGCCTCCGCGCCCGGCACGTCCTCGGCGCCGCCCTCGTGACCACCGCCCTCCTCGCCCCGCTCGGCGCCACCGCCGCGAGCGCCCGACCCGGGGCGCACCCGCCGGCGGGAGGCGACCCGAGGGTCGCCGACGTCCTCGTGCCGATCGGCGGCGGCTACGAGACCGACACCCTCGAGGCGTTCGCGCGCACCGCCGCCGCCCGCGCCTCGGGACCGACGGTCGACCTCGTCGTCGTGCCGTCGGCCTACGGCGACGCCCCCGAGGACCGCGCCGAGAACCTCGAGCTCGCCGGCGAGCGCACCGAGCAGCTGCGCGCAGCGTGCGAGAGCGCCGTGCCGGCGCGCTTCACCGGCTGCACCGCGCGCCTCGCCGTCCTCCTCGACCGGGCCGACGCGCTCGACCCCGCGAACGCCACCGCGCTCGCCGACCCCGCGACGGACGGGATCTTCGTGCTCGGCGGCGACCAGGGCCTCGCGATGCAGGTCCTCGCCGCCAGCCCGGCCGAGCGCGCCGTCAGCGCCGCGACCCGGCGGGGGGTCGTCCTCGGCGGGACGAGCGCGGGCGCCGCCGTCGAGTCCCGCTCGATGATCAACGGCTACGTCGGCGACCTCGGGCCGGCCGAGGGCCTGCGCCGCGGGTCGACGCTCGTGTGGTGGGGTGACGACGCCGACCTCGAGCGCGGTCTCGCCACCGGCTCTCGACGGGCGATCTACGACCAGCACTTCCACCAGCGCGGCCGCCTCGGTCGCACGCTCTCGACGCTGGCGACCGCGGACGAGCACTTCCGTGGCGCGAGCCCGGTCGGGGTCGGCGTCGACTACGGCACCGGCGTGCGCGCCACCGAGGACCGACTCCTCTCCGGGGTCTTCGGCCAGGGCTCGGTCTCGGTCGTCGACCTCGAGACCCTCCGGGCCACGCACACCTGGGGTGGCGCCGAGCGCACCCTGTCGGCCCGCCGCATCCTCACCCACCTCCTGACCGAGGGCCAGACCTACGACCTGGGCACCCGCACCCTGACCCGCCTCGGTCACGTCGTCCGGCCCCCGCGGGCGACGCCCTGGCGCGCCCCGGCAGCCCCCGGGCGCGGCACGCTCGTCGTGGGCGGCGGCGTCCTCGGCTCCCCCGTCATGGCCGACGTCGTCGACCGGGCCCGTGCGGTGCGCGCCGACGCCCGCGCGCGCCTCGTCGTACTGGCCCTCGGCAGCGACGCCCCGGCCCTCGGGGCGCGCTACGCCGAGGCCGCCCGGGACGCTGGCTGGAGCGGCACGGTGCAGGTCCTCACCCGCGAGACCCTGCGCGCCGACTCCCTGCGCGGCGCCACCGCCGCCCTCCTCGTCGGCGACGACCCGGCCACGGTCGGCGCCGACCTCGCCGGTCCGCGCGTGCGGGACGCCGTGACCGACGCCGTGCGGCGCACTCCCGTCGTCCTCACCGACGGCGCCGTCTCGGCCGCCGTCGGCGAGCGCTGGTCGCCGACCGCCCGCCCGACCGACGACGAGCTCGAGGACGCCGGCATCGCCGCCTTCCGCGCCGGGGACGCCCGCTGGCGCACCGGTCTCGGCCTCGTGCGCGCCACCGTCGTGCCGCACCTCGCGGCCGACAACCGCTGGGGCCGCCTCTACGGCTCGGTGGCCGTCGACCGGCACGACCTCGTCCTGGGCGTCCTCGACGGCTCGGCCGTCGTCCTCGGGCGCGGGTCGGCCTCCGTGACGGGCGAGTCCGTCGTCGTCGCCGACGGTGACGAGGCCCGGACCTGGACCTCGTCCAACGGGTCGATCGGCGCCGCGAACGTCGTCCTCGACGTCTTCTCCGACGGGCAGTGGCTGCGTCGCTGACCCCGCTCCCCGGACCCGCCGCGGCCCGGTGCGCGAGGACGTGACATCCGTCCTTGTGCCCGGGCCGCGCCGGTGGGACCGTCGGAGGTGGAGGCACCCCACCTCCCTCGACGACGGACCTCCCGAGCAGTCGCAGCCCGCCGCCGGGTGTGCTGCACGGGAAGGACGAGTCGATGAACCAGTCCCGGGTCGTCGTCGGGGTCGACGGGTCTCCGCTCTCGGAGGCCGCCGTCGTCCAGGCCGCCCACTTCGCGAGCACCCGCGGGATGACCCTGCACGTGCTCCACGCCTTCGCGCCCGACCTGCCGATGCTCGGCTTCGGTGCGCTGGCCGACCGCTCGGTCGTCACCGACCACGGCCGACGGCTCCTCGACGTCGCGGTGGCCCGCGCCCACGCCGCCCATCCCCACCTCACCGTCACCTCCGCCCTGCACGACGGCTACGCCAGCACCTCCCTCGTCGCCTCCTCGCAGACCGCCGCGCTCGTCGTCGTCGGCGTCGCCGGCCACGGGGTGCTCAGCCGCGCCGGGCTGGGCGCGGTCGCGATGCAGGTGCTCACCCACGCCCGCTGCCCCGTGCTCGTCGTCGGCCACACCAGCGCCGCCAGCACCCCGGTCTCCGGCGGCCGGGTCGTCGTCGGGTTCGACGGCTCCGAGTCCTCCGTCGGAGCGCTGCGGACGGCGGTCCGGGAGGCGGACGTCCTGAGCGGGACGGTCGATGCCGTCCACGCCTGGCAGGCGCGCGCCGCGACCGACCCGACCCTCGCCGACGCCTCGAGCTGGGAGGACTACGTCGCGGGCGTCGAGCAGATGGTGGAGCGGGAGGCCGCGGCCCTGGGCCCGGAGCACCCCGACGCCAAGGTCGAGGTCCACGTCGTGCGCGACGACCCGGTGCACGCCCTCGCCGCGAGCAGCGAGGGCGCGAGCCTCCTCGTCGTCGGCGCGCGGGGACGCGGCGGCTTCGAGGGCCTGCGCGTCGGGTCGAGCGCGCTGCGCGTCGTCTCGCGCAGCGCCTGCCCGGTGCTCGTCAGCCGCTGAGGGTCCCGGGGCCGTCGACGCGCTCGGTGGCCCCGAGCCGGTCGAGGACGAACGCCCACTCCCACGCGATCTGCTCCCAGGCGGCGTAGCGGCCCGAGCGGCCGCCGTGGCCGGCGGACAGCTCGGTGCGCAGGAGCACCGGGTGGGTCGCGGGGTCGTTGGTCACGGTCTCGCGCAGGCGGGCGACCCACTTGGCCGGCTCGGTGACGTAGACGCGCGTGTCGTGCAGGCTGGTCGTCGCGAGGACCGCCGGGTACGCCTCGGGGCGCACGTTCTCGTACGGCGTGTACGCCCGCATCGTCGCGTACACCTCCGGGTCCTCGAGCGGGTTGCCCCACTCCTCCCACTCCCCCACGGTGAGCGGCAGCTCCGGCTGGAGGATGGTGGTCAGCGCGTCGACGAAGGGCACCGCCGCGTGCGCGACGCGGAACAGGCCGGGCGCCGCGTTGAGGACGGCGCCGACGAGCAGCCCGCCAGCGGAGCCACCCTCGAGGCCGAGCCGGTCCGGCGCGACCCATCCCGTCGCGACGAGGTGCTCTGCGGCGGCGACGGTGTCGGAGAAGGTGTTCGGCTTGGCGAGCAGCTTGCCGTCGTCGTACCAGCGGCGGCCCATCTCGCCGCCGCCGCGGACGTGCGCGACGGCGAACACGACGCCACGGTCGAGCAGCCCGAGCCGTGCGACCGAGAAGTACGGGTCGGACGAGATCTCGTAGGCGCCGTAGGCCCCGAGCAGCCCCGGGTTGGTGCCGTCGGCCACGACGCCACGACGGCGCACGACGGACACCGGCACCGGCGTGCCGTCCGGCGCCGTGGCCCACTCGCGCGACTCCTCGTAGTCGGCGGCGTCGAACCCGCCGAGCACCGGCTGGCGCTTGAGCTCGGTCCGCTCCCCCGTCGCGAGGTCGACGTCGAGCACCGTCCGCGGGGTGGTCCACGACTCGACGACCACCTGGACCGACCGCTGGTCGGGCTCCGGGTTGTCGCCGAGGCCGATCGAGTGCACCGCCGTCCCGACCTCGACGTCCCACGGGGTCCCGTGGCCGGAGACGGAGGTGACGTCGCGCGGCAGCACGCGCAGCGCGGTGAGGCCACCCGTGCGCAGCGAGAGGACGGTCGCGTCGTCGAACGCGTCGACGCCGACGAAGCGCTCCCCGTCGCCGGAGGCCAGCAGCGGCACCCACTGCTCGTGGCTCGTCGCGTCGAGCGGCGCCCACGCGAGGTCGGAGTCCGGGTCGTCGGCGTTGTGGACGACGAGCAGCCGGTCGTCGGCCGGCTCCACGTCGTACTCGACGCCCTCGCGCCGCGGCGCGACGACGCGCCACTGGCCCTCGGGGTCGTCCGAGGGGAGCATCCACACCTCGGAGGTGGTCTTGGAGCCGAGCCCGAGCAGGAGCCAGCGCTCGTCGCGGCTGCTGCTCACGCCCATCCAGAAGCGCTCGTCGGTCTCCTCGTGGACGAGGACGTCGTCGGCGGGGTCGCCGCCGACGCGGTGGCGCCACAGCTGGTGCGGCCGCCAGGCGTCGTCGACGCGGGTGTAGAAGACGAAGGAGCCGTCGCGGCTCAGCTCGACCCCGTACCCGATGCCGGTCAGCGTGTCGTCGAGGACGCGGCCCGTCGCCACCTCGCGGACGACGAGGTCGAAGCGCTCGTCACCGGCGGTGTCGACGGCGAAGGCGAGCAGCCTGTGGTCCGCGCTGACCGTGAGGGCCCCGAGCGAGAAGAACTCCGACTCACCCGCCTCGACGTTGCCGTCGAGCAGCACCTGCTCCCCCGGCAGCGCGGCGCCCTCGGGGTCGGGGCGCGGGTCCCCGTCGGTGCGCGGCACCCGCACGTGGATGGCGTACTGCTTGCCCTCCGCGGTGCGCGAGAAGTACCACCAGGGACCGCTCGCGACGGGCACCGAGAGGTCGTCCTCCTTGACCCGCGCGCGGATCTCGTCGAAGAGCGTCGTCCGCAGCGGGGCGAGATGCTCGGTCATCGCCTCGGCGTAGGCGTTCTCGGCCTCGAGGTACTCGCGCAGCGCGGGGTCCTCGAGGTCGCGCATCCACCAGTACGGGTCGACCACCCGGTCCCCGTGGTGCTCGCGGACGTGCTCGCGGCGCGGGGCGGTGGGCGGGGTCGGGCTCGGCATGGCGTCACCCTAGCCACGGACACGGCGAGGGCCGCACCCCGGTGGGGTACGGCCCTCGTCGGTGCCTCGCGGGTCAGAGCCCGGCGACGCGGTCCGCCGGAGCGGTGAGGTTGGGCGTGGCCCCGAAGTAGTCGACGAGGTTGGCCAGGTCCTCCTTGCCGCCGAGGACGTTCTTCCCCGCGGAGAACGCGGTGAAGGAGTCACCCCCGTTGGCGAGGAAGTTGATGGTCGCGACGCGGTAGGTGGCGTTCATGTCCATCGGCGTGCCGTTCAGGGTCATCGACCCCGGCACGACCCGGCTGCCGGCCGGCTGGGTGGCGTCCCACGTGTAGGAGAAGCCGTCCGAGACACCGAGCCCGAGCGCGTCACGGCCACCGGCGCGGCCGGGGACGTACTGCTGCTCGAGGACGGCCTTCAGCTCGGCCCCGGTGAGGTCGAGCGTCGTGAGGATGTTGCCGAACGGCGCGACGTCGTAGGCCTCGGCGTAGGTGATCTGTCCGGTGCCCTCCGCGTACTTCGGCGCGAGGAGCAGGCTGGCGCGCACGCCGCCGACGTTCATCAGCGCGAGCTGGGCGCCACCGTTGGCCGGGGCCTGAGTCCCGAAGAGGATCGCGTCGGCGACGAGGTCGGCCATCGGGGTCTCGATGCCGCGGTTGCCGCTGGAGTCACCGGTGATGTCCTGCGTGTTGCTGCCGACGACCTGCGCGGCGAGCGGGCCCGACAGGGCCTTCCACTTGTCGATGATCGCCGTCTGCGTCGCGTCCTTCGCGAAGGCGGTGCGGCTCACGAGGTGGTTGACCGAGGTCGACTTCTTCCGGTCGACCTCGCCGGTGCGGCGGTCGATGACGAGGTTGGTCTCGGAGACGACCTGTCCGTAGGACGCGGCGCTGGTCACCAGGCGCGGGTTGCCCTTCGGGTCCGGGATCGAGCAGGTGTAGGGCTGGTGGGTGTGCCCGGTGATGATCGCGTCGACGTCGGCGGTCATCGTCTTCGCGATCGTCGCGATCGGGTCGGAGATGCCGACGCACTGCTGGTAGGTGCCGCTCTGGACGCCGCCCTCGTGGAGCAGGACGACGATCGAGTTCACGCCCTTCTTGCGCAGCTCGCGGGCCTGCTTGTTCGCGGTTTCCACCTCGTCCTTGAAGTCGACGTTCGCGACGCCGGCCGGGTCGACGAGGCTCGGGGTGCCCTCGAGGGTCATGCCGATGAAGCCGACCTTGACGCCGTTGACCTTCTTGACCGAGGTCGCCGGCAGGAGCGTGCGCTCCTTGTCGTGGTGGTGGTGGCCCTTGCGGTCCTTGTCCTTGCTCGCCTGCTGCTTGAGGACGACGTTGGCGGCGAGCCACTGGAAGTCGGCGCCGGCGTAGGGCTGCGACGGGAAGTAGCAACCGTCCGTCGGGTGGCAGCCACCCTTCTGCATGCGCAGCAGCTCCGTGGTGCCCTCGTCGAACTCGTGGTTGCCGACGCTGCTGACGTCGAGCTTCATCGCGTTGAGCGACTCGACCGACGGCTCGTCGTGGAAGAGGCCTGAGAGGAACGTCGAGCCGCCGATGAGGTCACCGGCCGCGACGGTCAGCGAGCTGCCCTTCGGGGCCTTGGCCCGCAGCGTGGACAGCGCGGTCGAGAGGTACTCGGCGCCGCCGACCGGGGTCTGGCTCGGGTCGAGGGTCTTGCTCAGCGGACCGTCGGTCGCCTCGAGGTGACCATGGTAGTCGTTGAACGAGAGCAGCTGCACCGTCGTCGTCGCCGGCGGCTTCGGGTGGTGGTGGCCACGGCCGTGGTGGTCGTCGTGGCCCCCGGCCAGCGCGGCAGGCGTGCCGGCGGCGAAGGTCGCGAGGGCGGCGGCGGCGACACCCGCACCGAGGACGCGTCGTCGGGTCGATCTCATCGTGGGGGTTCTCCTGGGATTCTCCGGGCGGGCCACCCCCTGTCCGGGCGGCCGCACGGGGTAGACCCTAGGAGAAAGTCCACGCGACGGCACCCCCTGGCGGGCATCGGGTTCCCGGTGTCGCCGGACGTTCACCGCGCGGTCGACCCGCGGGCGCTCAGGACAGACAGCGCGGGCCGAGCAGCACCTTGAGGTCACCGAAGAGGGCACCGTCGGCGGAGACCCGGTAGGCCGGGTCGAGACGGATCTCGACGGTCCGCCCGGGCTTGACGAGCTTGAGGTGGACCTCGGTCGTGCCCGGGTGGTTGGTGAGGACGCCCTTGAGCTCCTCGATGCGCTGCGGGGTCGCCCGGACGGTCTCCATCGTCACGACGACCGGGCCACGCGGCCCCTCGCTCACGTCCGGCAGGGTGAGCTCCTGGGCGTAGATCGACACCGAGTCGTCGCGCTTGTTGAGCTTGCCGCGCACCACGGCGATCTGGTCCTGCTGGAGCATCCCCGCCACGGTCATGTACGCGCTGGGGAAGAACAGGCACTCGATCGAGCCGGCGAGGTCCTCGAGGGTCGCGATGGCCCAGAGGTCGCCCTTCTTCGTGCGCTTGATCTGCAGGCCGGTGATGAGGCCGGCGATGGTGACCATCGCCCCCTCGGGCCGGCCGGCGTCGTCGCCGGTCAGGGCGGCGATCTGGGTGTCGGCGTGCGCGGAGAGGACGTGCTCGACCCCGAAGAGCGGGTGGTCGGAGACGTAGAGGCCGAGCATCTCGCGCTCGAAGGAGAGCAGGGTCTGCTTGTCCCACTCGACCCCGGGCACGGGCGCGAGGCCCATCATGTCGCCGCCGCCCCCGCCGGAGCCGGCGTCGTCGGCGAAGGCCCCGAAGAGGCTGTCCTGCCCGATCGCCTCCTGCCGCTTGACCGCGACGAACGCGTCGACGTACTCCTCGTGGATGCGCAGCAGGCCCATCCGGGTCTCGGCCAGGCCGTCGAACGCGCCCCCCTTGATGAGCGACTCGATGGTCCGCTTGTTGCAGACGACCGCCGGCACCTTGGACATGAAGTCGCGGAAGGAGGTGAAGCGTCCCTTCTCCTCGCGGGCGGCGATGATCGCCTCGACGACGTTCTGGCCGACGTTGCGGATCGCGTGCAGGCCGAAGCGGATGTCGGTGCCGACCGCGGCGAACGGCCCGACGGAGTCGTTGACGTCCGGCGGGAGGACCTTGATGCCCATCCGGCGGCACTCGCCGAGGTAGAGGGCCGACTTGTCCTTGTCGTCGCCGACGCTCGTGAGCAGCGCGGCCATGTACTCGGCCGGGTAGTTGGCCTTGAGGTAGCCCGTCCAGTACGAGACGAGGCCGTAGGCGGCGGTGTGCGCCTTGTTGAACGCGTAGTCGGAGAACGGGACGAGGACGCCCCACAGGGCCGCGACGGAGGCCTCGTTGTAGCCGTTGGCCTTCATGCCGTCGGAGAAGGGGACGTACTCCTTGTCGAGCACCTCCTTCTTCTTCTTGCCCATCGCGCGGCGCAGGAGGTCGGCGTTGCCGAGGGTGTACCCGGCGAGCTTCTGCGCGATCTCCATGACCTGCTCCTGGTAGATCACCAGGCCGTAGGTCGTCTGGAGGATCGGCTCGAGCGCCTCGACCATCTCGGGCTGGAGCTTGCCCTTCAGCTGCGGGTCGAGCGGGACGAGCTCCTGCTTGCCGTTCTTGCGCAGGGCGAAGTTCGTGTGCGCGTTGACACCCATCGGCCCGGGGCGGTAGAGCGCGAGGGCCGCGGAGATGTCCTCGAAGTTGTCCGGCTGCATCAGCTTGAGCAGCGTGCGCATCCCGCCGCCGTCGAGCTGGAAAACCCCGAGGGTGTCGCCGCGCGCGAGGAGGTCGTAGGTGGCCTTGTCGGTCATGTCCTTGGACAGCGCGTCGAGGTCGATCTCCTCGCCGCGGTTGGAGCGCACGTTGATGATCGCGTCGTCGAGGATCGTCAGGTTGCGCAGCCCGAGGAAGTCCATCTTGACCAGGCCGAGCGACTCGCAGCTCGGGTAGTCGAACTGCGTGATGACCTGCCCGTCCTGCAGGCGTCGCATGATCGGGATGACGTCGATGAGCGGCTCGCTCGACATGATGACGCCGGCCGCGTGCACGCCCCACTGCCGCTTGAGGCCCTCGAGGCCCTTCGCGGTCTCGACGACCTCCTGGAGGTGCTGCTCCTGCGCGACGAGGTCGCGGAACTCCTTGCCCTCGCCGTAGCGGGGGTGGTTCGGGTCGTAGATGCCCGACAGCGGCACGCCCTTGCCCATGACGTCCGGCGGCATCGCCTTGGTCAGCTGCTCGCCGACGGCGAACGGGTGGCCCATGACGCGGGCGGAGTCCTTGACCGCCTGCTTGGCCTTGATCGTGCCGTACGTGACGATCTGCGCGACCCGCTCGGCGCCGTACTTCTCGGTGACGTAGCGGATGACCTCGCCGCGCCGGCGCTCGTCGAAGTCGACGTCGAAGTCGGGCATCGACGCGCGCTCGGGGTTGAGGAACCGCTCGAAGATCAGGCCGTGCGGGACGGGGTCGAGGTCGGTGATCTTCATCGCGTAGGCGCACATCGAGCCCGCACCCGAACCACGGCCCGGGCCGACGCGGATCCCGTTCTCCTTGGCCCAGGTGATGAAGTCGGCGACGACGAGGAAGTACCCCGGGTAGCCCTTGGAGACGATGACCTCGGCCTCGTAGTCCGCCTGCTTCTGGGCGTACTCGGGGATGCCGCCGGGGAAGCGCTCGTGCAGGCCCTTCTGGACCTCCTTGACGAACCAGCTCGTCTCGTCCTCGCCGGGCGGGCAGGGGAAGCGCGGCATGTACCGGCCCTCGCCCTCGGTGAACGAGATGTCGCACATCTCGGCGATGAGGAGGGTGTTGTCGCAGGCCTCGGGCAGCTCACGCCAGGTGTGGCGCATCTCGGCCGGGCTCTTGAGGTAGAAGTCGTCGGCGTCGAACTTGAACCGGCCCGGGTCCATCATCGTCGAGCCGGACTGGACGCACAGCAGCGCGCCGTGGGCCTTGGCGTCCTCGGGGCTCGTGTAGTGCAGGTCGTTCGTCGCGACGAGCGGGAGATCGAGCTCACGGGCCAGGCGCAGGAGGTCCTGCTGCACCCGGCGCTCGATGTCGAGGCCGTGGTCCATCAGCTCGCAGAAGAAGTTCTCGCGGCCGAAGATGTCGCGGAAGTCCGCGGCGGCCTGCTTCGCGAGGTCGTACTGGCCGAGGCGGATGCGGGTCTGGATCTCGCCGGAGGGGCAGCCCGTGGTCGCGATGAGGCCCTGGCCGTACTGGTCGAGCAGCTCGCGGTCCACGCGCGGCCACTTCGCGTAGACCTGGTCCAGGGAGGCCTGGCTGTCCATCCGGAAGAGGTTGTGCAGGCCGGTGTTGTCGCGGGCCAGCAGCGTCATGTGCGTGTAGGCCCCGGAGCCGGACACGTCGTCGCCGGGACGGGTGCGCTCGTCGCCCCACTTCACGCGCGTCTTGTCGGTGCGGTGGGTGCCCGGGGTGACGTACGCCTCGACGCCGATGATCGGCTTGACCCCCGTGCCCTGGGCCTTCTTCCAGAACTCGTACGCCCCGAAGACGTACCCGTGGTCGGTCGTCGCGAGGGCGGGCATCCCCATCTCGGCGGCGCGGGTGAACAGGTCGCCGATGCGGGCCGCGCCGTCGAGCATCGAGTACTCGGTGTGCACGTGCAGGTGCACGAACGAGTCGCCCTTCGAGGACGACGTGGGGCTCGGGGTCGGGGCGGCGGGGGTGGACATCGCGGACCATCCTAGGTCGCCCCGGGGACACCCTCGGCGTGTCGGGGTCCGTGTCGCCGCGAGCCCCCGCCGGAGCGGCTCAGAGCCGGTCCAGCGCCTCCTGGAGGTCGGCCGGGTAGCCGCTCTCGAAGGTGACCCACTCCCCCGAGCCGGGGTGCTCGAAGCCGAGCCCGACCGCGTGCAGCCACTGCCGCTCGAGGCCGAGACGGCGGGCGAGCGTGGGGTCCGCGCCGTAGGTCGGGTCGCCGACGCAGGGGTGGCGCACGGCCGCCATGTGGACGCGGATCTGGTGGGTGCGCCCCGTCTCGAGGTGCACCTCGAGCAGGCTGGCGTGGCGGAACGCCTCGAGCAGCTCGTAGTGCGTGACCGCCGGCTTGCCGGAGTCCATCACCGCGAACTTGTAGTCGTGGCCGGGGTGGCGCCCGATGGGGGCGTCGATCGTCCCGACGAGCGGGTCCGGGAGGCCCTGGACGAGCGTGTGGTAGGTCTTCTCGACCCGCCGCTCCTTGAACGCGCGCTTGAGCACGCTGTAGCCGCGCTCGCTCTTGCAGACGACCATGAGCCCGGAGGTGCCGACGTCCAGGCGCGAGACGATGCCCTGGCGCTCGCTCGCGCCGCTCGTCGAGATGCGGTAGCCGGCGGCCTTGAGGCCGGCGAGGACGTTCGGGCCGGTCCACCCGACGCTCGGGTGCGCCGCGACGCCGACGGGCTTGTCGACGACGACGATGTCGTCGTCGTCGTGCACGACCCGCATCCCCGGCACCGGCTCGGCGACGACCTCGAGGGTCGGGCTCGCCGGGCCGCTGGGGATCGAGACCTCGAGCATGTCGCCGGCGCTCACCCGGTGGCTCTTGCCGACCGGGCTCGCGTTGACGGCGACCTCGCCGGAGGCCGCGAGGTCGGCGGCCCGGGTGCGGGAGAGGCCGAAGAGGCGGGCGATGGCGGCGTCGACGCGCTCACCCTCCAGCCCGTCGGGGACGAGGACGGTGCGCTGGTCAGCCATCGGCCGGCTCCGCCGCGTGCTGGCCCACCGGGCCGAGCGGGGTCCCCCGGTAGGCGAGGACCATGACGAGCCCGGCCGCGACGACGATCGCGATGTCGGCGACGTTGCCGACGAACCAGCCGAAGTAGTCGATGAAGTCGACGACGTGCCCGCGTCCCGGGCCCGGCTCGCGGACCAGCCGGTCGACGAGGTTGCCGACGGCGCCGCCGAGGAGCAGCCCGAGGGCCACCGCCCACGGCCGGTTGCCGACCCGGCGCACCGCGACGAGGACGAACACGAGGATGACGAGCGAGAGGACGGTGAGCATCCACGTCCTGCCGTCACCCAGCGAGAACGCCGCCCCCGGGTTGCGGATGAGGTTGAGCCGGATCGCGTCGCCGACGAGACCGACCGGCTGCCCGGGGGTGAGGGCCGCGAGGGCCCACACCTTCGTGGCCTGGTCGAGCACGAGGACGACCACCGCGATGGTCAGCAGGAGGGCGCGCAGACGGCTGCGTCGCTCGCTCCGGGGCTCGGAGGGACGGGTGGGGGTGGCGTCGGCCGCCGTCAGCGGCGCTCCTGCTTCGTCTTGCATGGCATGCACAGGGTCGCACGAGGAGCGGCCTGGAGCCGCATCTTGCCGATCGGGTTGCCGCACGACTCGCACGTGCCGTAGGTGCCGTTCGCGAGCCGCTCGAGGGCGTGCTCGGTCTGGTCGAGCATCTCGCGGGCGTTGTTGGCCAGCGAGATCTCCTGCTCGCGCTCGTAGGTCTTGGCGCCGGCGTCGGCCTGGTCGTCGCCCGCGCCGTCGCCCGAGTCACGCATGAGGTGGACGAGGTCGGAGGCGGCGTGGGCGATCTCGGTGCGCAGCTGCTCGGCGTCGTGCTCGAGCTCGCGGCGCACCTCCCGCAGCTCGGCGGCGGTCCACGGGCTCTCGTCCCCGCGGACGGGCAGCGAGGCGGCGGTGGCGGCCTTCTTGGCGGGCGCCTTCTTCGCGGGCGTGGCCTTCTTCGCGGGCACAGCCTTGGTCGCGGCCTTCTTCGCCGGCGCCTTCTTCGCGGGCGTGGCCTTCTTCGCGGGCGCGGCCTTGGTCGCGGTCTTCTTCGCGGGCGCCGCCTTCGTGGCGGGAGCCTTCTTCGCCGGGGCCTTCTTCGCGGGCGCGGCCTTGGTCGCGGCCTTCGTGGCGGGAGCCTTCTTCGCCGGGGCCTTCTTCGCGGGGGCGGCCTTGGTCGTGGTCCGCGTCGTCGCCGCCTTCTTGGCGGGCGCGGCCTTCTTCGTCGCCGCGGCCGGCGTGGCGCCTCCTCCCGACCCGCGCGTCACCGCCTTCCGGGCGGCGCCGGCCGCCCGGGAGGTCGTCTGCTTCGCGGCGGACAGGGCCCGCTTCACCACCATGGCCTGCGCCCTTTCGGGGACGGGGTGGGCCCTCGCGGCCCGCCCGGTGCGCCGAGGATACGGGCACGGCCGGGACGGTGGGGACCCGAAACGCCGGGTCCTGCCTGTGCGTTCGCTGGACGCACGAGGGGCCCGGGATCGCTCCCGGGCCCCTCGTGGGTCGACGCGTGCGTCAGGCCTGCTGCTCCTGCGGCTGGTCGGCGGGTGCCTCGTCGTCGTCGGCGGCGACGTTCTTGAGGTCGGCCAGCTGGCCCTGGATGTAGTCGTGCAGGCGGGCGCGGTAGTCGCGCTCGAAGCTGCGCAGGGACTCGATCTTGCGCTCCAGGAGGTTCCGCTCGCGGCCGAGCTCCTCGAGGATCGAGGCCTTCTTCTGCTGCGCCTCGGCGACCATGCCCGTCGAGCGCTCGCGCGCCTCGGTGAGCATCTCGTCGCGCTGGGTCGTCGCGGTGCCGATCATCTCGTCCCGCTGGGCCGTCGCCGTCGACACGAGCTCGTCGTGCTGCGCCTGGCCGGTCGAGACGAGCTCGTCGTGCTGCGCCTGGCCGGTCGAGACGAGCTCGTCGTGCCGGGCCTGACCCGTGGTGACGAGCTCCTCGTTGCGGGCCTGGCCCGTCGAGATGAGCTCGTCGTGCTTGCGCTGCGCGGAGCCGACGAGCTCGTCGTGCTTGCGCTGGCCCTCGGACACGAGCTCGTCGCGCTTGGACTCACCGGCGGCGACGTGCTCGTCGTGGAGGCGCTGCGCGAGGGCGATGACGCCCGCGGCGCTCGCGCCACCGCCGGCGCCCGCGAGGGCGGCGGCGCCACCGGCGGAGTCGCCCTGCGCCTGCTCGGGCTTCTCGTTCGCCCGCTGCTCGGCGGCCTCGGCGCGCTGGGTCGCCTCCTGGACCTGCTGCTCGGCCTCCGCGGCGCGGCGCTCGGCCTCGGCGAGGCGCTCCTCGACGGCGGCGACGCGCTCGTCGGCCTCGCGGCGCGACTCCTCGAGGCGGGTCGTGAGGACCGACACCTGCTCGTCAACGGCGTCGCCCTGCTCCTGGCGGGCGGCGGCGAGGGCGGCGGCGTGGTCGTCGCGCTCCCCGGTGACCCCGGCCAGCTGGCCCTCGAGCTCACGGACCCGCTCCTCGAGGGAGGCGGCGCGGCGCTCGGCCTGGGCGCCCTGGTTCTGGAACTCGCCGGCGCGGCGCTCGGCGTCGGCGACGCGGGCGTCGACGTCACCGCTCTCGCCGCGCAGCGCCTCGATCTCGGCGTCGCGCTGGGCGAGGAGCTGCTCGAGCTCGGCGGTGCGCTCACCCATCTGCTTCAGCTCGGCGCGGAGCTCCTCGAGCTGCCCCTGGGCCTCGGCGACGCGGGAGTCGCCCTCGCCGCTGCTCTGCTGCAGCTCCTCGAGCTGTGCCGCGAGGTCGCTGCGGGCGCCCTCGAGCTCGGAGACGCGGGCGGCGAGGGTCGCGTTCTTGGAGCGCAGCTCCTCGGTCTCGCGCGAGGAGTCCGCGTCCGGCCGAGCGAGCGCGGCGGTCGGGGCCATCCCCCGGCCCTCGCGGCTCGCGGAGAGCTCGCCGCGCAGGTCCTCGGACTCCTTGGACATCCGGCGCATCTCGGCGACGATGTCGTCGAGGAAGTCGTCGACCTCGCGCTCGTCGTAGCCCCGACGGAACTGGGTCTGGGTGAACGTCTTGTTGAGGACGTCCTCGGGCGTGAGAGCCATGCACAACTCCTGGTGGCCGGTGGGGGACACGGTCATGGCGCACGGCAGCACGACGTGCTGGGCTCCGGGCGTCCGCAGGCCAGCCTAGACGATCGCCGACCCCCTGTGACGGGTGTGGCCTGCGGGGTCCGTCCCGGGGCGCGTCAGGCGGCGAGGCCCTCGAGGATGCGCTGGAGGATGATGACGCCGACGAACAGGACCATGAACGACAGGTCCACCGACACCGCCCCGAGGCGCAGCGGCGGGATGACCTTGCGCAGCGCCCGCAGCGGCGGCTCGGTCAGCGTGTAGACCGGCTCGGCGACGAGCAGGACCGGGCCGCGAGGCCGCCACTCGCGGGCCAGGATGCGGATCCAGTCGAGGACGACCCGCCCGATGAGCACGACGAGGTAGAGGAACACCACGAAGGCGAGAACGGCGAAGACGGCACCCATGGGTCGAGTGTGACGGATGGACCTGGGCGGCCCGTGCGCGGGGCGCCGGTCAGCTCTGGTTGAAGACGGTGCGGCCGGCGACGGCCTGACCGTCCTCCGCGAGGACCTCGACGGTCTCGGGCGAGAGGAGGAAGACCTTGGAGGTCACGCGCTCGATCGAGCCGTGCAGGCCGAACACGAGCCCGGCGGCGAAGTCGACGAGGCGCTTGGCGTCGGCGTCACCCATGTCGGTGAGGTTCATGATGACGGGGACGCCGTCGCGGAAGCTCTCGCCGATCGTCTTGGCCTCGTTGTACGTGCGCGGGTGGATCGTCGTGATCCGCGAGACGCTGGCGGCCTCGTGCGTGCGCACGACCTCGGCCACGGGACGGCGGGTGGGGAGAGGGGTCACCTCGGCTCCTCGGTGCTCGACGCGGTCGTGGTGGCCCTGCTGGTCGGCGTCGAGGTCGTCGTAGGCCTCGTCGTACTCGTCGTCGTAGCGGCCCTGGTCCTCGGCGAGGCCCAGGTAGACCATCGTCTTGCGCAGCGCGCCAGCCATCCAGTGCTCCTCGGTCGTCGGTCCTGCGGGTCAGGGCCGTTGCGTCGGGACCGAAGTTACCGGTGGGACTGGCGAGAACCGAGGATTGCCGACCCGACACGCAGGTGTGTCGCGCCTTCCGCGACGGCGTCCTCGAGGTCGCCGCTCATCCCGGCCGACAGCCACGTGGCGTCGGGATGGTCCGCCCGCACCGCCTCCGCGAGGGCGCGCAGCCGGGCGAAGGCCGGCCGGGGCTCCTCGCCGAGCGGCGCGACCGCCATGAGGCCGCGCAGGCGCACGTGCTCGAGGCCGCCGACGACGTCGGCGAGGTCGCGGACGTCGTCCGGCGCCGCTCCCCCGCGCCCGCCGGCGGCGTCGAGCCCGACCTGGACGAGGACGTCGAGGACGCGGCCCTCGCGCTCGGCGGCGCGGTCCAGCGCCCGGGCGATCTTCGCGCGGTCGAGGGAGTGCACGACGTCGGCGTAGCGCGCGACCGACCCGGCCTTGTTCGACTGGAGCTGGCCGATGAAGTGGACGGTGAGCCGGTCCCGGTGGGCGAGCTCGGCGACCTTCGCCGAGGCCTCCTGGTCGCGGTTCTCGCCGATGTCGCGCACCCCGAGCCCGGCGAGCAGGTCGACGTCGGAGGCGGGGAAGAACTTCGTGACGGCGACGAGCGTCACGGGGTCGGTGCGTCCGGCCGCGGTGACGGCGGCGGCGACGCGCTCGCGCACGGCGGCGAGGCGTCGATCCAGCTCGGCCGCGCGCTCCGGCGTGCTCACCGCGACCTCGCGACGACACCGGCGAAGCGCCCCGTCGTGCCCTCGCCGCGGTAGGAGTAGAGGTCCTCACGCTCGCGCGTGCAGCCGGCCACCCACGTGACGGGCACGTCGAGGTCGGCGAGCTGCCCGACGACACCGGCGGCGACGTCGACGGCGGGGGTGCCGGTCCACGAGACGGTGGCGCTGAGCGGGGCGACGCGCGCGACGTCCGCGCGCATCGCGGCCGGGACCTCGTAGCACCGGCCGCAGACCGACGGCCCGACGACCGCGTCGACCGAGCGCGCCCCGAGGTCGCGCATCGCCGCGACGGCGCGGCCGACCACGCCGGCGACCAGCCCGGGACGGCCGGCGTGCACGGCTGCCACGACACCCTCCGGGCTCGCGAGGAGGACGGGGACGCAGTCGGCGACGAGCACCGCGAGGGCGAGGTCCGGCGCGGTCGTGACGAGCGCGTCGCACCGCGGCGCGACCTCCGGCACGGCGTCGACGACCGCGACCTCGGCCCCGTGGCACTGGTCCATCCAGACGAACGGGCGGCCGACCGCCTCCCCGAGGCGGCGCCGGTTCTCGCGGACGTCGGCCTCGTCGTCCGCGACGTGCAGCCCGAGGTTGAGCCCGGCCCACGGCCCACGGCTCACCCCGCCCGGGCGGCCGGTCAGGGCACGCCACGCCGCGGGGGCGGAGTCCTCCCACAGGAGCACCCCGCCCCCGGTGGGCGTCGACGTCGTCACTACTTGAGGAAGTCCGGGACGTCGAGGTCGTCGTTCTCGTCGAACGTCACGGTGCGCGGCGGCTGCTGGCGGACCGGCTCGGCCGGGGTCGACTCGCGCTCGGTGCGGACCGGCGCGTCGTCCTGCTCGGGGCGCGGGGCCGCGGCCGGCGCGGGCGCCTGCGGCTGCTGCACCGGGGCCGCCTGCTGCACCGGGGCGGGCTGGTGGACCGGGGGCTGCTGCACCGGCGGCTGCACGGGCGGGGCGGCCGGTGCCGCGGCGGGCGCGGCCGGCGCCGCCGGGCGGCCCTGGATGGTGCCGAGCGCCCGGTCGTCGGCCCGGCGGACCGGGGCGCCGCCGTCGAAGCCCGCGGCGATGACGGTGACGCGCACCTCGTCGCCGAGCGCGTCGTCGATGACGGCACCGAAGATGATGTTCGCCTCGGGGTGCGCGGCCTCCTGGACCAGGCGCGCGGCCTCGTTGATCTCGAAGAGGCCGAGGTCGCTGCCGCCCTGGATCGACAGGAGCACGCCGTGCGCGCCGTCGATGCTCGCCTCGAGCAGCGGGCTGGAGATCGCGAGCTCGGCGGCCTGGACCGCGCGGTCCTCGCCACGCGCCGAGCCGATGCCCATGAGCGCGGACCCGGCGCCCTGCATGACCGACTTGACGTCGGCGAAGTCGAGGTTGATCAGGCCCGGCGTCGTGATGAGGTCGGTGATGCCCTGGACACCCGAGAGGAGCACCTGGTCGGCGCTGCGGAACGCGTCGAGCATCGACACGCCGCGGTCGCTGATCGAGAGCAGCCGGTCGTTCGGGATGACGATGAGGGTGTCGACCTCCTCGCGCAGCGCGGCGATGCCGTTCTCGGCCTGGTTGGCGCGACGGCGACCCTCGAAGGTGAAGGGGCGGGTGACGACACCGATCGTCAGGGCGCCCAGGCCCTTGGCGATGCGGGCGACGACGGGGGCACCACCGGTGCCGGTGCCACCGCCCTCGCCGGCGGTGACGAAGACCATGTCGGCCCCCTTGAGGACCTCCTCGATCTCCTCGGCGTGGTCCTCGGCCGCCTTCTTGCCGACCTCGGGGTCGGCGCCGGCGCCGAGGCCGCGGGTCAGCTCGCGGCCGACGTCGAGCTTGACGTCGGCGTCGGACATGAGGAGCGCCTGCGCATCGGTGTTGACGGCGATGAACTCGACACCCTTGAGGCCGACCTCGATCATCCGGTTGATGGCATTGACACCGCCTCCGCCGATGCCGACGACCTTGATGACGGCGAGGTAGTTCTGGGGTGCTGCCACGGGATTCGGCCTTCCACTTCAGGTCACAGGCGTGTATGCGACTCGGGTAACCCTCGACCTCAGGTACAGGGTTACAGTTCGGTCACGGTTGTCGATGGGGTGACGCTACGTCGCGGCGCGGTGGTCCTGCACCCTCCGGCTGGGCGTGTCGCGACATCGCGTCGGGCAAATCCTGTCACGGCTCTCAGGCCGCGCCTCACCCGCCCCACCGGTCACTCCGGCCCCGTCGGCCTCAGCGCGTGACGGGGGTGTCCGGCGCGCTGACGTCGACCGTCTTCGCCTTCGTCGTCAGCAGGGCCCGCAGCACCCGGATCTTCAGCGCGGACTCGTCCTCGCCGCCCCACACGACGGTCTTGCCGCGCAGCGTGAAGGTCACGAGGTCGGCGCTGCTCACGGTGACCGACCGCACGTCGTCGGAGAGGTCGGAGGGCAGGTCGCGCAGCAGCGCCAGGGCCGCCTGCAGCGCCTCGGGGGTCATCGCCCGGGACCCGGTGGCGGTGACGACCGGCACGCCCGTCGGCGCCTTGTCGACGCTGCCGAACGAGACCCCGGTGGCGTCCACGACCTCCAGTCGACCTTGAGGGTTCTTGACGACGATCGCGGGCACCCGCGGGACCACGTCGACGACGAGGGTCCGCGGCCAGGAGCGGCGCACCGACACCTCGGCGACGGTGACGCGCGTGCGGACGTCGGTCTCGACGGCGGCGGTGTCGACGCGCACGAGAGGCGTGCCGGTGGGCACGTCGACGAGCTCGCGGACGGCGGCGGCCTCGGCCCCCGAGACCCCGACGACCTCGACGTCGTGGACCCCGAGGGCGCCGGTCCAGCCGACCAGCCACCCCGTGCCCGCGACGAGCGCCAGCACGACGAGGGCCGCGAGCCCGCGCAGCCACGGTCGGCGGCGGCGGGCGAGCGCGCGCTCCCGGAAGCGGGAGGCCGACGACTCCAGGCCACGGGCCCCGGGGCGCCGGGTCGCCGTGTGGCTCATGCCCGCTCCCCCGCTCGTGCGCGCAGCGCCTCGAGGAGCGGCGCGCCGAGACGGGTCACGTCGCCGGCGCCGACGGTCAGCACGAGGTCCCCGGGGGCGGCCGCCGCCGCGAGGAGCTCGACCGCCCGGTCGGCGTCGACCCCGACGTCGACGCGTCGACGCCCGGGCAGCTCGACGAGGGGGTCGCCGACGAGGGCCGAGGTGACGCCGGGCAGCGGCGCCTCCCGGGCGCCGTAGACGTCGAGGAGCACGACGTGGTCGGCCGGCGCGAGGGCCTGCGCGAAGGCGTCGGCGAAGTCGCGGGTGCGGCTGTAGAGGTGGGGCTGGAAGACGACGAGGACCCGGCCGCGACCGGCCCGCGCCACGACCCCCGCCGCGGTCGAGACCACCGCGGCCACCTTGGCCGGGTTGTGCGCGTAGTCGTCGACGACGGTCACGCCGTCGACCTCGCCGCGCACCTCGAACCGCCGGCGCGCGCCGGTGAAGCCCCCGAGCCCCTCGACCACGGCGTCGAGGTCGGCGCCGAGCCCGTCGACGGCGGCGCCCAGCGCGCCCACGGCGTCGAGGACGTTGTGCAGGCCGGGGACCCGGAGGGCGAGGCTGACCTCGCGCCCGTCGTGCCGGACGCGCGCGGTGGTGCCCAGCCCGGCGGGCTCGACGGCGAGGACCCGGACGCCCGCGTCGGCGTGCTCGCCGTAGGTGAGGACGCGGTGGCCGCCGGCCCGGTGGTGCTGCGCGAGGGCGAGCGCGCCGGGGTCGTCGTGGCACGCGACGAGCAGCCCGCCCGGGCGGACCGTCCCCGCGAAGACGTCGTAGGCCTCGGTGACGGCCTCGGGCGTGCCGTAGTAGTCGAGGTGGTCCGGCTGCACGCTCGTGACGACGGCGACCTCGGGCCGGTAGACGACGAAGCTGCCGTCGCTCTCGTCGGCCTCGACGACGAACGCCTCGCCCGAGCCGAGGGCCGCGTTCGTGCCGAGCTGGGCGATCTCGCCGCCGCTGGCGAACGAGGGGTCGGCGCCGGCGTGGACGAGCGCGGCGGTGAGCATCGAGGTCGTCGTCGTCTTGCCGTTGGCCCCGGCGACGGCGACGACGCGGGTGCCGGCCGAGACGGCGGCAAGGGCCTGCGAGCGGTGCAGGACCCGCAGACCGCGCTGCCGGGCGGACGCGAGCTCGGGGTTGTCCTCGCGGATCGCCGACGAGACGACGACGGTGTCGACGCCGTCGACGTGCGCCGGGTCGTGACCGACCCAGACCGTCGCGCCGGCGGCCCGCAGCGCCTCGAGCACCGGGGAGTCGGCCGCGTCGGAGCCGCTGACCGCCACGCCGCGCTGGAGCAGCAGCCGGGCGACGGCGGACATCCCCGCGCCGCCGATCGCGACGAGGTGGACCGCGCCCAGCTCGTCCCACGCGGGGACGGCGGCGGCGAGGTCGAAGCGCTCGTTGGTGACGGGCACGCTCAGCGCCTCCCGGCGGCGCGGACGACGAGGTCGGCGAGCAGCTCGTCGCCGCCGCGCTCCCCCACCGACGCGGCGGCCGTGGCCATCGCGGCCACCCGCCCGGTGTCGGTGACGAGCGGGACGACGGTCGAGCCGACCCACGCCGGGTCGACCGCGGCGTCGTCGACGAGCAGGCCGCCGCCGGCCTCGACGACGTGCGCGGCGTTGAGCCTTTGCTCGCCGTTGCCGACCGGCAGCGGGACGTAGACGGCGGGCAGGCCGACCGCGGTCAGCTCGCAGACCGTGTTGGCGCCGGCGCGGGCGACGACGAGGTCGGCCGCGGCGTAGGCGAGGTCCATCCGGTCGCAGTAGGGCAGGACGACGTAGGGGGCGCCGGGAACCGGCCCGGGGTCGAACTCCTTGCCGGCGCCGGTGACGTGCAGCACCTGCACCCCGGCGGCCGAGAGCTCGTGCACCGCGCCCGCGAAAGCGGCGTTGAGGCGAGCGGCCCCGAGGGAGCCGCCGGTGACGAGCAGCGTGGGGGCGTCGGTGAGCCCGAAGCGTTCTCGCGCCTCCGCCCGGTGCGCGGCGCGGTCGAGGGTCGCGATCTCGTGGCGGAGCGGCATCCCGGTGACGGTCGCACCGGGCAGCGACGTGCCGGGGAAGGTGACGCCGACCTCGGCGGCGACGCGCGCGCCGAGCCGGTTGGCCAGCCCCGGGCGGGCGTTCTGCTCGTGGACGACGACGGGCACCTTGCGGCGGCGCGCGGCGAGGTAGGCCGGCGACGCGACGAACCCGCCGAAGCCGACGACCACCTCGGCGCCGGTCGACTCGATGGCCTCCTCGGCCGCCGCCACGGCCCGGCGCAGGTTGCCCGGCAGCCGCAGCAGGGCGGCACCCGGCCTGCGGGGGAACGGGACCCGCGGCACCTCAAGCATCGGGTACCCGCGCTCGGGCACGAGCCGGGCCTCGAGCCCCTGGGCGGTGCCGAGCGCGGTGACCCGGACGTCGGGGTCGCGTCGGCGCAGGCAGTCGGCGAGGGCGAGCAGCGGCGAGACGTGCCCGGCCGTGCCCCCGCCCGCGAGGAGGACCGAGCCCGGGACGCCGCTCACGATCGGCCCCGTCGCCCGCGGACCGCGCCGGAGACGACCGCGAGCGAGCGGCGCACCGACGACGGGCGGGCCGAGAGCGCCTCGCGGCACCCCGGCTCGTGGCGGGCGAAGGACAGGAGGATGCCGAGAGCACCCATCGTCGTGATGAGCGAGGAGCCACCGGAGGAGACCAGCGGCAGCGGCACGCCGATGACCGGCAGCAGGCCGATGACCGCTCCGATGTTGACCATGGCCTGGACGATGATCCACGTCATGATCCCGGCCGTGACGACGCGGACGAAGAAGTCCTCGGAGCGGCTGACGAGGCGGTAGCACGCGAAGGCGAAGCCGGCGAACAGGAGCAGGACCGCGAGGGTGCCCGGCAGCCCGAGCTCCTCGCCGATGATCGCGAAGATGAAGTCGTTGTGGGCCTCCGACAGCAGGCCCCACTTCTCGCGGCTCTGGCCGAGGCCGAGGCCCAGCCAGCCGCCGTCGGCGAGGGCGTAGCGCCCGTGGATGGACTGCCGCGCGACGCCCCACTCGTCGGTGTCGCGGCCGAGCCACACGTCGAAGCGACCGAGGCGGTTGGGGCTCGTGAGGACGAACGCGACGACGGCCCCGAGGAACGGGATGCCCGCGATGACGAACCAGCGCACCGGGATCCCGGCGGCGAAGAGCACACCGGCGACGACAGCCCCGAGGATGAGGACGGTGCCGAGGTCGTGGCCGAGCGCGACCGTGCCGACCCCGAGCGCGGCGAGCGGGACGAGGTACGGGACGAGGACATGACCGAGGTCGCGCAGGTGACGGCGCTTCTTCGCGAGGACGGCACCCCCCGCCAGGGCGAGCCCGACCTTGATGGCCTCGGAGGGCTGGATGCTGATCGGCCCGATGAACACCCAGTTGCGGTTGCCCTGGAAGCCGCCGCGGCCGAGCGGCGTGAAGACGAGCAGCTGGAGGGCGACGGCGGCGAGCAGTGCGGGGACGGCCAGGCGGCGCCAGGTCCGCGTGGACACGCGTGACGCGACCGCGAGGGCGACCACGCCGATCGTCGCGTAGACCGCCTGGGTCGCGAAGATCGCGTAGGCCGAGCCGTCGGTGTCGAGCGCGGTGATGGCGCTCGCCGACAGGACCATGATGAGCCCGAAGACGACGAGGGCCCCGGTGAGGAAGAGCAGCACGTAGTACGTCGTGACGGGCGAGTCGAAGCGGTCGACCCACGCCTGCACGCGCGAGGTGCCGCGCGCGGTCTGCCGGGCCGGTGCGGTGGCGGACGACACGGGCTACCCCTCGCCGGTGAGCCGCCGCACCGCCGCAGTGAAGGCGTCGCCGCGCGCACCGTAGTTCGCGAACATGTCCATCGACGCCGCGGCCGGTGCGAGCAGGACGACGTCGCCCGGGCGGGCGAGGTCGAGGGCGTGCTCCACCACGGTGTCCATGGCCCCAGTGTCCGTTTGCGCCACGTCGACGACGGGGACATCCGGGGCGTGTCGGGCGAGCGCCTCGGAAATGGCCGAACGGTCACGCCCGAGGAGGACGACGCCACGCAGCCGGTCGGCGACCGCGGCGACGAGGCCGTCGACGTCGGCGCCCTTGAGCAGCCCGCCCGCGACCCAGACGACGTGCTCGAACGCGGCCAGGCTGGCCTGCGCCGCATGGGGGTTCGTGGCCTTGGAGTCGTCGACCCAGCGCACGCCGCGCACGACCCCGAGGTCGGCGATGCGGTGCGGCTCGGGCACGAAGTCGCGCATCCCCTGGCGCACGGCCGACGGCGGCACGCCGTGGGCGCGGGCCAGCGCCGCGGCGGCGAGGGCGTTGGCCACGAGGTGCGGCGCCGGCATCGGCGCGTCGGGACCGCCGCGCAGGTCCTCGAGCGTCCCGAGCTCGGCGGCCGAGGTGCGGCGCTCGGCGACGAAGGCACGGTCGGCGAGCACGTCCTCGACGAGCCCCAGCTCGGACAGGCCCGGCGTCCCGAGCCGGAAGCCGACGGCCCGGCAGCCCTCCTGGACGTCGGCGTCCTCGACGAGGCGCCGCGTGGCCTCGTCGTCGACGTTGTAGACGCACGCGACCTCGGTGTTGGCGTAGACCTTGCCCTTGGCGGCGGCGTACTCCTCGAGCGAGCCGTGCCAGTCGACGTGGTCGGGCGCGATGTTGAGGCAGACCGACGCCTCGGGCGCGAGGGAGTGCGACCAGTGCAGCTGGAAGCTCGAGAGCTCGACGGCGATGGCGTCGTAGGGCTGCGGGTCCATGACGGCCTCGAGGATGGGCGTGCCGACGTTGCCCGCGCTGCACGCCCGCAGCCCGGCGGCGCGCAGCATCGCGGTGAGCATCTGCACCGTCGTCGTCTTGCCGTTGGTGCCGGTGACGGTGAGCCACGGCGCCGCGCCCTCGCGCGGCCGCATCCGCCAGGCGAGCTCGACCTCGCCCCAGACCGGGACTCCGGCCGCGGCCGCGGCGGCGAGCAGCGGCTGGTCGGGGCGCCAGCCCGGGGAGGTGACGACGAGGTCGAGGGGCTCCTCGGGCAGCGCCGACACGGTCTCGCTCCCCCAGCGCAGCCGGGCGCCGAGGATGTCGAGGATGCGCGCGCGCTCCGACATCGCCGAGCCGTCGGCGGGCTCCTGGCCGTCGACGACGAGGACCTGCGCGCCGCGCTCGAGGAGCGCGTCGGCGGCGGCGAACCCGGACACCCCGAGACCGGCGACGAGCACGCGCAGCCCGGCCCAGTCGGCCTCGCGGTGGGTCAGCGCGTCGGTGCGGGCGGACCCGGTGCTCATCCGGCCCCCACGACCCACTCGGCGTAGAACAGCCCGAGGCCGAGCGCGACGAAGAGGCCCGCCACGATCCAGAACCGGATGACGATGGTGACCTCCTGCCACCCGAGCAGCTCGAAGTGGTGCTGCAGCGGTGCCATCTTGAACACCCGCTTCCCCGTCGTCTTGAACGAGGCGACCTGGATGATGACCGAGAGGGTGATCGTGACGAAGAGGCCGCCGAGGACGACGACGAGCAGCTCGGTGCGGGTGAGGATGGCCAGGCCGGCGAGCCCGCCGCCCAGCGCGAGCGAGCCGGTGTCGCCCATGAAGATCTTGGCCGGCGAGGCGTTCCACCAGAGGAAGCCGAAGCAGGCGCCCATGCCGCACGCGGCGACGATCGCGAGGTCGTGCGGGTCGCGGACCTCGTAGCACTTGGTGCCGGGGTTCCACTGGCAGTTCTGGTTGAACTGCCAGATGCCGATGAGCACGTACGAGGCGAAGACCATGACCGACGCCCCCGTCGCGAGGCCGTCGAGCCCGTCGGTGAGGTTCACGCCGTTGGACGTCCCCGCGACGATGACGTTGGCCCAGATGACGAAGAGGATGACGCCGACGACCGTCCCCGCGAAGGCGAGGTTGACCGGGGTGTCGCGGACGAACGAGATCGCCGTCGACGCGGGCGTGCGGAAGGAGCTGTTGGGGAACTGCAGCGCGAGCACGGCGAAGACGACGGCGACGAGCGTCTGCCCGGCGAGCTTCTGCCCGGAGCGCAGGCCGAGGCTGCGCTGCTTGCTGATCTTGATGTAGTCGTCGAGGAACCCGACCAGGCCCATCCCGGCCATGAGGAAGAGCACGAGCAGGCCGCTGACCGAGGGCACCTGGCCGGTCACGAGGTGCGCGACGGCGTACGCGGCGAGCGAGGACAGAACGATGACGGCGCCGCCCATCGTCGGCGTGCCGCGCTTGGTGTGGTGCGAGGTGGGCCCGTCGTCACGGATGAACTGGCCGTACCCCTTCTTCACGAGGTAGCGGATGAAGGTGGGGGTCCCGAACAGGGCCAGCACGAGGGAGACCACGGCGGCGATGAGGACGGCCTTCACGGGTGCTGCTCCTGGGGGGTCGCGAGCGAGTCTCCGAGCAACCGTAGCCCGGCGTCGCGGCTCGACTTGAACAGGGCCACGTCGCCCGCGCGCAGCTCCGCGCGCAGCAGCGACTCGGCCTCGGCGGCGTCGGCGACGGTCCGGACGCGGGTGCGCCCGCCGGCCGCGGAAGCGCCCTCGGCGAGCGGCGCCGCGGCCTCCCCGACGACGAGCAGCTCGTCCACGTCGTGCGCGACGGCGTCGGCGCCGACCTCCGCGTGGAGGGCGTCGGACTCGGGGCCGAGCTCGAGCATCGTGCCGAGCACGGCCCAGGTGCGCCGGCCCTCCCCCATCCGGCGCAGCGCCTCGAGGGCGGCGTGCATCGAGTCCGGGTTGGCGTTGTACGCGTCGTTGACGAGGGTCACGCCGTCCGCCCGCTCGGTGACCTCCATCCGCCACCGGCTGACCGGCGTGGCCGCGCCGAGGGCGGCGACGACGTCGGGCAGGGCGAGGCCGAGCTCGAGCGCGACGGCGAGGACCGACAGGGCGTTGCCGACGTGGTGGCGCCCGACGAGGCCGAGCGTCACGTCGGCCGCGCCTGCGGGCGTGTGCACGGTGAAGGACGCGCGGCCCCCGGCGTCGAGGACGACGTCGGTGGCCCGGACGTCGGCGTCGTCGGCCTCGCCGACGAGGACGACGCGGGCGTCGGTGACCGACGCCATCGCGCGGACAGCTGGGTCGTCGGCGTTGAGGACGGCGACGCCGTCGGCCGGCACGGCCGCGGGCAGCTCGGACTTGGCCCGGGCGATGGCCTCGCGGGAGCCGAACTCGCCGACGTGCGCGGTGCCGACGTTGAGGACGACGCCGATGCGCGGCGGGGCCATCCGGGCGAGGTAGGCGATGTGGCCGACGCCGCGCGCACCCATCTCGACGACGAGGAACCGGGTGTCGGGGGCGACACGGCAGACGGTCAGCGGCACGCCGACCTCGGAGTTGTACGAGCCGACGGGCGCGACGGTCGGCCCGGCGGTCGCGAGGACGGTGCCGAGCAGGTCCTTGGTGCTCGTCTTGCCGGAGCTGCCGGTGATGCCGACGACGGCGAGGTGCGGCGAGCGCTCGACGACCGCCCGGGCGAGGGCGGCGAACGCCTCCTGGGTGTCGTCGACGACGACGCACGGCAGGTCCTCGAGCGGGCGCGTGGTCAGCGCGGCGACGCAGCCGGCCGCGATGGCGGCGGCGGCGAAGTCGTGGCCGTCGGCGTGCTCGCCGACGCGGGCGACGTAGAGGCCGCCGGGGGCGGCCTCGCGCGAGTCGGTGACGACCGGGCCGTCGACGAGCAGCGGGACCGCGTCGGCCTCCGTGACACCGGCGAGCCGGCCGGAGGTCAGCGCGACGACCTCGGCGAGGGGGATCGGGATCACGGCGCCACCACCGCGGCGGCCAGGCGCAGCGCCTCGCGCAGCTCGTCCCGGTCGTCGAAGGGGTGGACCACTCCCCCGACGTCCTGACCGGTCTCGTGGCCCTTCCCGACGACGGCCACCGTCGCGGCCGAGCCCTCGGCGGCGACCGCGGCCACGGCCTCGCGGACCGCGCGACGGCGGTCGCCCACCTCGACGACCCGCACCTCGCGGCCCTGCGCCCGCACCGACTCGACGCCCTCGAGCACGGCCGCGCGGATGACGGCAGGGTCCTCGGAGCGCGGGTTGTCGTCGGTGACGACGACGAGGTCGGCGGCCTGCGCGGCGGCGGCGCCCATCGCGTGGCGCTTGTCGCGGTCGCGGTCGCCGCCGGCGCCGGTGACGCACACGAGCGTGCCGGGGGTCGTCGGCCGCAGCGCGCGCAGGGCGGCGGTGATCGCGTCGGGGGTGTGCGCGTAGTCGACGACGGCGCGCGGCAGGTCGACGGCGCCGTCGAGGGCGACCCGCTCCATCCGGCCCGGCACGTGCGGGTCGGTGAGGACGGCCTCGGCGACGCGCTCGGGGGCCTCGCCGGCGAGGACGAGCGCCGCCGCGGCCATCGCCGTGTTCGTCACGTTGAAGTCGCCCGGCAGCGCCGAGCGCAGGGCCAGGTCGACGCCGTCCGGACCGGTGAGCCGGAACGCGGCCGGGTCGGTGGGGTCGGGGTGCACGCTCCAGTCGGCTCCGGCCCCACCGGCGAGGGACGCGACGGGCACCGACGCCTCCTCGAGCAGCCGTGCGCCCCAGGCGTCGTCGACGCAGACCAGCCCGCGGCGGGCGCGCTCGGGGGTGAAGAGCGAGGCCTTGGCCGCGAAGTAGTCGTCCATGTCGTGGTGGAAGTCGAGGTGGTCCTGGCTGAGGTTGGTGAAGAGCGCGACGTCGTAGACGACCCCGTCGACCCGGTGGAGGGCGAGGGCGTGGCTGCTCACCTCCATGACGCAGGTGTCGAGGCCGCGCTCGGCCATCACCGCGAGGAGGGCGTGCAGGTCGGGGGCCTCGGGGGTGGTGCGGACGCTGCCGACGCGCTCGTCGCCGATGCGGGTCTCGACCGTGCCGATGAGCCCGACCTCGTGGCCGAGGGCGGTCAGCGCCGAGTGCAGAAGGTAGGCGGTCGTCGTCTTGCCGTTGGTGCCGGTGATGCCGATCATCCGGACCGGCAGCTCCTCGGTGCCGTGGACGCGCGCGGCGACGGCGCCGAGGACGGCGCGCGGCTCCTCGACGACGACGGCCGGCAGGTCGACGCCCGCGGCGGCGAGCCGGTCGCGGCCGGCGGCGTCGGTGAGCACCGCGACCGCCCCGGCCGCGGCGACCTCGGCACCGAAGTCGGCGCCGTGGGCGCGGGCGCCCGGCAGGGCGGCGTACAGGTCCCCCGGGCGCACCGCGCGCGAGTCGAGGGTGACCCCCGTGACGGCGGGGTCGGAGGCGGGCGCCGGCGCACCGACGAGGGTCGCGAGCTCGTGGAGCGGGGTACGGCGCGGCGAGGACGGCCGGGGGGAGAGCATCCGGACGACCTTACCGCCTCGGCTGCTTCGTGCCGTCACGCAGCACGTCGGGGTCCGCGAGCGCCTCCTTGGGGTCCACCTCGAGGGTCAGGTGCTGCGCCTTCTTCCCCGTCGGCGGGATCTTCAGCTCCTGGAGGGCGTAGGTCATCACGTCCTTGAAGACCGGCCCCGCGACGTAGCCGCCGAAGAAGGGGTAGGTCGGCTTCTGGACGATGACGGCGACGACGACCTGGGGGTCGTCGGCCGGGGCGTAGCCGATGAAGCTCGCGGTCTTGCCGCTGTACTTGCCCACCTTGTCGTCGTAGAACTCGGCGGTGCCGGTCTTGCCCGCGATGCGGTAGCCGGGGATCGTCGCCTCCTCGGCGGTGCCGTCGGGGCTGACGACGCCCTCGAGCATCTTGCTGACGTCGCCCGCCGTCTGCTCCGAGACCACCCGGCTGCTCGCGGACTTCGGCATCTCCGTCACGGTGCCGTCGGCCTCGCGGACGCTGTCGACGAGGCGCGGCGCGACGCGCACGCCGCCGTTGGCGATCGTCTGGAACACCGAGGCCGCCTGGATGGCCGTGACCGAGATGCCCTGGCCGAACGCGACCGTGGCCCGCTGGGAGCCGCTCCACGTCGAGGACTTCGGCAGCAGGCCGGCCGACTCGCCGGGGTACCCGACGCCGGAGCGGGAGCCGAGGCCGAACTTGTGGAAGTAGCGCTCGAGCGTCGAGGACTTGAGGGTCTCGGAGACGAGGATCGTGCCGATGTTGCTCGACTCCGCGAGGGTGCCGGCGACCGTCCGGTACTGCGTCGGGTGCTCGTGCGAGTCCTTGAAGGACCGGTCGTAGCGCGGCAGCCGGTTGGGGATGACGACCGGGGTCGACGGCGTGACCGTCTTCTCCTCGAGGGCCGCGGCCATCGTCATGATCTTGGCGGTCGAGCCGGGCTCGAAGACGTCCGAGAACGCCTTGTTGTCGAGCTGAGCACCCTTCTTGCCCACGTCGGTGTCGGGGTCGAAGGTCGGGTAGGAGGCCACGCTCAGGAGGTCGCCGCTGCGCGCGTCCATGATGACGACGGTGCCGGCCTTGGCCTTGGTCTCCTTGATCCGCTGGGCGAGCGCGTTCTGCGCGTACCACTGGAGCGAGGAGTTGACCGTCAGGGTCACGTCGCGGCCGTCGACGGCGGGGGTCGTGCTCGACGCCGCGGCCGGGATGGCGGTGCCGTCGCGCCCCTGCTCGTAGGTCGTCTTGCCGGGGGTGCCCTCGAGGTCCTTGTCGACCATGAGCTCGACCCCGCCGCCGGGGGTGCCGTCGTCGGTGACGTAGCCGACGAGCGCGGCGGTCGTCGTGCCCTGCGGGTAGGTGCGCTCGGAGCGGGTCTCGCGGCGGTCGCGCAGGACGCCCGGGATGCCCAGCTTGGCGATCTTGTTCCACGTCAGCGGGGTGACGTCGCGGCTGAGGACGCGGTAGCGGCTCGTGCCGGTCAGCTGGGTCACGAGCTCGCTGACCGGGGTGCCGAGGAGCGGCGCCAGCTGCTCGGCCGCGCGCTGCACCGCGTCCGCGGAGGTCGCCGGGTCGCAGGTGTTCTTCTTCGTGCCGTAGGTGCAGACGACGGTCTGGTCGACGGTGACGACCTCGCGGACGACGCTCGAGGCGAGGACGGTGCCGTCGGCGGCGAGGATCTGCCCGCGCATCGCGGGGATGATCTGGGCCGTCACGCGCTTGCTCTCGGCCTCCGCGGCGACCGCGCTGGCGTCGAGGCCCTGGATGCGCACGAGCTGGGCGCCGAACACCGACAGGACGAAGATCGTCGCGACGGTGAGGGCGCGCATCCGGCGGCGGGTGCTGGGCCCCGGGTCCTCGCGGCGCTGGCGGGCCGGCGGACGGCCCCCTCCCCCGCCGCCGACGCCCGACGGGCGGGGGCGCGGACGCGACGCCTGGCGCGGAGCGGGCCGCGCGCCCTGGCGCGCAGCGGGTCGCGCGCCCTGGCGCGGCGCCGGGCGCGAGCCCTGCCGGGCGGCCGGGCGGGCGGGGGCGCGACGGGTCCGGGGGCCGGGCGGCGGCGTCGTGGGCGGGGTCACGGGCGGCGGGTCCTCGCGGTCGTCAGCGGCTGGTGGGCGTGGAGGAGGCCGTCGGGCGGGCGCCCGAGGACGACTCGGTGACCACGCTAAACGTCTCGTCCTTGCTCGCCTTCTTCGCCACGCCGACGACCTTGCCGTCGCTCAGGCGCAGGAAGGCCGGCGTCTCGGCGGGGACCATCCCGAGCGAGCGCGCCTCGCGGGCGAGGGGGCCGGGGCCCGACACCGCGTCCAGCGCGTGGCGCAGGTCGTCCTGGGTGTCGGCGAGCGCGTCGGAGCGGTGCTGCAGGTCGCGCATGGTGAACGAGCCCTTGGCCATCGCCGTGTTGAGCAGGAGCACGCCGACGAACCCCGCCACGACAAGCCCGATGCACAGGGCGAGGAAGGCGCCGCTGCCCGCGCTGACCGGCGGGGCGACGACGCGCAGCCGCCGCGGGGCCGGAGCGGTCGCCCGGCGGGGTGCCGGGCGGACCTGGGTGCGGGCCGTGGCGAGCTGGCTCATGCGGGGGCTCCGTTCGGGGAGAGACGTTCTGCGGCCCGGAGGCGGACCGAGGCGGATCGGGGGTTGGACTGCAGCTCGGCGTCCGAGGGGGTCTCGGCACCGCGCGTCAGCAGGCGGAGGTAGGCGGCGTGCTCGGGCAGCTCGACGGGCATCCCGGCGGGGGTGCGGCTGCGAGCGCCCTCGGCGAAGGCCTGCTTCGTGATGCGGTCCTCGAGGGAGTGGTAGGACTCGACGACGATCCGGCCACCGGGTGCCAGGGCGTCGATGCCGGCGCGGACCGCCCGCTCCCAGACCTCGAGCTCGGCGTTGACCTCGATGCGCAGCGCCTGGAAGGTGCGCTTGGCCGGGTGGCCGCCGGTGCGCTGCGACGCCGCCGGCACCGCCGTCCGCAGGACCTCGACGAGGCGGGCGGAGGTGGTGAACGGCTCCTTCTCGCGCTCCCGGAGGATCGCGGAGGCGATGCGGCCGGCGAAGCGCTCCTCGCCGTAGGTCTTGAGGATGCGCGCGAGGTCGCCGTGCGCGTAGGTGTTGAGGACGTCGGCGGCGGTCATCCCCCGCGTCTGGTCCATCCGCATGTCGAGCGGGGCGTCGTGCCGGTAGGCGAAGCCGCGGTCGGCCTCGTCGAGCTGGAACGAGGACACCCCGAGGTCGAAGAGGATCCCGTCGGCGCGGCCGTCGGCGTGCTCGGCGAGGACGTCGGCGAGCTCGTCGTAGACCGCGTGCACCGCGACGAAGCGCTCCCCGAACGGCGCGAGCCGCTCGGTGGCGAGGGCGATGGCCTCGGGGTCGCGGTCGAGACCGACGACGCGCGCCTGCGGGCAGCGGGTGAGGATCGCCTCGGTGTGCCCGCCCATCCCGAGCGTCGCGTCGACGCAGACCGCACCGGGGTGCCGCAGCGCGGGCTCGAGGAGGTCGACGCAGCGCTCGAGGAGCACGGGGACGTGGCGGGCGCCGGCGTCGCCTCGGCTGCTGGTCATCTCACTCCTTCGCGGGTGTCGTGGCGGGTCGTGGTGCGGGGCGACCCGGCGGCTGGTCCCCATCCGATCCGCGCCCGGCGCGGGGGAAGACGCGTCGGGTGTCGGGTCGGCTGGAGGCCGGCGGTCGGGTCGTGGTGCGGGCGGGTGCTGCGGTCGGGGTCGGTCGGGGGTCGTGGTCTCTACAGGCCCGGGACGACCTCCTCGGTGCCGGCGGAGTAGTCGGAGTAGGCCGGCATGACGGCCTCGAGGTAGGCCTCCCAGCGGCCGGTGTCCCAGACCTCGAGGCGGGAGCCGTTCCCGATGACGGTGCAGTCCTTGTCGAGCCCGGCGTAGGTGCGCAGGGCGGCCGGGACGGTGACGCGCCCCTGCTTGTCCGGGGTGTCCGGGTGGGCGCTGGCGCGGAAGACGCGGATGAAGTCGCGCACGCCCTTGGCCGAGCCGGAGACCGACTGCATCTCCTGCGAGATGCGGTGGAACTCGCTCGTCGGGAAGACGTAGAGGCAGCCCTCCTGGCCACGGGTCACGACGAGGCCGTCGGCGAGGGCGCCACGGAAGCGGGCCGGGAGGAAGAGCCGGCCCTTCTCGTCGAGCTTGGGCGTGTGCGTGCCGAGGAACTCGTCCACGTCCCGCACCTCCTCGACCCGACGGCGGCTCCCTCTACCTCCGTGTTCCTCCACTTTACTCCACAAGTTGCCCCTCTGAGGGGCTTTTCGGGCCGTCCGAACGGCTCAATCCCAGGAACTCGCAGGTCAGCACCGGTGGAGCGAAGTGGGGAACTTTATCGTGCATGCCCCACGCCGCGGTGCCCGACCGCCGCGCCGCGGGGCCCGGGCCGCTCCGGCGACGCGCGGGATCCCCGCGGTGGGGCGTGGTGGGGCCGGGGGTGGGGCGTGGTGGGGAACCGGGTGGAGGGTGGTGGAGGCCGTGACGGCGGGGCATCCCGCGTGCGCGAACCCATGGCCCCCGACCGCGGCCTGTTGCACGATGAGGGCACCACCGGCGGCCCTCGGTCGTTGGACGCACTCAGCAGGAGCCGACGAGAGGACCACCGGCGTGAGCGACGTCGAGCACGACCCCCAGCCGAGCCCGGACGCGAGCGCGCGCGGCGCCTCCCTCGACCAGGTGCTCCAGGTGTCCAGCCGCCTGGCCACCGCGATGAGCTCGGTCATCGAGGGCAAGCAGGCCGTCGTGCGCACCGCGGTCACGGTGCTGCTCGCCGAGGGGCACCTCCTCGTCGAGGACGTCCCCGGGGTCGGCAAGACCCTGCTGGCCAAGACCCTCGCCCGGTGCATCGACGCCCCCGTGCGCCGGGTGCAGTTCACCCCGGACCTGCTGCCGAGCGACATCACCGGCGTCTCGGTCTACAACCAGGACGTGCGCGACTTCGAGTTCCGCCCCGGCGCCATCTTCGCCAACGTCGTCGTCGGCGACGAGATCAACCGCGCCTCCCCGAAGACCCAGTCGGCGCTCCTGGAGTCGATGGAGGAGGGCCAGGTCACCGTCGACGGCACGACCTACACGCTGCCGCGGCCCTTCATCGTCATGGCGACCCAGAACCCCATCGAGATGGAGGGCACCTACCCCCTGCCCGAGGCGCAGCGCGACCGGTTCATGGCGCGCATCTCGATGGGCTACCCGTCACCCCGCTCGGAGCTGGAGATGCTGGACCTGCACGGCGCCGGCTCCCCTCTGGACGCGCTGCGGCCGGTCACCGACGCCGCGACCGTGCAGCAGATGGTCGAGGCGGTGCGGCGGGTGCACGCCTCCCCCGCCGTCAAGCAGTACATCGTCGACCTCGTCGGCGCCACGCGCTCCTCGTCGGCGCTGCGCCTCGGCGCCTCCCCGCGGGCCACGCTGCACCTGCTGCGCGCCTCGCGCGCCCACGCCGCCCTCGCCGGGCGCGACCACGTCCTGCCCGACGACGTCCAGCAGGTCACCGTGCCGGTCCTGGCGCACCGGCTCATCCCCACCGGCGAGACGCAGATGGCGCGCCGCACCACGGCCGACGTCCTGACGGACCTGCTCCAGCGGGTGCGCGTCCCGGCCCCCACCCGCTGACCCGTGGACCTCCTGCGCCGCACCCTGACCACCCGAGGAGCCTCCTTCCTCGGGTGCGGGACCGTGCTCGTCGCGGCGGGCGTGCTCCTCGGCCAGCACGACGTCACCCGCATCGGCGTCCTGCTCCTCGCGCTGACGGCCGGCTCGCTCGTGCTCGTGCGCCGGCACGGCCTGCGCCTGGAGGTCACCCGGTCGGTCGAGCCGGGCCGCGTCGCCATCGACCAGCGCTCGGTCGTCACGCTGCGGGTCCGCAACCTCGAGCCCTCGCCGACGCCGGTGCTCATGGCGGAGGAGGGCATCGACTACGCGCTCGGCGACCGGCCCCGCTTCGTCATCGCGTCGATGCGCGGTGGCACGACGCAGGAGGTGCAGTACAGCGTCCGCTCGCACACCCGCGGGGTCCACCACCTCGGTCCGCTGCGTGTCCGCGTCCGCGACCCCTTCGGCCTCACGCTGCGCACCGCCGCCGTCAGCGGGCACGCCGAGGTCGTCGTCCTCCCCCGCGTGCTGCCGTTGACGGCCGGGCGCTCGCTCGGCCGCGGCATCGGCAGCGAGGGCTCGATCCCCCACATGGTCGCGCTGCACGGCGAGGACGACCAGACCATCCGCGAGTACCGCGACGGCGACGACCTGCGGCGCATCCACTGGCCGGCCACGGCGCGCACGGGCGAGCTCATGGTCCGCCAGGAGGACCGCCCGGCCAAGCGGCGCGCGGTCGTCCTCGTCGACTCGCGCACGGCGGGGCACGGCGGCTCGGGCCGTTCGGGGTCGCTCGAGTGGGCGGTGACGCTCGCGGCGTCCGTCCTCGTCCACCTCGTCGACGGCGCCCACGCCGTCCACCTCCTGACCGCCGACCCGGGCGACGACACCGGGGTGCGCCACGACGACACGGTCGACGGCGGGCTCGACGCCCTCGCCCGGGTGGGCCTGGGCACCGACGACGGCACCCGCGCGGTGCTGCACGCGGCGAGCGGCCTGACCGGCCAGGGCGGGCTCGTCGTCTACGTCGGAGGACCCCTCTCCGACGACGACGCGCACACCCTCGCCGCGCTGCGCCAGCCCGGGTCCACCGGCGTGGCCCTCGTCGTCGACCCGACCCGCTTCGGCCGCACCGCCGGCGGGGAACGGCCCACCGAGGGCGGCGCGGCGGCGACGGTCGCCACGCTCCAGGGCTCCGGCTGGCTCGCGTCCGCCGCCGACGCCGGCACCGGGCCGGCCGAGGCGTGGTCCGGGGCCGTCTCCACCACCCTGGCGGGGGCCCGATGACCCGCGCCAAGCCGCTCGAGACCCTCCTCGTCGCCCTCACCGCGCTCGCGGTCACCCTCCCGCTCACCGACCTCTTCGCGCCCACCGGCGACTGGTTGCGGCCCAGCCTCGTGCTCGTGCTCCTCGTCGCGCTGACCGGCGCGGCCCTGCGCGCCCTCACCGTCGCCCGGCCGCTCGTCGTCGCCGGGCAGGTCCTCGTGCTCACCGAGGCCGTCGCGCTCCTGCACGGCCAGGGGCACCTGTGGGGAGGGCTCGTCCCCACCCCCGAGACCGGCCGGGCCCTCGGGGTCCTCCTCGACCAGGCGTACGGCACGGTCACCGCCTACTCCGCCCCGGCGCCGTCAGACCGCGGCGTCGTGCTCGCGGTGAGCCTGCTCGTCGGCCTCGCCGCGCTCGTCACCGACGCGATCGCGGTCACGTACCGCAACCCGGCGCTCGCCGGCATCCCGCTGCTCGCCGCCTTCCTCGCGGCCGCGACGAACACCTATGCCGGTCTCGCCGCCTGGTACCTGCTGCCCCCGGCCGTCCTCTGGCTGGCCCTCGTCGGGCGGCAGGGCGTGCGGACGCTGCGGGCGTGGGGCGGGCTGGCGGCCGAGGGCCACCGCGACGCCGACCCGGGGACCTCCTTCGCCACGACCGGACGCGTCGTCGGGGCGCTGGCCCTCGCCGCCGCCGTCGTCGTGCCGGCCCTCGTCCCGCACCTGCCGACGACGTTCATCGCGGACGGCCTGGCCCGCGGGGACGGGGGTGGCAACGGCGGCGCCGTCCGGCTCTCGACGAGCATCGACATCGCCCGCGACCTCGCCGACCGCTCCACCGACCCCGTCATCACCTACCGGACCTCGGCCGACGAGCCGGAGCCGCTGCGCGTCGGCCTGCTCGACACCTACCGTCGGGGACGCTGGGTCGACACCGACGACCCGGCCTACGTCCCGCCGGACGGCCAGCTGCCGGGGGCGGGGGCCGCTCCGGACGTCAAGCGGACGACCGAGCGCATCGAGGTGCTCTCCTCGTCGGTCGCGCCGCCGCAGGTCGCCCTGCCGGCCAACCCGGTCGGGGCCCCGTTCGCCCCCGGGACGTGGCAGGTCACCTCGGGCGGCGTCGTGGAGCTGACCCAGCCGGTCGGCGAGTACACCGTCGAGTACACGAAGCTGGCGCCCGAGCCGGAGCAGTTCGGCACGACGGTCGAGGGGGCCGCCCCGAACCCCGAGGACCTCGTCGTCGACCAGCGGGCGCAGTCCGCCGTGCGCGAGGTGCTCGACCGCGTGACCGGCGACGGCGACACCCCGCTCGAGGTCGCGACGAGCATCCAGGACTACCTGCGCGGCCCGGACTTCACCTACTCCGAGGACCTCGTCGAGGACACCGCCCAGGGGGCCGCGGCCGAGGAGCCGCTCGTGCGCTTCCTGCAGACCAAGCGCGGCTACTGCGTGCAGTTCTCCAGCGCAATGATCATGATGGCGCGCGAGAGCGGCATCCCGGCGCGGATGGCCGTCGGCTTCCTCCCCGGCACACCCGACGGCAGCGAGCGGGTCGTGCGCGTCAACGACGCGCACGCGTGGCCCGAGCTGTGGTTCCCCGAGCTCGGGTGGGTGCGCTTCGAGCCGACGCCCGGTGTGCGCAGCGGCCTGCCCCCGACGTGGACCCGCGACCGGACCGACGCGACGAGCACGGCCGCCCCGTCGGCCTCGGCCGGCGCGTCCTCCACGCCGTCCGCCTCGGCGGGCCCCTCGCGCGACGTCACGGCCGAGGACCCGCAGGACACGGGCTCGACGACCTCCGCCACCGGGCCGCTCGACCTCGTGAGCCGCCACCTGACGAGCCTGCTCGTCGTCCTCGGGGTGCTCCTGGCCGCGGCGCTGCTGCCGGCCGGCGCGTGGTGGGCGCGCCGTCGGGCCCGCGCCCGGGCCCGCGACGACGCCGAGCGGGTCGAGGCCGAGTGGCAGTCGCTGCTCCTGCGGCTCGGTGACGTGGGCCTCGTGCCGACCGACGGCGCGACCCCGCGCCAGGCCTCGCAGCAGCTGGGGCGCGCCGCCTACCTCACCCCGGAGGAGGACGCCGCCCTCGACCGGGTCGTCGACGCGCTCGAGCGGGCCCGTTACGCACGGCCCGGCGCTCCCCTGCCCGACGTCACCGAGGACGCGCGCACGGTGTGGCGCGCGGCCCTCGGCCGCCGCCGGCGCGGTGACCGGCTGCGGGCGCTGCTGCTCCCGGCCGAGGGGCGCCGCCAGTGGGCGAACGCCCTGCGCCTGCCGGGGCGCCGTCGCGACGACGACGCCGTCACGCCCGACCGCGAGCCCGCCTCCCGGGTGGGAGGCGGCCCCGTCGTCGTGGTGCGGCGGACCTCAGTCGAGGTAGTCGCGCAGCGCCTGGCTGCGGCTCGGGTGGCGCAGCTTGCTCATCGTCTTGGACTCGATCTGGCGGATCCGCTCGCGCGTCACGCCGTAGACCTTGCCGATCTCGTCGAGGGTCTTCGGCTGGCCGTCGGTCAGGCCGAAGCGCATCGAGACGACACCGGCCTCGCGCTCCGAGAGGGTGTCGAGGACGCTGTGCAGCTGCTCCTGGAGGAGCGTGAAGCTCACGGCGTCGGCCGGGACGACCGCCTCGGAGTCCTCGATGAGGTCACCGAACTCGCTGTCGCCGTCCTCGCCGAGCGGGGTGTGCAGCGAGATCGGCTCGCGGCCGTACTTCTGGACCTCGACGACCTTCTCGGGCGTCATGTCGAGCTCCTTGGCCAGCTCCTCCGGGGTGGGCTCGCGCCCGAGGTCCTGGAGCATCTGGCGCTGCACGCGGGCGAGCTTGTTGATGACCTCGACCATGTGCACCGGGATGCGGATGGTGCGCGCCTGGTCGGCCATCGCGCGGGTGATCGCCTGGCGGATCCACCACGTCGCGTAGGTCGAGAACTTGTAGCCCTTGGTGTAGTCGAACTTCTCGACCGCCCGGATGAGGCCGAGGTTGCCCTCCTGGATGAGGTCGAGGAAGAGCATGCCGCGGCCGGTGTAGCGCTTGGCCAGGCTGACGACGAGGCGGAGGTTGGCCTCGAGGAGGTGGTTCTTGGCCTTCTTGCCGTCCTGGGCGATCCACCACAGCTCGCGCTTGAGCTTCATGTCGATCTTGGCGCCGGAGTTCAGCTGCTCCTCGGCGAACAGGCCGGCCTCGATGCGCTTGGCGAGCTCGACCTCCTGCTCGGCGTTGAGGAGGGCGACCTTGCCGATCTGCTTGAGGTAGTCCTTGACCGGGTCGGCGGTCGCGCCGGCGGTGACGACCTGCTGCGCCGGGGCGTCGTCGTCGTCGTTGGTCATGACGAAGCCGGCGTCCTCGGTCTCGCCCTCGGGCTTGGCGGCCGTGGCCTCGCCGGTCTCGTCGGCGGCCTCGTCCTCGGTGGCCAGCTCGTCCTCGAGGTCGACGGGCGCGTCCTGCGCGGGGGCCTCGGTGGCGGCGGCCTTCTTGGCCGTCGTCTTCTTCGCCGGGGCGGCCTTCTTCGCGGGCGACGCGGCGGCCGAGGCGGCCTTCTTCGTCGTCGACGCGGCCGCGGTCTTCTTGGCCGCGCCGTCGGTGGCGGCGGCCTTCTTGGCGGCCGGCTTCGCGGCGGCCTTCTTCGTCGTCGCCGTCGAGGTCTTCTTCGCGGTGCGGGTCGCGGCCGCGGCGACACCGGCGGTGTCGTCGTGGCGGACCTCGATGCCCTGGTCACCGAGGGCGCGCAGGACGACGCGGCCACGAGCCGGCGTGACGTCGGCGGCGCGCATCGCCTCGGCGACCTGCGTCCCGCTCACCGACCCGTTGGTCCGCCCCGCACGCACGAGGTTCTGGAGCGCCTCGTGGGCGAACTCGGGGGGGAGGGTGCTCGGTTCGGAGGGCTTCGAGGACACAGGCGACACCGACTACCTTTCGTCGCGGGTAACCGCTGGACCGGGACACGAAGGAGCCGGTGCTGCGGTGGTGAGGGTCCGGGGAGTGGCGCTCCGGCTGATCGGTTCGACCCCATCCGGCCCGGTGCGCTCTACCATTATAACTTTGCTCGACCGCTTCGCCCACATCCACCCGGTCGGACGCCGGCACGACGCACTGCCACAGCGCCCGTCGGGGCGCTGCGGCACAGCGGAACCGGGCCGGATCAGCCCTTGACGGCGAGCACCGCGCACGGCGCGTCGAGCAGGATGCGCTGCGCGTTGGAGCCGAGGATCAGCTTGCCGACGGGCGTGCGGCGCCGCAGGCCGATGACGATGAGGTCGGCGCCGGTCTCGTTCGCGACCGCGATGAGGTCCTCGGCGGGCTCGTTGCCCCGCACGAGCTGACGCACCTCCATCTCGGCGCCGGCGGCCTTGATCTCGTCGGTGGCCCGGCGCAGCTCCTCCTCGGCGGAGCGCGCGGTCTCGTCGTCGAGGCCTCCCCGGTGGGAGTTGATGACGACGAGTCGGCTCCCCCGCCCCTTCGCCTCCTCGACCGCGCGAGCCAGAGCGGCCCGCCCCTCCTTCGTCGGGACGAAGCCAACGACGATCGTCACGATGTCCTCCTCGGCGCTGCTGCGGTCAGTCAGTCGACCGTACCGCAGGGCGCGTCGGGTTCAGCCGCAAGCACGGCGCGGATGAGCGCCCCGACCTGCGCGACCTCCGTGAGGAAGCCGTCGTGACCCTGGTCGGACTCGATCGTGCTCGACCGGGTGCCCGGCCGGGCCCGCACGATGTCCTCCGACAGGCGCACCGGGTAGAGGCGGTCGGTGCTGACGCCGGCGACGTGGAGCAGGCCCGGGAACGCGCGCAGGGCGGCCGCGACGCCACCGCGCCCGCGACCGACGTCGTGGCTGTTCATCGCCTCCGACAGCACGAGGTAGCTGTTGGCGTCGAACCGGCGCGCCAGCTTGGTCGCGTGGTGGTCGAGGTAGCTCTCGACGTCGTAGCGCCCGCCGCCGCCCAGCGGGTCCTCCCCGGCCCGCGGCCGACGGCCGAACCGCGCGTCGAGCTCGCTCTCGTGCCGGTAGGTCGTGTGCGCGATGCGCCGGGCGATACCGAGCCCGGTGACCGGCGCGCGTCCGGTGTCGTAGTAGTCGCCGTCCTGGTAGTCCGGGTCGTGGCGGATGGCGAGCAGCTGCGGCTGGCACCACGCCACCTGGTCGGCGGTGGCCGCGGCGGTCGAGGCGAGGACCAGGGCACGCCGTACCCGGGCGGGGAACGAGGTCGCCCACTCCAGGGCCCGCATCCCGCCCATCGAGCCGCCGAGCACGAGGGCCCAGGCGTCGATGCCGAGGTGGTCGGCCAGGGCCGCCTCCGCCGCGACCTGGTCACGGATCGTGAGGAACGGGAAGCGGCCGCCCCACGCTCGCCCGTCCGGTGCCGTCGAGGAGGGGCCGGTGCTCCCCTGGCAGCCGCCGACGACGTTGGCCGCCACGACGAACCAGCGGTCGGTGTCGAGCGGCGCCCCGGGACCGACGAGCCCCGGCCACCAGCCCTCGGTGGGGTGCCCCGGCCCGGACGGACCGACGACGTGGCTGTCGCCCGTCAGCGCGTGCTCGACGAGGACGGCGTTGTCACCCTCCGGCGACAGGGTCCCCCACGTCTCGTAGGCGAGGGTCACCCCGGGCAGGACGCCCCCTCGCTCGAGCGGCAGGTCGCCGACCGCCGCGAAGCGACGGTCGCCGACGGGGTCGCCGGGACGCCAGACGGCGCCCGTCGACCGGGTCGGGGTGGCAGTCATCGATGGGACTCCTCGGCACTCGCGCTTGCCGCGGGGGCTGTGCCGCGGCCGGGTCATCACCCGGGGCACCCCACCGCGAGGAGGGTTGCCGCCCAGCAAACCGGGGTTTGGCACTGGGACTCATGACCTGCCCCGATGGTACCGGGAGGCGCCGACGGGTACCGGTGTTCGTCCGACAGACGAACACCGCTCCTCCACCGGCCCGGTGCGCGTTCACCCGGCCCGCCCGAGCCGTCCGGCGACCGTCGCGTCCCCACCGGCCCGCGTCAGGGTCTCGGGGCGCAGCCCGTGCTCGACGACCCCGGAGAGGAGCTGCGCGAGGCGGTAGCCCGGCTCCACCCGCAGGGCCCGCTCGAGGGCGGCGCGCGCCACGGCGCCGTCGCCGAGCTGCCAGGCGAGCTGCGCCGCCGTCGTGCACACCGCCGCCGCGTCGTCCGGCCGGTCGTCGGGGACCGCACGGGCGAGCGCCAGCAGGCGTTCGAGCAGCTCGTGGCGGCCCTCGGTCCCCCGCGGGACGTGGACCCACGACCCCATCCCCGCCCAGCGCGGCAGGTGCCGCTCGAGCAGGGCGACCACCACCGCGTCGAGCAGGCCACGGGGCACCACCCCCGGTGCGACCCAGGCGATCAGCGCGTCGCGCAGGCCGATGTCGCGCAGTCCCTCGACCGCCCGCGCCAGGACCTCCGGCGGGGGCTCGAGGCGGGGACGGCCGACCGCGTCCGGCCGGGCGAGCACGAGCGCCCAGGCCCGCACCGCCTCGCGCCGCACGCGGGCGCTGCCCCGGCGGGACCGGCGGTCGAGCGCCGGGAGCGGGAGCCAGGCCCCGACCGCCGACGCGCGCTCCGCGTCGGGGGCGACGAGGCCGTCGACCGCGGCGCGGTCGGGCAGGGGCGCGAGGCCGCGGGCGACCAGCTCGGCCACCGCCGGCACCGCGTGCGGGGCCGGCAGCACCACGCCCTCGCGCGGGCAGCAGGCCCGCTCGCAGACCGGCGAGTACCGCCGTCCCCCGCGCACGACCGCGACGTCGGCCACCTCGGCGCCACGCGACTCGAGGGCCTCGAGGAGCGCGAGCAGCAGGGGGTCGCAGGCGCGCTCCTCGTCCTCGTAGCCGACGAGGAGGACCGGCCCCGCGAGCTCCCGCCGCAACGGCCCGAGGACGGCCTCGACCGTGTCCTCGACGTGGTCCTCGGGTGGGAGGTCGACCCGGGCGACGAAGTGGACCCGGCGCCGGTGGTCGAGGGCGACCGCCACGACGCTGCGCGTCGGGTGGTAGCCGAGCTGGTAGGGCAGGACGGCGAGCAGCTCGTCGGGCCCGTGGACGGTCGTGGTGTCGCTCATGCGACCACGCTGCCGCCGCGGGAGGCCGGTGCGACAGGGGCCGCCGGCGATCTGTGGACGACGGACCTCCACGGCCCCGCCTGTGGACGGCCGGCCCCGTGCCGCTCAGGGGACCGTGCCGGTCACCGCGTCAGCGGACGACGTCCCCCGGCACCGTCTGCGGGCCGCGACCGGTCTCGCGCTCCCACTCGAGGAACTTCTCGGTCTCCTCGACGAGCGTCGTCGCGACCCAGCCGAGCACCATCGCGTCGTCGGCGAGGCCGAGCACGCCGAGGACCGCCTCGGGCAGCAGGTCGACGGGCGAGACGACGTACGCGGCGCCGGCCGCGACGAGGCCGAGCTTGCCCATCGAGGTGCCGGTGTACTCGCCGGAGCGGATCGCGGTCACCATCCGCGGGACGGCGGAGGCACGCTCCCCGAGCGAGGGGCCGCCGTCCTTCGTCGCGAGGCGGATGGCGCGCCCGAGGGCGCCGACGTAGGCGAGGGTGCGGGCCTTGGCCATGGGTTCCTCCTGGGGTCGCTGGGGTCGCGGGGTCAGGCCGGGCCGATGCGCCCGGCGACCGCCGGGAACTCGCGCTTGGCGTCGCTGGCGAGGCGGCGGAGCAGGACGACGTCGACCCCCGCGCCGACGACGCCGCCGACCACGGGGACGCCACGGCCGAAGCGCGAGAGCACGCCCTTGCCCGAGCTCGCGACGAGCTTGAAGAACACGCCCTTCTTGACGACCATCGCGGCCGGGCCGGGCAGGCGCTGGGCGGCGAGGTTGGCGAAGCCGCCGACGGGGGCGGCGACCCCGGCCTTGGCGAGGAGGTCGTCGGCGTCGGCGCCCGCGAGGGTCAGCAGCACCGCGGCCCGCACCTGCGGCTGCGCGATGTCGTGGCCGCGCACGCGGGCGATGGCCGCGGTCATCCGCGTGGCGAGGGCGTAGTACGCGACGACGTTGGCGGGCAGGGCGATCGGCAGCGTGACGAAGCCACCGAGGCCGGTGACGAAGCCCTCGGCGCCGGCCAGCCTCAGGTGCGACCGGACGATGCCGTCGACCGCCTTCTCGACGTCGCCGCCGGCCGAGCGCAGCGCGGCGTCGGCGGTCTTCGCCGCGGAGTCGAAGGGGCCGCGGCCGTCGATGCCGACGTCGAGAATCTGGTCGACGACGCGGACCGCCTGGCGCCCGACGACACCGTCGTCGGCCTTCGGGTCGTTGGCGCGCTCGAGCGCGGAGCGGGTGTCGCTCACGGCGTCCTTGGTGGTGCGGCCTCGGTCGAGCAGTCCCACGCGTGGTCCTCCTGGTGCCCCGGGGCGGACCGTCGGGTCCGCGCGTGTCCGGCTGTCGTCATCCTGCCACGCAGGCCGCTGACCAGCGGGGTCCCGGTCCCCGTCATCGGTGACGGTGTCGGGCCGTACGCTCGGCGCCATGCTGACGGGCGAGGTGGCGGTGCTCGTGGCGGGCACGGGCGGTCGCGCGGTCGCCGTGCTCCATCGCGACCGCGTCGTCACGGTCCCGGCCGCGCAGGCCCCCGAGGTCGTCGGCCGGCTCGAGGCGGAGCACCACCCCCGGTGGGTGTGGTGGTCGGCCCGGGAGGCCGCGACCGGCGTCGTCGCGGCCCGCGTGCACCTGGCCCGCGCCTGGGACCTCGCCGAGGCCCACCGGCTCCTCCACGGCGGGTGGGACGCCTCCCCCGCGCTCGTCTGGGCCGCCGCCCACGGGCTGTCCGCCGCCTCCGTCCCCGCGCCGCCCGGGGGCGACCTGTTCGACCTCGTCGGCGCCGCCGACCTCCCGGCGGACGACGTGCTCGTCGACGCCGCCGGTTACCTGCGCGCCGACCACGAGCGCTGGCTCGAGGAGCCCGGCCACCTCGCCGCGTGGGCGCACGCCGCGCTCGACACGGCACGCCTCCAGCTGGACCAGATGGTCTCGGTCGCGGCCCGGCTGGCCGCGACGACGGCCTCCGAGTCCGCCGCGGCCCTGCTCTGCCTCGAGCTCGAGCGCGACGGCCTCCCGCTCGACCGCGCGACGACGGAGGGCCTCGTCGCCGGCGCGGCCGGGCCGCGCACCGTCGGCGACGCGGACGGCGTCGCCGCGCGCCGCGCCCGCGATGCCACCGTCCTGCGCCACGTGCCGGGCCGCGAGGGCACCGACCTGCGCAACCCGGTGGCCGTCAAGGAGATGCTCGCGGGCGTCGGCGTCGACGTGCCGAGCACCCGCAAGTGGGTCCTCGAGGCCTACCGCGAGGTCCATCCGGTCGTCGAGGCGCTGCTCGCGTGGCGGCGGGACGAGCGCATCGCCACCACGTACGGCTACCGCTGGCTCGACACGCACGTCGGGCCCGACGACCGGCTGCGCGGCCGGTGGACCGCCTGCGACGGCGCGGCCGGCCGGATGACGGCCGAGAACGGCCTGCACAACCTCCCGGCCGCGCTGCGCCCGGGGGTCGCCGCCCACCCGGGCCACGTCCTCGTCCGCGCCGACCTCGGGCAGGTCGAGCCCCGGGTGCTCGCGGTCGTCAGCGGCGACACCGCGTTCGCGGCGGCCACCCGGGCGGACGACCTCTACGCCCCGGTCGCCCAGCGGCTGGGTTCCGAGCGGGCCGTCGCGAAGATCGCGGTGCTCGCGGCGATGTACGGGCAGCGCAGCGGCGCGGCCGGCGAGGCGCTCAAGGGCCTCGAGGCCGCCTACCCGGTGGCGATGGGGATGCTCGACCGCGCCTACGACGCCGGGCGCCGGGCCGCCCCGCTGCGCACGTACGGCGGGCGGCTGGTGCCGACGGCACGGTTCGTGGCCGGCCGGCCGCCGGGCGCGGACCCGCAGGTCGACGCGGCGCGGGGTCGCTTCGCGCGCAACGCCGTCATCCAGGGCTCGGCCGCCGAGCTCTTCAAGGCGTGGGCGGCCACGGTCCGCGCCTCCGTGCGCGACCTCGGGGCGAGCGTGGTCCTGTGCCTCCACGACGAGCTGCTGCTCCACGTGCCCGAGGCGGTGGCCGGGGAGGCCTCCCGTCGGGTCGACGACGCACTCACCGACGCCGCGCGCCGGTGGTCGGGCGGGGCGCCGGTGCGCTTCGTCGCCGACACCTCCGTGGTGCGGCGCTGGTCGGAGGCCAAGGACTGAGGCCGCCGGCCGGGCGGGTCAGGCCGTGGGGCCCTGCGGGTCGTCCTCGTCGTCCGACACCGAGCGCAGGAAGTCCTCGAACTCGGCGCCGAGCTCGTCGGCGGACGGGATCTGCGAGGTCTCGGTCGCGAGCAGGCTCGGGCGCTCCTGGCCCTCGACGAAGGCGTCGTACTGCTGCTCGAGGGCGGTGATGACCTGGCGCGCCTCGTCGCTGTTGGCGACCTCGGCGGCGATGGCCTGCTGGTTGACCCGGGCCCGCTCGACGAGCTCGTCGTTCGGGAGGTTGAGGCCGGTCGCGTCGGTGATGGCGTTGAGCGCGGCGAGCGCGCCCTCGGCCCACTCGGCGGTCGCGAGGTAGTGCGGCACGTGCACGGCGAACCCGAGGGCGTCCTGGCCGGCCTCGCCGAGGCGCAGCTCGAGGAGGGCGCCGATGGACGCCGGCACCTGGACCCGCCCGAAGGGCGAGCGGGCCTCGCCGATCAGCGCGTCGTCGGTGGCGTGCGCGGTCATCCCGACCGGACGGGTGTGCGGCACACCCATCGGGATGCCGTGCGTCGTGACGACGAGAGAGACCCCGAGCATTGCGATGAGCTCGCGGATGGCCTCGACGGTGCGCTCCCACTGGTAGTCGGGCTCGGGCCCGGTCAGCACGTAGTAGGTCTGCCCGTCGCGGTCGGTGAGCCGGTGCAGGAGCATCGCCGGGTCGTCGTACTCCGTCCAGCGGCTGGTGTCGAAGACCATCATCGGACGGCGGCCGCGGTAGTCGAGGAGCTGGTCGACGTCGAAGGAGGCGACGACCTCGGGGTCGCCGGTCTCGAGGAGGTGCGAGCCGAGGGTCTCCTGGACCTGCCCGGCGTCGACGAAGCCGCCGAGCAGCACGAGGAGGACGCCCGGGCGGGGGGCGTCGACAGCGGTCTCGAGGCGGTACAGGGCGGACGGGTCCATCACGGGAGAAGCCTTTCACGGTGGTGCGTCGTGAGGGTGGAACGTCCGGCCGGGGCGACGGATTCCCCCGCCGGCCTCCCTGCGGGTCACTCCGTGACGGCGGCGATGGCCCGGCGCACGCGCTTCTCGGAGACCGAGCCCTTCGTGCCGAGGCTCTGCGCGAAGAGGCTGACCCGCAGCTCCTCGACCATCCACCCGATGTCGGTGACCTCGGGAGCGGCGCGGCGGGCGGCGGGCAGCGACTCGAGGAGGTCGGCGTAGGCGGACTCGACCGCGTCGACCTGCTCCTGGAGCACGGGCTCGCGCGGGTTGCCGGCGGCGCGCTCGAGGCGGTGCTGGGCGGCGCGGAGGTAGCGCTGGAGGTCGGGCAGGCGGGCGACCCCGGTCGCGGCGACGAACCCCGGGCGGACCAGGCCGTCGAGCTGGGCGCGGACGTCGGCGCGGGCCGCCCGGGTGGCGGTGGACGCACCGCCCGCGGCGAGCGCGTCGAGGGTGCGCCGCACCTGCGCGGCGAGGACGAGCACCGGCTCGACCGCCTCGACGACGGCCAGCACCCGGGTCGTCGCGTGGGTCCGGACGGCCGCGAGCGCCGCCTCGAACGCCTCCGGGGAGCGGACCGGTCCGCGGACGTGCTCGGCGACGAGGTCGTCGACGGCGGCGTCGAGGCAGTCCTGGAGCAGCGCGGGCACCGACCCGTGCGGGTTGTCGGCGAGCGCGAGCTTCTGGGCGTTGCCGAGCCGGCCGAGCACCCGCTTCCACGGGGCCGTCGTGTTGAGCAGCAGCAGGCGCCGGACGCCCGCGCGGTGGGCCGCCGCGGCGGACCCGACGTCGGGGAGGACGCGCAGCCCGACGGAGGCCCCTTCGTCGACAAGCGCGGGGAAGCCGACGACGGTCAGCCGGCCGGCGCGCCCCTCGAAGGTCTCGGGGATGGTGCCGACGTCCCACGTCGTGAGGCCGGTGCGCTCGATCGAGGCGCCGGCGCGGGCCATCCCCTCGCGCACCGCTCCCCCGGCCTGCTCGCGCAGCGCGTCGAGGTCCTTGCCCGCGGCGACGACGCGGCCGCCCGGGCGCTCGACCGAGAAGGTGACGCGCAGGTGGTCGGGCACGCGGGCGAGGTCGAACTCGGCCGCCTCGACGCGGACCCGGGTGCGCTCGAACAGGACCCGCGCCAGCTCCTCGACCATCGAGCCGCGCGCGGGGTCCATCTCGCGCAGCGCCGCGGCGGCGTGGTCGGGCGCCGGGACGAAGTGCACGCGGGTCGCCTTCGGCAGCGAGCGGACGAGCGCGACCGCCAGCTCGTCGCGCAGCCCGGGCACCTGCCAGTCGAACCCGTCGGCCGTGACCCGGTTGAGGACGGCGACCGGGACGTGCACGGTGACGCCGTCGGCGGCCTGCCCGGGCGCGAACTGGTAGGTGACGTCGAGCGCGAGGTCGCCCTGGCGCCAGGTGCGCGGGTAGTCGCTCGCCGACACCGACTCCCCCGCGTCGGAGGTGAGCACGTCCTCGGTGAGGTCGAGCAGGTCGGGGCGGCGGCGACGCTCGCCGCGCCACCAGCGGTCGAAGTGCCGCTCGGTGACGACGTCCGGCGGGATCCGGCTGTCGTAGAACGCGAAGACGATCTCGTCGTCGACGACGATGTCGCGGCGGCGCGCCCGCTCCTCGAGCTCGGCGACGCGGGCGAGGGTGCGTTGGTTGCGCTTCCAGAAGTCGTGCACCGGCTCCCAGTCGCCCTCGACGAACGCCGACCGCACGAAGATCTCGCGTGCGGCCTCGGGGTCGATCCGGGCGTACTGGACGGTGCGGTCGGTGACGAGCGGAACCCCGAACAGCGTGACGCGCTCGGTCGCGACGGCGGCGCCGGCCTTGCGGCTCCAGCGCGGCTCGCTGACCGTGCGCGTGACGACGTGCCTGCCGGCCTCCTCGGCCCACTCGGGGTCGATGGTGGCGACGGTCCGCGCCCACAGCCGCGAGGTCTCGACGAGCTCGGCGGCCATGACGTACTCGGGCTTTCGGCGGAAGAGGGTCGAGCCGGGGCTGATGCCGAACCGGGCTCCGCGGGCGCCGAGGTACTCGCGCTTGACCTCGTCGCGCACCCCCACGTGCGAGAGCAGGCCGGCGAGCAGCGCCCTGTGCACGGTGTCCCAGTCGGGGTCCTCGCCCTTGGCGGCAGTCGCGAGCTCGGGGTCGATGCGGGCCTGCCGGGTCGCCCGCCGGAGCTGGGCGTGCAGGTCCTGCCATTCGCGGATGCGCAGGTAGTGCAGGTACTCGTTCTTGCACATCCGCCGGAACGCGCTGTGCGAGAGCTCCTTCTGCTGCGTCTTGAGGTAGGTCCAGAGGTTGAGCAGCGCGGCGAAGTCGGAGCGCTCGTCCTTGAAGCGCGCGTGCTGCTGGTCGGCCTGCGCCTCCTTGTCGACCGGCCGCTCGCGCGGGTCCTGGATCGACAGCGCGGCGACGAGCACGAGCACCTCGCGGGTGCAGCCGAGCCGGCCGGCCTCGACGACCATCCGGGCCAGCCGCGGGTCGAGGGGCATCCGGGCGAGGGTGCGGCCGGTGGCCGTGAGCCGGCGGGCGCGCCCGCGGTGCCGACCGGGGCCGCGCTCGTCGGTGGAGAACGCCCCGAGCTCCTCGAGCAGGCGGACGCCGTCGGCGACCTGGCGGGCGTCCGGCGGGTCGACGAACGGGAAGCGCGCGACGTCGCCGAGGCCGAGCGAGGTCATCTGGAGGATGACCGCCGCGAGCGAGGTGCGCTGGATCTCGGGCTCGGTGAACTCGTCCCGCGCCTCGAAGTCCTCCTCGGAGTACAGGCGGATGCAGACGCCGGGCGCGACGCGGCCGCAGCGGCCTGCGCGCTGGGCGGCGCTGGCCCGGCTGACCGGCTCGATCGGCAGCCGCTGCACCTTGGTGCGCTGGCTGTAGCGGGAGATGCGAGCGGTGCCGGTGTCGACGACGTAGCCGATGCCGGGCACCGTGAGCGAGGTCTCGGCGACGTTGGTGGCGAGGACGATCCGGCGCCCGCCGCCACGGCGGAAGACCCGGTGCTGCTCGGCCGACGACAGCCGGGCGAACAGGGGCAGCACCTCGGTGCCCGGCAGCTTCAGGGCGTTCAACGCGTCGGCGGCGTCGCGGATCTCGCGCTCCCCCGAGAAGAACACGAGGATGTCGGTCGCGTCCGGTGCGGGCGGCTCCTCGGTCCACAGCTCCTCGACGGCCTGCACGACCCCGGTCACCTGGTCGCGCTCCTCGACGACGTGCTTGCCGTCCGGGGTCGTCTCGACGAGCGGACGGTAGCGGACCTCGACGGGGTAGGTGCGCCCGGACACCTCGAGCACCGGCACCTCGCGGACGACGTCGCCGCGCTCGTCGGTGCCGAAGTGCCGGGCGAAGCGCTCGGGGTCGATCGTCGCCGAGGTGACGACGACCTTGAGGTCGGGGCGCCGCGGCAGCAGCTGCTTGAGGTAGCCGAGGATGAAGTCGATGTTGAGGCTGCGCTCGTGCGCCTCGTCGATGATGATCGTGTCGTACCGGCGCAGGTCGCGGTCGCGCTGCATCTCGCTGAGCAGGATGCCGTCGGTCATCACCTTGACCCGCGTCGCGTCGCTGCTGTGGTCGCCGAAGCGCACCTGGTAGCCGACGGTGCCGCCGAGCTCGACCTCCATCTCCTCGGCGATGCGCTCCGCGACCGACCGGGCCGCGATCCGCCGCGGCTGGGTGTGCCCGACCTGGCGGCCCCCCGCCCCGCGGCCGAGCTCGAGGCACATCTTCGGGAGCTGGGTCGTCTTGCCCGACCCGGTCTCGCCGGCGATGACGACGACCTGGTGGTCACGCAGGGCCGCGAGGATCTCCTCGCGCGCGGCGACGACGGGCAGGTGCTCGGGGTAGTGCAGCTCCGCCGCGGCGACCGCCTCGAGCGCGGTCTCGGTGCGGGCAGGCATGCCCGACAGGATAGGTCGCCCTCACCGCGGGCTCCGACCGGACGTCCCCTGCCGCTGGGGTGCGCGCTCCTGCGGGACGACGTGCGGCAGGGCCTTCCGGGTCGCGTGCAGGCTCACCCCGGCCGTGTAGAGCCCGACCGTCCGGGCCCCGCCCGCCCGCACGAGCCGCAGCTCGCGTCCCGCGGCGGCCACCTTCGCCCGGACCACCCGGACACCGGCGGCCCGCAGCCGGGCCGCGGCTCCTCCCGCGACCACCGACGCGGACGGTGCCGCGTGGGCGACCGTGGGAGGCGCCAGCATGAGCCGGACCCGGGCGTCCTGCAGCCGGGTCCGCGCCGTCTGGCCCGCCCCCATGAGGATGCGCTCCTGGGTGCCCAGCGTCCTGGCCACGGCCACGCCGTCCGGGCCCACGACCGTCCCGACCTTCGCCGCCGTGGTGAACGACTGCCCGGCGAGGCCGAGGACCCACGCGCCGGCCGCGACCCCCACGTCCCGCGCGCTCCCCTCGTCGTACCCGACGAGCAGCACCCCGTCGGCGAGCGTCCCGACGCCCTCGCCGACCACCCCGGCGGCCGCCAGCGGCGGCGCGACCCGCGTCGGCAGCGCGGCGAGCATCCCGACACCGTGGCCGACCGAGCTCGCCTGCCGCAGCGCGCGGTAGAGCGCCGAGTCGCCGATGTCGTCGTCGGCGAGCGCCCCGAGGACGCCGGCGCAGCGGGCGTCGGCGGAACGCAGCCGGTCCAGGGCCGCCGCGTGCGTGCACTCGGCACGCAGGACGGTGGCCATCTCGTCCTGCTGCGCCCGACGGACCGCGAGCAGGACGGGGTCCACCTCGGTCGCTCCGGCCCCGACGAGGGCGACGGCGCGCTCCTCGAGGAGCCGATGGGCGTCCCACGCGTCGCCGTGCGCGGTGACCGCGTGCTGCGCCACCGCCTGCTCCTCCTCGAGCACCGTCGCGTAGGCGCGCAGCGGGGCCACCGCCCCGAGGAAGCGGTGGGCCGCGCGCTCGAGCACGGCCGGCGCCGTCCCGATCCGGGCGCCGAAGGCCTCGCCGGCGGGCCCGTCCCAGACCGCTCCGTCGCGCAGCCGGGCGAGGTCGGCCGCCGTGTCGGCGAGCCGCCGACCGGTCGCGTCGCACGTCGAGGCGACCGCCCGCACCCCCTCCGCCGACCCCTCGACCGGGCCCAGCGACATCACCACGTCGGGCCACCCCGCAGGCCGCGCGAGACCCCCGCCTCGAGGTCGAGATAGGCGCCCCCCGCCGTCCCGGCCGCCTCGCCGAGGACGGTCAGCGCGTCCGCCACCCGCAGTCGCGCGTGCCGCCACCCGCCGAGCAGATCCTCGAGCGCGGCGCCGCTGCGGCCGGGCCCGAACGCCCATCGGTCCGCCGCGGGGTCCCTCATGAGCGCGAGCGACTCAGCGAGGTCGAGCAGGCGCTCCCCCACCTCCAGCACGCTCGGTGCATCCACCCGGTACGTCGTCATGCCCCGACGCTAGGCGGGGGCGGCGTCCCGCCCGCCGGGTTTTCCACAGGCCCCGGCGGGCGGGAGGGTCGCTCAGCCCTGCGTGGCCCCGACGAGCTCGGGCGCCGCGTCCCCGGAGCCGTCACCGGCCGCCGCGGCGAAGCCGGCGTCGAGGTCGGCGAGGATGTCGGCGACCGACTCGATGCCCACCGCGAGGCGCACGAGACCGGGCGTGACACCGGCGGCCAGCCGGTCCTCGTCCCCGCCCTGGCTGTGCGTCGTCGACGCCGGGTGGATGGCGAGCGAGCGCACGTCGCCGATGTTCGCGACGTGGCTGTGCAGCGACAGGCCCTCGACGAAGCGGCGCCCGGCCTCGATGCCACCGCGGATCTCGAACGCGAGCACCGCCCCGGCGCCCAGCGGCGCGTACTTGTCCGCGAGCGCCTTCCCCGGGCTGCTGTCGAGCGAGGCCCACCGCACCGACTCGACCTGGGGGTGCTGCTCCAGGTGCTCGGCGACCCGGCGGGCGTTCTCGAGGTGGCGCTCCAGGCGCAGGCTGAGGGTCTCGATGCCCTGCCCGATGAGGAAGGCGTTGAACGGCGAGACGGCGGCGCCGAGGTCGCGCAGCAGCTGCACTCGCGCCTTGAGGATGTACGAGAGGTTCGCGCCGAAGGGGCTTCCGACGCCGAGGTCCGGGCCGAAGCGCAGCCCGTGGTAGCTCTCGTCCGGGGTGTTGTAGTTGGGGAAGCGCTCCGGGTCCTTCGTGTAGTCGAAGGTGCCGCCGTCGACGATGACCCCGGCGATGGACGTGCCGTGCCCGCCGAGGTACTTGGTCGCCGAGTGGATGACGACGTCGGCGCCCCACTCCAGCGGCCGGATGACGTACGGCGTCGCGATGGTGTTGTCGACGACCAGCGGCACGCCGACCTCGTGGGCGACCGCGGCGACGGCCTCGATGTCGAGGACCTCGGCCTTGGGGTTGGCGATCGTCTCGCCGAAGAACGCCTTGGTGTTGGGGCGCACCGCGTCGCGCCAGGCCTGCGGGTCGGTGTGGTCCTCGACGAAGGTGACGTCGACGCCGAGCTTGCGGAAGGTGAACTTCAGCAGGTTGACCGTGCCGCCGTAGAGCGCCGCGCTGGAGACGATGTGGTCACCGGCCTCGGCGATGTTGAGCAGGCCGAGCGTCGTCGCGGCCTGCCCGGACGCCACGAGCAGCGCCCCGACCCCGCCCTCGAGCGCAGCGATGCGCTGCTCGACGGCGTCCTGCGTCGGGTTCATGATGCGCGTGTAGATGTTGCCGAACTCGCGCAGCGCGAAGAGGTTCTCGGCGTGCGCGGTGTCGTTGAAGACGTACGACGTCGTCTGGTAGATCGGCAGGGCCCGGGCGCCGGTGGCGCTGTCGGGCTGCTGGCCGGCGTGCACCTGGCGGGTCTCGAAACCCCACTGGGACGGGTCGGTCATCGGTTCGCTCCTGACTCGTGGGTGCGACCGACCGGCGGGCCGGGCGCACGCGGACGTGTGCTCGGCGGGGTGCCCAGGGGCTCCCGCGCTTGCGCGCGACGGGTGCCGCACGCCTGGTCCTCACCCGGGGCACCCCACCGCGGAGGAGGGTTGCCGGCCAGCGAGCCGGGGCTTGGCGCTGGCGCTCATGACCTGCCGTCAGGATACGCACGGGCCCGCCCGCGGTCAGCCCCCTCCCCCGCCCCGTCTCACCCCACGAACGGGGCAGGATGACCCCATGACCTTCCACGCCGACGAGTACAAGGCCGCCGCGGGCCGCTACCGCGCCGGGATGCCCTACCGCCGCACCGGCCGCTCCGGGCTCGACCTCCCCGCCATCAGCCTGGGCCTGTGGCACAACTTCGGGGACGACGTGCCGCTGGAGCGCCAGCAGGCGATCCTGCGCCGCGCGTTCGACCGGGGCGTCACCCACTTCGACCTCGCGAACAACTACGGCCCGCCCTACGGCAGTGCCGAGCGCAACTTCGGGACCCTCTTCGCCCGCGACTTCCGCCCCTACCGCGACGAGCTCGTCATCAGCTCCAAGGCGGGCTACGACATGTGGCCCGGCCCCTACGGCCAGGGCGGCGGCTCGCGGAAGTACGTCACCGCCTCGGCCGACCAGTCGCTGCGGCGCACCGGCCTGGACTACTTCGACATCTTCTACAGCCACCGCTTCGACGAGACGACCCCGCTCGAGGAGACCTGCGGGGCGCTGGACTCCCTCGTGCGCGCCGGCAAGGCGCTCTACGTGGGCATCTCGTCCTACTCGGCGCAGCGCACCCGCGAGGCCGTCGAGATCCTCCGCGCGATGGGCACGCCGCTGCTCATCCACCAGCCGTCGTACTCGATGCTCAACCGCTGGATCGAGGAGGAGGGGCTGCTGGACGCCCTCGGCGAGACCGGCGTCGGCTGCATCGCCTTCTCCCCGCTGGCCCAGGGGATGCTGACGAACAAGTACCTCAAGGGCATCCCCGAGGGCTCGCGTGCGGCGCAGGGCAAGTCGCTCGACCCCGCGCTGCTCACCGACACCGCGCTCAAGCACATCCGCGCCCTGGACCGGCTGGCGAAGACCCGCGGCCAGACCCTCGCGCAGATGGCCCTCGCGTGGGCGCTGCGCGACCCGCGCGTCACCTCGGTGCTCATCGGCGCGAGCTCGGTCGAGCAGCTCGACGACAGCCTCGACGCCGTCAAGAAGCTGAGGTTCACGAAGGACGAGCTCGCGAAGATCGACAAGCACGCCCAGGACACGGGCATCAACCTCTGGAAGACCTCGAGCGACAAGTGAGTTGAGAGAGAACATGAGCGACGACTACATCCCCTCCCCCTCCGACTGGGTGCGCGAGCAGGTCGAGAAGATCGACGAGACCGGCGACACCCGTTCGGTCAGCGTGATGGACCGCCCGGTCGTCATGCTGACGATGCGCGGCCGCAAGACCGGCGCGGTGCGCAAGGTCCCGCTGATGCGCGTCGAGCACGACGGCACGTACGCCGCCGTCGCGAGCAAGGGCGGCGCGCCGGAGCACCCCGTCTGGTACGGCAACCTCCTCGCCGACCCGAACCTCACCCTCCAGGACGGCACCGAGTCCTGGGAGGCCGTGGCCCGCGAGATCGACGGCGCCGAGCGCGAGGAGTGGTGGGAGCGCTGCGTCGCCGCCTACCCGCCGTACGCGGAGTACCAGACCAAGACCGACCGCCTCATCCCCGTCCTGCTGCTGGAGCGCAAGGACGCCTGAGGCGCCGACGTCGCCCCGCCACCGGCTCAGTCGGAGGTCGGGGCGACGTCCTGCTCGTGGGCGGCCGCGTCGGCCCGGGCGCCGCGCTCGACGCGGCGGAACCACAGCAGGCCGAGCACCGGCAGGACGAGCGGCACGAACCCGTAGCCCTGGCCGAAGTGCGACCAGACGGTCTTGTCGGGGAAGGCCGACGGGTCGAGGTAGGACGCGAGCCCGACGAGCAGCACGCCGGCGAGCTCGACCGCGCACGCGACGATGCCGACGCGCACCCAGCGGCCACCGCGGGCGAGGCACCACGTCGCGAGCAGGTAGACGACCGCCGCGAGCGCCGACAGGACGTAGGCCAGCGGGGCGCGGTCGAAGTACTCCGAGATCTGGAGCACCGAGCGCCCGGTGGCGGCGAGCGCCAGCACGCCGTAGACGACGACGAGCAGCACGCCGGGGCCGCCGAGGGCCCGGCGGTCGCGCGGGGCGGGGTCAGTCATAGGACATCCAGATCTGGGCGAGCCGGGCGGACATGACGCCGACGGCGAACGCGCCGACCGCGATCGAGCCCATGGCCCAGCGGGACTTCTCCTTGATGGCGAGGAACGCCGTGCCCGGCGGGATCACCGGCAGGCTCACGAGGTAGGCGATGAACGTCGCCCGCTCGGCCGAGTCGGTGACGTGCCCGCTGCCGACGAGCCCACCGACGAGCACAACGAGCAGCGCGAGCTCGAGCAGCCCCGCGATCCCGAGGAGCAGGTCGTCGATGAGGCGGTCCCGGACGGCGTAGACGACCGCCGCGCCGCAGAGGACCACCGAGAGGCCCACGACGACGTACGTCAGCGCTGCGATCACCGGCTCATGCTAGACGGGCCGCCGTCCACGACGGCGCGGGTGCCCGTGCCGGCGCCCGGGTCGGGGTGCGACACTGCGGACATGGCAACGGCGCAGCTCGGTGACGTGGAGATCGCCTACGAGGTCGACGGGCCCGACGACGGGGTGCCGATGCTCCTCGTCATGGGTCTGGGGACGCAGCTCGTGGGCTGGCCGCAGGACCTCGTCGACGGCCTGGTGGCGCGCGGCTTCCGGGTCGTGCGGCACGACAACCGCGACATCGGCCTGTCGAGCTTCACGCCGGGCCCTCCCCCGCCGCGCGCGGCGGTCGTCCGCAGCTTCCTGCGGCCGGGCTCGGGCGGGGCCGACTACCTGCTCGCCGACATGGCCGACGACGCGGCCGCTCTCCTCGACCACCTCGGCATCGCTGCCGCCCACGTCGTCGGCGCCTCGATGGGTGGGATGATCGCGCAGCAGCTGACGATCGACCACCCCGAGCGGGTCCTCAGCCTCACCTCGATCATGTCCAACACCGGCAGCCGCCGGCACGGGCGCGTCCACCCGCGGCTCCTGCCGACGATGGCGATGTCCTTCACGCAGCCGCGGCCGACCGACGAGGAGGAGGCGGTGCGCCTCGGCGTCGAGGGGTGGCGGGTCATCGCCGGGCCGCTCTTCGACGAGGAGGAGATGACGGCGCAGGTGCGGGCCGCGGTGCGGCGCAGCGTCAGCCCCATCGGCACGGTGCGCCAGCTGCTGGCCATCCTCGACAGTCCCGACCGCACCGAGCGCCTGCGCGAGGTCGACGTGCCGACGCTCGTCGTCCACGGCCTCGCCGACCGCCTCGTGCAGCCGAGCGGCGGCATCGCGACCGCGCAGGCCGTGCCGGGCTCGCGGCTGCTCATGTTCCCCGACATGGGGCACGACCTGCCGCGTTCCCGCCGGGTCGAGATCGTCGACGCCATCGCGCAGAACGCGGCCCGGGCGGCCGAGGTGCGCGCCGGCTCCTGAGCCCGGGTCTGTGCTGTCGGCCCGGTCAGCCGAGGCAGGCGCCGACGGCCTCGACGAGCAGCTGCACCTCGTCCTCGGTGACGACGAGCGGCGGCGCGAGCCGGATGGTCGAGCCGTGCGTGTCCTTGGCGAGGACGCCGCGGGCCAGCAGCCGCTCGCACAGCTCGCGCCCGGAGGGGCCGCCCGGCGAGACGTCGAGCCCGGCCCACAGGCCGCGCACCCGCAGGCCGTCGAGGCCCCGGCCGACGAACGGGCGCAGGCCCTCCTCCAGGACCGCACCCAGCCGGGTTGCGCGCGACTGGAACTCCCCCTCGGCGAGCATGAGGCAGACCTCGTGCCCGATCGCCGCGCCCATCGGGTTGCCGCCGAAGGTCGAGCCGTGCGAGCCGGGGGTGACGACGTCGAGCACGGCGTGGTCGGCGGTGATCGCGGACACCGGGTAGAGGCCGCCGCCGAGCGCCTTGCCGAGGACGTAGACGTCGGGACGGACGTCCTCGTGCTCGCACGCGAAGGTGCGACCGGTGCGTGCGAGGCCGGACTGGACCTCGTCGGCCACCATGAGGGCGCCGGCGGTGTCGCAGACCTCGCGGACCGCGCGCAGGTACCCCTCCGGCGGGATGACGACGCCGCCCTCGCCCTGGATCGGCTCGAGGAGGACCGCGACCGTCGTGTCGTCGACGGCCGCGCGCAGGGCGTCGACGTCGCCGTACCGCACCGTGCGGAACCCCGGTGTGTAGGGGCCGTACTCGTCGCGCGCGACCTTGTCGTCCGAGAAGCTGACGATGGTCGTGGTGCGTCCGTGGAAGTTGCCCTCCATGACGACGATGCTCGCAGTGTCCTCGGGGACGCCCTTGACCCGGTAGCCCCACTTGCGCGCGACCTTGATCGCGGTCTCGACGGCCTCGGCGCCGGTGTTCATCGGCAGGACGACCTCGTGACCGGTCAGCGCCGCGAGCTCCTGCGCGAACGGCCCGAGCCGGTCGTTGAGGAAGGCCCGGCTGGTCAGCGTGAGCCGGTCGAGCTGGGCGTGGGCGCGGGCCCGCAGCCGGGGGTGGCCGTGGCCGAAGTTGAGCGCCGAGTAGCCGGCCAGGCAGTCGAGGTAGCGCCGGCCCTCCACGTCGGTCACCCAGGCCCCCTCGCCGTGGGCCAGCACGACGGGCAGCGGGTGGTAGTTGTGCGCTGCGTAGCGCTCGGTGAGGGCGATGTGCGCGCCCGAGTCGAGCGGGGTGCGGTCTGACGTCATCGTCGAACCTCCTTCATCCCGACCCTAGCGACGCCGCCGGGTGGGGGGCGGGAGGCGGGCGCGGACGTCGGCGGGCTCACACCGTCCCGGGCGCGACGACGAGGTAGACCGAGGCGGCGAGCGCGACGACGACGGCGGCGAGCTTGTCCGCGGGCAGCGAGGTGCCGAAGTGCAGCCGGTCGACGAGGAGGATGCCGACCTGGAGCAGGACGATCCAGCCCATCGTCACGACCGCGAGCTCGGCGTAGCGCAGCGACGAGGCGTAGACCCAGAAGAGGACGACGAAGGCGAGCACGCCGCCGACGAGCGCGACGGCGCTGCCGTCCTCGGCCCAGTGCTTGGCCGCGACCGCCCCGAGCAGGTCGAGGCCGGCGAGCACGGCCATCGCGGCGAGCGCGACGACCGGCAGCGGCCACGAGTCGGGGACGGGGAGCAGCGGGACGGAGCGGATCGTGGGCATGGCGGTCTCCGGGGCGTGGTGGGCGACCCGGGGTCGGTCGCCCCTCGCCGGTCAGGAGGCGCGCGGGGGCCGCGCTGATACCTCGCGCGTCGGCCGTGCCGCGCTCAGGCGTCCCAGACCTCGGCGATCCGCGGGGCGATGCGGGCCCCGTGGGCGCGGGCCGCCTCGAAGGTCTCGGCGCCGCGCGTCATGTCCAGCGGGTTGGCGCCCATCGCCCAGAGGTCACGGGCGTCGGGGACGACGATCGCGGTGCGGCTCTCGGCCTTGAGGGCGCGCAGCTGCATCCGCGGGAGGTCGCGCAGGTGCGGGCCGACCGGGTACGGCGAGAGGACGAGGATGCGCCGGTGCCCACGCGCGAGGTCGACGTTCGCGATGCTGCGCAGACCGCCGTCGACGTAGCGTCGTCCAGCGACCTCGACGGCCGGGAACACGCCGGGCACGGCGCAGCTCGCGGCGACCGCCCGCTCCAGCGGCACTCCCCCGCGGCCGTCGAAGACGACCGAGGTGCCGGTCTCGGCGTCGACCGCGGTGACGAGCAGCCGGCCCTCCGGCCAGTCCTGGCCGACGAGGCCCAGCCCGACGGTCCCGAGCCACTCCTCCTCGGTCGGGGTGGCGGCCTCGAGCGCGGCCCGGGCGACGACGGCCCGGCCGCCGCGGCGGTCGGTGCTCAGGGTGGAGCGGACGTAGCGTCCGGCGTCCGCCGGCCCGAGACGGCCGTAGCTCGTCAGCGGAGCGCCCTCCCGGATGCGGTCGAACGCGCTGTCCTCGTCGGTGCCGAGGCGCAGGTGCGCCGCGACGATCGACCCGGCCGACGTGCCGACCATCGTGTCGGCGGTGCGGACGTCGACGCCGCCGTCGCGCAGGCCGAGGACGATGCCGGCCTCCCACGCGATGCCGGTGGCGCCGCCGCCGGCGAGGACGAGCGCACGCTCGACGCCGTCGGCCGGGGGCGTCCACTCCTCGAAGCCCCCGGTCGTCGGGTCGGCGACCTGGTGCGTCCCCTCGAGGGCCGGCCGGGTCGTGTCGTCCGCGACGGGGTCCGGGCCCGGTCCCGGGTCCGGGGCAGGCCCGCTCGCGTTCTCGTGGGTGCTCACGCCGTCCATTGTCGGTGGTCGCCCCCGGCCGGACCACCTCCGCCCGCCGTGAAGGTCGTCACCGGACGAATCCTGAGGTCAGGCGACCTGTCCGGACCGCAGCCTGCGCACGGCGTCGAGGGCCAGACCGACGAGCTCGTCGCCGACCCTCACCTGGCAGCGCACCGCCCCGACCAGCTCGACCTCGCCGACCAGCCCGGCCCAGGGCCCGGTCGAGACCTCGACCTCGTCCCCGACCCGCGGCGGCTCGGCGACCACCCGGGGCGCGAGCGAGGCCCGGCGCAGCTCGGCGAGCTCGGCCGCGTACCGCGGGGGCATCGAGGCCGGCCGGCCGCGGTAGGTCCACGTGAAGAGGTGGGCCGCGTCGAAGGTGCGCGAGCAGCGACCGCAGGACATCACGCGGGTCGGGGCCCGGTGGCGGCTGCGCTCGTGGCCGGCCGGGCAGCGCCCGACCCAGTCACCCGGGACACGCGGCGCGTCGGCGGGGACGCACCGCTCCCCCGAGCAGCCGATGCGCACGGCGGTCGCGCGCCACACCTCGTCGTGCCCGTGCTGCGGCCCGACGAGCGCGTGCGCGATCTCGTGCAGCAGCGTGTCGCGCACCTCCTCCTCCGAGTGCAGCCGGGTGAGGGGCGCGCTGATGCCGATCTGCCGACGGGCGAAGCGGCACACCCCGGCCCGCGTCTTCGCGCGGTCGGCGACGACGGTCCAGCCGTCCAGGCCGTGCTCGCGGACGAGCCGCCGCCCCATCGCCAGTGCCTGCTGCAGGTCCATCGCCACCTCCTCGGTCGATCTCGTCGGGACGAGCCTAGGCAGCGCCACCGACAGCATGGCCGCGCCACCCCGGGCGGACGTCGCTCCTGTGGACGACGCGCCCTCCCGGTGTGGCCTGTGGACGGTGACCGGATCGGTGCGTCGCTCCGGCCCCGGCCGCTCACGCGCCTGCCTAGTCTCGTCACCGGCGCGCCGAGGGGTCAGCGTCCGAGGCGCAACGTCGCGCCGGGAGTAGTGGAAGGGGTACCCATGTCCGCCACCACCACCGAGAGCAGGCCCTCCGGGTCCGGCCTGCTGTCGCTGCTCGACCGGCACCACACGGTCGCGCCCCGCGACTACAACCGCTGGCTCATCCCGCCGGCGGCATTGGCCATCCACCTGTGCATCGGGCAGGTCTACGCGACGAGCGTCTACAAGGCGTCGATGGTCGCCCACTTCGACAGCTCCCTCACCGCGGTCGGGCTCGTCTTCTCCATCGCCATCGTCATGCTCGGCCTCTCGGCCGCGGTGCTCGGCACGTGGGTCGACCGGGTCGGGCCGCGCAAGGCGATGTTCGCCGCCGCCTGCGCCTGGGCGCTCGGCTTCCTCGTCGGCGCGGTCGGCATGGCCACCTCCCAGCTGTGGCTGGTCTACCTCGGATACGGCGTCATCGGCGGGATCGGGCTGGGCATCGGGTACATCTCGCCGGTGTCGACGCTCATCAAGTGGTTCCCGGACCGCCCGGGCCTCGCGACCGGCATGGCGATCATGGGCTTCGGTGGCGGGGCCATGGTCGCGTCGCCCCTGTCCCGGCAGCTCATGTCGTTCTTCGACGCCGACTACGACCCGTCGGTCTCCGGCTCGCTCGCGAACGGCACCGCCCTCACGGGGCTCTTCGTCAGCCTGGCGGTCATCTACTTCCTCGTGATGATGATCGGCGTCACGAACGTCCGTGTGCCGGCGCCGGGTTGGGCCCCGGAGGGCTTCGACCCGTCGACGCTGTCCAGCAAGAGCGACCTCATCACCGACCGCAGCGTGTCGGCGGCCAACGCCATCAAGACGCCGCAGTTCTGGCTGCTGTGGGTCGTCCTCTTCTGCAACGTGACCGCCGGCATCGGCATCCTCGAGCAGGCCGCGCCGATGATCCAGGACTTCTTCCGCGGCTCCGACGGCACCTCGTCGGTGGCGGTCGCGGCGGCCGGCGGGTTCGTCGGGCTGCTGTCGCTGTTCAACATGGCCGGGCGCTTCGTGTGGTCGTCGACCTCGGACAAGATCGGTCGCAAGCCGATCTACATGGTCTACCTCGGGGTGGGGATCGTCCTCTATCTCGTTCTCGCGCTGATCGGTTCGACGGCGACGGCGATCTTCGTGCTCGTGGCGGCGATCATCATCAGCTTCTACGGCGGCGGCTTCGCCACGGTGCCGGCCTACCTGCGCGACCTCTTCGGCACCTTCCAGGTCGGCGCCATCCACGGGCGGCTGCTCACGGCGTGGTCGGCGGCCGGTGTCGCCGGTCCGCTCATCATCAACGGCTTCCTCGACGCCGCGGGCACGCCCGGCAAGCTGACGGCGGCGGACTACCGGCCCGCGCTCTTCACGATGGTCGGGGTGCTGGCGGTCGGGTTCGTCGCCAACCTCATGGTGCGCCCGGTGGCATCGAAGTTCCACGAGCCGGAGGGCCGGACGGCCGCCGCGGCCGAGGACTTCCCCGGCGACGAGGCCGAGGGCTCGACCGCGCGCGGCGGCTCGCTGCGGGTGTACCTGTCGTGGGGCGTCGTGCTCGTGCTGCTCGCCTACGGCGTGGTCCAGACCCTCATCACGGCGGCCAAGCTCTTCGCCTGACCTCCTCGACCCGCTCCTCCCCGCGATCTGCGGGGGTCCGCGTGCCACCGCACCCGGACCCCCGCAGATCGCCACGAGAAGCGGACGAGCCGGTGCCGGCTCCCGACGAGACGGACGCGGGCGTCGTCAGTTCGAGTAGAGACGGGCCTTGGCCTCGCGCACGGTGAGGGTCACCGGCGTGCCCTGGAGCTCGACCGTGCCCGGGATGTCGATCCAGCCGCTGCCCCCGACCCGGAACTGCCCCGAGTAGACGATGTCGGCGCGGACCTGCTGCTCACCCGGCCGGGTGTAGGTCTGCACGACGGTGCCGTCGGGGTACGGGCCACCGAGGTCCTTCGTCGGACCGACCGTCCGCTCCCCCAGGTGGTAGGTGATCGCCGTGAGGCGTGGCCGGATCTCGACCTCGTGACCGAGCAGCGTCGCCGGGTCCGGACGGTCGACCTCGTCGGGCCCGAACCCCGCCTCGGGGAACTGCACCTCGAAGAACGTCGGCAGGTTGACGAGGGTGACGTCACCCTCCGGCTGGATGTTGACCGTCGGCTTCGTGAAGTCGGTGTCCCGGAACGCCTGACGGATCATCCCCATCGTCAACGCGTTCGCGTTGCCCGGCACCCGCTCCGGCCAGCACGTCAGCGCGACCTGCTGCCACTGCCCCGGAGGGCCCGTCACCGGGGTCCCGTCCTGCTCGACGACGCGCCGGTAGACGACCACCGCCGGCCCCTCCCCACCACCGGAGGCGATGCGGCACATCCCCCAGGACTGCGGGCAGAGGTCGCCCTCGTTCCCGCTGTCCGGCCCCCCACCTCCACAGACGGACACCGCGCGGTAGTCGTGGAAAGGCCCCTTGGCTGCAGCGCTCTTGAAGTACGAGTCCGCCAAGTGGTCCGTGTCGCCGCTGCTCAGAGTGACTCGGCTGCCGACCTCGCTCGCGCTGCCGCTGATCGAATCGTCGGCGGGACTCGCGGAGGGCAGAACCATGGTGGCCGCCAGAAGGAGGACGCCGCCCGTGACCGTCATGAGGTCTTCTCCAGTTCGAGGAGCCACCAACGATCTGACTTCCAACGAAGCGTGACGTAGTAGTCCAATTCCTTGCGCTCATCGGTCCTCACGGCATCCCCACTCGCGTTCACGATCGCGACACGGTTCTGGATAAGGCGAATCTGCGTGAACTGCTGCCCTGCGGGCGCGCCACCGAACACGTCAACGCTCTGGAGACGAGCTGGATCAGACTTATAGCGCTGCTCATCCTCGGCAAGACGCGCGGCCGTCGCCTCCGTCTTCTTGCAGAACTGGCACTCGGGGTCGCTGAGGGACTTGATGAGGCCAGGTTGGGGCTCGGTCCAGGCGACGTTGAACTGGTCGAAGAAGTACTCGACGTACGCCTCGGCGCCGGCGGGGGTCTGCTCCCGCGCAGCGGCCGGGATCTCGGGACCACTCGAACTGGGCGAAGGAGATGGGCTCGACGACGGGGACGCGCTCGGGCTCGCCGACGTCGCGCTCGGCGTCGGCGAGGGCGACGGCTCGTCACCGCCGGAGGAGTCGCACCCCGCGAGCAGCACCGACGCCAGCGCGGCCCACGCGACGACCCAGCGCGATCCCCTCGTCATGCCTGCCTCTCCGGGCGCCCCCTCGGCGACCTGACCACAAGGTACCGAGCATCGGCGCAGAGGGCACGCGGTCATCCACAGGCCCGCGACGGCCGGGCTCAGCGGGTGCGCGCCACGATCCCCTCGGCCCGGGCCGCGACCCACCCGAGCAGGGGCACGAGGTGCCCGGCGAGCTCCTCACCCATCGTCGTCAGGCTGTACTCGACCCGCGGCGGGATGACGGGGAACGCCTCGCGGTGCACGAACCCGTCGGTCTCGAGCGTCCGCAGCGTCTGCGCGAGCATCTTCTCGCTCACGCCGTCGGCCCGGCGCCGCAGCTCGCTCCAGCGCAACGGCCCCTCCGTGAGCGACACGAGGACGAGCAGCCCCCACTTGCTCGTGACGTGGTCGAGGACCGTCCGGCTGGGGCACCCGGCGGCGATGACACCGTCCGGATAGATCGCCCGCAGGTCGCTGACCTCGTTGCTCACCGTCACGCCAGTACCTTACTCGAAAGTGCGTACTGTCCCTCGGGAAGCGACCACCACACCGTCCGGTTGCACCCACCGACCCCGCAGCACCCAGAGAGGACCACCCCATGACCATCGTCGTCACCGGCGCCACCGGCCAGCTCGGCCGCCTCGTCGTCGAAGCGCTCCTGCGCCGCGGCGCCTCCCCCGCCGACGTCCTCGCCACCGGCCGCGACACCGACCGCCTCCGCGCCCTGGCCGACCTCGGCGTCCGCACGGCCGTCGTCGACTACGCGGACCCGGCATCCCTCCGCGACGCCTTCGACGGCGCCGACCGCGTCCTCTTCGTCTCCGGCAGCGAGGTCGGGCAGCGCATCCCCCAGCACACCAACGTCGTCGAGGCCCTGCGGTCCGCGGGCGTCGGGCTCGTCGCGTACACGAGCATCGCCGGTGCCGACACGTCGACGATGCAGCTGGCCGCCGAGCACCAGGCAACCGAGCAGATGCTCCGCGACGCCGGCCTCCCCCTCGTCCTCTTGCGCAACAGCTGGTACCTCGAGAACTACACGCCGCAGGTGCCGACCTACCTCGAGCACGGCGCGGTCGTCGGTGCTGCCGGCGAGGGCACGGTCAGTGCCGCCACCCGCGCGGACTACGCGGACGCCGCCGCGGCCGTGCTCCTCGACCCCGACGCCACCCCCGGGACGGTCCACGAGCTCGGCGGTGAGGGCTTCACCCTCGCCGACCTCGCGGCCGCCGTCTCCGAGGCGTCCGGACGCGAGGTCGCCTACCGCGACGTCACCGAGGACGAGCTCGCCGGCATCCTCGCCGGCGCAGGCCTCCCCGACCCCGTCGCCCGCGTCTTCGCCGACTCCGACCGGGGCATCGCCCGCGGCGAGCTCGAGGTGACGAGCGGTGACCTCGAACGCCTCATCGGCCGCGCACCCACCTCGATGCGGCAGGCCGTCGCCGACGCCGTGGCGGCGCGGTCGTGACCCGCCTCATCGGCGTCACCGGCTCCACCGGAGCGGTCGGTGGGCTCGTCGCGCGTGACCTCGTCGCGCGCGGGCTCCCCCAGCGACTCATCGTCCGGGACGCCTCTCGCGCACCGCAGCTCGACGGCGCCGAGGTGGCCGCGGCCTCCTACCGGGACGGCGATGCGATGCGCGCCGCGCTCGACGGTGTCGACGTCCTCCTGCTCGTCTCGGCGTCCGAGTCCGAGGACCGGATGACCGATCACGCGACCGCCGTCCGCGCCGCCGCTGAGGCCGGCGTCCGCCACGTCGTCTACACCTCGTTCCTCGGCGCGGCGGCCGACTGCACGTTCACGCTCGGCCGTGACCACTGGGCGACGGAGGGACTGGTCCGCGACAGCGGGATGGCCTTCACGTTCCTGCGCGACAGCCTCTACCTCGACTTCCTCCCCCTGATGGCGGGCAAGAACGGCGTCATCCGCGGACCGGCCGGTGACGGCAGGCTCGGAGCGGTGGCGCGCGAAGACGTCGCCCGCGTCGCGACTGCCGCGCTGCTCGACCCGGACGCGCATGCAGGGCGCACCTACGACCTCACCGGCCCGGAGGCGTTGTCCTTCAACGAGATCGCTACCACCATCAGCGAGGTGACGGGGCAGGAGGTCACCTTCCACCACGAGACGGTCGAGGAGGCGTACGCCAGCCGCGCCCCCTACGAGGCACCCGACTGGCAGCTCGACGCGTGGGTGTCGACGTACACCGCCGTCCGCGCCGGCGAGCTCGACGTCGTCACCGACGACGTCCGGCAGGTCACCGGAAGGGCGCCGGTCTCGCTGCGAGAGCTCCTCTCCCGCAGCTGAACCGGCGCCCCATCCGACGAGTTCGGCTGCGCCTCAGGCCACGCGGGTCTGCGGCGCGTTCTTCTCGGTCATCGCCGGGTCGCGCACGACGGAGTCACCGAGCGCGTCGTCGATGGCCTGCATCGCCGAGGGCTCGAGGGTGACGCCCGCCGCCTTGACGTTGCTCTCGACCTGCTCGGGCCGCGACGCACCGACGAGCGCGGCGGAGACGTTGTCGTTCTGCAGCACCCACGCGATGGCCAGCTGCGCCATCGTCAGGCCGGCCTCGTCGGCGATCGGCTGGAGCTTCTGCACGCGGGTCAGCAGCTCGTCGTCCATGAAGCGCTTGATCATGTCGGCGCCGCCCTTGACGTCGGTCGCGCGCGACCCGGCGGGCGGGGCCTCACCCGGCTTGTACTTGCCGGTGAGCACGCCCTGCGCGATGGGGCTCCACACGATCTGGCCGATGCCGAGCTCCTCGCAGGCCGGGACGACCTCGGGCTCGATGACGCGCCACAGCATCGAGTACTGCGGCTGGCTCGAGATGAGCTGGATGCCGAGGTCCTTGGCGAGGGCGTGGCCCGCGCGGATCTGGTCGGCGGTCCACTCCGAGACACCGATGTAGAGGGCCTTGCCCTGCCGGACGACGTCGGCGAACGCCTGCATCGTCTCCTCGAGCGGCGTCTCGGTGTCGTAGCGGTGCGCCTGGTAGAGGTCGACGTAGTCGGTCTGCAGCCGCTGGAGCGAGCCGTTGATCGACTCCATGATGTGCTTGCGCGAGAGGCCGGTGTCGTTCTTCCCGCCGGGGCCGGTCGGCCAGTAGACCTTGGTGAAGATCTCGAGGCTCTCGCGCCGCTCGCCCTTGAGGGCCTCGCCGAGGACGCTCTCGGCCTTGGTGTTGGCGTAGACGTCGGCGGTGTCGAAGGTGCTGATGCCATGGTCGAGGGCGGCGCGCACGCACGCGGTGGCCGCCTCGTTCTCGACCTGCGACCCGTGGGTCAGCCAGTTGCCGTAGGTGATCTCCGAGATCTTGAGACCGCTGTTGCCGAGGTATCTGAAGTCCATCCACCCACAGTAGGAGGGGTCCGCCCGCGCGAGGCTCGACAGGTGCGGGCGGACCCCCTACTTCGACGGCGTCGTCGTCGGGGTGGCCGCGGGCGAGGACACGACGGTCCGGGCCGGAGCGGGTGGCTGGGCGTCAGCGGGGGCGGCCCCGCCTGCGCCCACGTAGAAGCCCAGCAGGCCGGTGACCAGGGCGAGGACGATGCCGAGCCCGGTGAAGAGGCGCGGTCGGGTCCCGTAGAGACCGGCCGGTCCGGGGACCGCGACGCCGTAGTCGTTCTCCCAGAAGTGCCAGCCCTTCGGCGCCGCGGGCCACTCGGGCTCGGGGCGCCATCCGGGGTCGGGCAGCCAGCCCTCGGGCATGGGCGGCCAGGTGGGGGGCGTGACGAAGCGCATGTCAGGCGGACGCGCGGCGCTCGGTGCAGCACAGCGCCGCGAGGCGCTCGGCCAGCCCGGGCACGACCTCGAGGGCGACCGGCTCCATCGCCTTGTCCGCCCCGGCGGCGCCGAGCACGGTGCCGCGGCCGATTCGCCCGAGCAGCGACACCGCGTCGAGCCCGAAGTCGGCCCGGTGCAGGTCCTCGCGGGCGATCTCGGCGACGGCGAGCAGGCAGACGTCGTCGTAGGGGCCCGTGGCCGTCGACCGCAGCACGTGCACGCGGACGGACCCCGCACCCGGCGAGGCGGCGAGCGCGCGACGCGCGGTCGCCACCAGCAGGCCGGCGACGTGCTGGCGGTAGAGCTCGGCGCGGTGGGCGGCCGAGGCACGCCGGATGGTGAGCGCGCGGTCGGCGGCCATCCGCACCTCCTCCGCGGGGAGCACGTGCTCACCGGGCGCGAGGACGGCGATCTCGAGGACGGACCCCTCGGCGCCGAGCGCCTTGGCCCGCGTGCCCGGCTCGCGGGCGAAGACACCGTCGACGTGCTCGGTGACCGTCGCAGGGTCGTTGGCGCACAGCGCCCTCCACCAGGCGTCTAGACGGCGCTCCTCGGCGCGCACCCGCTCCTCGGCGGCGCGGCGCGCGACGTCGATGTCGGAGTGGGCCCGGCGGCGCGCGACCTGGGCGGCCTGCCGGCGCTTGGACAGGTCGAACCACGGCACGCCGCGGACCGCGGCCTCCGCGTGACGGGCGACGATCGTCGACTCGTCGACCCGGTCGGCGCGCGGCGCGCAGGGGCGCTGGGCCGGGGCGAACCACGAGCGGTGGACGGATGTCAGGGCGTCCTCGGCGTCGAGGATCGACTCGGCCAGGGCCGACGTCGCGGCCGACGCGTGGGTGAGGGTGAGGCGGCCCGCGCCGGGGTCCTGGGGCAGCTGGCGACGGGCCACGGATCCCGTCGTCGAGGGCGCCGGTACGGTCGTGGAGGCCTCGCCCGCCGGGACGGGGACACCCGCCGACGAGCGCTGCGAGAACGTCTCGCGGAACGCCGGGCTCGACACCCGGACGCGGGCTCCGTCCACCGTGACGACTGACGTGCTCACCTAAATCTCCTTCGCGGGGTTCCGTCCCTCTGCTGGTGGAAAATTACTGACCCAGAGCGCTTCTCGACCGCCACTTGACCAACCCTTTAAGAACCCGTGGCGCGCTCGTGACCGACACCGTTGTCACCCTCCACCGAACGGTCGAGGCCCTCCGTCCGTCCGTCCGATGGTCCGCGGCGGTCGGTCCGTGCTGGGCTGGGTAGTACGGATTCCGCACGCGTGGAACCTGCTCGTCCCGCCGTCGCGCAGGAGCAGGATGGAGGGGTGCGCGCGCTGTCGACGATGGTCCCGGAGAACCTCCGGTCACTGCGTCACTACCCGCGCGGTCATCTCGCGGGCGACGTGCTGGCCGGCCTCCTCGTCGCCGCGCTGGCCGTGCCGCAGTCGCTCGGGTACGCGGCCGTCGCCGGGGTGCCCCTCGTCGTCGGGCTCTGGACGCTGCCGCCGGCGCTCCTCGCGTACGCCGTCCTCGGTTCGTCCAAGGTGCTGTTCGTCGGCCCGGTGTCGACGGTGTCGGTGCTCTCCGGCTCGATCGTCCGGGTGCTGTCGGGGGGCGATCCTGCGGCGGCGGTCGGCCTGACGTCGGGGCTCGCGGTGGTCGCGGGGCTCGTCCTCGTCGTCGCCGGCGTGCTGCGGCTGGGGTGGGTCGCGCAGTTCCTCAGCGAGCCCATCGTCACGGGCTTCGTGGCGGGGCTCGTCGTCCTCATCGTCGTCGGGGAGGTCCCGGCGCTGGCCGGCCTGCCCGCCCCCACGGGCTCCCTGGGCGACCGTCTCGTCGCGCTCCTGCACGGAATCGGTGGCTTCGACGGGTTGACGCTGGCCGTCGGCGCTGTCGCGCTGCTCGTGCTCTTCGGGGGGCAGCGCCTCGCGCCGCGGGTTCCGTGGTCGCTGGTCGTCCTCGTCGGTGGGGTCCTCGTGTCCGGGCAGGCCGGGCTGGCCGGACGCGGCGTGCGGACGGTCGGCAGCGTGCCCGGGGGCCTGCCCGTGCCGCGGCTGCCGGACGTCGACCCGCACCTGCTGTCGGGGCTCGTAACCGGCGGTGTCGCGATCGCGGCAGTGGCCGTCGCCGAGGGGCTCGCGGCGGTTCGCCTCTTCTCTGCCGAGGACGTCGACGCGCGCACCGACGACCGCGAGCTCGTGGCCCACGGGGCGGCCAACCTCGCCTCGGGGGCGTTCGGCGGGATGGGGGTCGGCGGCTCCCTGTCGAAGACCGCGGCCAACGCGAGCGCCGGCGCGTGGACGCAGCTGAGCGGCATCACCGCCGCTCTCGCCACGCTCGGCTTCCTCGTGGCCGCCACCGGTCTGCTGGCGGATCTGCCGCGCACGGTGCTGTCGGCGGTCGTCATCCGGGCCGTGTGGGGGCTGGTGCACCCACGCGCGTTCAGCCGCTACCGCAGGCTGCGGCGCAACGACTTCGTCGCCGCCGTCGTGGCCCTCGTCGGGGTCCTCGTCCTCGGGCCGCTCAACGGGCTGCTCGTCGCCGTGGCCCAGTCCGTGCTCGGGCTGGTCTACCGGTCCGTGCAGGTGCGGGTCGACGAGATGGGCCGTGTCGAGGACGAGAAGGCGGCGTGGGGCTCGCTGCGCTCGGACCCCACCCGGCGGACCTACCGCGGCGTCGTCGTCGTCCGACCGGACGGGCCGCTGTTCTGGGCCAACGCCTCGACGGTCCTGGCCCAGGTCGAGCGGATGGCCCTCGACCGGCGCGCCCGGGACGGCGGCGCCACGCTCGTCCTCGACCTCGAGGCGACGAACCAGATGGACGCCACGACGTGCGACCGCCTGGCGCACCTCGTCCGCGCGCTGCGCCGGCGCGACGTCGACGTCCAGCTCGTCCGCGTCCTCGCCGACGTGCGGGGTGTCCTCGAGCGCTCCGGGCTGGTCGACGAGCTCGGGCCGCACCACCTCTGGCACTCCATCGCCGCGGGCGTCAAAGCCGCGCGCGGCACCTTCGGCGGGTGAGCCCGATCACATTGCACCAGCCGAAAAACGTTGTGCGACGACCGCTCCCACCGTTCGTGGGGGCAGCCGCGGACGGGTGGCCCATGCCCCGATCGTCCGAACGGCCATTGGATCCGAGTTCGACCGTGGCCGCTCGGGCGGACGACTAATTTCACTTTCAGATCGCGCTCCCTGCACTCAAGGTGCCTCGCGCGATCCCCGCCCTCGACGTGCTGGGGAGCCGTAGGCCGGGTGGCACCAGAAAAGAAGACGATTCGCCATGGGTACTTCCATGTCCCCGAGCCGCCGTCGCGCGGCCCAGTCCTTCGGCGCACTGCTGGCCGTGGCCTCGCTCGGCCTCACCACGGCGGGAGTCGCAACCGCCCGCCCGGTGACCGACCGGCTCTCCCCGGTCAAGACCGTCGTCGGGGCTGCTCGCCCGCTCGGCTCGGTCGCGCCCCAGGTCCCGACCACGCCGACCCCCACCCCCACGCCCACCAAGCCCGCCCCCACGCCGACCCCGACCAAGCCGGCCCCCACGCCCACCACCCCGGCGCCGACCACCCCGACCGTCTTCTTCGGTGCGGCGGGCGACGTCGACACCCTGACGTCCATCGCGGGCGAAACCGTCGGCCGGCACGCCTACGGCAACTTCCAGGGCGCGGTCCCCCAGGGTCGGATGATCACGGCCAACGCCTCCGGCGTGCCGTGGACCAGCGTCTCGAGCGCCGTCCCCGGGACCCCGATGTACAACAACATCGTGCGGTGGGCGCAGACCATCAAGGCGCGCCCCGGCAAGATCCTGTTCTCCTTCGGCCACGAGCCCGAGGTCGTCAAGAAGGCCGGCCTCGGCACCCCCGAGGAGTACCGCGCCGCCTACCAGCGCGTCTGGACGATCTTCCGCCAGCAGGGCGTCACCAACGTCAGCTGGGTGTACCAGACCACCGCGTGGGCCTACCGGGTCAACCAGACCGCGCTCGGGTCGGCGACCACCTGGTACCCGGGTGACGCCTACGTCGACGTCGTCGGCGGCGACGCGTACAACTGGAACACCTGCGGCCTGCCCGGCCAGAACAAGAGCGTGCCGCTGAGCACGATCGCCGGCGGGATCCTCACGTTCGCCAAGGCGCACAACAAGAAGGCGTCGCTGCCCGAGTTCGCCGCCACCTCGGCGCCCGACCGCGCGCAGTGGCTCAGCGACGGGTACAAGTGGCTCAAGGCCAACAACGCCTACTTCGTGGCTGCGTACTACTTCAACCGCCCGCCGACCAACCCGGACAACATGGACTGCGTCTGGTGGCTGAACACCCCGTCCGAGTACGCCACGTACAAGGCGATCATCCAGGACTCCTGGACCGTCAGCTAGGTCCAGCCCGGTCCGACCGGCCCAGCCCACGGAGACCCCTCTGGTGTCTCCGTGGGCTGGGCCGCGTTCGGGGACAGCCGTTCTCGCATGGACGGACCTCGATACAGGCGGTGTGACCGAGGCGACATCAGAATGCCTTTTCAACTACTACGCGTAGTAGTAGTTTCAGTGGTGCAAGACCACCCGGCACCACAGACCACGGGCCCTCACCCCGGGCCCACCCGAAGGGACGCGAACGACATGCGCAAGGCATTCGACAAGCTCATCTCCTGGACCGGCATCATCGTCGCCACGGTCCTCCTCGTCGCCGCGGGCCTGCTCACGTGGGCCTCGACCTTCGCCACCAGCACCGTCCACGACCAGCTGGCCGCCCAGCAGATCACGATGCCCGTGGCCGCCGCCCTCACGACGCCGCAGATGAAGGCCGAGCTGACGCAGTACGCCGGCCAGGAGCTGACCACCGGCGCGCAGGCCAAGGCGTACGCCGACTACTACATCCAGGCCCACATGGACGAGGCCTCGCAGGGCAAGACGTACTCGCAGGTCTCCGGTGAGTACATGGCCGCCCTCAAGGCCGCCCCGACCGCGCAGGCCACGCAGGACCTCGGCCAGCTGCGCCAGACCCTCTTCATGGGAACGACCCTCCGCGGGATGCTCCTCAACGCCTACGCCTTCGCCACCATCGGTGCGATCGCGATGTGGGCCGCCATCGCCGCCTTCGCCGGCTCCCTGGTGATGTTCGTCCTCGGCGGCCTCGGCCTCCGGCACGCACACAAGGTGAACCTCGTCGAGGCCCCCGCCATCGAGAAGATCCACTCCCACGCCTGAGATCGCAAAACCCCCTGCTCCGCGATCTCGACAACGAGGCCCCGGTCGGACCACCCGACCGGGGCCTCACCCTGTCGGTAACGCCGGGGCCGGTGCCGGACACGTGGGGTGTGTCAGGCTCACCGCCGTGGGAGGGGACGCATGAGCACGCCCGAGGTCCGCTTCGCGACGCTCTTCGACGCGACGCACGTCGCGCTGCTCGGCTACGCCGTCCGCCGGGTCGCGGACCCCGCCGACGCCGCGGACGTCGTCGCCGAGACCTTCCTCGTCGCCTGGCGCCGGTTGGAGGACGTCCCGCCCGGCGACCAGGCCCGCCCGTGGCTCTTCGGCGTCGCCCGGCGGGTGCTGGCCAACCACCACCGCGGTGAGCGCCGCCGGGTCGCCCTCGCGGACCGGCTGCGTGACTCGCTGCACCAGTCGGTGCCTCCGCCCGAGGTCCGTGAGCCCAGCATCGTCGAGCGGGCCGTGGAGCGGCTCGGTGCCGACGACCGCGAGCTGCTCCGCCTCCTCGCGTGGGAGGAGCTCGCACGGGACGAGATCGCGCTGGTGATGGGGCTGTCCCGGGCGACGGTCCGGGTGCGCCTGCACCGGGCTCGTGTGCGCTTGAGGGAGGCGATTCGAGAGCTCGAGACGCACTCCGACTCTCCTCCGGTGCAACGAAACCCGACAGCCGGACATGAACCCCGCAGATGGGCGACCGCCCGTCCCGGCCCCGAGGAGACATCGTGAACGACCACGAGGTGATGACCGCCCTGCGCAGTGCCCGTCCGGTCGACGACGAGACGCTCTCCGCGGTGGCCGACCGGCATGCGCTGCAGGCGCTGCGAGAGGGGATCACCATGACCGACCGCCACGCTCCCCCGACCGTCGAGACGCCGCGGAGGGGCCGGCGTCTCGGCGGTCGGGGACTCACCGCGGGCACCCTGGGGCTCGTCCTCGTCGGGGGCGGCGTCGCCGTCGCGACGAACGCCTGGGACCGCGGTCCCCTGCTCGACGGGATCAACTGCGGGACGGCCCTGGAGGTCAGCGACGGAGAGGTCACGCTCGTCGGCTCGGTCTCCGGTCCGTCGCGCACCGGTGACGACGTGGCCGACTGCGCCGCTCTTCGGTCGGACGCGGGGATGCCGCCGCTCGCCGACCCGGAGGCGCTGACGATCGGCGGCGTCCGGTACGTCGTGGCGCGGGCGGGGGTGCCGGCGGCTGCGCGTCCTTCGTCAGTGGCGACAGTGGCTGAGGTCGACCGCGCAGCCCACGTCGCCCTCGATGCCGCCCTGGCCGACTGGGTCGACGGGCCCCAGGGCGGTTGCTTCACAGCCACCGAGGCGGAACGCTACGCGCGGGGTGCACTGGGTCGCGCGGGCCTGTCGAAGTGGACGGTCCGCGTCGTGGCGTCGGGAGCCGTCGGTTCCTGCGCCGGAGTGGAGGTCGGCGCGGACGGACGCTCGGTCGAGGTGACGCCGGGTGCGCGCGAGCGCATCGAGCGCGGCTCCGGCACGGTTGACGAGACGGTGCTCGACGCAGCCGAGGGGCTGCGTCGAGCCCTCGCGGGACGGTGCCTCGGCGTCGGGGAGGCGGAGACCGCGGCGCGAGGCGTCGTCGGCTCGACCGGACGGGTGGTCGCGGTGGCGGACGATTCGCTCGCCTGCGCGGACATCGACCTCGTCGTCGGCGGCGCGATGGAGGTCACCGTCCGCGGTCCGTCATCATCCCGGCCCTGAGCGGCGCCATCGCGCAGCGCCCCGGTCGCGAGCCCGGGGCGCTGTCGGTGGTCGTCCCTACGATGGGGAGCAGCAGGAGGGAGAGCGCCATGGGGGTCGCCGCAGGGGTCGCGAGTCGATCCGCCGCGGCCTCGGTCACGGCGTTCCGGACGTCTCTCGCCGACGTGCCTGTCGAGGAGCTCGACGACCGCGAGCGCATCGATCTGCTGACCGAGCTCGAGCGGCTCAAGGGCGCCGTCGCGGCGGCCCAGGCCCGAGCCACCGACGCCTTCCGGCGCTCCCACGAGGCGGCCGCACCCCAGGACGCTGCGCGCTCCGTCGGGTCGCAGGTCGCGCTCGCTCGCCACGAGTCCCCCACTCTCGGTGACCGGTTCGTCGGGATGTCCCGCGCGCTCGTCCACGAGATGCCCGTGACGATGGCCGCGCTGACCGACGGCGACATCGGCGAGCGGCACGCCCTCGAGGTCGTCCGCGAGACGGCCACGCTCACCCGCGAGGACCGCGCCGAGGTCGACCGCCGCCTCGCCGGCGTCCTCCCCCGGTTCGGGCCACGGGCCGCCGGCCGCGCCGCGCGACGGGTCGCTGCCGAGCTCGACGCCGCCTCCGTCGTCCGCCGCATGGAGGCAGCGGCCGCCTCCCGACGCGTCTCGGTGCGCCCCGCACCGGACGGGATGGCATGGCTGACCGTGCTCGCCCCGCTGCGCGACGCCGTCGGCGCCTACGCCGCGGTGCGTGCCCGCGCCCAGCTGGTCGTCGGTGGCGGGTGCGACGACGAGGCACCCGACGGGCGTGGCCTCGGCGCGGTCATGGCCGACACCGCCACGCGGCTGCTCGCCGGCCTCGCGGTCGGGCAGGTCCAGCCGGTCGAGGTCCACCTCGTGATGACCGACCGCTCCCTCTTCGGGACGGGCGACCCCGCCGCCTCCGTCGACACCCCGGCCCGCATCCCGGGCCACGGCTCGGTCCCCGCACCCGTCGCGCCGGTGGGTCCGCGACGCCGGCGACGCCTCCGTCTGGCTGCGACGCCTCTACGTGAGCCCCGACGGCAGGGACCTGGTCACGATGGATGCCCGCCGTCGGCTGTTCACCGGCCTTCTGCGCCGGATGGTCGTCCTGCGCGACGACGTCTGCGCCACCCCGTGGTGCGACTCCCTCGTCGCCCACGCCGACCACGTCCACCCCGCGCGCGACGGTGGGCCGACGAGCCTCGTCAACGCGGCGGGACTCTGTGCCCGGTGCAACCTCGTCAAGGAGTCGCCCGGGTGGCAGGTGGTCGTCGTGCGCGGGTCACCCCACGAGCTCGAGGTCCGTACCCCGACCGGACACCGCCACCGCACTCTGTCCCCGCCCCTCCTCGGATGGGGCTCCGACCCCCCGCCCGACGACGAGTCCGTGCTCGAGCGTCACTTGGCCGCCCTCCTCGATGCCGCCTGACCTCCACGCCCCGTCGCTCGGCCGTTCGGTCACCCCTCGCCACGGATGCCCGGCGCCCGCCACGACGCGCTCCTAGCCTGTCGGGGTGCCGACCGGGGGTGACGACGAGCTGGCGCGCCTGGCGCGCGAGGTCCCGGCCGTGGCCGAGCTCCTCGACGAGCACGCCGCGGCCGGGGCCGTCGTCCCCGTCGTCGAGATCCCCAGCAGCACCAATCGGCAGCGCGGCCCACGCACCCCGCTCCTCGTCGGACTGCTGCTCGTCGCCCCCCTCGCGCTCAAGCTCGGCTGGCCGCACCTCGTCACCTTCGCCGACTACCTCGTCAACGGCGACCCCACCTTCCGGGTCGGTGTCGGCGTCTCACCGGTCGCCACTCCCGAGGGCGGCCGGATGCGCGTCGCCGTGCCGCTGCCGGACCCGCCGGACATCGACAGCTACGCGTTCATCGACGAGGTCGACAGCGGCGAGCCGGTCACCTTCGACCCGTGCCGTGCCATCCACTACGTGATCCACGACCCGTACGACCTCGGTGACACCGGCCGCGACGCCATCACCGACGCCGTGACCGAGGTGTCCGCGGCGACCGGGCTGGCCTTCGTCTTCGACGGCTACACCGACGAGAAGCCCTCCCCGTCGCGCACCCTGCGGATGCACCAGTACGACCGGCAGTGGGCACCCGTGCTCATCTCCTGGAGCGACCCGGAGGAGACCCCGCGCCTCGAGGGCGGCATCGTCGGGCTCGGTGGCCCGCGGGAGTCCGACCGCCCGACCACCCGCCGCAGCTGGGTCACCGGCGCCATCGAGCTCGACGCCCCGACGCTCGGCAGGTGGATCAACGACCCGCAGCGCCGCGGGGACGCACACGGCGTCATCGTCCACGAGCTCGGCCACGTCCTCGGGGCCGACCACCCCCAGGCCGACGACCAGCTGATGAGCGCGAGCAACGGGCCGGGCACCCTCCAGGACGGCGACCGCTACGCCTTCGCGAAGCTCGGCAGCGGCCCCTGTCTGCGGTGAGCGCCTGCCTCCGAGCCGGGGTGGCTACCGTGTGGGCGTGCACCGGATGATGCCCGCCCGCCAGCGGCCGACCCTCGAGCAGGTCGCCGCCCGCGCCGGCGTCTCGCGGGCGACGGTGTCGCGGGTGGTCAACGGCTCTCCGACGGTCGAGGAGGCGATGGCCGAGCGCGTCCGCGCCGCCGTCGACGAGCTCGGGTACATCCCCAACCCGGCTGCGCGAGCGCTGATGACGCGCCGCGCCGACGCCGTCACGCTCGTCGCGGCCGAGGCGACGAGCCGCGTCTTCGGGGACCCGTTCTTCGCCGCCGTCGCGCGCGGGGCCAGCCAGGAGCTGGCGCGCTCCGGGCTGCACATGGTGCTCTCGATGGTGCAGACCGACGAGGACCTCGACCGCCTCGCCGGCTTCCTGCGCGGCGGGCACGTCGACGGCGCGCTCGTCATCTCCGAGCACGGCGACCACGACGTCGTCGGGCTCGTCGAGGGCTGCGGCATCACGGTCGTCGCCGGCGGCCGTCCGGTGGCCGAGCACCCCGGCGTCGGGCACGTCGACCACGACAACGTCGAGGGCGGCCGGCTCGCCGCCCGTCACCTGCTGGCGAGCGGGCGGCGGTGCATCGCGACCGTCGCCGGGCCGCAGGACATGACGGCCGGGACGGACCGGCTTGCGGGGTTCCGCGAGGCGCTGGGCGAGGCGTTCGACGAGGAGCTCGTCGAGGTCGGCGACTTCACGACGACCGGCGGGGCGCTGGCGACATCCGTTCTGCTCCAGCGCCGCCCGGACGTCGACGGCCTCTTCGTCGCCAACGACCTGATGGCCCTCGGCGCGCTGACGGCGCTGCGGGATGCCGGGCGCTCCGTGCCGGGCGACGTGGCGGTCATCGGCTTCGACGACGCCGACGTCGCGGCGGTGGCCGCTCCCCCGCTGACGACCGTGCGCCAGCGCACCGAGACCCAGGGCCGGCTGATGGCCCAGCTGTTGCTCCAGCGCCTCGGCCGGCCGGTGCCCGACGCGCTGCCGGACCTGGCGGCGGCCGAGACATCCGGGTCGGTCGTGCTGGGCGTGGACCTGGTCGTCCGCGACAGCGCCTGAGCGGGAACCTGCTCTGCGCTGCCGCGGACGGGTCCGGGCTCAGGCGGTGCGGCTCAGGGGTACTCGCTGACGTACGCCGGGGTGCCGGTGTTGCTGTTGTCGACCTGACTTCCGACCTCGTTGACGACGTGGCGGGTCGTGCCGGCACCGAGGTTGACGGTCAGCAGGTGGTGCAGCCGTACACCCGGCGTGGTCGGCACCTGGAAGCCGTGCTCGGTGACGATCGACGGGTTGTTGCGGTTGTAGACGTACGACCCGCCGCCCCAGAGCTCGTGGGTGCGGACCTTCGGGGAGACGACGTAGCCGGCGTAGCCGAGGGTGCCGTCGGGCTGGGTCCAGTCCGCTTGCGTGGGCGGGTCGTAGGGAAGCTCGTTCTGGTAGAGGACGGTCCGTCCACGTTCGCCGTTCCAGATGGTGTTGTGCTGCTGGAAGTGCTCGACGAACAGGCCGGTCGCGGTGACGTCGTCCCCGTTGACGATGAGCCCGTTGGTCCCGGTGTTGACGGCCCAGCGCTCGTCGTCACCGAGGAAGCCGCCGGTGAAGTCCTCGACTCCGTGGTCGGCGCGCCACACCCAGGTGTGGTCGACGAGGACGTGATCGGCGTCGATCTGCAGCGCGACCTTGACCTTGCCGATGTGCGGGCCGCCGACGCGGAAGTAGACGTCGCTGAGGGTCAGCGGGTCCTTGGCGCTCGAGCCACGACCGGAGCGGTCGCCGCCCTTGCCCTTGTCGTGGTCGTCGACGTGGAGCAGGTTGCGCGACAGCTTGGTTCCCGCGTCGATGGTGACGCCGGCGATGACCGTGCCGGCACCGTCGGCGACCTCGAGGGGCGTCGCGCCCTTCTGCGCGGTGAGGGTGGCGTGGCCCATCCCGAGGACGACCGTGCCGGGACGCTTGACCTCGATGCTGCGGTCGACGTCGTAGATGCCGGGCGTCAGCAGGAGGTGCTGACCCTTGGCGAGGGCCTTGTTGATGTCCTTGACCGACTCGCCGGGCTTCGCGACGTGGAAGGCGCTGAGCGGCAGCGTCTTCCCGGGCGTCATGCCGTTCGCCCAGCTGCGGCCGCGGGTGTCGGTCTGCGCCGACGGCACGCGGACGGCCCAGCGGGTGCCGTCCATGAACAGGTACGGCTTCTCGCGGCTGACCGGCGTCTTCTCGAGCGTCGTGTACGGCGGGTTCGGGAACGCGCTGTCGTCGGGGGCGCCCTCGACGCCGGCGAAGACCTGGTTCCAGACGCCGTTGCTCCAGCTGCCCACCGTGCTGTTGCGGGTCAGCCACTGCTGCTGCGAGCCGTTGATGACCGTCTCGGCGGAGGTGTCGGCGATGAAGCCGCCGCTGGCGTACTGCGGTCCGGCGGTGCAGTAGTCCATCAGGCTGAGGTTGCCGCCCTTGACGGCGACGCGGCGCATCGAGACGGCCTGGCTGACGGCCCAGAAGTTGGCCGACTGACGGCAGCCGTCCTGGCCGGTGCCGTTGACGTCGATCGTCAGGTTGCTCAGGGTGCGCCAGAAGTTGTTGAGCGCGATGCAGTTGCTCGTCCCGCCGTCGTCCAGGCAGCGGTTGTAGACCTCGATCTTGCCGATGACGTGCACGTCGTCCGGGCTCGCGCCGAGGCCGGCGACCTCGGTGTTGTAGCCGACCTTGAGCTGCAGCGGCTCGGTGGCGGTGCCGTAGGTGCCGGGCTTGAAGAGGATGCTCCAGCGGCCGGTGCCCATCTCGTCGTCGGTCTGGGCGTCGCTGATCGTGTCCACTGCGGCCTTGATGTCGGCCGTGGCCATGCTCGGGTCGAGGACGAGCACCTTGCTGCCGAGGTCGAGGGACGGGGCCGGGGGCTTCGGCTTGGCCGGCGCCGCGGCGGCGGGCGCCAGCTGGGCCGCCGTGCCGGTGAGGGCGAGGAGGCCGGTCACGACGCCGGCGACGGCGCGGCGGGTGGCTCGGGTGGTCCTCGCGGGCGGGGGTGAGGTCATGTCGCAGTCCGTTCGCGCCGGGGCTCGCTCGTCGGTGAGAGAGCGCTCTCTGACGCGTACCCAACCACACCCCCGCTCCCCCGACAACCCGTGCGGGGGCCGGCGTCGAACCCTTGACGACGATCTGACCGAACCCTTCGTCGGCCCTGCGGTTCAGCTGAGGATGCCGTGCCGCGCGTTCCAGGCCTGCGCGCTGGAGTACGCGTCCACCATCGACCAGACCCACACGACGGGGAGCACGAAGACGCCGATGACCACGGCGAGAAGCAGGAACCCCACGAAGCAGGAGAAGAGGAACGCGAAGCCCTTCGCCCCCTGCCCGTTGACGAACTGGCCGAGCCCGGGGAGGAAGAAGGACGCGAGGACCGCGAGGCCGGGGCTCTTGGGCGCCACCTGCATCATCGGCGAGTAGCCGTACGGACCGGCCACGAGCGGAGCCGGCCGGTCGGGCGGCACGGGGTAGCTGGACGGAACCGGATGCGCCGTCGGAGCGGACCCGAACGCCACGACCTCACCGTGGACGACGGGACCCGCCCCGGGTGCCGAGACCTCGGCCCACGAGGAGCCGGTCCACCACCGCCGACTGCCGTCGGGCTGCGGGTACCAGCCGGCAGGCGCGCTCTGGCTCATGCCGCGGGCTCCGTCCGGCGCCCGAGGACCCACTGGTCGTGTCGCTCGACCCACGGCGCACGGACTGCCGGGTGGACCAGCGCGTGCCAGGTCAGGTTGCGGTCGCCGATCGTGGCGTACCGGGGTTCCTCGTACGTGTCCTCGTCGAGCGCGCCACCGGTCTGCCCGCTCAGCGCTGCGACCACACGGGCCGCGGCGTTGCCGAGGGTGACGATGGTCGACGCCCCTGACGCCTCGACCTGCCGACGAAGGCGGTCGTGCTGGCGCTCCGCACGGGCGACGATGGCGTTCTCGGAAGGGTGCTGCAGCATGTCCACGGCCGGGAGTCCCAGCTCCTCGGCCAGTGCCGCGTAGGCACCCTCTCCGGTGACGACGCCTTCGACGCCGTCGCTCATCATCGAGGTCGGCAGGCAGTCGGTGACGAAGTAGTCGTCGACCGCTACACCCAGCGGCGCGAGCCATCGAGTGTGGAGCAGGCGCCCGGAGGACCCGTTGAGCCGGGATGGACGCACCGTGCCCCACTCGGGCCGGAAGTACTCGCCGCGCCAGCGCTCGACGAAGTGCTCCATGCCCGAGCCGTCCCAGAAGGGGTGCGGCTCGTTGTCGACGGGCAGCGCCGCCACCCGTCGGCCGAGGCCTCGGGGCGGGGTCCACTCGACGTGCACCGCTGACGGATAGGCGCCGACGACGACCGTCGACACCTCTCGCAGAGGCGTGCCCATGGCCAGGTCGCGCACCGGCGCACCGAACGGAAAGGTCCCCACCGTCATCCCCCATCGCTGTGACTACCCGACGGAACGCTAGAGGGCTGGTCCGACAGGGTCCAGTGCGCAGGACAGATTCAGCCGTTCGGCCGGTCTCGCGCCGGACGGGCGCGAACGTGCATCCGCCTGCTCCTAGGTTGTCGGGGTGCCGAACGGGGGACTTCGCGCGCGCATCGACGCGCTCTCAGGTGGACCAGGTCGTCGACAGCGCGAGATGCTGCGTCGGCTCGAGGAGCTGGACCGACTCGACCTTCGCAACCCTGACCCGGAGCAGGTGCTCTGGCCGGACGGTCGGTCCTCCCGCCACGATCCGAGAGCCTGGCAGCCGTCGCTGCCGCAGCCGCTCGCCACAGTCCCGTGGTGGCAGCGCCACAAGCGCGGCAGCGCACTCCTCGCCGTGTGCGTCCTGGCCGGCGGATGGTTCGCCGCGCCACACGCCGGCGAGTGGAGCAGCAATTTCACGTCGGCGCGCATCGCGGCCGGAGAGCAGCATCCGCCGAGTTCGGGCTCGAGCAGCCGTCAGCTGCCGGCGGTCGCCCTCACCGACATCCCGCGCTCCGACCGCTTCGCGTTCCTCGCGACACAGGACGACAGCGCCGCGCCCATCACCTTCGACCCGTGCCGTCCGATCCACTACGTCGTCCGGGACCGAGTGGGGCCGCGGGGACGCAAAGTCATCAGTGCCGCAGTGTCCGAGGTGTCCCGGGCCACCGGCCTCCGTTTCGTCGACGACGGGCTGACCGATGAGGCGCCCACGAAGGACCGGGCGCTCTACCAACCGCAGCGTTACGGAGAGCGCTGGGCACCGGTCCTCATCGCCTGGAGCGATGCTCGTGAGGAGCCGGAGCTGGCGGGCAACACCGCGGGACTCGGCGGCGGACGACCGGTGCGCGACACCCACGGTCGCCTCACCTACGTGAGCGGGAGCGTGTGGCTCGACACCGAGGCACTCGCTCCCGACCTGTCGACCGTGGAGGGTTCACGCGGCGTCCAGGCCGTGGTGATGCACGAGCTCGCGCACGTCCTCGGTGCGGCCCATGTCCCGAGCTCCCGTGAGCTGATGCACGCGGAGAACTCCGGACAGACGAGCTTCGGTGTCGGGGACCGCTACGCCCTCTCGATGCTCGGCAACGGCGAGTGCGTGCCCGGACTCTGACCTGGTGTCGCACCTCACCGCTATGCTGGTCACAGCTCACGAGAGGCAGCGACAAGCCCTGGCTTGCTGTCCGGCAACCCCTCCCGCGGGGGTGCCCCAGGTGACGAGCTGGTCATCCGATGACAACAGCGGATCTCCACGGTCAGGCCGAGGGGTCCGTGTGACCCCGAGGAGCCACCGTGCCCGTTTCCGGCAACCCCCACCACCCCGCCCAGCTGCCGACCGGATGGACGGCTGACGCACTCGACGCGCTGCCCACAAGCGATCTCGTCGAGCACCTCCGCTTCCTCGACCACGAGATGCGGCACCACCCCACGGCGCGCGGACGGTGGTGGCGCTCGAAGCATCTGGCGGAAGGGCGTCGAGCGCTGACCCGCCGGGGCCACTCCCCCGACGCCTGGCAGACCGCTGGGGGCGGCCGATGAGCGGCTCGGTGCTGCGCGTCCTCGTCGACGACGTGCGCGTCTTCCGCGACGGCCGCGAGGCGCTCCTCGCCCGGACCTCGGCCGAGGCGCTGTCGTTGCTCCGAGCCCTGGACGGCCGCTTCGTCGACGAGCTCTGGCTCGACCACGACCTCGTCGGTGACGACACCGTGCAGCCGGTCGTCGACCACCTCGTGGCGCGGGCCGCCGCCGGCGAACCCCTTCCGGTCGGGCGCATCTACGTGCACAGCGCGAACGTCCGTGCGGGGCACCGCGTCAACGCCGAGCTGCTCGCCGCCGGCTACCCGTCCCGACGTTCCTTCGTCGCCGGTATGTGGAGGCATCAGTGGACGGCATGACCCGGAACCACCCTCTCCCGCCACCGGAAGCGTTGCTGCCGCTCGTGGACGACCTCGTCCGGACCGTCGAGTGGCTACGGCGCGAGGTCGAGCGAGGCGACGCGACCATGGCCAGTTCCTACGCGGCCGCTGCGGTACGCCGGGGAGAAGCCGTGGCGATGGCGGTCGACGTCTGGAACGGTCCGACGCGATCGTCTCGAGCACGCCCCGATGGCGTGGTGTCCCTGGCCGGCGACGACGTCCGCACTGCCGTCGAGCGACTGTCGGACCGGGACCTCCGCGACCTGCACGGTCAGCTGTCCTGGGACCTGCACGCCGAGAAGCGGGTGGGTCCGGCCGACTGGCTGCGTGAGTCGCTGGCGCACGTCACCTCCGAGATGGACCGCAGGGGCTGGCCGTGGTGAGGTCAGGCGGCAGCGGACAGCACCTGGCCACTGTCGCCATGGGCTACGGCGCCGATCGAGCGTCCTGCCAGTACTTCGCCTGGTGCGAGACGTGCGCACGGGGATCGAGCATGTTCGACCACGCCATCGCACGCGATCTGGTGGCCCTGCACCTGATCGATCCGGAGCGAAGCCCCGTGCACAGCAGTCTGGATGCCGAGGCCATCCGCGTCCGGGCTGACGACGAGCTGGGGCACCGTTCCCATGGCTGTAGGACATGACGACCGCCTGGCGGATGCCTGGCGCCGTCGAGGCGCGAGCAACGAGGAGATGATCCGCGACGCCGAAGAGTTCGGCCTCGGGCCGACGCGGTGTCGGGCGCGTTGGACGATGCGGCGGGCTACCTGAGCGCGGCTGTCTTCCACGACCTGGGAGACCTGGCGGCGGTGTATCTCGAGCTGGCCGACGGCGATCCGGGCGAAGGGTGGGAGCTCTGGTCGGCCGACGGAACCGCGGATCAGGCCGTCTGACCGGAGCCGGTGTCGGACCTGGTCTTCTTGATCCTCCGGCCGTGCATCCAGAGAGCGACATCGAGGTGCCGTAGCCGGCGGTTGACGTGTCCGACGTTGACGTCCTCCCGCTGCTGCACCTCATCGATGATCTCGTCCAGGCGTCCGCGGGCCTCGTCGTCCTGGATGATGTGCCGGTAGACCTTCCAGTCCACCTGCTAGTCCTGCTTCGGGCCACTCAACCCGAGCACCTCGCACACCACGGAGTCGCGTACCGGGAAGAGGTCGGGGCGCTTGCGGGCGCTCAGTTTCGAGGCCGTCACCCACGGGTTCTTCTTCTGGGTCGCGTCCAGGGACAGCGCCCGCTTCAGGGCCTCGTGCAGGGAGGCCATCGCGAGGAGCGTGTCGTTGTCGGCGACCATGAGGTCGGCGTCCAGTGGCAGGTGCTCCTCCGTGAGCAGCACGCGGATCTCACGGTTCGTGGCCGTCATCTCGAGCAGACGACGCACGGCCTGCGGCTCGGCCTGCACCCCGAGGAGGGTCAGCGACAGGAGGTCCCCGCTGGTGATGGCGTACGGGTCGACCGGGTCGAGGTCGAGGAAGGTCGCCCCGGCATAGTTCGACGAGCGGTCGTAGTGGAGCGCGACGTCCTCGACCGCCTGCGGCGCCTCGAGAACCTTCTTGGCCTTGGCGAGCGCCTGGTCCTTGAGGCTCTCCGGCGCTTCGAGCCAGCCGTCGGGCACCGCGCGGAAGCGGTCGTCGGTCGTCGTCATGATGTCCCCCTGTCGGTCGTGGTCACGGTAACCCCCAGTCCCAGCCGTCTCGCCACTTCCGGACCACCGATGTCGCGAATCACGTCCGGCGGTCCGACGACCACGAGCTTGTCCGTTGCCCGTGACAGGCCGACGTACAACCGCTCACGAGACCGGTCCTTGACGGACGCCTCGTTGGCGCACAGCACGACACATCGCCGCTCGAGCCCCTTGAAGCCGAGGACGTGCCCGTAGAACACCTGGTCGGTGTCCCAGAACGTGTCCCAGTACCCGGCCTGCCCGAGCATCTCCTGCCGCGCCACCTGCTCGTCGTGGCGCGCACCGGTGGTGAGCAGAGCGACGTCCTCCGGCCGCCAGTCCTGCAGCAGCGCCTCGACGGCGTCGTCCGCCACGTCGAGGGCGTCGTCCAGCCCGCTGGGGATGAACGTCACCTCGGGTCCGTCACCACCACGAGACCGCATCCGCATCGGCGCCAGCGGGCCGAAGGTCTCGGCGATCTGCCGCGTGTTCCGCAGGTTGTGGTCGAGGACGATCGGCACGAGCGGGACCGGCGGCGCCCCGAACCGCTGGAAGACCCGCTGGTTCTCGTCGCTGTAGACGTACAGACCGCCGGTTTCCTCGTCCCGGAGGCTGCGCATGATCGGCGCCCACCACAGGTCGGCGAAATCCTGCGCCTCGTCGACGACGACCGCGTCGAACTTCTTGCCGTCCGGCAACGACGACGCGAGCTCAAGCATCTGCTGCGGGAGCCGCTCCTCCCAGAAGTCCGGCTCGTCGCGACCGCCGAACTCCTCGACGCCCACGTACCGCGCCAGGTCCTCGAAGGTACCGCAGAAGGCCGGGCGGTGCTTGCGGTCGACCGTCTCCATGAGCCGGCGGAACCGGCTCGCGAGCCCGAGCGAGTAGCACAGCAGGGCCACGCGCTGCGCCGGCCGACCGTTCCCTCCGCGGGTCAGCTCCTTGGCCTGGGTCGTCGCGAGCACCGTCTTGCCGCTGCCCGCTCCCCCGCGCACCTCGAGGCGCGAGATGAGCCGGGTCGCCCCGAGGATGGCCGACTGCTCGAGGGTGAGCCGGTCGGCGCGGCTCTCCCGCTCGTCGGCCTCGGCCAGCAGCGTGCGCTGGGACAGGTTACGGCCGAGGAGGATCTCGGCGATGAGGTCGCAGTCGTCCGCGCTCGGCGCGCGAAACCCTGACTCCTGCTTGGCCGCGATGTCCCAGAGTCGACCCGCCAAATCACCGAGGTCGTTCTTGCCGTGGATCATCCACCGCGGGCAGTCCGGCGTCGCGAAGTCCTCGTGGATGCTGGTCCGCGGCGTGATCACGGTGTGCCCGAACCTGACCCGGGTCCGACTGGACCCCTTCCATCTGGGGTCGCTCCTCACGTACGCCCATAGTGCGTGCTTGCCGTCGCGCGCCTGGTCGACAGGATGGATGACCCGGGTGCCCTCTCGGGAGGTCGCGGTCCGCCACTCGCCGTCGGCGATGGTCACGTTTCCGCCCTTGACCTCGCCCACGATCACGCCGACGTCCGGCATGAGGACGACGAGGTCGAACTCCCAGTCCTTCTTCTCGTCGGTGAGCCGGACGTTGGCCAGGATCGTCCATTCGTCCGGAGCCTGCTCGACCAGCTTCTTCCACGCCTCGCCCTCGGACGCGGTCGCGAAGACGGGCTGCACCGGCCTCAGTCGGGCGGTCACGAGAGCCGCCTGGCCTCGTCGAGGTCGACGGGCACCCGGTCGACGTTGCCCCACCGATGCCCGCACCTGTTGCACTGCCGCTTCTTCATGTCGTCTCCCACCACGCATCCACCGAGCACTATTCCGGGACCGGGCGGTCGCACCGGGTCCCCGTAGGCGATGTTCAGCACTGCTTCACCACCGCAGCTCGGGCACGGGGAGTCTCCCTCGTCGACATCCATCGGGGAGGACGCACAGATCCAGCAGCGAGTCGAACGAGCCGATCAGCTCGTCATCCCGCCGCACGAGGTACCCCATCGAGCGTGCCTCCACGACGACGCGGGCCACATCTTCGTCGGGGAGCTCCACCCACTCCTGGCCGACCATGCTGTGCCCCAGGTGCAGGAGAGCCACGAGCGTGGGCGGCAGGGTCTCCAGCGCGACCATCCCGGCGTTCGGCGGCCAGTCACCGTCCGCAACCTGCCCCAGCTCGCGAACGTCGTAGGCCACGTCGTCGGCGATCTCGTCGTCGTCGACCGGAGCACCGACCGCTCGTGCGTCGCCATAGGTGGCGGCCGCCAGGGCGGCTTCGATCTGCGCCGTCGTCTCCTCGAGGGTAAGGCGCGGCACGATCGTCGTGTACCCGTACCGGGAGGCCCCGTAGACCAGCTCGTCACTCATGGGCCGGAGGTTATCGGCCACCCACAACACACGAGACAGGTTCGTGGGCAAAGCTCTTCGCGATGCGCCGATCCCCTCATGGAGCCGGCGGACCAGGGAGGTGTCCCAGCGCGGTCAGCAGGCCCTCCACCTTCTCCACCCCACCGACCCCCGCACCTCGGGGTTCGCCGCGAGCGTGTTGGACCCTTCGGGCACGCTGTGGTCGCAGCCGAGGACGAAGGAAGAGGGGGGCGTTCATGGGGCGGAACGAGCAGTCGGGGGTCGACCTGGAGCGGTCGATCGAGGAGGCGTGGAGCCAGTACGAGGGGCAGCTGCTGCGCCGGTTGGAGTGCCTGGAGGACGGGCAGAGCATCCTCGTCCAGACCCAGGGTGATGAGCCCACGGATGGCGCCCTCCCCTACGTGCAGGTCCTGTCCTTGGCCGAGGGCTCTGCCTTCCGGCTCGAGGCGAGCAGTGACGCTTTCCTTGCGCCGGAGTTCCGTGGTGGTGCGGAAGGCCACCGGTTCTTCACCGGGCTGGGTTTCTTCCCCCCGAGTGAAGACTCCGCGGACGACGCGTCCATCTGGTTCCTCTACGCGAATGCCACGGATTGCCAGCACATTGCCAGGACAATCGTCCGTGTGCTCCGCGAGGGCTTCGGCGTGGTCCACCCGCTCCTCCTCGCCGGTATGCCGCCCGGACCGGAGGGGCTTGCGCCGACGCCCCCTCCCATCCCGGCCAGTGACCTCGACCCGGTGGACCTGGATCTTGCCCACCCTGTGGGCAGTGCGTTCGAGCTGGTGGAGCTCGTGCGACGCACCATGGCGACTGCCGGCGAGAACACCGAACTCGACGAGGACGGCGACGTGCCGTTCGCGGTGGGCCACCGTGCGGCTTACGTCCGGGTGATGGACCACGAGCCGACCGTCCGTCTGTTCTGTGTGCTCGTCCACGGCATCCGATCACAGCGTGCCGCCCAGCGCGAGGTGGGCCTGCTCAATCGCGACACGGTGGGATTGCGCTTCGTGACCGACCACGGGCTGCTCGTGGTCGAGCACGACCTGCTCGCGGCACCGTTCGTCCCCCGCCACCTCGTCCAGGCCGTCGAGCGGATGCGTGCAGCGGGCGGCAACACGGCCCGTGACTTCGCTCTCCGTACCGGCGGCGTGGCCTGAACAACCGACGTAGCGTGCTGCGCAGACGACCAGGGGGGCGAAGATTGATTCAGGTGCAGTGGGTCGGCTACGGCAGCGAGGGCGTCGAGGCACTCCGTGATGTCGTGTCCAAGGCGAAGGCGACACACCCGGTGGCTCGTGCCACCGTGATCGTCCCGAACAACATTGCCGGCATCGTGGCTCGCCGCCGGCTGGCAGAGGGCCTGACGCAAGGAGGGCCGGGCGTGGCGGCCATACGCCTGCTCTACCGTCCTCAGATCGACGCCTACCGGCGCATCATCGACGATCACAGCGGCGGATGGGTCAGCGGAATCGACCTGATGTTCGTCTCGACCGGCCTTCGCGCTTCGCACCATTGAAAGCCTCGCGGTCACTTGAACAGCCCACGACATTTCGACAGGAGCACTCCCCCGTGACGACACCACTCCCCGACCCGCCCACAGCGAAAGAGCTGCGGGCGGCACGGCTCGCCCACGTGCTGGCCGCCGCCGTCCGCGCCGACGAGTGTGAAGCAGCCGACGTCCTGCGGGTGCTGCGCCACGAGCTCCGTCGACTCAACACGCGAGGGGCCGAGAAGGCGCCGCGCAGATCCGTCGAGGCCCAACGCGTTCTGGACACCTACGGGGCCGACCGGCCGAGGAACGGGTCGCCGGACGCACTCCACGCGGACCACGTCTGGGGTCTTGCCGAGTCCCAGCTGCGCGTGCTCGACACGGTCGCGCAATGGGTGGATGAGCTGCACCGCCTCAAAGAGGTGGTGTGCGTGACCGCGACCGAGAACTACCGCCTCATGGCACTCGAGCGTGCTGGGGTCTGGGGAGACGAAAAGTATCGCCAGGCCGACATCGATCTCATCGAGGTGCCCTCATGAGGAACCCGAGATGACCTCAGCCTTCGCCTGGCTGGACAACGACGACGCCCAGCAACGACAGATGAACGAGCTGCTCGAGCTCTTCAAGGAGGACTCGACGGTCGACGAGCTGGGGATCGGCACCATCCGCGACACCTTCGCCAACGAGCTGTTCCCCGGTACCTCTGTCCTGCAGACCCGTGCCCGCTACTTCCTCTTCACCGGCTGGTTGATGCGGGATGTCATGCGTCAGGGCCTCACCGGCGATGACGCCGTCGCTCGCCTCCGCGCCGACGAGGTCCGCCTCATCACCGCCCTGCTCAACGGTGGCGAGCTGGCTGGCGTCATCGGGAACCGTGCCCGCCACCGGTTGAAGCGCATGCCCAGTGAGGCGTATTGGGCCGGCATGGGCCGATTCGGGTTGCGCACGTGGGACCTCAGCATCTCGGCGCACCTTCGGTCCGGTTCCGCACGCGCGCTGATCACCAGCCAGGACCCAGACGAGATCGGGCACGAGGCCACTCAGAACGGCCTCGACCGCGCTCTTCCTCCGGCCCCGGACGGACTGTTGAGGGAGAGCAGCTTCGATCTCCGACCGGAGGATGCGGCGTACCTGACGGACCGCATCGCCGCGGCTTGCCCGACCTCGCTCCTGGCCTGGCTCGCCCTACACGAGGACGACGTCTCGATCGACTACGTGTGGCAGCACCCGGCCGCCGCGCAATTCCCGGAGCACGCACGGCACCTCGTGGACCACGCGCGCCGCTTTCACCACGCCATCTTCGGATCAGCACTCCTCTACAACCTGCTCGTGGCTGAGAAGCGCGGTGACGCCCAGCTCGTGGATGCCTTTCGGGAGTACCTCGATGACTGGGAGGACGAGATCCGCTCGGAGCAGGTGTTCGACGGATGGGATTGCACACACCTGTGGTCAACCCTGACGCGACTCAACCCGCGCTTGCGAGTCGCGACCAGGATGTTCGTCGACGCCTGGCTCGATCGCGCGCAACAACGTCACGTCGCCGACGACGCATCGGCGAGAGACCTGGTGCGAGACCGCGAGGTCCGGATCAAGGGTGGACGTGCTCGACTTGCGAACCCTGCCGCACTCGAGACCTGGTCCGAAGCAGCGGGTCTGGCACGACTCGACTACCGGTGGGGTGTCGCATCCCGCCACCTCGATGACATCTACGCGGCTCGAAGGATCCGCTGATGCTCGCTCCGGAGACTCGTCGACTGTTGACCGACGCTCTACGCCCGCCGACGGGTTTCAGCCTGGACCTCGCGGTCGCCACGACGTACTCGCTGAACCTCACGTCGCTGCTCATGGCGCCTCTGGCCATGGCGGCTCACGATGTCATCGGCGGAGCGGACGACAACGCTGGACCGGACCCCATCGCCCTGCTCGAGGCAGTTCGACGGCACGCGGGACGGACGACCGTCTTCTGCCAAGCGGGCGGCGTGCATGTACCCGGCCGCTACCGGCCCATGCTCGGCTTCATCGAGGACTCCGTCGTCCAGGTCGTGCCGCAACGGGATGACCGCGTTTTCCACCCGAAGATCTGGGCCCTGCGCTTCCGCGGCGCGAAGGGAGACGTCAGGCATCGCTTCCTGTGTCTCAGCCGCAACCTGACGATGGACAGGAGCTGGGACACCGTCGTACAGCTCGAGGAGTCTGCCGACGAACAGGGAGTCGACACGGACCCGCTGGCCGCATTCCTGCGTGACCTGCCGGGGCTGACGTCACAGCTCGACGACGAGCGGCGCGAACAGATCGACGACCTGGCCGGCACGCTGGCGAGGGTGCGGCTCGATGTGCCGGATCCCTTCTCCGACGGCACACTCGTCCCCCTCGGTACGGCTTCTTCTGGCAGGGCGCCGCGTCCAGAGACCGCCGACCGCTTGGTAGTGATCTCCCCGTTCCTCGACGCGGGTTTCCTGCGCCGCCTCCCACGGGTGGGTGCGGACGCTCGGCTGGTCTCCCGTGGCGAGACGTTCGACCGTGTCGGCGGCCAGGCTGTCCCCTCGGGCATGACCACCTGGGTGCTCCAGCGCGCAGCCGAGACACTCGACCAGGATGACGAGGCCGTCCCGGACGGGACCCGCGCTCACGTGGAGCTCTCCACCGGCCTGCACGCCAAGACGTTCGTCTGGGACGAAGGCCGAACTGGACATGTCCTGACCGGGTCGGCCAACGCCACCACGCCCGCATTCGATGGCAACGTCGAGTTCAACCTGCTGCTCCGTGGTCCGGTCCGCTCATGTGGCACGCGCGCGCTCGTCGCCGACGGCTCCGACACCGGAGAGGTTGGATTGACACGCCTCCTCCAGCCGTACGCGATCATCTCGCCCGAACCATCGCAGGACCCGGCCTTCGAGGCGGAGAAGGCGCTCGAGCAGTTTCACGCGCGCCTCGCCATGGCCGGGCTGCGGCTCGTCGCCGTCGAGGATGCCCACGGCTCCTACACGGTGTCGCTCGAGTGGCCCGAGGTCGCCGCGCCGCCCCAGTCCTCGACGATGGTGCGACTGCTGGGTCGTGAGGGGCATGGTTTGCGCCTCGGCGACCCTCTCACCTGGAACGCCGTAGCGGCCCCTCGTCTCTCGCCCTTCGTCGTCCTGGAGACGCGGCTCCTGGCCGACCCGTCTGAGGTGAGTCGATCCTGTGTGGTCAAGGGTGAGTTGGTCGGGGGGCCGGAAGACCGTCAGCGGCAGATCCTCCGCGAGCTGCTGTCGAACGAGAAGGACCTGCTGCGGTACCTCGCGCTGCTCTTTGGTGACGCGACCTTCGAGTCGCTCGTCGCTGGGCTGGGAGACCAGGTCACCGACGGCGATGCCGGGCGGTCCGGCCCGAGTGTGACAGCGGACGACCTCGTCGTCTTCGAGCCCATGATCCGTGCGGCCGCTCGGCGTGATGGATCGCTCGCCCGAGTGGACTCGCTCCTGACCGAGCTCACCGGTTCCGATGGCCGGATCCCTCACCTGTCCCCGGCGTTCATGTCCCTCTGGACGACTGTGTGGGCCGCCGCGAAGGAGCTGCAGTGAAGACGACTCACCAACGACCCGACATGGAGAAGGAGCTCGCCGGTCTCAAGGACTTCCAGCGGCGCACCGTCGATCACGTCCACGAGCGACTGTTCGGTGCAGACCCCGTTCGCCGCTTCCTCGTGGCGGACGAGGTGGGGCTGGGCAAGACCTTGGTCGCCCGAGGAGTCGTGGCCAAGACCATCGACACGCTGTGGGACTCGGTCGACCGCATCGACGTCGTCTACATCTGCTCGAACAACCAGATCGCCGGCCAGAACCTCAAGAAGCTGCGCGTCGGCGCGACCGACGACACCCAGCACGCCGACCGTCTGACGATGTTGCCGAAGGTGATCAGTCGGCTCGAGGGTCAGAAGCTCAACTTCGTCTCGTTCACGCCGGGCACGTCGTTCAACCTCAAGGGATCGGGTGGAGGCCGAGCCGGCGAACGGGTGCTCCTGTACTGGATGCTTCGTGATGGCCTGCAGGACAGCTCGATGCGCGCGAATCGGTGGATCCGCTTTTTCCAGGGTGGCTCGGCTTTCGACAGCTTCAGCGACCAGCTCGCCTGGTTCGACGCCTACGACAGGAGCTCGCTCAATGAAGAGATGACTGCCGAGTTCGCGGACATGGTGCGCCGGGAGCGGTACGGCGAAGAGTCGCTCGTCGACGCCCTGACGTCATGCGCGGACGAGTTCAACTACCTGCGCAAAGGCACAAAGGTCCCCGACGAGGTCAGCGCTCGGCGCTACCGGCTCATCGGTCGCCTTCGCCATCTCGTCGCGACCGCTTCGGTGGCGCGGCTCGAGCCCGACCTCGTCATCCTCGACGAGTTCCAGCGCTTCAAGAACCTGATGAGCGAGGAGGACGAGACTGCCGAGCTCGCCCATGCCCTCTGGAACCACGCTGACGCGAAGCTGCTGCTCCTCTCGGCCACACCGTTCAAGATGTACACACTCCCGGACGACCCCGAGGGTGAGGACCACTATGAGGACTTCCGCGACACGGTCCGGTTTCTTGCTGGGGCCGAACGTGCCGATCGGGTCACCCGACACTCCGCCGCGATGCGCAGCGCGCTCTTCTCCGGTGATGTGACTGCTGCGCGCGCGGCCCGTGATGGGGTACAGGAAGAGCTCAGGCGCGTCATGGTTCGGACAGAACGCCTGGCGGCCACGCCCGATCGTGACGGGATGATCCGCAACGAGACGCTCCCCGGAGTCGAGCTCGCCGAGCGCGACGTGCGCGCCTACATCTCGGACACGGCAGTCGGCGACGTTCTGAACACGTCTGACGTCTTGGAGTACTGGCGCAGCGCGCCCTACCTCTTCGAGCTCATGGACAGCTACCAGGTCAAGAAGCGGCTCGCAACGGCGGCCGAGTCGCCCAACCAGGCTCTGACGGCCGCCTTGACCGCGGGCGGTCCGCGGCTGTCGTGGGACGGGCTGCGGACGTATGAGCCGCTGGACCCGGGTAACGCCAAGATGCGCGGGCTCGTCGCGGACGTCTTGGGTCGCGAGGCTTGGAGACTGGCCTGGATCCCGCCGTCACTTCCCTACGTACGGCTGGCTGGCCCGTACGCTGAACCGGCGCTGAGGGACTTCACGAAGCGTCTCGTGTTCTCGTCCTGGACGGTCGTACCGAAGGCGATCGGGTCCGTCGTGAGCTATGAAGCCGAGCGTCGACTCACCAACACCACGCCGACAGCGGCTCGCGCCTACGATGCGGCACGGCCGACAGCGCTTCTCACCTTCCAGAAGTCCGAAGGTCGACTCACCGGGATGCCTGTACTTGGACTTCTCTATCCGAGCGCGGCGTTGGCAGAGGCGGGCGATCCGCTCGAGATCGCCCGGGGTGGCGCGCACACCCTTCCGTTGGATCGGGGGTCGTACGTAGGGGCGGTGCGAGAGCGCGTCGAGCGACTGCTCGAAGACCTCCCACCCGGCTCGGAGACAGGAGTCGACGACGACAGCTGGTACTGGGCCGCGCCACGTCTGCTCGACCAACGACGCGTGCAGCGTCCTGTCGACGAGGATCTGCGGTGGGGTCGCAGCTACGACACCGAGGCCGCAGACAATGAAACTCGTTTCAACGAGCACCTCGACAGTTTTCTCGACGTCGATGTGCGCGACTTGGGCCGACGTCCCGATGATCTCGTTGACGTTCTGACCCTGCTGGCCGTCGGTGGGCTGGGGGTGCTCGCTCTGCGCGCGCTCGTGACGGCGGTCCGTCTCGGTGGGCACGTCGACGACTCAGCAGTCCGCTCTGCGGCGTCCGACATGGCGTGGTCCTTGCGCGGGCTCTTCAACAAGCCGGAGATCATGGCAGCCGTTCGATACGACGGCGGCCGTGACCTCCCCTACTGGCAGGTCGTCATGCAGCACGCCCTCGACGGCGGGTTGCAGAGCGTGCTCGACGAGTACCTGCACGTGCTCCTCGAATCAGAAGGTCTGACGGACAAGCCCCTCGACGAACAGCTCGACCGTCTGACAGAGGTGGTGGACGCTGCCCTTGCCCTTCGAGCCAGCACCAGCAGCGTGCACTTCTTCACGACGGACGGTGAGCGAGTCAAGATCGACAAGGACCACGGACTTCGCAGCCATTTTGCTGTCCGCTTCGGCCGAGGGACGGCCGAGGACAGCGCCGCTGTTCAGCGCGAGAACGCCGTGCGGGCGTCCTACAACTCTCCGTTCTGGCCATTCGTCCTGGCTTCCACCTCTGTGGGCCAGGAAGGTCTCGACTTCCACCAGTACAGCCACGCCATCGTGCATTGGAACCTCCCCGGCAACCCGGTGGATCTGGAGCAGCGGGAGGGCCGGGTTCACCGGTACAAGGGGCACGCAGTGCGCAAGAACGCTGCGGACCGGTATGGCGGCCGATCGGAGGTCAGCGAGTCCCTCGACCCATGGCGGACGATGTTCGAGCTTGCTGCAGCCGATCGCCCCGAGGGCGAGTCGGAGATCTATCCCTTCTGGGTGCTGCCGGGCAAGTACGCGATCGAGCGCTACGCACCGGTCATGCCGTTGAGCAGGGAGACGCACGCCCTTTCTCGCCTGATGCGAACACTCGGCGCGTACCGCTTGGTCATGGGCCAACCGCGGCAAGAGGAACTTCTGAGCTATCTCGGTGATCGAGTCGACCAGCTCGCCGACCTGGGCATCGACCTGTCGCCGCCTGAGACAGTCGCCCCCTCGACGCACTCGGGGGTGCCCATTGACTTCAGGACACGCCCCTCGGAGCCGGCGAAGCGCCTCGCACGAGAAGTTCCGGTCGCTTTCAGGTCCGCGCCTGCCAGCAGGATCCTGGACGTTGTTCGTGCGAACCCGTGGAGCTTGGCGAGCGACGTGGCCGCCGAGGTCGGTCTCTCCACCGGCACGGTGCGCGGTTACCTCCATCGGATGCGAAAGGCTGGGCTGCTCGAGACACGAGAGGACCCTTCGATCCGCAACCCTCACGGCGGTGGAGCATTTCGCTTCTGCGTCAGAACAGACGACATTGCGAGTGCGAACCCGGGGAGCTAGCGACCCCGTCGCTCAGCCTTCTTCAGACGATCAGTCAGCTTACGCCACACCTCACCGGGCGACTCGTACAGGTTGATCACGCGGCCGGCCGCCCTCGTCACGACCTCGAGGTCGATCGGTGGGACCGGTTCACCGGGCGACAGGTACTGATGAAGATGCGGCGGCAGCACCGCATTCGGATCGAGGCGCAAGCAGGCGATGTACGCGACGGCCTCTGCCTCGCACTCCGCCTCTTCCGTCGAGACATTGCGGTTGGGCCACAGGTCTGGTGTGGGCGACCCGACGTGGCCGCAGTACACGTGTCCCAGCTCGTGAGCCAACGTCGCGTACGCAGCTGCATCGTCGAGATCCCGGTTGATCTCGATGTCGATCGTCACCGGGACGACGTGCGGCTTGGCGCGCTCGGACCTGGCGACCGACATCGTGCCCGACCCCCACGCCGATCTCGCGGACCCGGCGCTGCCCGAACCGTCGTGGGTCCGGGTGATGCGGATTCCCTCTGACCTCGCCGTCCGCGCCGAGAGGTCGAATGCGTGATCGGCGCCCACCAGGGGCGCCATGCCGAAAGGGTCACGAATCTCCGGTGGAAGGGCGCTCACCGAGTCGTCGCTCGGCTCCACCTGACTGACGTCGAAGACCGGCAGCACCGGCCCGAACGTCCTCAGGATGATGCGGGGACGCTCCCCCGGCTTCACCCGGTGGTCCCAGTCCTCCAACCACTTGTGCGCCGGAAGCACATAGCGACTACCGGGCGCCTGTGCATCGAGAAGCAGTGCGTTGTAGGGCGCCAGCTTGGTGAAGCGACCGATGAGGCGCAGAAGTCCTGCCACGGCGGGCCCGTCACGGTAGGTCATGGCTTCCTGGATCAGACCCCGGACGGCCTTGGCGACCTCGTCCTCGGTCGGGTCCGCAGCGCCGAGGTCCAGCTCGAGCTGTCCGAACTCGCGGCGGTCGAGAGGTGCGTGAGGAACGGCAGTGGACACGGAGGTTGCGACGCCGTGGTCGGCCAGCGCTTCGCCGACCAGGGACGACCCACTGGTTGTTGCCGCGACGGCGAGCTTCGCGCGGTCGCGGACCCCCACGGTTCTGATGGTCGGAGCCGTCGGGTGACCTCGCATCGGCGCGATCTGGGCCTCGTAGACGGCCTGCACGGTTCCCACCTCGACCCGCTCGACCAGGCCGAGGGCCGTCAGGTGCCTGGCCGTCGACGAACTGAGAAGACCGCGTTTCCCGCCGACGACCGCCGGGCCCCCACCGCACTGGATGACCAGACGAGCCAAGCCGAGGGCTTGCTCGAACGTGAGCTCGGCGACCGACTCGTCGAGCCGCGAAGCAGCCACGAACGTGGGCGAGCCCGAGACCCGGCGGCCACCGGTCCGTGACGCCGACTCAGGGGCTTCCCTGGCCTCCGTGCGCGACTGTTCGCCGGCAACGGGAGGGAGAACCCAGTACAGTGCTCCCGCGGCTCTGGTCAGCGACGCTGCAAGCGAGAGCAGTTTGTCGGGTTCGTCCTCGAGCTCGCCGTTTTCGCTTCCCTTGACCCCCAGGGTCGGAAGCGGAGGCAGGACCGGGCCGGTGGTCAGGCTGATCGAACCGTCGACCGCGAAGCCGTGATCAACACCGTTGTCCGAGGACAGGGCGTCGAGCAGCTCCAATCCCTCGGCCACTGCACAGACGTCGTACTCAGCCGAGTTCCGCTCGGGTTCCGTCAGAGCGCCGGCGCGCTCGAGCAGCGCCGACCGGACGTGTTCGGGTTCAGAGGGAGCCCGACCGTCCTCGAAAAGTCTCTCGACGACTCGCCGCAGCTCGAGGAGCTGCATGTGGACGAGGTCGAGCAGCGCAGACGCCGCCCAATCGGGGCTCGCTCGCTCGCCGCGACCGACAAAGTCGCCGTACCGCTGATGGCCGGGTTCGGCAGCGTCGATCGCCTGCTCGGCCAACACCAAGCTCACGCCCGCGACTCGAATCTCGTGCGGAACGCCCGCGAACCACGTCAAATCACCCACCCCCGAGGCCCTGTGTGAAGGATCAGGAAATCACGTCCCGATCTTCCTCATGTGAACTCAGCGATGGTGGGCGCGTCGTTCAGCAATCAGGCACGTGCTGAATTCATCTCAGTCGAGGCGACCGACCCGTCGCCGTGGAAGGCCAGTGGAAGAAAGCCCGATGAGGACACCGGCTCGTCCTGCGTTCTCACCACCGGAATGGTGAGGGAAGGATCGAGTGCGGCCGCGATACTGCGCGCCAAGGCCGACGCCAGGGCAATGGGGACCGCGTTGCCGATCTGCCGGGCTATCGCGGTCTTGGTCCCGACCCACTTGTACTTGTCCGGGAAGCCCTGGATGCGAGCCGCCTCCAGGTGGGTGATGGCCCGGTGCTCCTCCGGGTGCAGGTACCGGCCCTTCTCGGGCTTGAAGAACTCGGTGCGGATCGTCACCGACGGTCGGTCCCAGTGCAGACGCCCCATGACGTCGGACGCTCCGGACGTGTGCCGACGCCAGCACGGTGCGGAGAGCTCGTCGGGAAGGTCGTGCCGGTTGCCGCCGCGCTTGATGTGCGCGAAACGCCGGAGCGACAGGTCGGTGTACTGGCGCGTGATGTGCAGGTCGCGGCCGCGGAACGGACCAGGGAGCTCGGTTCCGGCAAACGGGTGGAGGTCGGGGTGCGGTAGTCCGGAATCGCGCACCTCTTGAGGCAAGCCGCGCCACGCCCATCGCACCGTTCGCCAGTCCTCCCGGCTCCGGGTGGCCAATGGCCAGATGGGGGCATGCATGTCTCGACGTCGACCGATGACGATTCCTCGCTTGCGCACCTGCGGCGCTCCGTGGTCGGCAGCGTTGAGGATCCTGGTCTCGAAGGTGTAGTCCTGCAGGAATCCCGTGCGGGTCGCCTCCTCGAACATTGCGAGCTCGGGTGATCCGAGGAACTGCGGAACGTTCTCCATGACGAAGTACTTGGGCTGAGCGAGGAGGATGGTTTGCGCGTACTTCCGCCACAGCGAGTTGCGTTCATCGGAGAGGTCCTGACGCCCGAGGGCCGAAAAACCCTGGCACGGGGGGCCGCCGAGGACGACGTCGACCTGGGGAACCGCCTCCTCGTTCAGCCAGTCCTCGATACCACCGTGATAGGCGACACCCCGACCGTGGTTGGCCTCGAAGGTCGCGGCTGCTGCCAGGTCCCACTCGACGGCCCTCTCGACACGAAAGCGTCGGTCCGCCTGCCGGAAGCCCTCTGTGAGCCCACCCGCGCCGGCGAACAGGTCGAGTGTCGTCATCACCCCTGCCCCCGAACCCGCCGTCATGGAGGAGACTCTAGTTCGTCCGGACCGGTCGACGAGCGAGGGTGGAAGCGGTGTCGTCAGGTCAGTCTCAGTCCTCACGCCCATCCCCCGCGGACGCGGTGGTCCGGCGCCGGATGGAGCGTCAACGGCGTCGCGACACCGATCCCGAGATGCGTCTACGGCGAGCCCTGCACGCGCTCGGCTACCGGTACCGGATCGATGCACCACTTCCCGGCATGCCGCGGCGACGAGCCGATCTCCTGTTCACGAAGCACCGCGTCGCGGTCTTCGTGGACGGGTGTTTCTGGCACGGCTGCCCCGCGCATCGCACCCACCCCAAGAACAACGCCGAGTGGTGGCGGCAGAAGATCGAAGGCAACATCGCCCGGGACCGGGCGACCGACGAGCACCTGGCGGAGCGAGGATGGTGCTCCGTGCGGATCTGGGAACACGAGGACGTCGACGAGGCCGTCGGTCGGGTGGTCGCACGATTGCAGTCTTCGTCGTCGTGAGCGGCGGCCGACTCGCCGATGGTCGCGAACTTCGTCGAGTGGTGCTCCAGCTGTCAAGCTGCGGCGCATGGCGACGAAGGACGACCTCAAGCAGTGGGTGCTGGACGCAGTGACGGCTCTCGGCGGGAGTGCGCCCATCCCCCGGGTCGCCGAGCACCTGTGGGCCGAGCACGAAGCGGAGCTCAGGGCATCCGGCGACCTCTTCTGGACGTGGCAGTACGACATGCGGTGGGCCGCACAGTCGCTCCGGGACCAGGGACTGCTCGCCGCCAAGCAGGGCCGGCGGACCGGCACCTGGGACCTGCCCTGAGGCGGAGGCGTCACGCAGGCACCGACACCAGCGGGCTCGCCTTGCCGGACCACGAGACCACGAGGAGATCCCGGGCTCTCGTCGCCGCCACGTAGAGCAGCGAGCGTTCACGCAGGAGGCCGTCGGTCCGTGCGGTGTCCTCGTAGGCCAGCTCGCGCAGCCCTGCCGGAAAAGCCCCTTCGCGGACACCCAGCAGAATCACCTTTCCGAACTCCGTCCCCTTGGACCGGTGCATGGTCATGACGACAGGCCGACCGGCCTTGGGGTTGCCCTGCCCGACGCTCTGGGCCTTCACGCCGCGCTCGGCGAGGCCGTTGACCACGCGCTCTTGCTGGTAACGGTCCTTGACCAGCACGGCCAGGGTCTCCCCGGGGTCGCCCGCGTCGATCCACTGCTTCAGGTCGGCTGCCGCCGCGTCGAGCTCCTCGTCCTGGTCGGCACATCGCCGCAGACTCACCGGTGGGCCGCTGCGGGCCGACCGGTATCCGGTGTGGTCCTCGGCCTCCCCCGCCAGATCCGAGTAGTCACCACCGTCGAGGACGGACATGGCCCAGCGCAGGTTCTGCGCCGTCGTGCGGTAGTTCAGGGTCAGGCGGCGCGCACGTCCCACGACGTCGATGCCGACGTGGGACAGCGTGATGCGGTTCCCGTAGATCCTCTGATGGGCGTCCTCGGAGATGAACAGGTCGTTGGGCCCGGGAGCGACGGCCGCCCGTAGCAGCTTCCAGTGCGACGTCGAGAGGTCCTGGGCCTCGTCGACGAGGACGTGGTCGAACGGTCGTCCCCGGCCTGCGAGGGCCTCGAGCTCGAGATGCTTGGCCGCCAGAGCGGCCACTTCCGCGAAGTCCACCCGGCCGTGGGCACGAGCGCTCGCCCGGTAGGCAGCGACCACGTTCCAGACCGCGGTGCGCTTGACACGGTCCAAGGCGACCCCGCGCCCGGGACGCCGTACCCGGAGGTACTGCGTCAACGAGGTGATCCCGTGGGGCAGGACGACCTGGGCGTACTCGTCGGTGAGGAACGACCGGTTGCGCAGAGGCTCCGGCAGGTCCTGCCCTCCCAGGGCAACCGCCTCGTCCCAGGCGGCCTCCGGCGTGCGGTCGATGACGTCGAGGGTCGCCACTCCCAGGACTGCCTCGGTCGCGTTCCTGATCGCTCCCTGGGCCTCTCGCACGACCTGCGCCGCGAAGGCGTCGATCCCGGAGACCATGACACCCGACCTGCCGATGGCCTTCGACATCGGCACCGACGGATCGAGCCTGACCAGGTCACGCTCGAGCATGTCGGCCAGGTTGCGCGTGTAGGTCGTGACGAGGACGCGAGGGATCGGTGCGCGACGCGCCAGCGCTCTTGCCCTGTGCAGGACGACGACCGTCTTTCCGGTCCCGGCACCTCCGGTGACCCGAGCGGGACCCCGGTAGTCGCGGTCGACGAAACGTCGCTGCTCAGGGTGGAGGAACACCCGCCAATCGCCGAAGTCCCCCTCCTCGACCACCCTCTCGAGCTCTTCGTTCGACTCGATCCAGGCGAAGGAGAGCCGGCCTGCCGGGCGCTGGAGCGCGTCGACGATCTGTTCGTCCGACACGGACTCGCTCGCGACGGGCGCTTCGAGTCCCAGCCGATCCTTGATGTCGTCGACGGACAGGCCACCGGCCAGGTCGAGGACCGCCAGACCCTGCCACTCGGCCGGCGCGACCGCGGCGACCGCGAGAAGGGCGTCTTCGTCGTGGGCGCCCAGAACCTGCTCTGCGAATCCTCGGTCGAGCCCCAGCCCCTCCACGAGGTCGCCCACGCCGTACCCGATCAGATGGGGGCGAGCCTCGGGCGTCCGGACGGCGTCCGCCGCTCGGGGGGCAGCGACCTCGTCCCGGGCCGGCGTTTCCGCCGGAGCAGGGGCCGTGGCCTCGATGATCTCCGGCACTCCGGAGATGGGGTTGACCGTCAGGCACACCTTCTTCGCCACGGCGATGGCGTCGTCGTGCGGCCAGATGCCGTGCAGGACGTAGTCGACGGCATCGGGTCGGGTCAGCCGGAACAGGACTGCCCGGTAGCCCTGGTCGACCCGCCCGGTGCGCACCCGCGCGTCGGCGCTGTTCTGGATCGGCTCGATGTGCAGACCGGGGAGCGCGTGGTCCTCGTTGAGCTTCTCGACGAACGCGAAGGCCTTCGCCCGCAGTGCGGGCTCCAGCCGGCTCACCGACCTGGTGATGATGACGGACATCAACGTCCTTCCTGTCGGGCGCCGAGCGCCGTGACCACTGAGTTCACATCCGAGGCGGCGACCCGCCACCCGGCTGCGACGAGATCCGCGACCGTGTCGTCGTCGCCCTCCAAGAGCACAGCGACGCGTTCGGCCAACCAGGCGAAGTCCACCGGGATGCCGTCCGCCACCTCCGCACCGTAGACGGGCGGTCGGACACCGGCCGCGGACCACGCGGCAATCAGATCCGTCGCGACACCGGCGTCGACCTGCCGGAGGAGGGCTGCCCACTCGGGCGCGACCCGCTCGAGCATCTCCTGACGACGTCGGTCGGCGACCGATCCGTCGGCGCTGTCGGCGACCAGACCCGAGGCGCTCGTCACCAGGACCACCGGATGCCCTGTGGTCGCGAAGGCGTTGGACAGCTGCAACCAGCGTCGCCACGCGGCCGCGTGCGCGGGGTGCGCGACCGCCTCCGGCCGGTCGTCGAGGACGAGCGCCGTCTCCGTCGCCTGCTGGTGCTCCGTGTCCACGGTCGTGAGCACCCCGACGTGTCCCGACTGCCACCAGATGCCCTGGGTCCCCCCGGGCCCGGAGGCCACCGCCTCACCGCGGACCATGGCCCGGGCCGCCTCACCGATGCCGACGTCCAGGTGCCCGAGCTCGGACACGCCGACCTGGCTCCCGACGAGCATCCAGACGGCGTCCGCCAACGCCTGGCGCGGCGCGTCGTGTGGCTGCTGGATCCACGACACCAGGAAGGCGACGGGTCCGGCTCGCAGGACGTCGACGGCGTCCTGGTTGATGCCACCTCCGGGCGAGCCCGCCGGCTGCGCCATGAGCTGCGACGTCACCTGGGTGCTCACCCATCCGACGTCCGGCGCCTTGGGACTCCCGGGCACGAGGTCGGCGTCGGTCAGACCGAGAACCACGTAGCCGTGTGCGCGAAGGGTGTTCCGCTTCTGCGCGTCCGCGGCGACGACGTTGTGCTGCGGGGACGCGTGGAAGGTGTGGCCGTCGGTGAAGATGGCGACCGGCGGGATGTGCGGGTCGGACGACCGCAGGACGAAGTCGGGCTTCGAGCCGTGGGCCGACACCTGGGGAGTCAGGTTCCACACCCTGGCGTCGTGCGGAAGCGTGACGGTCAGGACGTTCCCCGACGGACCGGGCTTCTCCTTGACGGTCGCGTTGATGGCCACCATGCGCTCCGTGAACACCTGCCGGAAGAGCAGCTCCAACGGGGATTCGCCCGACGCGACGACCGGCCCCTCGGTGACCGCCCAGGCGGGTGACGTGGGGTCTGCCACGGCGCCCTCCTCCGCCGCATCACCGAGCAGCATCGCCCGGAGGTGTCGCTCGGCCGCGACGCGTGAGAGCTTGTCCGCGCCCAGCCCCCGCGAGAAAGGCAACAGACACCGGTGACAGGCCAGCCGATTCTCGAGACGGCACTCACATCCGGCGACGACGCGGTGTGCCGTCGCGAGCACGCTCCAGATCTCTTGCGGTTGCGCCAGGTCGGTGAGGTAGCCCGTCCCCCCGGGCACCGTGTCGTGAAGGAGCAATGCGTCACGGACCTCGCCTGCCGACCCCTCGGCGACCGGAGCCGGCACGGTCACGACCGAGATGTGATCCGGGTTTCCACCCATCCGCTCACGGAGGCCGAGCAGCAGGGCGGCGGCCAGGCTCGGAACGGCGAAGACGTCACCGAGGGTGACGGACGTGGGCAGCGTGAGAGCCAGGCCCTGGGTCGTCAGGGAACGGGTCAACGCGACCGACCGGGCGGTCTCCGTGGGCGAGGTGCGCTGCGGGCACCACGGCCGGTGCTCGCTGCGGACGTTCGCGTTCGTCTCGCTGTCGGCCTTCCCACACGAGGAACAGACCCGGAAGAGGGTGTTGGGAGTGCCCTGCCCCGCGACGCGACGGGCCATGACAGCACCCGCGGCCACCCGCCCTGCGTTGACCCAGCGGAGGACCATCCCGTCGTAGTGGGCAACACCGAAGCCTCCCTCGGCGGCGGTCCACTGCCTGGTCACCTTCGCCGGGTCGAAGTCCGGGGCGGGGACGAGCACGAACTGGGTTCTCTTCCGTTCGTCCCGGGACTCACCGATGCGGTGCTCGTCGCGACGCACCTCGCTCATGACGCGCACCAGCTCGACGACGTCGAGCCGTTGACCGGCGTCGGCGATCTGGAGGCTTCCGCACCGCGGGCAGGTCGACACGGCCTGACCCGACTGCTCGAGGTCGACTCCGTACCCACAGCAGTCGCACCAGGCCCACCGGCGCACGTTGGCCGCCCGCGGGCCGAGGTCGAGGCCGTCGATCTCCATCTCCAGACCCCGGGCGTAGAACGTCGCCCCGGGCGCGAACTCGCGCAGGGCGTTCGCTGCAGCGCGATCGAACGAACGCGGTTCGGACACGAAGGCGTTGGTTTCCGGGTCACGCCAGGTGACGGAGACGTCGAGCGTCACGGTGTCGTCGAGCAGGGTGTAGTTCGGCAGGAGGCCGTACTCCTCCAGCGCGGCGATCCACGGTTCGGTGCGGTGCTGGTCGTGCTGCTTCTCGACGAGGACGAGCGTGGCCCGGGCGGACCGGAAGTCACGCTTGTCGTCGTCCGTCGCCGCGGGCGACTCCGCGGCGGCCTTGAGTGCCGGGATCGTCGACAGGATCTCCTGCCGACGGAAGGCGAGGCCGGAGTCGAACGACTGCCACCGCTGGGCCGCCGCGTACACCGTCGCAGCCAGGCCGGACGTGCCGGCGTCCGGCTCACCGTCCTCGGTCCGGTCCGGCGTGGCCCACCGGACCAGGGATGCCGAGGCCGCCTCTCCGAGGAGCCCGAGCGAGCCCAGGAAGTCGGTCAGGCGCTCCTCGGCGTGCTCCTCCGCGTCGGAGACCAGGTCGGCGAGGAACGACCCCTCGCCCGCCGTCTGCAGCGCTGCTGCGGCCTTGCGCGGCAGCGAACGTGAGGGGTCGCGAGCGAGCCCGTCGACCACGGACGCGAGGTACTGACGCCGGAGGATCTCGGCGGCGTCGAGGTAGGTGGCGGGAGGACGCACCTCACCGTTGATGACGGACAAGGGGTCCCCCAGCCGGGGCAGGTACTCCCCCCGACCCGTGACGAACGCGAGGTTGAGGGCGTTCCCCGTCAGTCGTCCTGCCCGACCGACACGCTGGAGGTAGGACGCCACGGTGTCGGGAAGTGAGGCCAGGACCACCGAGGACAGGTCGCCGATGTCGATGCCCATCTCCAGCGTCGGCGTCGCCACGAGGACGTTGGGTGCTCCGGGGTCGGCGCTCCCGGCCTTGAAGTCCCTCTCGTACTCGAGGCGCAGCTCGTCGTCGAGGAGGCTGGAGTGCTCGCGCGAGACGATCCGCCGCATGTCGCCGGAGGCGTAGAGGCGCCGATAGAAGTTGTCCTCGCGGCCCGCAGCGTGAACTCGCCCTACACACCGAGCGACGTCGCACCGGCTTCCCTCGAGCTGCCGGACGACCTCCGGGGCACCGTTGGTCTGGGTGCGGCAGACGTCACAGACGAGCAGGGTGGGCGCACCCGCGAGTTCCTGGTCCCCGAGCGGCACGACCACGACGGAGGTCGCGGGCACGGCGAAGACCCGGCCCCCGCTCTCGGTCGAGATGGCGGTCAGCACGTCCGCGTCGACCAGTCGGTCGAAGAGGAGGCGGGCCAGCTTCGCTCCGTGCTGGACGCTGACGTGCAGGCTCCGGGCGGTCCAGAGGGCGTACCAGCTCTGGGCGGAGGTGACCGGATCGAGGAGCGGTTGCCGGTCGCCCGACCCTCCGCCGACCCGTGGGAACGCCGGCGCGGCCCGCCCCGCCGGGAAGGCGGGCATGCCCTGCGTCCGGGGGCGCCCACCCCAGATGAAGTGTCGGCGTCCGTCGGAGGCGATGTAGCGCGCCAGCCACTCGTGGTGGATGCCTCCTTGCCGTCGGACATGCTCGAGGAGGCCCCTCACCCAGGCGACGACCTGCTCACCCGATGTCTCGGCGAGGGGCGTGTCGAGGGTGTCGTCGGCCGACTCGGCCAGGGCTCGGCGCCCGACGGCTTCGAGCTTCGACGCGGCGCCGGCCTCGACCATCACCGCCACGGCACCGGTCCGTTCGAGGGTGCGCCCCACGGCGGACTGCAAACCGAACTCCAAGACGGCGTCGAAGAGCAGGCGGCGCTTGACCCACGCGCGGGCCTTTCGTCGCTCGTCGGCCGGGAAGTGGGGGTCCCACCACGCGTCGAACTCGTCACGGCCCACGCAGTCCGGCGGCACCATGCGGTACCGGCGGAACGGATCGTCCCCGGCCCGGTGGAAGACGCGTTCGGCGAGCTCGTCGAGATTGCACCGCTCCTCGCCCAGGGCGTCGCGCAGGACGGCGCGGAACGTGAGCGTGGCCGAGCGTGCCTCGACGAAGCCGGCCCGGTGGGCCGCGTCCTGCACGCTGTCCGTGAAGACGAGGGCCTTCTTCTCGCGCGGGTCCAGGGATGCGTCGCCGAACATGCCGGAGAGCGCGACCGAGAGCAGGGTCGCGATGGCACTTCCGAGGAACCTGATGCCGTCGCGCTGGAGGCAGCTCGGGCAGGTGTCGTCGTTGCCACGCTCGTCGGCATCGGCTCCGCGATGCGTGAGCACAGGCAGCACGAGGCCACTGCGCACGTCGGGAGCATCGGGGTCGGCGAGAGCGGTCCTCAGCGTCCGGTCGGGAACGGACAGCCAGGCCAGGCCGGGGATGTCCTCGGGTCTGCCGCTGGGCCCGTGCCCGAGACTGCGATCGGCCTCGGCCAGGGCGGTGAGCAGGGGGCGGAAGCGCCCCTCCCGGCGAGCGTGTCGACGTCGGATGTTCGCGTCGTCCGCGTGCAGGTCGTCACCCGTCGCCGCCAGCTCGATGCCCCAGCCGGATCGACCGCAGTGTCGGCAGTAGATCGCCGGGAAGCTGGGGGGTACTGGCTCACCGTCGAGGTCGGAAGCCCTGCCGCCGTCGTCGGACCAGCGGAACGCCGTCGTCATCGAGGCGTCACGGTCGATCCGGGTCAGCTCGCGCACCCAGAGGTTCAGCTCGACGGTCAGGGCGCCTCGCCCGGCGAGAGCGCGGACGTGGCTGAGCACGGCGAGGAGCGCATCGACGACCGTGCTGCGGTCGGCGTCGTCGGAGAGCGTCGAGGTGGGGAACAGCCCGACCACGAGATCCGACATCGACGCGGCGTCGCCTCCGCGGGCTGCGAGAGCCCGCACGTCGGGCAGCGCCTTGACGAGCACGAGGAGGCGCCCTGCGTCGCCGAGGTCGCCGAGACCGGTCCGGGCCGCGCCCGCAGGACCACCACCGACGGATCGGACCAGCGCCGAGAGCACCGTTGCCGTCAGTCGCTCGATGTCGTCCCGCGCCTGCCGGCAGTCCTCGGCGAGGACCGCGATCTCGCCCGAGAGCAGTGAACGCAAGGGAAGGGCCGTCAGACCCTCGGACTCGAGGGACGACACGGCGTCGCCCACCCAGTCGTCGAGGTCGAGCCGAGACTCGGTGACGACGGCGTCACGGGGAAAGGCCTCACCGAAGACGGTCTCGGCGAACCGGAGCATCGATCCGGGGTCCCCGCCGCCGCCGAGGGTGGCCGAAGTAGCCACCGGCGTCAGCCGCCCCAGAGGCCGGGTGCGGTCGTCCGTGCTCATCTTCGGATCCGTGTCGGACCAGTGACTCTTGAGCGCCAGCCCGAGTCGCCGGAGCAACATGGCCACGTCGGTGCCCTGGGCACCGTCGTAGGTGTGGAACTCGTCGAGCACCAGGTAAGTGAGCGAGGTCGCGCTCTTGGCCCAGATGCCCTGGTCCTGCTGTCGGAGCAGCAGCTGGTCGAGCATCTTGTAGTTCGTGAGCAGGATGTCCGGAGGGTTCTCACGCATCGTGCCGCGGTCGTTGATCAGCCCGCGCCGTCCGACCTTGGTCCGGTGGCTTCCGTCGCTCTCGCCCACATAGATGCCGGCCGTCACCGACGACAGCTCGGGTTTGTTCGTGAGCAGCGCGGTGAGGCGCCCCGCCTGGTCCGTGGCGAGAGCGTTCATCGGGTAGAGGACGATCGCCTTCGTTCCGGTGACGCCCTCTCGGTTGGCGCGGACGCAGTGGTCGAGGATCGGGTGGAGGAAGGCCTCGGTTTTTCCCGAACCGGTGCCCGTTGTGACGAGCGTGGGCAGCGGGCGCGGCTTGTCCGGCCCGAGGTCGTTGCTCGTCAGACGGCGGTACGCCTCGGACTGGTGGCCGTAGGGGACGAGGCCCGGGTCCCACCCCAGCGACCCGCGCCAGTCGTCGGCGGCGGGTCGGAAGGGCAACCGCAGACGGGCGTACGGGCCCTTGAACATGCCGTCGTGTGGGTCGTCGAGGAACGTCCCGAGCGCCTGCGCCGCTTCCGGGTCGGCCAAGGCGAACGTCGTCGTCAGGTAGTCGACGAGCCCACCACGCACGTCGGTCGCCACGAGTGTCGGCAGCAGCTCCGCCATCAGGCGCCCTTCGTCTTCTCGGCCAGGCGCCGCTCGAACTCCGCATAGGCGGTGCGCATGTCGGCCTCACGGTCGAGCGTCCCGAACGGCAGCTCGTAGGTGTACTCGACCCCACTGCCGGGATGCACGGCCTTGCGCTCGTCCTCGCTGATGGCGTCGCCCTTCTTGCGCCACACCGACAGCACCGAGTTCGGAACGAGCCTCCCGTTTGCGTCGTACGTGTATTCCCGGTGGTCGTAGCCGTACAGGACCGCGAACTGCGTCCGATAAATGGTGCACAACTCATCTATTGGCACCCCTAACATCAGCGCCACAAGGGAATCGATCTCTACCGCGGCATTCCGTCGATCTATCGCCTTCCGCAAAGGGCTCTGGCGGGACCACTCGGACGAGACCCCTTCGCCCCCCCAGTCCTCAAGGATCGGCCGAATACGCGCCATCTCCTCCGCCCAGCAATCATTCCAAAGGTCAGCGTAAGCAGTTGTCAAGCAGTTAAGACGCAGCGTTCTAATGAGCAGTTCCATGATCAATGGATGGTCCAGCGAGACCATAGGCAGACGCTCAAAGACTCCTCGGAGGATAGCGCTCTTGGGGGCCGCTCTTACATTGAAGTCAGAAAGGAGAGACGCGCAAACGCCCGCCGCCGCAACCAGCTCATTGAGGGAGCCGTGAGGGCAGCCCATCGAATAGACCCCGATAACGTGGGCCGCACCAGGCGGAATTATGGCTGGAATAAATGTACGTTCGCCCGTGTTGGCCGCCATCGCACGCCACGCGATCCGATAGTGGTCCCTGGCCGGCACGAGGACGTCAGGATTGGACGCATCTTTCCAATGCGTATACAAGCGGTCATATACGGACCGCTCACCTGAGGGCTTATATGCCGTCACTGGGAGCGCGTCGGTAGCAAGCGACTCAAGATCTGTAAGGGTCCAATCTTGCTGATGAAGCAGACTGGCATTTGGTGCTTTGTATAAAGGCCTACCTACAAATAGGTGGGGGCCTTGAAGAATGGCATCTTGCCACGACGCGATTCCCCACTCAGAATGAAAGCGTCCCTTCGCTCGGTCGATCTTCTCATTCCACCCACCAGAAAACTGCAGCCCAAGCGAGCGCATCCGCGACGCGGTGGACAGTCTTTTCAAGGCGTCGCTTGCGTCCGCGTTAACCGTGTACAGCATCCGGGTCTCACGGGTAGGCGTATCCGAACTCTCAAGCGCTTCGCGCCAAACGGTGAGCTCGTCTTCGCGAACACGCATAATGCGCGAGGCGTGCGGTCGCGCGTCCCACCTTCCGGACGCATCTTTAAAGCCCGGCTGCTCGCCACTTCCATCGTGCGACATTGACCGAATCACGGTCTCTGGATGATAGAGTGCGGAAGCGTTCAAGAACGATACCATTGAACGTCTTCCATAGATATTAACACCGAATGACTTCTGATCCTGAATCTCGAAGAGTCTCAGCTCGTTGAAGAACTGCCAGTGTCGACGCAAACGCGGGTAAATCGCATTGCGCAGCTTGCCAGCGCGCTCATCTGTAAAGTGGGTCTCCAAATGAATTAGACCAGCCGTTCCAACGGATGAAGAATTGCGCCAAGCCAAAGACATGAAGCACCGGTATAGATCGGGGCGGAGGCCATCCAGAACAGGATAGTTGACTACGTCGGTTATGAACTCCCGGAGAGCAGAGACGTCTGCGGTCGAAGCCAGAATTGGCGTTCTCATTGCTGAATCAACGGCCTGCGCTCGCTGAACCCTCTCCCTCTCCGAAGGTTTGACGGCAAGCCCCCACCAAGGATCGCACTCGGCACGGAGCGAATCCACGTCAACATCAGGACGCACCCAGGGCGGGTTTCCGACTTGCAGGTCGAATCCGCCTCGCGCGAACACTGTGGCGAAGTCGAGCTCCCAGTGGAAGAAGCCCTGCCGGTCTGCCACCCGCTCACCGACCTCCACCCAGGGCGATACGGAGCGAATGGACTTCATACTCTGAGCGGCCGCCCAATTGAGGTCGTCCGACTCTTCGGCGTTGAGGCCGTCCCACGTCGTCGAGTCACCGGAGAAGGTGTCCATCCAGCGGTTCTTCGCCGCGGGAGCCACGCCGAGGATCGCCTCGCAGCTCCGGATCCACTCTTCCGGTGTGGGCGGCTCCGTCTCGGTCTCGGTGAGCGGCCAGAACCACAGCGCGCACCACAGGTCCATCACGAGGCGGAGCCGCTGGTAGGCGCCGTTCTCGTCGGCCAGAGAAGCCTCAATCTGCTCGCGGGTCACCGCAACGGCGTGGTCCGGCGCCTCTCGACCCCACAGACCGATGGTCCGACTCGACTCGGCCTCGGCGATGCGCAGTCGCCTCAGGGCGAACTGCCACAGCGTCTCGACGCGCTCACCGAGCGCCGTCAGCTGCTGGATCTGCTTCGCCGTCGGCTTCGATCTCGTGGACTTGCGCCAGGCCTTGAGCGCGGCGACCGCGTCGGGCGCCAGAGCCGCGACGTCCTTCGGGACCTCCGTGGCCGAGCCCCAACCCTGCGCCGGCAACAGGAAGTGGTGGATCCGACTCGACGTCGCTGAGAACGCGATGCCCTTGTCGATGTTGTCGGCCAGCTCCGTGAGCGGCACGTCCTGTGGAGTCGCCGTGAGCCACGACCTGTCCCTGAGCTGGCTCTGCGTGTACGTCGCCCGCCGCGCTCCGACGAGGGAATTTCCGCGGCGCAACCGCAGACCGAACCATGGCGCGGACAGACCCTTGACCATGGTGTCGAGCCAGAGCGAGACCTCGGCGAGCTCGACGGCCGTCGCGTTGAGGTCGACTCCGTGCACCTGATGGAGGGCGATGTGCGCCTTCACCTTCTGGAGCTCGGCCGGGTAGGCGTCGGGGTCGATGCGCTCACCGAGCTCGTCCTGCCGCCGCTTCAGGTACTCGGCGGCGAGCTGCCGAACCGCCTCGATCGCGAACGCCCCCGAACCCAGTGCCGGCTCGCAGACGCTCAGGCCGAGGATCTCCTCGGCCGTGGTCGTGCGGCCGTCCTGGTCGTGGAGTTCCTCGAGCGCCTGTGACACGGTGAAGCGAGTCAGGACCTCCGGTGTGTAGTAGGACGCGGACTGCTGCCGCTCGCGACCCGCCAGCCGGAACACGAACGTCCCCGCGCGGTGGCGGACAGGACGCCGCTCCCCCGTCACCTCGTCCTCGACCGTCACGAAGTCTTTGGCGTCGAGGTGGTCCGCCCGGGTCGTCGGCACGACCCACGACCCCTTGGAGGAGTCGCCGTCCTTCGCCACCTCGAAGAGGTCCTCCTCCGCGAAGAATCCGGTGTACGACATCAGGCCCTCGTACACCGCTCCCAGCTGGTTGATGCCCAGCTCGACGTAGGAGATGAAGCCACGGTCACGGCCCTTCGTCTCCTTGCTGAGCAGCAGGTGCCGCAGCACCTGTTGCAGCGCCTCGTTGCCGAGTCCCACTTCGTCGATGTGCGCCACGGCCTCGGGGCGGAAGAGGTCCGCCCGGAGCGGGTTGAAGACCAGCCGGTCGTCGGCGCGTTCGGGAGTCCCGGAGCCGTCCGAGCCCCCGTCGCCGTGGCCCCCGTCGACGAGGGCGAAGAGGCGGGCCAGCGAGTCGTACAGGTGGGTGCCGTGCCGGCTCTGCTCGGTGTGCAGGTCGACGAGGATCAGGTCTCGCAGTCGGTCCAGGCCGTAGCCCTGGTCGTACTCGGTCGCACCGACCGGCAGCACCTCGAGCTCGGGGGACGCCTCCGCATAGAGCAGGAACAGGATCCGGTAGAGGTATCGCAGCGACTGCACGGCGAGGGGTTGGGCTTCCCCCGCCTCGAGAGGGTCGAGTCCGTGCGACGCGCGGCGTCGCACGACCTCGTTGGCGATGATCTCGATCGAGAGGCGGACCCCGTCCCTCAGGTCCTTCGAGACACCGACGGTGTGCTTGACGGAGTCGTCGAGCACACCGCTCCACCAGATGCCGCCGTCGTCATCGGGACCCAGGGAGTGCGCCTCCAGACAGGTGAGCGCACGGTCGATCTCCCCACCGCGCCGCGTGTCGTTGCGTTCGACGACCAGGCGGAGGTCGACTGCCAGGTAGCGGCCCTCGGGCCACCGCTCCTGCTCGGCGACGAGCACCCATGGCCCCGCGAGCACGAGCGCGAACCGTGGCGCCTCGTCCTGCACGAACAGGGAGGACAGGAGCCGAGCAACGGACGTGTACTCCGTACCGTCGTGGGCGACGTACGCCTCGACGAGGGTGTGACCGTCCTTGGCGACGAGGTCGTCGACGGTCTCGACGGCTCGCCCCGAGACGACGACCAGCGGCGCCGCCCCGGTGAGCCCCTGCGTCGACACCGTCGTCAAGGGGCCGTCCGAGTCGACGACGTACTCCCCCGTGAGGAAGCCGAGGAGCGACACCATGCGAGCTTTCAGCCTGGCCGTCAGGCGGTCACGGTCGCTCCCTGCGCCGAGCTCGCCCAGTCGTACGAGGTCCCGCTCGATCTCGGCGCGCTGACCGGAGAACCGGTCACGGCTCGTCGGCTCCTCTTCTGCGTCCCACTCCTTGCGGCGTTCCAGGACCTTCGCGTGGAAGGACTGCGACGTCGCGTCCGTGGTGAAGTAGTGCTCGCTGATCCAGTTCTCGCCGTTGACGAAAGCGTCACTGATCGGCATCTCGGGACCTCTCGTCCGGGTGGATGTCGGCATCGTCGACGGGGTGTTCGGCCGGCACGACGACCAGCAGGGGGCGGACCAGACGACGGTCGGGGGAACGGCCCTCGGCGAGCGCCTTCTCCTCCTGAACGCCGACGCGGCGCTGGGCGACCTCGCTGCGCTGAACGAGGACGTCGGCCTCCTGTGTCCAGTCGTCGATGCGTCCCGCCCACTCCGCGACCTGCGCCTGCACGGCGTCCGCCGCGAGGGAGAACTGGCCGTCCATGCGTGCGCGCGCCTCTCGCACGGCGTGCGGAACGAGAGCGGTCAGCGACGCCACGTCGGCGACCGGACCGGGATTGGCCATGGTCGTCCCGACGCCCACACCGTCGAGCATCCGCTGCGGGGAGTCGTGGAGCTCGACGACGGAGCTCTCCGGCCGGCCCGCGGTGAAGAACACGACGGAGATCCAGAGCGACGACACGGTGAGTCCGCTCCGGTTCGTCAGACTTCCCTGCAGGAGCACCGTGGGATGGTCGACGGTGCCACGGACGGCAGCGATCTCATTGCGCGACATCGCGGCCAGTGCGCGGTCACTCACCCAGTCCAGGACCGGGTGCAGCGGACCGAGGAAGTGCGCCTCCGGCCAGGACGACCCGGTGTCGTCGGCCAAGGCCGCGGCGAGCAGGGCCTTTCCGCGCGCCTTGGACGTCGCGAGCTTCAGCCCCTGCATCACCCGTCGCTGGGTGAGGTACTCCTGCGGCAGGACCTCGAGGCGCCTCTTCAGGTCCGGGGGCGGAACGAACTCGACCACGTGCTCGGCGGCATGCCGCCGCCAGGACACCCCGCCCGACCTGCCGTCCGCCCCGGGGGCCGCTTCGGGGGTCGTGTAGATGTGGGTCAGCGCCTCCTCGAGGTAGTCGACGTCGGCGGCGTACAGCGAGGATCGCTCCGGGGCCGACGCCGCGGACACGACGTCCGGATCGTCGGACTCTCGTACGGACCGGAGCCGGGCCAGCAGACCGAGGACACCACCGTCGGCGGTCACCTGCTCCGGTGTCGCCACGACGTCGTCGAGACTTGCCTCCCCCGCGAGAACCTTGCGGATCTCCTTCTCCTCGGCGTCGACGTCGTACTTGCCCATGAGGGACGCCGCGTCGCCCAGAGCGGTGTGCGCCTCCTGCTCCTTCTCCAGCAGGCGGGTGAGCACGCGCAGGTCACCGGAGAACGTGTCGTGCGACGGTTCGAGCAGCAGGGTCGTGATCTGCGGGGCGTGCTTCTGCCCGTACCGGTCGATGCGACCGTTCCTCTGCTCGATCCGGATGAGGGACCAGGGAATGTCGAAGTGGACGAGGTGGTGGCACTGCAGGTGCAGGTTCACGCCCTCGGACGCGACGTCCCCCGTCACGAGCACGCGGATGGGCGAGCTCTCCTGTTTGAAACTCTCGACGATCGCCTGCTGGTCCTGGTCGGACAGGCCACCGTGGAGGACGACCACGGCATCGTCGGCCACCCCCAGGTCGCGACGGAGGCCGTCGGCCAACCAGTGGAGGGTGGCGACGCGCTCCGCGAAGACCACGGCGCGCATCGCGCTGCCCTTGCGAACACCGATCTCCGAGAGCCGCTCCAGGAGCGCTGCATACTTCCCCGAGCCTCCGGACGTCGACCTCGAGGCCTGTGCGACGAGTCCGGCCAACCGGTCGAGAGCCTCCCGTTCGCGCAACTGAGCGGGGTCCGCCGTCGAAAGGCGCCCCATCCGCTGCGCGATGGTCTCTGCCAGAGCGGGAGGTGACGAGAGGAATGCCTTCGCCAGTGTCCACGGGAAGAGCGCAGTCCGACCCGAGTAAGGACCTCGCTCCCGGGGGTGGAGCCACACGTCGGCCAGCTCGGTCGCCACGGCGTCCTCGCTCGGGGACGCGGGCACCAGTCGGTGCACCGGCTCGGCACGTTCCGCCCAGTCCGACCCCACGACGCTGGCAACCTCGGGACTGTAGCGATGACGACGCACGACGAGACGCCGCACCTCGCTCTCGACGAGCTCACCGTCGGCCCTGACCGCCGTCGGCTCGAGCAGCCTGACCAGCTCGGCGAAGGACTCGTTCCGGCCGTTGTGCGGCGTTGCGCTGGCGAGGATCAGGGCGTCAGTGTTCGGGGCCAGTACGCGGGCGAGCCGGTTGTTCTGGGTGTGCGAGTTCGTGACGCCGTGCGACTCGTCGATGACGACGGCATCCCACCGGTGGTGTCGAAGATGCGCGAGATAACGGTCGTTCTTCAGGGTGTCGATCGAGATGATCGCGCGCTGGTACATGGTGAACGGGTTGCGCGTTGCAGGCAGCTTCTGCCGGACACGCTGGATGCCCACCGAGTCGAGACGGACGAACGGCAATGCGAAGCGCGTCCAGAGCTCGTGCTGCATCTGCTCCAACACGTGGCGAGGGCTGACGACGAGGATGCGTTCACCACGTCCTCGTCGGACGAGCTCGGCGAGGATCATGCCGATCTCGAGGGTCTTGCCGAGACCGACGGCGTCGGCCAGCAGGACCCGTGGCCGGAGGTTGGCCGGGTCGAGCGCGCGCCGCACGGCATCTTGCTGATACCCGAGCGGGTCGGCGAGCGCCTGGCTCGAGACCGAGAGGTCCGGGTCGTCCACCGGCAACGCCGTCTTGCGCAGTGTGGCTTCCAGCCACAGACGGCTGCGCCGGTAGCCCGGAGAGTCGTCGGCCACGACCGTCATTCGTGCCGGGTCCACCACCGTGATGCGGTCGAGCGACTCGTAGAAGGTCGCCGTCGTGTCCCGGACCAGCTCGGACAGTCCGTGGACCGTCAGCAGCTGACCGTCCGTGGTGGGCTTGACAGCAGTGACGAGCCACTCCTCGTCCCGGACCCGGACCACGGAGCCGGGCGCTACCTCGACCGGCGGCACTGCTCCTGCATCGACACTCACCGGGTAAGCCTCACACGAAATCCCCGCCGAACAGACCGAGGGTCGGCTGCTGCGGCGTACCGACGAGTGCGGCCCGGTCGAGTGTCAGGTTGAAGCGTTCACAGCTCGTCTCGGGCACGAGGAGACACGCATGGCAGGCGGCGAGGTTCATCCCGTTGACGCCGGAACCCGTCGACTCGATGCACACCGGGTCGGACGTGCACCACCGGGCTCGACGGACACCGTTGGCCAGGGTCTGCGAGAACCGGTCCTTGTCGCTGAGAGCCGCGAGACCACCGAGGCTGCCGGCACTGTCGGCGCTGGCCGTGTAGACGAGGATCCCCGACTGCCCCGGCTCGTCGTACACCCTCTCGCGCAGGGATGCCGCCGGGTAGCCGGACGTCAGTGCCATCTCGTCCACGAGCACGTGGGCCAGCGAGTGGAGCGCCAGGACGCGCGGCGAGACGTCGAGACCGGACGTCAGCGACTGGGCGCTGATCGACGCCTGGGACTGCAGCAGGAGCTTGGTCCGACTCGCGGCGAACGCCGTGCTCGCCCAGCGGTCGAGGATGGTCTCGTCGAGACGCACGAAGACGCCCTCACCGAGTACCTCGATGGCGGGATACCAGGTGGGGCGTCCCGAGTCCACGAGCGGCGCCAGGGCGACGGGCGCCTCGTCCGTGGACGGCACGACTCGGGTGAAGCCGACCAGCGCCCGCACCTCCCGGAGCCTGCTCACCCGCGACACCTGGGCGATCAGCTCCGGGACGTCGCTGTCGTCGAGGTCGACCTCCTGACAGAGGAACTGGTCGGTTCCGGCGCCGTCGGTCTTGCCCTGGAGGAGCGCCTGGTACTCCTCGGCCCGCAGCTCACGGTCCGACGGCCGGTGCTCGGTGGCAGAAGGATTCTGGTAGCGCTCGACCGCCCGGACGAGATCGTCCCTCGTGCACCCCGGCGGCAGCTTGAAGCTGCGGGCCAGCTCCTCCGCCGACAGCTCGGGGTTGGCGTCCGCCATCTTGCTCGCGATGTATGCGTCCGCGATGTTGGGGACGGACGGAATGGAGATGGCGGATCGCTGCACCCCGAACCACACGTTGGACGATCCGCGCTGCAGTGTTCGCAGTTCCTCGTCACACCCCGCCTCCGAACTGTCGAGCCAGGGACGTGAGCCGGAGCAGCGCTTGACGCCGCGCAGGGCGCCCAGGTTGAAGGCCCCCTCCATCGAACGGAACTTCCCGCACGAGCACGAGACGAGGAGGTCGGACAACGCAGACGTCGCACCGCGCGACTCCAGCCGCAACTTGTGCCCGTCTCCGGAGACGCTGGCGTCCTCGTGGACCCAGGCCATGTAGGGGAAGTCCTCGATGTGCCCCCTGAGACAGCAGGACACGAAGCGCGACGGCGACGTCACGTGGTTGCAGACCTGGCACAGCTTGGTCTCGCGGTCCGAGACCTCCCAGTACGGCCCCAGCCGGCGACAGTCGGTGCAGAACGCCCACTCGGGGAAACGGACCGCCGGCACGTCGCCGCGCGGGCCACGCCAGGTGGACGGGCTGCGGAACTCCTTCACGCCGAGGCTGCGGGCCAGGCGCGGCTCGGAGACGACATCGCCCTTCGGCCAGTCGTCGAGGCCGCGGATCATGACGCTGTCGTCCTGCGCCGGGAGGAGACCACCGACGCCGAAGGTGGAGACGAGGGAGGTCCGCCGGGTCTTTGCGACGATCTCAGCGCTCACGGCGGTTCCTCCTGCGTCGGACGAGGAAGACCGAGGACTCGGCGTCCACGTCGCGCATGCTCGTCAGGGTGGGCCAGGCCGGCTCGGCCGGCGGGAAGGCGACGGGTGGATCCTCGTCGCGGCGACTGAGCACACGTGACGCCTCGACGAGGAGCGCGCCCCGGTGCTTGCCGAACCAGCCCTCGTACCGCTGGACCCGACCGTCGAGCCAGTGCTCGACGAGGTCGTCGAGCTCCTGGCGGATCCGCTCCGACGACTCGTCGTCGGTCGGAAGGTGGCCCTCCGGTCGGGTGGACTCGCTGCGGGCGACGACCACCTCCGCGAGCTCCCTCAGCTCGTTCTCCCAGTCCTCGACGTTCTTCGCTGCCTCGCTCGGAGCAGCAGCGGCGATCCGCTGACGCGCCATCGACACGAGCACCGCGTGCAGAGCACGGTCCCGGGCTCGCGGCGCGAAGGGCGTGGCCCCCGTCGCCTCGACGTGACGGTAGAGCGTCCGGTGGTAGGCGGCGAAGTTCTCGTAGTGCGACAGGTCGCGGCTCCGACCCGAGTTGTAGATGGTGACCACCAGGCCGGGGTTGCGACGTCCGACGCGAGAGGTGGCCTGGATGTACTCGGAGCTCGTCTGCGGCTGCCCCATGACGACCATGAGACCGAGGCGGTCGACGTCGACACCGACGGAGATCATGTTCGTCGCGAGGACGACGTCCGCCGCATCCGCCCCTCGGGGCAGCTCGAGGATCTCCAGCTCCTTGGGGATCTCGGACGACCGCTTGCGAGAGGTCATCTCGCGGATCGCCCGGGGGTTGCGCGGCTCCTCGCCGCGGCGGCGGGCCACGACCTTGATCTGGTCCGGTACGTCGTCCATCACCTGGATGAAGGCACCACCGAGGATGCGGAGGCTGTTGAAGTAGCCGACGAGCGTCCAGTACAGATCCGCCGACCCGTCGGTCTCGGCGACCATGGCCGCGGACTGCAGCAGGGACGCGTACACGCGCACCATCAGCGTGGTCTGGCTGGCGCCCGGGGCCATCACCCCGGCATATTCGCGGCTGGCCTTGAGGTCCCGTGACGACTCCTCGGCGAAGAACGAGTGACGGTGGGTCAGGCCGGGTGGCGGGAACTGGGCCGCCTCTCGCGCGAACACGGCTCGCACCTGGTCCGTGGCTCGCCGGATCGTCGCCGTCGAGGCGACGACCTTGGGCCTCGCCGTCCGACCTGCGATGGCGTCGACCGCCGTCTCGTACAGCCCGACCATCGTTCCCAAGGGCCCGCTGATGAGGTGTAGCTCGTCCTGCACGACGAGGTCGGGCGGAAGGTCGTGGTACGTGGGATCCGCCACGGAGTTGCCGTTCCCGAGCAGCGCGCCCACCTCACGCTTCCACGGCATCATGGCGAACTTGTCGACCGTACCGATCACGAGAGAGGGCCGGTTGGCGTAGACGTCGTCGTCGACGATGTGGACGGGCAGACCGTTGCGGAAGGCGCAGTCGTCCCGGCGACATGCCACCCGCATCCAGCTCCGCTCGACGATCTCGTAGTTCTCGTGGTTCATCGCGGTGCCGCACCAAGGGCATCGGCGGAGCTGCACCGGGTCGCTCTCGTCACCGTCGAGGTCCCGCGCCCCTGGCTTGCGCGCCTTGTCGAGTGCGCGGCGTGCATCGTCGATCTTGTTGGGTGTGGAGGCCCCGCCCACCCAGAGTCCGATCGAGATCGGAGCAGCGTCCGGCAGATGCTTCTGGCGCTCGATCTCCAGGGCACAGATCAGTCCCGTCGCCCGCTGGTACTGCTGGAGGGTCAGGAGACGAAGTGTGTAACGCATGAGGACGGAGACGCCGGCGGCCTTCGCGTCGCGCAGGCGGCGGAGCAGGATCGCGACACCGATGATGCCCAGGTATGCCTCGGTCTTGCCACCGCCCGTCGGGAACCAGAGCAGGTCAGCCACCTCGCGGTCCGGGTGGTCCTCGTCGGCCAGACCCGGAAGGTTGAGGAGGATGAAGGCGATCTGGAAGGGCCTCCAATGCGCTCCCTCGATCGACGGCGGGTTCCCGAGTTCGCCGGCGCGGTGATGCTCCTGCCGGCTGCGCTGCTGCGCCATCGCGCGGTTGGTCATCTGGAAGGCCCGCCGCACCTGCTCGTCGTTCTGGAGGAGCCGAACCCCTGCCTCCATGCGGTCGGCGGTGACGGAGGCATCGGCCATGTGCCGACGCAGCGTCTCCTCCTCGCGGTCGTCCAGGGGCTGCTGCGCAGTGGACGGGAGCCCGTCGATCCATCTGCGATAGCCCGCGACGAGCTCGTCGAGCACGACGAACGTCGAGTCCGCGGCCAACTTCGTCATCGACAGGTCGAGGCCCTGGCCTCCGGCGGCGTCGCTGAGGAGCAGCTCGTGCCGCGGGAGGTAGGTCGTCGACACCTCGTCGGGCTCGTTGCCGGCCCAAGTCACCGAGCACCCGTGGCCGACGGCGTACGACCGGACGTCACGGAAGAGCAGGTTCTGGCTCTGGATCTCGGCCTCGTCGACACCTGCGAGAGCGGCCGGAGGACGCTCGACGAGGCGTGTCGCGACCGCCCGTGCGGTGATGACCGGTCTGAACCAGGCGAAGGCGTCCTTGTCCCCCGGGCTCGCCGACTGTGTGTTGACGAGCGTCAAGGTGACGGCAACGGCGCCCTTCAGCGCGGCGCGCGTGATGACCACCAGGTCTAGACCGTCCGTGACCGTTTGCGTCGTGTACCCCGCGGGAGACACCGACACGTGGAGCGGGTCCGGGAGCACGTCCACGGCGCGCCACTCCTCGTCACCGTCGTTCTCGTATCGTGTTGCTCGGACGGTGACCTCGATGCCGGCTCCGGGCGTGTCGGCGAGAGAGAGCGTCATGCCCATGGATCGCGGGTAGCGGATCCTCGACATCGACACCGCGGGGTCGACGACGTCGTCGGGTGCGCCGTTGCCGGCCTCCGCCTCGACGTCGTTCTCGACCTCGTCCTCGAGCGAGAGCTGCACGGGCGCCCTGACGTCCGCCTCGACGTCCGGGTACAAAACCCCCATCACGAAACGGGTCAGCGGCGCCTCGGTCAGACGCCTGTCTCCGTCACCCCCCAGGAGGTCCTCGCCCAGGCGGTCGAGGATGCGGTCACGGGTCTCGTAGGCGTGGTGCAGGTCGTTCATGTGCTCACTTCCACTCGAAATCCAGAGGGCCGCTCACCCGCGCACCCAACCACAGGCCGTGACGTCCGGGCCCGTCCTCCCGCGCGGCGCCGACAACGGTCTCCGTCCCCTCGAGCCGCCCACCGGCGAGCTCGGGCACACGGTCGCCCGAGCTCAGCGAACGGACCATCCTGCCGAACTCCTCCCCCGTCCGCGCCACGTCGACTCCGTCGACGGAGGCCGTCCAGGAGGGAATGACGTCCGCGTCGACCGTGATGATGTCATCGGTGCGCGACCATTCCACGGCGGCACGCCCGACGGCCTCCAGGTCGTACTCGACCGGCCCCAGGTGTCGTGCGTGCCGCGGTTCCAGAATCACACCGAGCGTGCCCCTTCCGCGGAACGACCGGCGCCGCCACACGTCCCGCCCTGCATCCTTGCTCCAGAACTTGGTGCTGTCACCGCGACCGCGAGCGATGCGCGCCCGGGCCCGTGACATGGCGACGAAGAGTCGACGCGCCGCAGGGCCGTCGCCTCCCTCCTCCGCGAACCAAGAATCCGGGTCGACGAGGACGACGTTGTCGAACTCACGTCCCTTGGCGCGGTGGACGGTGGACGCCACGACCTTGCTCGCGGGAGCCCGCTGCAGCTCGGGCGGGATCCTGCGCCGGCCCAGGGCGGTGGCGAGGCTCGGGACATGGAGGTCCCGGGATGATCGAGCCGCACGCATCAGAATCCGCCAGATGCCATGGGCGTTCTCGACGCCGGCGGCGGCCGCAATGGACTCGAACTCCTCGAACGAGATGCTCGACGACGCGTGCCGCCCGAGAAGGTCGCCCACCCAAGGATCGACCGTCGGATCCGTTGCCGCGGCAGCCAGCTCGACAGGCAGGCCGAACCGGGCGAACCGCGCTGCGACCAGCCCGGCACGGGCGTTGGTGTCGCACAGGAGCACGGTCGTTCCCGACCATGCCGCGACGTCCTCGACCGCGTCCTCGTCGAGATCTCCCAGCGGCGGCAGCTCGGCGCACAGGTCACGCAGACGCATGAGTCGGTCCGAGTCGACGAGACCCTCGAGAGCAGGCCGTGCGGCGGCCACGGCACGCGCTTCGGCTGTCCTCGCACGGAACTCCCCCGTCAGGTGGACCGTCTTGGCGCCGAAACGCTCGCGGACCCGCTCGAGGAAGAGCGCATCCGACCCCGCACCGTCGTCGGCAAAGTCGAAGAGGCTCTGCAGGGGATCCCCGAGCAGCGTGAAACCGACACCCTCGTAGACCCCCTTGGCAAGCAGGGTCAACACGAAGTCCGACCGCACGCCGACAACGTCCTGGACCTCGTCGACGATGACGTGTCGGACGTCCGGAAACACCGGCTGATCCGCCTCCTCCATGAGCCGCGTGGCCCTGCGGACAGCCTCGTCGAAGCCCCGGAAACGCGGCTCCTCGTTCTCCAACTCGATGCGGACCCTCGCTGCGAGAGAGTCGATGGTGGCGCAGTCGACGCCGCGGCCCTCGTCGACGACGTCGAGGGTCCGTGCTCGCACCACGTCCACGGCCGCGTTGGAGAAGGAGATGACGAGGATCTCCTCCGGGTACACGTCCTGGGCGAGGAGCTCGTGGCAGCGCGCGCCGACGACCTCGGACTTGCCCGCTCCGGGACCCGCGATGACGATCTGCCGTGCCTCCTGAGTGGCGGTTGCCACCAGCGCCTGGACCTCGTCGAGAACGACGTTCGAACTCATGGGCGGCGTCCCCTCCCCCAGAGGTGTTCGAAGTGGCGGAAGGCGAACTCGTCACCGAAGTTGGTGAGGTTGTCGGCGACGTTGACGATGAGGACGTTCTCCTTCCCACCGTTGAGCGGGCCTCGGAGGCCCCGGCCGATCATCTGCTGGTAGACGTTGGGGCTGAACGTCGGACGTGTGATGAACACGGCGTCCACCTTCGGAACGTCGAATCCTTCGGTGAACACGTTGTAGTTCGTGAGGACACGGACTCTCTTCGCCTTGAAGTCCTCGATGTAGCGTCGCCTGGCATGGGGGTCGGTCGTGCCGGCCACGGCTCGCGCCTCGACCCCGTGGTACGTGAGAAGCGCGGCGAGCACCTTCGCGTTCTCGACGGACGTGGCGAACAGCAGGGCGGTCTGGTCGGACGCGAGCTCGAGGACAGAGCGGACGATCTCGGTGTTGCGCTCGTCGTTCTTTCCCAGACGGTTCTCGACGGTGTCCGGAAGTCGCCTCATCTGTGTCGCGTAGGCCAGCTCCTCGTCGTTCAGCTCGAGGTCGGCACCCTGCAGCTCTCGATGGGTGATCCGCGCCAACACCTCGTGATCCTGGAGGTACCCGTAGACGTCGTCGTCCGGGAAGACACCCTCGTCCAGGAGGTTGTTGTGGTAGCGGCCGGCCAACTGCTCGGTCTCCCTCAGGTTGAAACCCCGGAAGGGCGTGGCCGTGAGCCCGAGGAGGGGAACGGTCATCTCGGCGACCCGCTTGGTCCCCGCCATCGCACTGAGGGCTCTCGTGTATTGCTGACCGATGGAGCGATGGGCCTCGTCGACGACGATGATCGACGGTCCGACGAGCCATCCGTAGGTCTCGCCCCAGTCCCCGTCCCGCTTGATCACGTTGTCCAGCTTGGCCAACGACGCCACGACCACTTGGTGACCGTCTCGCTCGTTGGGCTCGTTCCCGGACCACAGCCGGCTCAGGGTCAACGGCGTGCCGGCCCGTCCGATGGCGCGCCAGACCTGGGACCACGTCTGGGTCGCCTGCTCGCAGAGCTCGTCCGTCTCGGCAAGCCACAAAACTCGGACCGGAACTTCCGACTCGGACATGTGCTCCACAAGTGCCTGGACGGCCACCCGAGTCTTTCCGGCTCCGGTGGGGAGCGGAAGCAGACCTCGCCGCATCTCGCCCGTGGGGTCCAGCAGAGCCTTGACCCGGTCTCCGATCGCCTTCTGGTACTCGTGCAGCTCACCGAGGATCGGCGGCCCCTCGACCTCCAGCTCGGCGGCGCGGCTGGACCCGGAGAACCCGGCGAACTCGACCGGGAATCCGAGCTCGCGGACCCACTCGCGGGCCGTCCGCTTGCCGGCCCAGACCGACGGCGGCTCGAGTCCTCTCTTCTTGAGGCTCGGGACATGACCCTGGAGGACCGAGTACCCGTCGACGGCGAGCGCCAGCTGCGCGATCTGCCGGTCTGAGATCTCCTCAGTCGACTCGTGGCGCAGCGCCTCCAGGGCAGCCGACGGGATGGCTGCTCGCAGCTCGTCGACGCCGACGGCGAGGACGAGCTTGTCCAGGACGTCACTGGTCTTGGCGATGTCCTGCCGCAGGCGGTTACGGCGCTGCTCCTCCATCCGGCGGAGGACCACATCCGGCTTGAACGTCGATTCCAGAGCCCTGGCGACCTGGAGCAGTACTTCTCTCGGGGACTCGGCAGTGACGAGCACCGAACGGTCCTGCAGGTACTGCGGCAGCGGCCGACTCTGTTGTCCGCCCGGAGTGGAGGTGAGGACCTCCAATCTCTTGCAGGGCAACACGGTGACGACATGGTCGTCCAGATCCAGCATGTTCCTCAGCGGCGGGAAACGGTCGACCAGGAGGTAGGGCTCCCCTGCCGACTCGTAGTCGACCGTCTCGGTGAGCATGTCCTCGCCGTCGGCGAGGCCCCAGTTATCCCGCAGTGCCTCGAAGTCCGCTTCGGACGTCGCGAGGAGGCACGGGACGTTGGCGGCGACGAGCGAGGTGTAGATCTCGGTGCGGTAGGTCACCGCTGCGCGGTCGGCGGGACAGTCGAACCCGCCCTTGCCGCTTCGCACCCGGATGCGTTCGGGTGGCGGCTGCCCCAGGAAGGCTGCCCACGCGTAGAGCAGGAACCGTTGCTGCTCATCGGTCCAGGACTTGGCCAGTCGCAGGAGCTCGACCCAGTCCGCCGCGGTGAGGTCTCCGGGTTGGCTCTTGAGCCGTAGAACCTTGGCCTGCTCCTCCGTCACCGACGGATCGGACAGAGGCAGGGGCTGCGGCACACCGTCGATGACCGCGAGATCGTCGTCCCACCGGAGGCACCTAGAGATCGGATGCACACCGACGGGTGTGCGGAGGCGTCCGTGCTCCCGCACGTGCTGCCACGTGGGATCGCCGATCCGGCCCTGCTGTGACGCGCCGCCCCGCCTGGTCACCTTCCACGTCTCGTCGCCGAGGAGCTGGCGGAGCACCTGCTCCGTCAACGCGCGCCGGCCCTCGTCGGAGAGACGCGTCATCGGCTCCAACGGCCACAGGACGCGGTTCTGGTCGACGTCGATCGACTCGTCCGGCAGCCTCTGCTGGTTGATCTGCTTGCGGAACTCATCGCGCACCCACTGGAGGCGGGCGTCCCGCCAGCCCTCGCGCGGTGCATCGGCCACCCGTCGGGGCGCCGACACCAAGCCGAGGGCCTCCATCAGTTCGCGGTCCTGCTGATGGAACCGGGGGTCGACGAGGAAGTCGCTGTCCCGCCCGGCGTTGGCCGGGATGACGTCGCCCGACAGATACGCGTCGCCCGGCGCCTTCCACTTGCCCGACGTGACGCGCACTCGGAGGTCGTAGAGGACGCGGGCCCCGAGGACGTCCCGGAAGATGGCCTCGGACTCCCCCACCGTGTTCTTGCGCGACGCCTGCCACACTCGTTCCCACTGCACCGGAACGGCGGACAGCTCGCTCCTGAGCGCACCGGCGTTGTCGAAGACCTTGATCCCGAGCGTGTCCAGAGCCGCGAGGACCGACTCGTCACCGGCAAGGACGGGGTCGATGATCAGTTTGCCGCTCCCCGCCTCCCCGCCCGGGAGGAACACCTGTCCCCGCCGACATCCGTCGAGCGTTCCGTCGTCGAGCAGCAGCACCCGGGCCTTGGTCAGCTCGTCTCGTCGGCCGGGCATCGACCCGACGAGAGAGGCGACGAGCTGAACGGCAGCCGCCGCCCCGTCGATCGTCGGCTCCTTGACGAGATGCTCGACCCACTCGACGAGCGTCGCGCAGTACCTGTTGTGGTAGCCCATGAGGCGCGTGACCTTGGCGCGGTGCTCAGCACTCGTGACGGCATGGCTCACCCAGTTCTCCGGGTCCGGGCAGGCTGCTGCCCAGAGCTGGAGCTGCTCGGCCGTCAGACCCTCGGGGTGGAGCTTCACCCTCTTGGGGTGTCGAAGTCCGCCCGCCAGCGTCGGGATGCACTGTTGGTCCGCCACCGCGCGCATCACCGGATCGTTGAGCACGGCGTCGGCCGCGTTCCGGTCTTCCTTTCCACGTGCAGGCAGAAGACTCAGCACGAGTGTGGGCCGCGCCGGGTCGTGGACCGCGGACAGCGACGACGCCACGAGCGGGGGCAGGACCTCGGTGAGCAGCTCCTCGTTGAAGCGCCCCACGAGCAGGGACTCGCGATCGTCGGCCAACTTCCACGGAGCGTTGACGATGCCCGACAGCGTGGTGCCCGACTCGGTCGGGAAGTATGCCCAGAAGGTCCCGATTCCCTTGGGCGCCCCCTCAAGTGGTGCCGCCCACGAGAGCTCGACCTGCTCCCGGGCTGCGGAGTACCCGCCGTCCTCGAGAGCCGACCGGGAGGGATGGTGGAAGACCGATCGGACCGCCCAGACCGACTTCCGGTTGGCGTCGTCCAGGGTGACGAATCCCGAGTCGTCCGGGCGGAGCGCGATCGAGCGCGCCGTTCCACGCGCCCCACGGTCCTCCAGCCCCAATCGCTCGACGTGCTGTGAGAAGAGGAGGAACTCCGCGGGGAAACCCGCGATGCCGGAGGCCAGGAGGTCGCGGGCACGATGCACGGGAGCGACGATGACGGTCGTTGCCCACTTCATCAGCTGGTCGAGCACCGCGTCCTCCCTCGCCGCGTCCCGCGGATCCACGGCACGCGCCCATCGCATGACCGGGTAGTGGGGCAGACCGGGGACGATCGCTGCAAGCTTCTCGGCGGACGCCTCCTTGTCGAAGACGAAGGAGCCGCTCCGGCTGTAAATCCGGGGGCTGTCCGTGACGGCGAGAAGCGACTTGAAGCCCAGTCCGAACCGGCCGATCTGGTCGTCCCGCTTGACAGACGCATGGGTGCCCATCAGCGCGATGGCGCCGTCGACCGTGAAGGGTCGACCCGAATTCGCGACGTACAGGGTGTGATCGGTCAGGATCACCTCGCAGCGTCCCGGCTCACCCCGCATGGCATCGGCGGCGTTCTGCACCAGCTCGAAGAGTTGACGCTTCGCGTAGGCCCCCTCCGCGATCGAACGCTCGATGTTGGCGTCCTGAGCGAGTCGTCGGTCCTCGTGAGCATAAGTTCCGAGCACAACTCTGCTCTGCTCTTCGACGGCCATCGCCAGGTCACTGTCGACCCCGAGCCACCCGGTTGTCATTCGTTCCACCCCTCAATCCATGATTGCCTCGCCCGCCGAGAGCAAGTACCCGTGTCTTGTGGAGTCGTGCTCACATCGAGCGCCGACCCCTCCCCTTGTTGCCTATCACGACAACGACTTTCCGCGTGGCCCGATGGGCCATCAGCGCTCCACGCCGGCTGTCGTTGCCCTGGCCTTCGGAGGTCGTACTTCATGTCGAGCAGCGTGCACGACACCTCCAACACGACGTGAAGCGACATGAGCCGCTACGAACGCCGACGGATGATCCTGAAGCCCAGCCGGTTGCCCAGGCTGCCGGCGCGCTCCTGCACGTCGCGCTCCACCACGTCGAGGCGGTGGTACCGCGCGAGTGACCGGAAGAGCATGAGCTCGAAGGCCAGGCTGTCGAACCAGTCGACGTCCTCCGTGAAGCCCATCAGAGCGCGCACGCCGAGCGCTTTCCGCATGTCGTCGCACTCGCGCTCGTCGAGGTCGAGGACGGCGCAAGAGCCGAAGTGGAGGATCTTGCCCGTCAGGCCCCGAGGTGGCACGTGGTCCGCGAGAGAAGCCACGTCCACCGAGCGACGCCCGACGTACACCTTTCCCGGCTCACCGTGCAGGGCGAGGTATCCCACGGAGTAGCTCGCGTGCTGCTTCTGGCTCCATCGCCGCATTGCCACGTGCAGGTCTTCGACCGTGTTCAGGTGGTTGACGGCGCTCTTGGTCACGGCAGCGTCCTGCAGGGCGGTGAGAACCGGTTGGACGCTTCGCACGTCCTTGACGGAGCTCGACCATCGACCTTCCATCACCCAGATGTGCGGCTTCGTCGGCATGCGTCCTCCTTGGTCATGTCGTGCTTCCGTGGTCGAGCGGACGACGGTGATGTTCGAGCAGTGAGGCGGCGAGCGCCCTGCCGGCGTCCATGAGGTTCTTGTCGACGACCAGCGCACGCGGCCCGGCGGTGACCAGTGCTGCGGCGACCCGTTCGCGCACCGGCTCGAGGAACCACGCCCTGATCTCGACGTCCATCTCGTCCCGTCGGATTTCCTCGATCTTCTCGGCGAGGCGCTCGAGCACCCACACCTCCTCGGGGGGAAGAACGAAGTCGACCGGCGTCGTCCGGCGCTGGCGGACGAGCATCGCCACGAGGTCCTCCGGCGACTCGAACATCTCGTCCAGGAGCGTCGCGTCGAGCATCCCCGTGAGCAGGTACGTCCTCAGCCGACCGTCGTCGTCGGGCGGCCCGGCATCGACCTCCCATCCCCGCCTGGTTCGGACGACGCGGTAGGGCTCGACGACGCGCTCGGTCGTGCCGGGCCGCCAGGCGCGGGCGTACCTGATCGCGACACGGCGACGGTCCGTGGCCGCCTGGTGCCAGGCAGCCGGACCATCCGGCAGCGCATCAGCAACGGGGCCCGTGTCGGGTACATCGTCGATGACTCGGCCGAGCTTCTCAAGGGCACCCTCCAGCAGCGAGTTCTCGGGATTCAGGTGCAGCTCGTCGCGCGCAACCCGGTACGTGTGCGCCCATGTCGCAACGGGGCTGTACCGGAAGGCGAGATCGTTCGTCACGATGTCGCTGGTCAGCCGGACCATCGGGGCTGCGGCCGGGTCCGACTCGCGGCCCGCCTCGTCCACGAACTCCAGAGGTGGCACCCACCCGCGCCTGTCCGGCGGCTCGTCGGTCATGAAGTAGGAGACGAGCAGCTCGCGGACCTTGGCCTCCGTCATGCCGACTTCATCGGCCAGCAACGACATCCGGACAGCCTCGTGGTACGACAGCGCCTCGAGGACCGCCGGCAGCTCCGCGAGATGACGGACGAATCGCTCAACCACGCGCCACCGCCTCGAGGCGCGCCAGGAACTCCCGCCGGACGTCCTCCGGGCCCGAGAGCAGCACCCGCTCCCCCATCGTCACCAGCCAGTCCGTCAGGGCCCGCCTGTTGGTCACCCGGACCGTGAGCAGGACGCGGTCACCGTCCGGCGTCTCCGACACCGACAGTCCCAGGCTGCGCCGCACGAAGGGAACATGCTCCTCGGCCACGAGCAGCTGCACGTCCTGCGGCGCGTCGACACGCCAGTGGTGCGGGTTGAGGGAGTCCGCCGCGTCGTCGACACCCGCTTCCGCCGTTCCCGGCTCGTCCAGCGACACCACCTCGATCTTGTGGAGCAGGAACCACTTCACAACTTGGTCGTGCTCGTCGCGCGCGCGCAGCAGCCATCGACCCGGCGGGTGCGTGAGCCGGATGGGGTGCACCCTGCGCAGCGTGTCGTTGTAGGTCATCTCGACCACGCACCGCCGGTCGATCGCGCGCCGGACCGCTCCGAACGCAGACGGGACGTCGTCGCTCGGCTCGCCCCGGCTTTGTGCGCCATGAGCGGCGAGCGCCTCCTCCAACACCGACTGCTCGCCGGCGGTAAGGCCGGCGCGAGAGGCGAGGTCGTTCGGGTGGAGAACGTATCGCCCGGTGCTGCCTTCGGCGGACACGTTGTCAATGCGCCAACCGGCGTCCTCCAACCGTCGCACGTCGCGCTGGAGGCTGGCCATCGCCGACTTCGGGGAGCCGGTGTCGTACCCTGCCAGACCCAGCAGGTAGGGGCCATCGAGGCCGCGCGGGCCGGCCGCAGCGAGCCCTCTGAGCAGGCGGAGGAGCCGCGCGACTGCAGGCTCCTTGCGCGCGGACACGTGCGTCGCCCCGCTCGGTTCGGCGGCGTCGAGGGCAGGGGCGGAGTCGCCGGGAAGGCTCTCGAGCAACAGCTCCAAGGTCGACGCAGACGCCGTGCCCGAGCGACCGGGGCGACGGGCGCCGCCTGCTCGACCGTCCTCGGCATCGGCCACGACCTCAGAACCCCCGCTGTGCATGGACACTTCATACCTGATCAGGGCGTCGGCCGGGACAGACGCTCCAACACGGCATGGGGACGCATCGACCTGCTGTCGCAACCACCCGCCGGAACGCGCCATACCGTGTTGCCACCCTCGGGTACCTTCCGTCCATGCGCTTCTGGGGGTTCGTCGCTCGGCTCGTCGCCACCGTGCTCGTCCTGACCACCGTGGTCGGCGGAGCCCTGTACGGGCTCAGCCGCTCACCGTGGTGGAACTCCGTCAACCCCTTCGCCACCGAGGAGACCGACCGCACCGGTCCGTCCGTGCTGAAGTCACTGAACGACATCAGCGAGTTCCATCCCGCGTACGCCCACTACGAGACGGTGGTCGACCTGGAGGACGACACGGACAACCTGCCGTCCTGGGTGAGCGGCGGTCGGGTCATCTACGTCGGGAAGGGCGACGTCGATGCTGTCGTCGACTTCGGTCGCCTCGACCAGAGCAGCGTCGTCGTCTCAGCGGACAGGCAGTCCGTCACCGTCACGCTCCCGCTCCCCCGCATCGACGAGCCGGCCCTCGACCTGAAGACCAGCTACGTGGCCGACCGCAGCGCGGGCTTCGTCTCGCGGTTCCAGGACTCCGACCTGGAGGCACGAGCACAGCGCAAGGCCGTAGAGCAGATGCGTCGTGCCGCCCAGGGTGAGGGGATGCTCGTCGACCGCGCGAAGGAGAACACGACCGCGATGCTGCGCGGTCTCCTGACGTCGGCCGGCTTCACCCAGGTGACGGTCACATTTAGGGGCTAGTAGTGACGGAGGCGCCACAGGGCGTCCTATCCACCACGGCTATCCGGCGCCAGCTAGCGACCATCGACCCATTCATCGATCTTCGACACCGGCGCCACGCGAGTCATCATCCGCCACCGCCGCTGCATTGCCGTGTCGGTCAACCGCCGAGTCACCGAATCGACAGCGCGCAGAGCCTTTGCTCGGTTCGCGATCCCATCTTTGCTTTGTACCTTTGTCTCGCCCAGCTCGTCACGTAGACCTTCGAGATGCTCGAGCACTTCACTTCTCAACTCAGGACGCAGTTCGCACAGGACCTCGAGCTTGGCCAGCTCGTGGATCACGGCTTCGGGGGCTCTGACCGCCAGCGAGGTAGCCAAGTATCTGGAACCCATGTAACCGGCCTTTGACGCCACCGTCACGACGAGAGCCCCACCCGCCATTCCGAACCCACCCGCGGCGAGGCTGCCACCACCGAGGAACGCCAGGCCGGCGCTCGTCGCCGCCGCGCCGGAAAGACCCATGGCGCCTCCGATGGCGGTCCCGACTGCGGTCACCAGACCACCCGACGCCAGGGTGAGCGCCACTGAACCACCGACAAGGCCGAGCCTCAAGGCCGGACTGAGGGCGTCGGTAGAAATCCGGCGCAGGCTGTGACGGAACTGCTTGGCGAGGCCCTCGACTTCACCCGTGCTCGTCGTGGGGTCGAGATGCCGCAGGGCCTCGGCATGCAGGCTTTCCGCCTTCACCGCCCACTTCGTTCCCCGGGGCAACGATGTGCTGGCCACCAGCTCAAGTCTCAGGAGGCCATCTCGGTCCACGTCTCGAGCAGGTGCGCTGGACAAAACTTCAGAAGCCGCAACCGGTAGCCGACCGACGTCGGCTTCGATGACCGCGTTCAGCCACGGCGACATCTCCACTTCGTTGGCCCACTCTTTGGTGGCCTTCTGGAAGTCGCGGAGGTTGGCCCGCTTGATCGCCTGTTGCTTGAGGCTGGTCGTTTCCACGAGGTCGCGCGCAAACACGAACATCTGCAGCGCCCTCAGGGTGGCCAGATCAGCGACATCGAACTTCACGTCCGACAACTGCATAGGGATACCCGCTTTCTCGGTGCCGTTGGGGGAGCGTACTGACATCAGCGGCGTCCGTCAGTGAAGTCGGACCGCGACGTCGACATTGGCGTTCAGGGCAACGCCTACCTCTTTTCGACTGGCGCGAGCGACCGGTGGTTGGACGATAGTCGCGACGTAGGCAGGTCGGCTGGAGGGGCGACCTCCCGTGTGCGGATTGCGCGACGAGACCACGGCCGCCCAAGATCCATCAATAGTCGGACCGCGACACTGGCCCTTCGGGACCGGTCGGCGGCTCCGATGCATCCTCGTGTGGACGGCGAATGCTCCGAAGGGCGTCGCCTCCAACTCGACCTGAGACCGAACGCAACCGCCCGCCGGCCAGCTCACCCAGGGCTCGCGCATCACCAAGGCGCAATGCCCCAGTGTTCACTGCTCGGTCACGAAGGTCACCCGCTGCCTCGATCCACCGCCGTTCGTCCACGAGCCCTGTACCACTCTCGATTCCCAGCACTTGGTGGGCATCGTGGAGCGAGCCGATCACGACGTTGCTCGAGCGCACGACCGACCTCGACGACCTGGGGTTGGTGAGAACCTTCGCGTTGGCGACGGCCGCAGCAGCGTCGATCCGGGCCAGTAGCCGGACGGTCGTCTCCCCGATGGCCCCGCGCCGGTGGTCGCGCGCGACGTGCACCCCGATGCGGTGTTGCTCGAGAGTTTCCGGCTCGGCGTCGAGGACGCGGTCGAGCTCGAGGATCGCGACGGCGTCCTGCAGCTGGAAGCACTTGGCCAGGACCGCGAGCCAGTCGGCCGTCTGGGCCTCCGCGCTGCGCGAGACGTTGACGAGATCGTCGACCTTGCGCGTCTTCTCGAGCTTGTCGGCGAGAGCGTCGAGCTGCAACAGGGCGTGGGCCTGCGTCTGGGCGATGGTCTGTCCCGTGGCCTGGACCTTGGACCAGGTCACGTCGCTCACCCGTCCGACCTGCTCCCGGATGGTCATCGCCTCGCGCAGAACGAAGTCCACACCGATCATCCCGGCGACCACGGCGTCCTTCTGCGCCCGCAGGATGTCATCGACCTTCGCGTCGATCGCCGCGAGGTAGTCGGTGATCTCGTCCATCGTCTGTTGCATCGCGAGCTGCGCCATGACCCCCGCCGCGCCGGCCAGCACCGCCGGGTTGCTCAACAGGGACCTTGCCCCCGGACTCTTCACGAACTCGAGAATGTGCTTGTTCTTGCCGTTCTGCCTCAGGATCGCCCGTGCGACACCGTCGCCGGACCCCTTCATGGCGTCCAGCGTCTTGAGCTGATCGGCCGACTCCTTCGTCAGCTTGATCCAACGCCCGGACTGCGCCGCGACGTCGGACCCGATCTGCCCCGCAACGGACCCCGCTCGCAACACACCGCTCAACCGAGGAAGGTCGAGGTCACGCGACGGGAGCTGATGCTCATCGAGGAAGCGGTCGATGGCGCGCGCATCGCCGATGAGGGCGACACCGTCGCCGTCCTGAAGGACCTCGATCTCGTCATTCATCCTCGGTCACCTCGACCTGCTCGGCATCTGAAAGGTTGTACATGACGCCGTCGATCACGGCCACCTTGGTCAGGTACGACCAGGATTCACTGACGTCGGCGTCGTGCGATTCCACTTCCCACCTGGATCCGTCCTCCAAGAGCACGAGACGCCCGGCGTACTTGACCTCGTCGATGTCCTCGACGACGGGCGCGGCAAGACCGAACATGTCGAGGCCCCATTCGGCGATGGCCGCTCGCTGGCTGTCGGACAGGCGATCCCAGTCCATCCGCGCGCGCCACTCAGAGTTCACGACGTTCGTGTAGTCCGGGGTGCTCTCGATCATTTCTCGCTCCTCGCGTCTTCGCATACTCGGTATGCGTTCATTGAGCTCGCGATGACGCCGCGACGACGTAGTCGCCCTCTCGACGGAGCCGACCTGAGTCGAGCGCCAGTCCCAGGGCAGCGGTGAGACGTTGGGTGACCCCGGGCGTCATGCGCACCAGTCCGAACTCCGCGAGACCGGCCCGCATCACGTCCTGCTCGGACATGCCACCGCTCCCCCTCGCCAGGGTGGACATCGCGTTGGCGATCTCGAGCAGGCTGATGTGCTCGATGGGGCGTTGGGCCTCCGGGTCCCGCCGGTGGTCTCCCCACGACCGAGGATCCAGACCGCCCGGCCACAGCACATCCGCCTCCGGACCCCGCCGCAGGTCGCTCGGCACCTGGGCGAGCAGGGAGGCGATGCGCTTGGCGTTGAGCCGTGTCAGCTCGAAGCAGGCTGCCACCAGGCGTGCCGCGCGCTCCTCGTGGACCGGTCCCTCCGTCTCCACGACGTCGAGCAGGGCGTCGCGCACCTGCGTCCGTGCAGACCGCGACCACTCGAGCGCGTTCAGCTGGTCCTTGGACCCGCGCCAGGTGGTCTCGAAGGCCCGGAAGCGCGCGCCGTCGATGACGGCGGCGCGCCCCGGGGCCGGAGCGTCGACGGGCGTTCCGGACCCGGAGAACGACCTCAGGACGGCATCCTTCGCCTCGCTCCTCGGGGCGTCGGGCGACTCGGGGGTCGCGCCGTGCTGGCCCGTCAGGTCATCGGTCACCGACCCGTTCGAGGGGGCCTCCGCCGCCGGCTCCCGCAGCTGCTCCTCGAGCCGGTCGAGCGCGGCTTGCGGGTCGTCGAGCCAGGTCGGCAGCCACAGCCGAGCGACGACCGGCCAGCGCATCATGCCGCCCAGGACGTCCGAGGGCAGACCGTCACGGTCCCCCACCGTGCGTCGGCTCGCCCACTCGGGCCCGTCGAGAAGGACCGCAGCCACCGGCTGCTCCGGCGTGTCCTCGGGCGCCACGACGAGGTCGACCCGGAAGTCCGAGAGGCCGACGTCGGTCCGGACGGCCCAACCTCGCTCGCGGAGCGCATCGGCCACCTGCTCGCGGTGGCGGTCGGGGGCTCGGGAGCGGGACGCACGGCTCGCCAGCGTCTCGGCGCCGAGGGCCGCGAGGTCGAGGTAGGCACGGAGGTGCTTGATCCCGACGGAGCTCGTCTCCTCCGCCCGGAGCTGGCTCGGCTCGAACGAGCTGTAGACCACGACCTGCCGGCGCGCACGGGTCACCGCGACGTTGAGGCGCCGCTCGCCCCCACCCCGGTTGAGCGGTCCGAAGTTAAGCGGGAGCACGCCCTTGTCGTTGACCCCGAACGCCGTCGAGAAGAGGATGACGTCGCGCTCGTCTCCCTGGACGTTCTCGAGGTTCTTGACGAACAGCCCCTCCGACTCGCGGTCGTCGAGCGCCTCCGCCATCCGCTGGTCGAGATCGTCACGGATCAGCGCCTCGATGTAGGCCCGCTGCTGCTGGTTGAAGGTCACCACACCGACCGACGGCGAGTCTCCCCCGGCCGCCGCGTCGAAACGACGTCGGAGGTCGGCGACGATCGCCTCGGCCTCGACCGGGTTGGTGCGCAGGAGCTTTCCGCGTCCGGACCGGTGGAACTCGCCCGCCACACGGACCAGCGCCACGCCGTAGCCACCAACACCGGCGTCGGCCGCACCGTGGCGTGGGGCGGGGAAGGACGAGAGCCGCCCGTCGTAGTAGTGCGCGTTGCTGAAGGAGATGAGCGACTCGTCCTGGCTCCGGTAGTGCCACGAGAGCCAGTGCTGCGGCACACCGGCCTGCACCGCCTCGGTGAGGATGCTCTCCTCGTCCGCGACGACGAGGTCGACTTCCGCCTCCTCCGCATCGACGTCCAGGCTCGCCTCGGCGAACGAGGTGGGCGGCATCTGCTTGGAGTCACCGACGACCACGACGGACGTGGCACGTCCCATCGCCCCGATCGCGTCCGCGACCCGGATCTGGGACGCCTCGTCGAACACCACCAGGTCGAACAGTCCGGCCTTGGGCGGGAAGAACCTCGCCAGCGAGTCGGGGCTGACGAGGACGCACGGCGTCAGCTGCGTGACCAGATCGCCGTACTGCTCCATCAGGGCACGGACCCCGAGGCCTCGACGGGTCTTCGTCAGCTCACGCCTCAGCAGCCCGATGCGGCCGAGCTGGCCCTCGGTGTCGAACGCGCGGCCGGCCGCCACCTGGGTGGGCAGCGCGTCCCGCAGGATGTCCTGGACCCCGTGCAGCCCGTGCCGGAATCGCTGGATGCTCTTCTCGTGGCTCACGCCGTCGAAGGCGTCGAGACCCGACGCGAGCCGCCTCTCGAGGACGGAGGCCTCGGCCAGTCCGCGCTCGAAGGCGTCCGCGGCGTCGTCGGGGGTCAGCCGGCCGTCGAGGATCGCTGCCCTCGCCTCGCCCATGCCCTGCTCGTCGAGCACGGCGAGCGCGCGGCGCAGCTCCAACCACCGGACCAGGGAGCCAAGGCTCGGGTCGGTCGAGGAGCGCATCGGCGCCGACCGCTCCCACCTGACGAGGGCGCCCACGTCACCCCGCCACCGTTCCACGGAGGAACCATCAGCGCCGGTCGCCGTGAGCACCTCTCGCAGAGCGCCGGACAGCTGCTCGAGCTCGTCGACCGCCTCGGCCGGGATGCCGGACGTCGACTGCATCATGGCCCGCAGGGCGGTCGTGAAGCCCGTCGGGTCCGCTCGTTCCTCGACGACGGAACCCGCCCACTCGAGCCAGTCGAGCTGCGCGGCCACGACGCGCTCGCCCTCGGGGGTGAGCGGGTTCCACCGCTCCGGGATGGACACCCCGTCGAGATCCCGCGACCGGGTACCCAGGTGGTTGACCGCTCCGTGCAGCTGGACGAGCGCCCCGGTCAGGGCGGGCAGCTCCTTCAGATCGACGGAGTGCCCGGGGCGCAGACCGGGCTCGAGCTGGGCGAGGACCGCGCGCAACCGCTTCTTCCGGCCCCACCAGCCCGACGATGCGGCCTGCTGGGCCATCCCGTGGATGTCCGCCAGCGGAAGCTCCAACGCGGCCGGGGTGGCCTGGTCGAGGCCGGGGTGCGCCGCAGCCACGAAGGCGTGGATCTCCTGCCGCATCGAGGAGCTGCGGGCGCGCCACTCGGACGAGCGCGTGCGGTCGAGGGTCTGCAGCGTCACGCCGGGCGAGCGCAGGATGCCGACCACCGCCTCGAGCTGCTCGGTGTTCGCGACGGCGTCGAGGACCTGGCCGAGCGCCGCCACCCGCCTGAGCCGCTCGAGATGGGCGTCGACCCGTCGGGCGGAGCCCGCGACGCGCTCGACCGCCGGCGCGTCGAGCCCGTCGACGGTCACGAAGGCCCACGGGTGGTGCTCGCTCGGTCGGGCGGGGTCGGCCACCTCGGGCAGGGTGCGCAGGAGAGACCGGACGGTCTCGACCCGGCCGGTCGCGTCGTCGCCCAGCAGTCGCGGAGGGACGACCATCGACGGGGCGTCGGACCGCAACGTGAGGAGCTGCGTCGTGGCCGAGTACAGGGAGAGCCCCGCACCGTTCGTCTCGTGCAGTCGGTGCGCGTATCTCGTGAGCTGACGGGCCGCGCTCGTCGTCTCGTCGGTGCGCGCCTTCAGACCCTGCTCGTCGACCCCGACCGAGTGCTCGATGGCGGCGAGGAGCTGCTCGCGCACGGCGACGGGCTTGCTGCCCTTGTCGTGCAGGTCCAGCGCGAACGGACCCATGCCCACCCGGTCGAGCCGATCCTTGACGACATCGAGAGCAGCGCGCTTCTCGGCGACGAACAGGACGCGCCGGCCCTCGGCCATCGCTCGCACGAGCATGTTCGTGATCGTCTGCGACTTGCCGGTGCCGGGCGGCCCCTCGAGCACGAACGTGCGACCGGAGACGGCGTCCGCCACGGCGGTCAGCTGGGACGCGTCCGCCGGGATCGGGCACCGGGCCGCGAGGGCGTCGAGGTCGGCGCTGCCGGCCTGCACGTCGCGCGAGTCGGGGAACGGCTGGGCGGGTCGGTGGGTCAGGTGCTCGACGAGACCGTTCTTGCCGAACTCCTCCCAGTTCTCGTCCAGGTCCTTCCACAGCCTGAACTTCGCGAACTGCAGGATCGCCAGGTCCGCCGTGGCCTCGACGCGGAAGTCCAGCCCCTTCTCCGCGATGGAGCGTCGCACGGAGGTGAACACGGCGTCCAGGTCGATGCCCGAGCCGTCGGTGGCCGGGTCGGCGAGTCCGGGGAGTGTGAGGCCGACCGCCTGCTTGAGCTTCTCGAGGAGGCAGAAGTTGGGGGTGCTCTGACCCGCCTCGTCGATCTCGATGCGGTACAGGGACTGTCGTCCGCGGGTCACGAGGGTGACCGGCACGAGGACCAGCGGCGAGCGGAGGGGTTTGGCGTCGAACGTCCAGGACAAGGTGCCGAGCGCCAGGTAGAGGTTGTTCGCCCCGGACTCCTCGACGATCGTCCGGGCCCGGTAGGCGAGGCTGCGCAGTCGGGACTGGTAGGACTGCTCGGAGACGTCGCAGTAGACGGCAGCGTTCCGCCCTTCGATCAGCGCCGTCCGGGCCTCTTCCGGCAGGTCCCGCCCGTAGCGCACACCACGCGCCTTGACGATGTCGTCCATCCGGTCCGCCGGCAGCAGCGAGACCGGTCGCTGTGCGTTCAGCAGGTCCTCCACGGTCCCGAGGGACGCGGACGGGACGGAGAGGTTGACGGTGTGCCGCGGCGTGAAGTTGATCAGCTTGTTGCGCAGCGAGAGATCGAGGAGCGCGTTCTTCCACTGGACCACGCGCGTGGGCACGTTGGAGGAGCCCGCCGTCGGCCGGGCCTGTCGACCTCCCTGGATGACCAGCGGCGGCCGGCTGTGCTCGGCCGGGCGGTACTCGACGACCACCGCTCGTCCCTGCTCGTCGGTGCTGCGCGCAGGGATGGGGAAGACGTCGTTGTGCCTCGCCAGGTAGACGTCGACGGCGTGCACGTCGTCGAGGTCCCCGGCCAGGCGCGAGCGAACCGGCGCGATCGAGGCTGCGTCGAAACCGACATGCTGCCGGCCGTCGGTGAGGGCCGTGGTCTCGACGAGCCTCATGAGGCCGAGGTCGACGAAGTTCACCAGCTCCTTCGGATCGGAGGTGACGATGCCGCCGCCGTCGACCTCCTCGAGCCAGTAGCCGCAGAACGCGTGGCCGGGCACGACCCAGAGCAGTGGGCGGATGCCGCACTGCTCCAGGCAGCCCGCGAACAGGACGGTGGTGTCGAGGCAGGTACCCACGGAGTCCCCGAGGACCTCTGCCGGCGTACGGACCTTCTGCCCCCGCACGCCCCATCCGGCGGCGGGCTCGGCGTACCTGACCCGACGGGACTGCAGCGCTTCGTAGACGGCCTTCGCGATCTCGACCACGCGGTCCGGACCGGACTGGTAACCCTCCAGCGAGGGGCTGCCCGTGGCAGCGCGCAGGCGCTCGCTGGTGTCCTTGAGCAGCTCGGTGACCTCCGGGCTGTTGGGCATGACGTGGGCGGCCAGGAGCTCGAGGAAGAGGCGTTCCGGCTCCGCTTTCACCCAGTGCGTGGCGGGCAGGACGTCGACCGCCGCCGATGTCTCGGCAATGACCTCTCCGGCGACCCGGACGCTCGCGTCGATCCGGCCCTTGCGCAGGTCGGTGACCCGGTACATGGCCGGGCCGTCGAGGCGGACCCCCAGGTCGTCGAGCACGACCTCGCCGCCGGTCGGGACATCGACGAGGAGCTCGAACTCCTGGCTGAGCACTCCCGTGTCGTCGCTGATGGTCACGGCGACGGTCGCCCCCCGCAGCTCCGGACCAGCATTGGCGACCGTCAGGCGCTTGACGACCGACATCCGGTTGTGCGCCAAGGCGTAGCTGATGATCGGGAGGCAGTCGATGCGGAGGTCGACGTCAGGCACGGGCGGTCCTCGGAGGTGGAGCGGAGAGGTCAGGCAGCGAGAAGCGCCCCAAGTGCGTCCCCCGTGCTGGCCACAACCTATCCGACACCCCCGACACGCGACGGTGCATCCATGCGCGTCGGCGCAGGTCAGAAGGGAAGTGCGCCCGGCCCGCCCTGGTCGAGGGCCTGTCGCGCCCAGGCGTCGATGCGCGCGTTGCGTGCCTCGACGAACGCGACGCTGTAGTCGCGGTAGCTGCGATAGGCGTCCACGTCCTGGGGGACGGCCGGCGCGCCGAACCCGCCGAACGGCAAGAAGAACCTCACATCTCCGGTCTGCTCGTCGACGAGATCCTGCAGGAGGAAGAAGTCGACGTATCCCTCGAACGTCCCGAAGAGGGCGAAGAAGTCCGCGTAGCGTTGCAGTGTCGACCCCAGTGGGGTGTCGAGGTCTCCTGCGTAGAACCGACGAACGCACTCCAGCGTGAGGTCCATGCGGTCGGCGATGCGGGGATGCATACCGCGAGCGCCGTTGATCGTCTGCTTGCGCTCGATCTGAATGCCGGGAAAGACCACGCAGCCGCCGATGGTGTACCCGACGTCTCGAAAGGCCTCGAGCTCCCCTTCATCGAGCCGGTCGAGGACGGAGGCCGCCAGCGCCCACCCCTTGTAGCTCGGGATGACCGAGTCGCTCGCCAGGAAGAACTCGCCGAGCTCGGAGTCGTGATGGAGGTAGGCGCCTCGGCGGGTCTCCACGAGCTCGAAGGGTCGGCCGGACGGCAGCGGCTTGCTCCAGAGCAGCCGGTGATAACGCCGCAGGGTCGCGCTGTGAGAGTCGGGGTCCTTGCCCGGAGGCGTGTCCGAACGCACGTCGAACGAGGTGTCGATCTCCTGACGGTCGCTCTCCCCCATGCCAGGTCCTCCAGTCCATGAACGGTCGGGTCACTTGTAGCGCCGCGTTCTTCCCTTGCCGGTCGTGGGCGCATCCTGCTTCAAGGCGGTGTCGATGGCAAGAGCCGCGGCTACGACGAGGCTGCGGAGGGGGTCCTCGAGCGGTCGGTGCACCTGGACGACGTAGTTGTCGGCCTTCGTGAAACGCTCCTACGCCCAGCCTGCCCACGTCTTCGTGATGCGAGCGATCTCGTGACCCAGGTTGTCGTTGACGGCGAAGTCCCACTCCCGCCGGTCGTCGGGGACGATCAGCCCGAGATCCTCGCCGGCGGACACGAGGGCGAAGCGAACACCCTTGAAGACGCCGACGTTGCGCTGGACGATCTGGCCCGTGACGCCGTTGGCCCCGGTCACGGTCATCGTCGACTTGAGGACCTTCTTCGGGCGCCTCAAGGCCAGGACCACCCGACCCTCGGCGTCGACGACGTTGAAGCGGTACGTGCCGTTGCTCGACCCACCCGTGGCCTTCCGCCGCAGGCTCCGGTCGACCTCGTGGACGGCACCGACGCGATGACCGTTCTCGTCGAACACGGCGTACTCTGCTCGTCGCTCGAAGAGCTTGGCCTTCTGGTTCACGACGAGCACCGACGCGGTCAGCAACGGCGACTCCGGACCCGGGATCGAGCGAGGCACCCCGGCCCGGTGGAGCTGCTGCTGCACTCGGAGGTCGACGACGGGAGCGTGAGCGACCTGCGGCCGATTGGGCACTGGAGGGTCCTGCATCTCACGCCCGCGGAAGGACACTCGTTCCGTCCACCTGCCACCGTCCCAGTACCGGTGGTCGAAACGCCCGAACGGGTCCGGGTGCCAGCACGGAGGGAAGGTCGGGGCAGCCCGAGCGAGCACGGGAGGCGCCGTGACCGGAGGGTCGACTGCCCGCGCGCCTCTCGTCGACACGTGCTCGGTCCATGCGCCGTCCCAGTACCGCAGCTCGAAGCGTCGGAGGGGGTCCGGGTACCAGCCGGGGGACGTCTGCATGGACATCGCGCGAGGCTACATCCGTCCACCCTCCGGCCGACGACCCCGACGCCTGCGGCAGTGCCGAGCCCTCGGACGCGTGTTGGACCCCGGTGTTGTGCTGCTCGCATGCGTCTTCACCAGCCGATCATCCTCACCGCACTCACCGGCAGTCTCCTGCTGTCCGCCTGCAGCAGCGCCCCGAGCCCAGCGCCCGTGTCCACCGTCACCGTGGCAGCCTCCAGCGCCGTGCCGGCCCCCGCGAACACCGCACCCGCAGCGTCCGGTACCTCGTCTCCTCCGCAGGCAGCTGATGTCGCCGACGGTCTGGAGCAGCCCTCCACCACGAAGATCGTGGAAGTGACCGAGGACAACGACCCCAACGACCTGATCGGCCGACCCAACGGCTACGACAGCGCGGCGGTCATCTACGACTCCAACGCCACCTGCACCGATCTCGGTGTCGAGTGCGGAGCCACCGTCGAGGTTTGGCCGGACGAGGCCGCCGCCAAGTCCCGCTCCGACTACATCCAGAGCATCCTCGAGGCCTCTCCCGTCCTGGGCAGCGAGTTCCACACCCTCGCCGGACCGGTCCTCCTCCGCGTGGACGGCAAGCAGCTCAAGCCGTCTCTGGCCGAGAAGTACGCTGCTGCGTTGACCGGCTGACACGAGCCGAGCGCACGTCCTTCGCCCGGACACGTCGACCGTTGTCAGACGAGCAGCGCGGTCATCGCGTAGGCCAGCGGAGTCGCCCAGGGCGCGAGACCGTAGCGTGCCTTCACCGCGTCGCGGCCTGCTCTGCACTCCGCGGCTTCCGGCGAGGCGAGCTCTTCCTGCCACCTCTCGTACTGCTGCGCATGGGTCGCCACCGCTCGGCTGTGCGCGGCATCGGCCTCGGCCTGTCGTTGTGCTTGCTCTGCGCGGGCAGCGACCAACTCGGTGCTCCATCGCACCCACGCGAGGTTCTCGACCATCTTGAACCTCGGTCCGTGGACCTGGATGCACTGCGTTCCCACCCGGGCCTTGCTGCTGTCTGCGTTCGTCAACGGCCGACCACAGATCACGCAGCTGTCGGACTCCTCGAGCACCCGGCGGTCCGGTTCGGGAGGGACCGGCCCCAGCGCGACGAGCTCGAGAACCGGCGCGACCGGTGCCGGCGGATCCTTGAACGGGGACATTGCCGACTGCCGGTGCCCGAGGACCGCCGCCCAGACGACGGCGGCGAGTGTAGAGCCGAGCAGCCCCGACCCGACGGCCGTTCCCAGCACATGGAGGCCCACCCCCACGGCGGAGAAGACGACGGTCCACGCGATGCCCCGACGCCTGGACGACGTGCTCACTCTGGTTCCCCTCTCGGGTCGACGCGAAGGGGCCCGGGCGGAGTGGTCTCCGCCCGGGCCCTCGTCGTGTGGCTGGTGCGTCAGCTGCAGCCGCTGGTGGAGCCGCAGCCCTCGCAGACGTAGCAGGAGCCGGCGGGGCGCATCTTGGTCCCGCAGGTCATGCACATCGGGGCGTCGGCGGCCTTGGAGTTGCCGAACGCCGCGAGGAGGTCGGCCGAGGAGTGGATCTCCGCGGAGACCTCACGGGCCGAGGCCGCACCCGAGCCGGACGCCACCGTGGCCGCGGAGCCCGCGTCCGAGGAGGGCGCGTCGGCCGGGGCCGGGGCGGACGAGGAGGCGGGCTCCTCGGCCTTCTTCGACGTGGCGCCGATGCCCACCGAGAGGGACTCGATCTCCTCGACGAGCTCCTCGTCGGACTCGCCGGACTCCGGTGCGTAGGAGCCGGTCTCGAGCTGGCGAGCCCGCTCCTCCGCCGTGTGGATGCCCATGTACGAGCGGGTGTCGAAGTCCAGGTGGTCCAGCGCCAGCCGGCGGAACACGTAGTCCATGAGCGACTGCGCCATCCGCACGTCCGGGTCGTCCGTCATGCCGGCCGGCTCGAAGCGCATGTTCGTGAACTTCTCGACGAACGTCTCGAGCGGCACCCCGTACTGCAGCGCGACCGAGGTGACGATCGAGAAGGCGTCCATGACACCGGCGAGCGTGGAGCCCTGCTTGCCGAACTTGAGGAACACCTCACCGAGGCGGCCGTCCTCGTACGTGCCGGCGGTGAGGTAGCCCTCGGCCCCGCCCACGGCGAACGACGTCGTCTGCGAGCTGCGGCGCTTCGGCAGGCGCTCACGCGTCGGCCGGTAGACGACCTTCTCGACGATCTCGGTGGTCGCGGCGGCGACGGCGGCCGAGGCCTTGTCGGCGGCTGCGTCCTTGGCGGTCGAGCCACCGTCGGACAGCGGCTGGCCGACCTTGCAGTTGTCGCGGTAGACGGCCAGCGCCTTGAGGCCCAGCTTCCAGCCCTGGACGTAGACCTCCTCGATCTCCTCGACGGTCGCCGTCTCCGGCAGGTTGACCGTCTTGCTGATCGCGCCGGAGAGGAACGGCTGCGTGGCCGCCATCATCCGGACGTGGCCCATCGGGGAGATGGCGCGCGCACCCATCGCCGTGTCGAAGACCTCGTAGTGCTCGGTCTTCAGGCCCGGCGCGTCGATGACGTGGCCCTTGTCGGCGATGTACTCGACGATCGCCTCGACGGTCTCCTCGGTGTAGCCGAGCTTGCGCAGGGCCCGCGGGATCGTGAGGTTGACGATCTGCATCGAGCCGCCGCCGACGAGCTTCTTGAACTTGACGAGCGAGAAGTCCGGCTCGATGCCGGTCGTGTCGCAGTCCATCATGAAGCCGATGGTCCCGGTCGGCGCGAGCACGGAGGCCTGCGCGTTGCGGTAGCCGTTCTTCTCGCCGAGCTTGACGACGTCGTCCCAGGCCTTCGTGGCGACCCGGTGGATGTCCTTGTCCATCGTGGAGATCGTGCGGACCGCGTCGTTGGCGGCGGCGTGCTTGCGCATGACGCGCTTGTGGGCGTCCGCGTTGCGGGCGTAGCCGACGTACGGGCCGACGACCGCGGCGAGCTCGGCGGAGCGCTTGTAGGCGGCACCGGTGAGCAGCGAGGTGATCGTCGCGGCGAGCGCGCGGCCACCGTCGGAGTCGTAGCCGTGACCCGTGGCCATGAGCAGCGCGCCGAGGTTGGCATAGCCGATGCCCAGCTGGCGGTAGTCGCGGGTCGTGGCGCCGATCGACTCGGTCGGGAAGTCCGCGAAGCAGATCGAGATGTCCATCGCCGTGATGACGAGCTCGACGACCTTCTGGAAGGTGACGGCGTCGAAGGTGTCGTCGTCCTTGAGGAACTTCAGGAGGTTGAGCGAGGCGAGGTTGCACGAGGAGTTGTCGAGCGACATGTACTCCGAGCACGGGTTGGACGCGGTGATGCGGCCGGTCTCGGGGTTGGTGTGCCAGTCGTTGATCGTGTCGTCGTACTGGATGCCCGGGTCGGCGCACTCCCACGCGGCCTTGGCGATCTTGCCCATGAGCTCGCGGGCGTCGACGGTCTCGATGACCGAGCCGTCCATCCGCGAGGTGAGGCCGAACTCGGTGCCGTCCTGGACGGCGCGCATGAAGGCGTCGTTGACGCGGACCGAGTTGTTCGCGTTCTGGTACTGGACGGAGGTGATGTCCTTGCCGCCGAGGTCCATGTCGAAGCCTGCGTCGCGCAGCGCGCGGATCTTGTCCTCCTCGCGCGCCTTGGTCTCGACGAACTCGACGATGTCCGGGTGGTCGACGTCGAGGACGACCATCTTGGCCGCGCGGCGGGTGGCGCCACCGGACTTGATCGTGCCCGCGGACGCGTCGGCGCCGCGCATGAAGGAGACCGGGCCGGAGGCGGTGCCGCCGGAGGAGAGGAGCTCCTTGGAGGAGCGGATGCGCGAGAGGTTGAGGCCCGCGCCCGAGCCGCCCTTGAAGATGAAGCCCTCCTCCTTGTACCAGTTGAGGATGGAGTCCATCGAGTCGTCGACCGAGAGGATGAAGCAGGCGCTGACCTGCTGCGGGCTCTTGGTCCCGACGTTGAACCAGACCGGCGAGTTGAAGCTGAACACCTGGTGCAGCAGGGCGTAGGTCAGCTCGTGCTCGAAGATCTCGGCGTCGTCGGCGTTCGAGAAGTAGTCGTAGTCCTTGCCCGCCTTGACGTAGGTGAGGACGACGCGGTCGATGAGCTGCTTGAGCCCGGTCTCGCGCTCGGGGGTGCCGACCGCGCCGCGGAAGTACTTGGTCGTGACGATGGTGGAGGCGTTGACGCTCCAGAAGTCGGGGAACTCGACCCCGCGCTGCTCGAAGATCGTCTCGCCGGTCTTCCAGTTCTGCTGGACAACGTCGCGCTTCTCCCAGGTCACCTCGTCGTAGGGGTGCACGCCCGGGGTGGTGTAGATCCGCTCGATCTTCACCCCCTTGCCCTTGGCGGCCTTGCGGGCACCTGCACGTGCTCCGGCGACATCGGTCATGCCTCTTCCCTTCCTTCTGCCCCTCTCGCGGGGCGGTGGTGACCTGGTGGTGCTGTTCTACTGCTGGGGTGTGACAGGCGCGGTGGCCTGCGGTTCCTGCGCGGTCGCCTCGCGTTCGGCGCGCAGGAGGGTGATGGCCGACTCGAAGTCCTCGAGGGAGTCGAAGGCCTGGTAGACGGAGGCGAAGCGCAGGTAGGCGACCTCGTCGAGCTCGCGCAGCGGCTCGAGGACGGCCAGGCCGACCTCGTGCGCGTCGATCTCGGCCGAGCCCGCGCTGCGGATCGACTCCTCCACCTTCTGGGCGAGGATGGCGAGGTCGTCCTCGGTGACCGGGCGGCCCTGGCAGGCCTTGCGGACACCGACGAGGACCTTCGCCCGGCTGAACGGCTCGGTGGCGCCGGAGCGCTTGACGACGCTCAGGCTGGCGGTCTCGACGGTGGTGAACCGGCGGCCGCACTCCGGGCACTGGCGGCGGCGGCGGATGGCCGCGCCGTCGTCGGTCGTGCGGGAGTCCATGACCCGGGAGTCGGTGTGCCGGCAGAACGGACAGTGCATGACGGCGGGCCTCCCCCTGTGGACGAAACGGTGGACTCTCGTGTGAACAACCTGTGGAGAACCGGCATTTCGTGTGCACAAGATGTGGACGAACTACAGCGGTGTAACCACTAGATGTTGTGGCTCATCGTGCCATCCGCGTGACCCGCGACGCAACAGGGGGAGGTCGAAGATCGGCCGTTCGGCTGTTTGCGCAGGTCAGCGGGGGTGTGGACGTCTCGGCGAGCCTCCTCGACGGCGTGTCGCACCACCACCAGTGGGACGGGTGTGACGCCGGAGGCACCAGATCTGGTGGTCACTCCCCCGGCGCACCGCCCTGGTGGACCAGCGCCGCGATGACCGCGCCGTGCCAGTCACTCGGCCCCGCACTCCCCCGCGCGCCGGCCCCGCAGCCGCACTCCCAGTGCCACCGGCCACGGGCGTCGCACCCGACGACCGGGTGGTGGCTGCGGCGGGCGGTCCGCCGACGGAAGGTGCTCATGGCCCTCAGGAGGCCCCGGCGCGCGCGGTGATACGGGCATCGTCCGTTCGGCCAGGTCTGCACCGCCGAACACCCGGGGCGCGCCGACTTTGCCATTCCTTGACCAAATCCTGATGCGACTCTGGTGAATGTCAGGGAGAAGTCGGGGGCAACGCGTCTGGGAGGACACGTGATGGGGTACACCATGGAAGGCCCTCTGGGCCGCTACACCGAGGGCGCGACCTCGCGTCGCGAGCCGGGCCACGGCCCCGCCTCGCCGCTGCTCGACCTCCTCCTCGTCGGCGTCGCGGCGCTCGGGCGTCGCACCCAGGCCGCGCACGACGACGAGGACCACCGGCTGCGCCGCCACTGACCCCCGGGGCTCACCCGCACGGGTGCAGGAGGCCCGCCAGCTCCTCGACGCCGTCGACGAGCCGCGGCCCCGGCCGCGCCCACAGCCCGTCCGCGTCGACCGCGTGGACGACGACGCCGTCGGGCAGCACCCCGGTCGCGACGAGCGCGTCGGCCTGGCGCTGCGCCCCCTCTTGGTCGTAGCCGCAGGGCGCGACGACGACGACCTCCGGCCTGGATGCGGCGAGGTCCTCCCACCCGATGGCGACCGACCGCTCCCCCGCCGCCCCGAGGACGCACTCGCCGCCGGCGAGCTGCACCATCTCGGGGATCCAGTGCCCCGGCGCGAACGGCGGGTCGGTCCACTCGAGCACCGCGACGCGCGGCCGCCGGCGCCCCGCGACATGGGTACGCACGGCGTCGAGGCGCTGCCGCAACGTCTCGACGAGCGCCGCTGCCTCCGTCTCGCGGCCGACGGCCGCCCCCACCGCGCCGACGGAGGCGAGGACCTCCTCGAGCGTGTGCGGGTCGACGGTGAGGACCTCGGCGCGGCAGCCGAGGTGGCGCAGCGCGGCGTCGACGGTCGAGACGTCGAGCGCGCAGACGGCGCAGAGGTCCTGGGTGACGACGAGGTCGGCGTCGAGGTCGGCGAGGGCGCCGGCGTCGAGGTGGTAGAGGTCCTCGCCGCGCTCGACGGCGGCGCGCACCGCGGCGTCGATCTCGCCCGGGGCCAGGCCCTCGGGCAGCGCGGAGGTGGAGACCACCCGGCGCGTGCGCGCCTCCGGCGGGAAGTCGCACTCGAAGGTCACGCCGACGACGTCGTCCCCCGCCCCGAGGGCGAAGAGGATCTCGGTGGCCGAGGGGATGAGGCTGACGATGCGCACGCCCCGACCCTACGGAGGTGGTGGCGCGGTGTCGGTGCGCGGTGCTTGGCTGCGACATGACCACCTGGGAGACCCACCCCGTCACGCCCGACCGCTTCGAGGACTTCGCGGACGTCGTCAACCCCAACCGGCGTGCGACGCACTGCTGGTGCCTCTCGCACCGACTGCGGCAGCGCGAGATCGACGAGCTCGGCGACGGCAGCCGCGAGCAGGCCGCCCGCCGGCTCTGCGAGCGCGAGGTGCCGCCGGGGGTCGTCACCTACCGCGACGGCGTCCCGGTCGGGTGGTGCAACATCGGCGCGCGCAGCGACATACCGCGCCTCGTGCACTCGACGAGGATCCACCCGGTCGACGACGTCCCGGTGTGGAGCATCGTCTGCGTCGTGGTCCGCGGCGGCCACCGGCGCCAGGGGGTGACGGCGCACCTCATCGAGGGCGCCGTGGCCTGGGCGGCCGAGCAGGGGGCGCCGGCGGTCGAGGCCCACCCGGTCGACCCCGGCGAGCGGCGGATGGACCTGACGATGGCGTTCGTCGGGACACGGGCGATGTTCGAGCGGGCCGGCTTCGAGGAGGTCGGCGTCACCGACGCCACCGCGAGCGGGATGCCGCGCCTGGTCATGCGGCGGACCCTGGCCTGACCCTCGGCCCGTCAGCGCCGGGGACGGCCGATCCCCCCACCCGGACCCGGTCGGGGGTCGGAGTGGGGGGACCTGCGGTGCCCCAGCGACGTGAGGGCCGCGGCCTCCCTGCAGACGACAGCCAGCGCCGCCCGCTCCGTCGTCGCGTCGGTGGAGAGCCAGCGACGACGAGGGGGTGCGACCCGGGGACCCTCTGTGTATCCCCGGGCCGCACGTCTCATTCCCCGGGGCTCTGGCTGTGGTGCACGAGTGCCGCCGTGTAGGCACCGTGCCAGCCGCCCGAGGTGGCGGACCCGCGCGCTCCGCAGCCGCACGACCAGAGCCACCGGCCCTGGCCGCCGCACTGGACGACCGGGTGGTGGGTGAGGCGGTAGGAGCCGCGACGACGTGTCCGCATGCCCTGAAGTCTGTTCGTGCACAGGGGGGTCGCGCAGCGCCGGAGGGCGCCCGCGGGCCGATGGGCCCCGGAGGTCCGACAGGTCGGGGGATGCCCCCTCCCCCGTTCGGCCGAGCGTGGCGCGCTTGACAGGGGTGAGCGGCCGGCACCGACCCGGCACAGCACGGAGGGCGCCGTCTCCTCTGCACGGGAGACGACGCCCTCCGGCGTCCGAGTCGGGTCGAGGGACTCGGGGATCGTGGTGCGCCCGACCGGACGCCCCCGCGGCGGCTCAGCCCGCGGGGACGACCAGCTGCTGGCCGGCGCGGATCTGCGCAGTGCTCAGCCCGTTGGCGAGCTGTATGGCGACGATGCCGTCGCTGATGGACATCGAGGGCAGCTCACGGGACGCGATCTCGGACAGCGTCTGGCCGGGCGACACCGACACGGTGTGGGCCGGCTCGACGGCGCCCGCGCCCCCGAGGCCGCGCAGGCCGAGGGCCGCCGCCAGCGCGAGGGTGGCGAGCACGAGCAGCACGAGGCGGCCGCGGCGGGTGATCCGCAGCGCCGGCTGTGCGGCGCGGGCCGCACGCCCTCCGGTGGCGCCGCCCTCGAGGACGACGAGCCGCGGGCGGCGCGCCGGCACGGGGCCGGTGTGGCCGAGGTCGGTGGGGTCCCAGGCGATCGCGCTCATCATGTCCTCCATCCCGGCGGCCGGGGCCACCGTCGAACCGGTGTTCGATAGAACGTCTGTACGAGTTATAGCACGCACGTTCGAGGCGGACAAGACACGCGTCGAACACATGTTTGAGTTCGAGGCCCGTCGCTCGTAGGATGTCCGCATGCAGATCAGACTGCATGTCACCACCGACAGACCGTCTGACCTGCGAAAACACCGGTCAGGCCCCCCGTCGGCACGGGGCGGCCGCAGCGAAGGGGTCGAGATGGCACGTCCGAGGAACGCCGACATCCACGAGATGCCCGACCGCGGCGACGGCGGGGACCTCACCCACCGCCAGCGCAAGATCCTCGAGGTCATCCGCAACGCCGTCGACCGGCACGGCTACCCGCCGAGCATGCGCGAGATCGGCGAGGCCGTCGGGCTCACCTCCCCCAGCTCGGTCGCCCACCAGCTCTCGGCGCTGGAGCGCAAGGGCTTCCTGCGTCGCGACCCCAACCGGCCGCGCGCCATCGAGGTCGTCTCCCCCGACCGCCAGGGCTCCGGCTACCGCCGCCCCGAGGCCGACGAGGTCGTCGACGTCACCGGCGAGGGCGACGAGCGCCCCGAGGCCTCCTACGTCCCGGTCCTCGGCCGGATCGCCGCCGGTGTCCCGATCACCGCCGAGGAGGTCGTCGAGGACGTCTTCCCGCTGCCCAAGCAGATCGTCGGCGAGGGCAGCCTCTTCCTGCTCAAGGTCGTCGGCGACTCGATGGTCGACGCGGCCATCTGCGACGGCGACTGGGTCGTCGTGCGCCAACAGCCGACCGCCGAGAACGGCGACATCGTCGCGGCGATGCTCGACAACGAGGCGACGGTCAAGACCTTCAAGCGGCGCGACGGCAAGGTCTGGCTCATGCCGCACAACCCGGCCTTCGAGCCGATCGACGGCGACCACGCGACGATCCTCGGCAAGGTCACCGCGGTCCTGCGCCGCGTCTGACCCCCTCGACCGGGGCGGCCGCGGCGCTCAGTCGTCGCGGTCGCCCAGCCAGGCGAGCGCCCGTCGGCACCCCCCCACCGCCTCGTCGGCCAGACCCGCCTCGTCCCACAGCTCCCACCACTCGCCCTCCCGCGAGCGGATCGCGTGTCGAAGCACCCTCCGCGACTTCTCGACCAGCTCCTCGTCGTCGGGCAGGGGCTGCTCGGCCAGCCACTCGGGGAGGTACGGCTCCCCCGCGGCCTCGCGCGGGCTCAGGCTCGCGCCGACCGCCGCCGCGGCGGCCAACGCCTCGCTCAGCTCCGGGGCGTCGGCGCTCCCCGGCGACGCAAGGACGGCGTCGAGGACCGCGAGCACCCGGCTCGCGCGGTCGTCGGGGGCTGCGTCCTCGAGGTCGTCCAGCAGGTCGAGGGCGTCGTCGTTCTCGAAGGGTCCGGTCCCGGTCGCTCCCATGCGACCAGCCTAGGACCCGGCGGTCGCCGGCGGGGTGGGCTCCTCGACCTCGGCGATGTGGACGACCGCGTCGCCGGAGTTGACCAGCGGCGCCTCGGTGCGCCCGACGACGATGCCGGAGCGGTCGGCGTGCACCAGCCGCACCCGCTTGCCGAGCGAGTCGAAGAGGCCACCGAGGCGCGCCCCGCGCTCGACGCGCTCCCCCAGCGCGACCTCGAGGTGGAGCATGCCGGTGCCGCGCGCCCGGACCCAGCCGCTGCGGAACGACACCGCCGACGGCGCCGGCGGGTCCTCGGCGACCGGCTCGGTCATCCCGAGCGCGGCGAGCACGCGGCGCACGCCGAGCACGCCGGCGTCGACGGCCCAGCGGTCCATCCGCCAGGCCTCGCCCGCCTCGTAGAGCAGGACGGTCGCGCCCCGCTCGCGGGCGGCGTACCGGAGCGAGCCGTCGCGCAGCTTCGCGTTGAGCATGACGGGGGCCGCGAAGGCCTCGGCGAGCGCGCGGGTGCGCGGGTCCTCGAGGTCGGCGCGGACCTGCGGCAGGTTGGTGCGCCGGTCCGAGCCGGTGTGCAGGTCGATGCCGACCTCGCACTTGTCGACGACCTCGGACATGAACAGGTGCGCGATGCGCCCGGCGAGCGAGCCGCGCGGCGACCCCGGGAAGGAGCGGTTGAGGTCGCGGCGGTCGGGCAGGTATCGCTGCCCGGCCGAGAAGCCGAGGACGTTGACGATGGGGACGGCGATCAGGGTGCCGCAGAACGCCTTCGGGTCGAGCCCGGCGACGACCTGACGCACGACCTCGACCCCGACCGCCTCGTCGCCGTGGATGGCGGCGTCGACCCAGACGGTCGGCCCCTCCTCGCGCCCGTGGACGACCCGGACGGGCAGCTCGACGTCGGCGCCGGTGACCAGACGGGTGATCGGCAGCGACACCGACTGCGTGCGCCCGGCGCGCACGCGCACGTGGCCGATCTCGAAGGAGGGTCGCAGGGGGCGCCGGGCCATCAGGCCCTCCCCCGGTTGCGCCGGCGCATCGCGAGCGGCGGACGGCCGCCGAGGTAGGAGCGGCCGGGGTCGACGGCGAAGCCCTGGCGCAGCGCCTCGCGGCCGACGAGCATCCGGAAGCCCATCTCGTCGCGGCGCGCGAGCGTCATCTCGGCGGCGACCGTGCGGCCCATGAGGACGAGGTCCATCGCGACGACGAGCCGCTCCTCGGCGTGGCCGGAGGACGAGCGGACCTCGCGCACGTCGAGCACGGGGCACTCGCACTGGACGGCGTCGGCCTCGGAGCGCTGCCACGGCTGGATGCGGAAGCGGGCCCACCGCTCGCCGTCGCGCTCGAGGTCCTCGAGGTCGAAGGCGTGGATGGACGAGGACCGCGCGCCGGTGTCGAGCTTGGCCTTGACCCACGGCACGCCGACCGCCGGGAGGCTGACCCACTCTCGCCAGCCCGCGAGGGTGTAGGAATGGCTGTCCGTCATCCGTCCTCTCCCGTCGGGAAACCATGAAGCTCGCGATCCTCTCCCGCGCGCCTCGCTCGTACAGTACGCAGCGCCTGCGCACCGCCGCCCAGGACCGTGGCCACCAGGTCAAGGTCCTCAACACCCTCCGCTTCGGCATCGACCTGTCCGGGGACGAGCCGGACCTCCAGTTCCGGGGCAAGCGGCTCTCGACGTACGACGCGATCCTGCCGCGGATCGGCAACTCCATCACGTACTTCGGCACCGCCGTCGTGCGGCAGTTCGAGCAGATGGACGTCTACACGCCCAACACCTCGTGGGGCATCGCGAACTCGCGGGACAAGCTGCGCGCCACCCAGATCCTGTCGCGGCACAACATCGGGATGCCGCCGACGACCTTCGTCCGCGATCGCGCCGACGTCATCCCCGCCATCGAGCGGGTCGGCGGCGCGCCGGTCGTCATCAAGCTGCTCGAGGGCACCCAGGGCATCGGGGTCATCCTCGCGCCGGAGATGAAGACCGCCGAGGCCATCATCGAGACGCTGCAGTCGACGAAGCAGAACGTCCTCATCCAGCGCTTCGTCAAGGAGAGCAAGGGCCGCGACATCCGCGCGCTCGTCGTCGGCGACCGCGTGGTCGCCGCGATGCGCCGGGTGGCCAAGGGCGACGAGTTCCGGTCCAACGTGCACCGCGGCGGGTCGGTCGAGCCGGTCGAGCTCGACCCCGACTTCGAGCGCGCCGCCGTCCGCTCCGCGCAGATCATGGGCCTGCGGGTCGCCGGTGTCGACATGCTCGAGAGCGACGAGGGGCCGCAGGTCATGGAGGTCAACTCCTCCCCCGGCCTCGAGGGCATCGAGACCGCGACCAAGCTCGACGTCGCGGGCGCGATCATCGACCACATCGACAACCAGGTCGCCTTCCCCGAGATCGACGTGCGCCAGCGCCTCACCGTCTCGACGGGCTACGGCGTGGCCGAGATCGCGGTGCACGAGGCGTCCGACCTCGTCGGGAAGTCGTTGGGCGACAGCGGTCTTCGCGAACGCGACATCACCGCGCTGACGCTGCACCGCGGGACGATGGTCATCCCCAACCCCAACAGCCACCACGTGCTCGAGGCCGGCGACCGGATGCTCTGCTTCGGCAAGCTCGAGGAGATGCGCTCGATGATCCCCAGTCGCCGCCGGCGCACGCGCAAGGTCAAGCGCCTGCCGAAGGAGCCGATCCACGACGTGCGCCCCGAGTGAGGCGAGGCGTCAGCGCCCGTCGGGGTGCGGGCGCTGCCAGAACGCGGTGTCGACGCGGCGGCCGAGCTTGTAGCCGACCTCGCGCAGCGTGCCGACGTGCTCGAACCCGTGGGCCCGGTGCAGCGCCTCGCTCGCCGGGTTGGGCTGCGCGATGACGGCGACGCAGGTGTGCACGCCGTCGGCGTCGACCCGCCGCAGCAACTCGGCGTAGAGCCGGCGGCCGAGGCCCTGTCCGCGGGCGTCCTCGGCGAGGTAGACCGACACCTCGCGGGTGCCGTCGTACGCGGCGCGCGGCCGGTAGGTGCCCGAGAACGCGTAGCCGAGCACGTCGCCGCCGGGCGCGACGGCGACGAGCACGTGGTCGCCGGGGCGCGTGGACGCGACGCGGTCGGCGTAGTGGTCGTCGGGGCGCGGCTCGAGGTCGAACGTCGCGACGGTGTGCCGGACGGCGTCGTTGTAGATGACGGCCATCCCCGGCAGGTCCGCCGGTGTGGCGGAACGGATCTGGGCCGCGGTCACGCGGCCGCCCCGTCGCGCAGCAGCTGCTCGAGCGTCGGGGCGAGGGGCGCGTCGACCCGCAGGGCCATGTGCTCGTCGCCGCGCGTCGGCCCCCTCGTCACGGCCGCCACCGGGATGCCCCGGCGCGCCGCGTGCCGGACGAACCGCAGCCCCGACATCACGGCGAGCGAGGAGCCGAGGACGAGCAGCGCGGGCGCGGCGTCGGTCAGCGCGAAGCACGCGTCGACCCGCTCGCGCGGCACCGAGCCGCCGAAGAACACGACGTCGGGCTTGAGGGTGTCGGCGCCGCAGACGAGGCAGAGCGGGAGCCGGAAGCCGGCCACGGCGTCCTCGGGCAGGACGACGTCGCCGTCCGGGCGGATCTGGCTGCTCACCTGCGAGCCGTCCGGCGCCTCTCCGCGCACCCGCTCCTCGAAGCCGGGGTTGGCGGCGGCCATCCGCGCCTGGAGCTCCTCGCGGCCGGTGCGGTCGTCGCAGGTGAGGCAGACGACCTCGGCGAGGGTGCCGTGCAGCTCGGTGACGTCGTGCGAGCCGGCCGCCTGGTGCAGCCCGTCGACGTTCTGGGTGATGACCGGGCCGAGCAGTCCTGCCTCCTGGAGGGCGGCGACGGCGTGGTGCCCGCGGTTGGGCTCGGCGCGCGAGAAGCGCTGCCAGCCGACGAACGAGCGCGCCCAGTACCTCTGCCGGTTCTCGCTCGAGGCGCAGAACTCGCCGTGCTGCATCGGCATGACCCGACGGGTGCCGTCGCGGCCGCGGTAGTCCGGGATGCCGGAGTCGGTGGACATCCCGGCCCCGGAGAGGACGAGGGTGCCGGGGTGCGCGCGCAGGAGGTCGGCCAGCCGCGTGACGGCGGCGGGCTCGCGGGCCTCGGGCGGCAGCGGCCGGGTCGCCCAGTCGGGGGTGCGGCCGACCTCGTCGCGCCCGGCGAGCCGCAGCGTCGCGACGGGGGGCGCGCTGGGGGTCTCCGGCATGGCGCCAGTATCCCCCGCGCCGCCGACACCGCCCCGGGGAGCGGCCGCGGATGACGCCGCGTTGCGAGACCCGGGCGGTCGATAACGCCCGCTTATAGGATGGGTCCCATGATCGACGCCGCCGGCCTCCGCGTCATGCGGGCCATCTCCGAGCAGGGCAGCTTCACCGCCGCCGCCGCCTCGCTGGGCTACACCCAGCCGGCCATCTCGCAGATGGTCCGCCGCCTCGAGCAGCGCACCGGCACGGTGCTCGTCGAGCGGGTCGGGCGCAACGTCCGCCTCACCGAGGCCGGCCGGGTGCTTGCCCGACACGCCGGCCCGGTGCTCGCCGCGCTCGACGCCGCCGAGGAGGAGGTCGCGGCCATCGCCGGGCTGCGCAGCGGCCGGGTGCGGCTCATGGCCTTCCCGTCGGCCTCGGCGACCCTCGTGCCGCGGGCGCTCTCGCTCGTCAAGCAGCGCTTCCCCGACGTGCACATCACCTTCACCGAGGCCGAGCCGCCCGAGAGCATCGCCGCCCTGCGCGCCGGCGAGTGCGACCTGGCCATCGCCTTCGCCTACGAGGGCACCGACGCGACGCGGGGCGAGGAGGACCTCGACGCCTTCGTCGTCACCCCGCTGCTCGAGGACGAGGTGCGCCTCGCGATGCCGCGCGAGCACCCGGCCGCGCACGAGGCGACGGCCCACCTCGCCGACCTCGCGCAGGAGCCGTGGATCGCCGGCTGCCCGCGCTGCCGGGGCCACCTCGTCCAGCTCGCCGACGCCGCCGGGTTCCGCCCGGACGTCGCCTACGAGACCGAGGACTACGTCGCCGTCATGGGCCTGGTGGCCGAGGGGCTCGGTGTGGCCCTCATCCCCGACCTCATCCTGCGCACGGTCCACCACGACCAGGTCGTCGCCCTCCCGATGGAGCCGGCGTCGCGCCGCACCATCACGGCCCTGACGACCCCCGACCTCGGGCGGGTGCCGGCGGTCCGGGCCACGCTGGAGGCTCTCATCGAGAGCGCGGGCTCGCAGTCGACGGCGCCGACGGTCCGGCAGCCGGAGCCGACCTTCTCGATCTGACACCCGCTCAGCGCGCGGTGACGACCCGCAGGCCGCCGCGGCGCTCGACGAGGGCGACGTCGCCGCGCTGGTCGGTGCGGTAGACGGCCGAGCCGAGCCGACGCAGCAGCGCGAGGTGCGCCGGCGCCGGGTGCCCGTAGTCGTTGTCGGCGCCGACGCTGACGACCGCGAGGGGCGCGCGCACGGCGGCCATCAGCCCCTCGTCGAGGTTGGACGAGCCGTGGTGCGGCGTCTTGACGAGCTCGAACCCCCGGGCGGCCGCCGCCATCGCCGGGTCGCGGCGCAGGCGCAGGAGGAGGTCGTGCGCCGCCTCGCGCTCGACGTCGCCGAGGAGCAGCGTGTCGACGTCCCCGGTGCGGGCCGCGAGGACGACGCTGCCGTTGTTGGGGACCGACCCCTCGGCGATGCGGCGCCACGGGCTCCAGACGACGGCGTCGACCTCCCCGAGCCGGACCCGGTCGCCGGCGTGGAGGACGCCGACCGGGATGCCCGCCGCGGCCGCCGTGCGCCGGACGGTCGCGGCGGCCGGCGCGGGCTCGGCGACCGGGCCGACGAGCACCTGCCGCACGGTGCGGCCACGCAGGGCGCCGGCCAGGCCGTCGACGTGGTCGGCGTGGAAGTGCGTGAGGACGACCGCGTCGAGGGTCGTGACGTCGAGCCGGTCGAGGCAGCCGTCGACGAGGGCGGGGTCGGGCCCGACGTCGACGAGCACTCCGCGTCCCGGACCGCTGCGCAGGACGACCGCGTCGCCCTGCCCGACGTCGCAGACGACGACCCGCCAGCCCTCGGGCGGCCACGTGACGAGCCGGGTCGGCAGGAAGGAGGCCAGGGCGAGGAGCGCCACGCCGAGCACGGCCACCGGCCGGCGCGCGACGCCCGCGACGAGGGCGCGACCCGTGAGGACGACGACGAGGAGCAGACCGGCCAGCAGCAGGGCGCCGGGCGGCCCGTCCGGCCAGGGCAGCGTGCCACCCGGCACCTCGGCGGCCGCCCGCGCGACGCGCGCGATGCCGGTCGTGGGCACCACCCCGACCCACGCGACGAGCTCGGCGCCGCGCCCCCAGACGAGCGAGACGAGGGAGGCGACCACCCCCGCGACGGTGGCGGGCGGGACGAGCGGCGCCGCGAGGAGGTTCGCGAGCACACCGACGACGCTCACCGACCCCTGGAGCAGCACGACGACCGGGGCCGTCATCACCTGCGCGGCGACGGGCACGGCGAGCGCCGGGCCGAGCGGCGTGAGCCGACGAGGCAGCCGGCGCCCGACGGCCTCGCCCCACGGCCGGGTGAAGAGGAGCAGCCCGAGCGTCGCGAGGGTCGAGAGGACGAAGCCGTACGAGCGCGCGAGCCACGGGTCGAGGACGAGGACGACGACGACCGCGCCGGCGAGCACCGGCAGCCCGGCCGAGCGCCGCGACCGGCTGAGCCCGAGCAGCCCGATCGCGCCCATCGCGGCCGCGCGCACGACGCTCGGCTCGGGGCGGGCGAGGACGACGAACCCCGCGAGGGCCAGCCCCGCGAGCACCGGCCTCAGGGGCCGCGGCACGCCGACGACGGCGCACAGGCCGAGGACGAGCCCGGTGACGACGGCGACGTTGCTGCCGGAGACGGCCGTCAGGTGCGTCATCCCCGTGGCCCGCATCGCCTCGGTGAGGTCCGGCGGGGTGCGGCTCGTGTCGCCGATGACGAGGCCGGGCAGCAGCCCCCGCGCGTCGGCCGGGGCGTCGTCGACGGCGTGGCGCAGGCCGGTGCGCAGCCGCTCGGCGCCCCGCGCGACCGCCCCCGGCGGCGCGAGCGACACCGGCCGCCCGGAGACCGCGAGCGTGGCGACCCGGTCGTCGGCCGGCTCCATCGGCCCGAGCCGTCCGCGGACCCGGACGGTCTCGTGCCACCGCGGCGCCAGCAGCACCTCGCCCCCGACGAGGAGGACGGGCGCCGACGTCGCGACGGTCCGCCCGCGACCGGTCAACCGCTGCACGGTGCCGGCGCGGACGAAGCGCGCCGACCCGTCACGCGCGGCCACGCGGATCGCCTCGCCGGTGACGAGCACGTCGGCGGTCACGACCGCGCGCCCGGTCGCGAGCTCGCGCACACCGCCCTGCTCGCGCGCGACCGTCGCCGCCACGGCCGACACCTGCAGCAGGGTGACGAGGACGACGGCGAGCGTGACCGGCCACCGCCACACCGCGGCACGCCCGTCCGGCCGGCGAACGGCCAACACCCACCCGTGGAGGGCCAGGCAGGCCGCCATCCCGACGCCGACGACGACCTGCCGTGCGCCCCAGCCGAGCCCGAGCGTCGCGGCGGCCACCGCCCACGCGACGAGGGCCGGGCCGAGCAGCCGCAGGTCCCCCACGTCGGCGGTGGGCGCCCCGGGCTGCGTCACGGCACGACCAGCGGCCGCAGCTGCTCGAGCAGCTTCTCGCCGATGCCGCTCACCTCCGCGAGCTCGTCGACGCTCGAGAACCGGCCGTGCGCGGTGCGCCAGTCGACGATCCGCTGGGCGAGGACCGGCCCGATGCCCGGCAGCCCGTCGAGCGTGCCGGCGTCGGCCGTGCTCAGCGACACCGGCGCGGCCGGAGCGCCAGCCGCACCCCCGCTCGCACCCCCGCCCGGCGACGCAGGTGGTGCGACCGGGGCCTCTCCCTCCGCCGGCACCCGCACCTGCTCGCCGTCGACGAGCACGCGCGCGAGGTTGACGGCCGAGAGGTCGGCCCCACCCGTCGCGCCCCCGGCGGCGTCGACCGCGTCGGCCACCCGGGAACCGGCCGGCAGGGACCGCACCCCCGGGCGGCGGACGCGGCCGACGACGTGCACGACGACCTCGCCGGACGGCGACGGCGACACGGACGACGACGACGAAGGAGACGCCAGGGACGACGTCGGCACCCCGACATCGACGGCTCCCGCCGTCACCCCGACCGGGCCGGCCCGCGCCCCGCCCCCGGGCGCGACGACGTCGCCGTCCGACCCCGCGCTCGCGACGCGCAGCCCGAGGACGACCGCGGCGAGCAGCGCGAGGACGACGACCCCGAGCACGGCCGAGCGCCCCGGCTGCCACCGCGCCCCCTGCAGCGTGGTCGGCAGCCGCACGCGTCGCCGGTCCTCGACCCCGTCGTCGGTGTCGTCGAGGACGCCCCCGTCGTCGGCCTCCGACGTCGCGGGCGGCACCTCCGGCACCCACCCCGCCGACCGCGAGCGCGAGCGCAGCCACGCGCTCGCCCGGGGCGAGAGGGCGTCGGGGTCGGGTCGTTGGCGCATCCCCCGACGCTAGGCAGCCCACGCTCCCGCGGCACCGGGCCGCCGGCGATCTGTGGACGACGGGCCGCGACCGACCCGCCTGTGGACGACCTCCCGCCGAGGAGACGGACGTCAGCCGCTCCGGCGCCCCCGGACCCGCCCCCACGCCGCGCGCATGTTGCGCCGGTGCCGGGCGAGGACGAGCACCGACACGAGCAGCAGCCAGATCCCCTCGTCGCGCGCCAGCCCGACCACCCCCGTCGACGCGAGCCCGGCGGCGGCGACCGCCCCGAGCACCGCGAGGAAGCCGGTGGCGACGACCGAGGCCTCCCCCACCCGGCGCAGCGCGGCCAGCGCGAGCGCGAACACGACCACCCCCGCGAACGCCACCCACGGCGCCACCGCGAGGAGCCCCCCGAGCGCGCAGGCGACGCCCTTGCCGCCACGCCCCCCGAGGAACGGGCTGTAGACGTGCCCGAGGACGACGCCGCCGGCGACGACGAGGGCCGGCAGCGTGCCGGCCCACGGCAGGACGAGCAGCGTCGGGACGAAGGCCTTGAGGACGTCGAGGACGAGCACGAGCGCGCCCCACCGCCGGCCGAGCACCCGCCCCGCGTTCGTCGCCCCGGGGTTGCCCGACCCGGCGTGCCGCAGGTCGGCCCCGAGCGCCCGCGCCACGACGGTCGCGACGTTGGCCGAGCCGACGAGGAACCCGAGCGCCGCGAGCGCGGCGAGGGCGAGGACGGTCATCAGGACACGCGCGGCACGACGGCGACCGCGAGCGTGCCCGGGCCGACGTGCGCGCCGACGACGGCGCCGAGCTCGACGACTCGCACGCCCGCGTCGGGCATCCGGCCGCGCAGCCGGCCCGCGAGGCTCTCGGCGCGCTCGGCGGAGTCGAGGTGGTGCACGGCGAGGTCGACGCCGGGCGCTCCGGCCGCCACGGCGGCCTCGGCCGCCTCGACCGCGATCTCCTCGAGCCGGGCGATGGCGCGGCTCGAGGTGCGCACCCGCTCGAGCGGCACGATCTGGCCGTCGCGCAGGCCGAGGATCGGCTTGATCGACAGCGCGGACCCCACGAGCGCCCCCGCCCGCCCGATCCGGCCCCCGCGCCGGAGGTACTCCAGGGTGTCGACGTAGAAGACGACCGTGGCGCCCTCGCACGTGCGCCGCACGGTCTCGGCCACCTCGTCGAGAGAGGCGCCGCCGACGGCCGCCCGCGCGCCGGCGAGCACCGCCTCGCCCATCGCCATCCCGAGGGCGCGGGAGTCGACGACGCGCACCGGCACCGGGGCGGTGCCGGCCGCGAGGCCGGCACCGGCGACGGTGCTCGACAGCTCCCCGGACAGGTGCACCGACACGATGCCGTCCGCGCCGTCGCGGGCCGACGCCTCGTAGGCCTCCGCGAACGCCGCCGGCGCCGGGCGCGAGGTCGACACGGGCGTGAAGGAGTGCAGCGCCGCGGCGACCTCGTCGGAGCCGACGTCGACGCCCTCGCGGTGCTCGTGCCCGCCGATGACGACGTGGAGCGGCACGACACGCACCGGCAGCCCCTCGAGGTCGCCCGGCGAGAGGTAGGCGGTGGAGTCGGTGACGATCGCGGTGGTCACCCTGCGCAGGCTAGTGGGAACGCCGGGTGGGGGCACCGTCGACGCAGACGACCGACAGCTCGACCTCGTCGTCGTCGTCTCCCTCGGTCCCGCCGGGCTCGCCCTCGGAGCCCTCGCCCCCGGCCCGCGCGAAGTGCACCTCGAGGCGGCCCCGCTCCACCTGGTCCTCGAAGCGCCAGCCGTCGCGCGCGGTGATGGACTCGCGGCGGATCGTCGACCCCGTGCAGGAGGCGACGACGGTCCCGCCGATCGTCGAGAAGGACGCCGTGCGGGTCCGGGGCGCCGGCGGCTGCGGCGGGCGGGTGGTGGTGCGCGTCGGCCCCGAGGTGCGGGTCGGCGCCGACGACGACGGGGTCCCCGACGGCTCCTGCGTCGGCTCCGGCTCATCGGACCCGTCCGGGGTCGGTGTCCCGGATCCGGCTGTGCGCGTGGGCCGGTCGGAGCGCGAGGCCGACGGCTCGGGGACGCTGGACGCGACGGTGCGCAGCGCCGACGCCTGCCCCACCTCGTCGCCCGCGCGCGACACGACGGCGAACGTCGCTCCCCCGACGACGAGGACGACGAGCAGCCAGCCGGTGACCATCGCCACCAGCTGGCGTCGTGTGGTGCCCACGCGCGTCACCCCGTCCCTGCTCTACCGTGCACACTGTGGCACACGTGCTGGTCATCGAGGACGACCCCTCGATCCGCTCCTCGCTCGTCCGGTCGCTCGGCGACCGGGGGCACGCGGTGTCCAGCGCCCGCGCCGGCCTCGACGGCCTCCAGCAGGCCCTCGCCGACGACCCCGACGTCGTCCTGCTCGACCTCGGCCTGCCCGACCTCGACGGCCACAGCCTCCTGACGATGCTGCGCGCCGTGCGGCAGACGCCGGTCATCGTCGTCACCGCGCGCGACGACGACCCGTCGGTCGTGCGCGCCCTCGACGCCGGCGCCGACGACTACGTCGTCAAGCCCTTCGGGATGGACCAGCTCGAGGCGCGGATGCGAGCGGTCCTGCGGCGCACCGGGTCCGACGCCGGCGAGGCCGTCCTCGAGGTCGGCGAGCTGACGATCGACCCCGCCTCGCGCGAGGTCGTCCTGCGCGGCGAGCAGCTCGAGCTGTCGCGCCGGGAGTTCGACCTGCTGCACTACCTCGCCCAGCACGCCGGCGAGGTCGTCAGCAAGCGCGACGTCCTCGCGGACGTCTGGAACCAGCCGTACGGCGGCGGCGAGCGCACGGTCGACGTGCACCTGTCGTGGCTGCGGCGCAAGCTCGGCGAGAGCGCGGCTCATCCCGGGTACCTGCACAGCGTCCGCGGGGTGGGCATCCGGCTCGCGGCCCCGGCGGACGCCTCGCCCGACGAGGGCTGATGACTCGCCGCATCGCGTGGCTCGTCGCCGCCACGACGTCGGCCGTGGTCGTCGCGTTCGTCGTGCCGCTGTGCTTCCTCGTGGCCAACATCGCCTCGGACCGTGCGACGACCCGCGCCCGCGAGCAGGCGCAGAGCGTGGCCCGCCTCGTCGCGACCCTCGCGGACCCGGCGACGTTGCAGCGCACCGTCGCCGACGTCTCGGCGCAGGGACCGCGGGTGGTCGTCGTCGAGCCGGACGGCGGGCTCGTCGGCGAGGACTCGCTCGCCGCGGGCACGAGCGTGGCGTCGGTCGAGCGCGCGCGGCAGCAGAAGGCGGCCTTCACCGTCGCCCGTGAGGGCGGCCTCGACGCGCTCGCCCCGGTGGCGACCGACGGGGGGCTCGACGTGGTCGTCGCCAGCGTCACCGACGACGAGCTGCGCGCCGGCGTGCCGGAGGCGTGGCTGGCGATCGGGGTGCTGGGCGTCGCGCTCGTGGGGATCTCCGTCGCGGCGGCCTGGAACCTCGGCCGGCGCGTCAGCGTGCCCGTCGTCGAGGTGGCCGAGGTCGCGCACCGGCTGCGCGAGGGCGACACGAGCGCCCGCGCCGTGCCCGGCGGTCCGCCCGAGACGGCCGAGCTGGGCCGGGCGCTCAACGCGCTGGCCGACCGCATCGACGACCTCGTCGGGGCCGAGCGCGAGGTCGTCGCCGATCTCGGTCACCGCCTGCGCACCCCCGTGACGGCGCTGCGGCTCGACACCGACCTCGTGACCGACCCCGAGGTCGCCGACCGGCTGCGCGTGCACGTCGAGCACCTCCAGCGCAGCATCGACGATGTCGTGCGCGAGGCCCGCCGCTCGGTGAGCGCCGAGCTCGACCCACGGACGGACGCCGCCCCCGTCGTCGCGGCCCGCGTGGCCTTCTGGGAGCCGCTCGCCGAGGACCAGGGGCGCCGGCTCGAGCTGGTCGCCGGCCGGGTGGACGCAGCGGTGGCGATGGCCGACGGTGACCTCGCCGAGCTCGTCGACACGTTGCTGGACAACGTCTTCGCGCACACCCCGGAGGGCGCCGACGTCCGGGTGTCGGTGGCCCGGCAGGGCGCCGACCGGGTCGTCGTCGGGGTCGAGGACGCCGGGCCGGGCATGCCGCTGCCGTGGCGCGGCCGCGGGCACAGCGCGGGCGGCTCGACCGGTCTCGGCCTGGCGATCGTGCACCGGCTCGCCGAGCAGGCCGGAGGGGAGGTCGGGCTCGGTCGCTCCGACCTCGGCGGCCTGCACGTCACGGTGGCCCTGCCCACCGTCGAGCGCGGCTGACCCGCTCGTCCCTCCCGCCGGGAGGGACACCGGCTCAGTCGTCGTCGTGCTCGCCGCCGTGGTCCTCGTCGCCGTGGTCCTCGTGCTCGTCGCCGTGGTCCTCGCCCTCGTGCTCGTCGTCGCCGGCGGTGGGGCCGGTCGTCGGGGCGTGGGTCGCCGCGGGACGCTCCACCGGGCCGGTCGTCGGCGCGGTGGTCCGGGTCGTGGTGCGCTGCGAGACGGTGCGCGCGGGGGCGGCGGCCACGTTCGTCGCCGGCAGGGTGATCGTCGGGCCGGGCACGTGCGTGACGCAGGCGCCGTGCTCGAGCTTCGCGGGCTTGGCGCAGGCGGCGAGGTGGGTGACGGTCGGGGTGGGTACCGGCGGGTAGGAAGGGGCGACCTTGACGGTCGCGGCGACCTGGTCCGACGGCGCCGTCGCGGCGTACACGCCGACGGCCAGGAGGCCGCCGACGAGGGTGCCGGTCGCGATGGTGGTCGTGAGGGACACGAGGGACCTCCGGGGCAGGGGTGCGGAGTGCGGGCGCAGCAGGTGCTGCGGTGCCCATCGTCCCGCGACGCGGGTCAAGGCCGGGTCGTCCGTGGGATAAGAGCGGGTTAAGGGGGGATCCCGGGGATCGGCCGGACGGCCACATGACCCTCCCTTAACACCGGGATGACCCCGCCTTGCGCCGGGCTGCGGGATCGTGGATCCAGGCGGGACACCCTGCCCCCGCCCGACCCACACCCGAGGAGTCCCCGGTGAAACCCCTGCTCAGCCGAGGACAGCGCGACCGGTCGCGCGCCCTCCTCACCGTGGTCAGCGGTGCGCTCGCGACCGCCGCGGTCGCGGCGACCGGCGCCGCGACGGCGGCCGTGGCGCGCGAGACCGCGGCGGCCGACGCCGTCAAGGCCCAGCACAAGGCCGAGGCCGACGCCCAGGCGGCGAAGGAGTACCACGACCAGCTCGTCGCCTGGGCCAAGGACCACCCGGTCGTCGTCGAGAAGCAGCGCACGCACAAGAAGGTCGTCGGCAAGACGACGATCGTGCGTGCCGCGGCCTCGGGCAGCGCCCGGGTCGGCGGCGGCTGGAGCGCCCCCTCCGGCGGCGGCTCGTCTTCGTCCTCCGGCGGCTCCTCCTCCCGCGGCGTCTCGTCCTCGGGCGGCGGGTCTTCCTCGGGTGGTGGCGGCTCGTCGTCCGGCGGCGGCTCCTCCGCCCCCGCGCCCGCGCCGGCTCCCCCGCCCCCGCCGCCGCCCCCGCCGAGCACCGGGTCATGACCGCGGTGGAGGTGCCGGACGCCCTCCGCCTCCACCCCGAGCACGGGGCGGCCGCGTGGCGGGCCCTCGGCACGTACGTCGACGTCCGCACGACGCCCGGCGCGTTGGACGCCGTCGTCGAGCTCGTGGCCGGTGTGCTCGACGAGGTCGACGAGACCTGCAGCCGCTTCCGCGCCGACAGCGACCTCTCGCTGGCCAACGCGAGCCCCGGGCAGCCGGTGCTCGTCTCCCCCGTCCTCGCCGGCGCCGTGCGCGTCGCGCTCGAGGCCGCCCGAGAGACCGGGGGCCTCGTCGACCCCACCCTCGGCGAGGTCCTCACCGGGGCGGGCTACGACCGCACCTACGCCCTCGTGCCCGGTGACGACCCGAGCCCGGCCTCGCTGCCGACGCGCCCCGGCTCCTGGCACGACGTCCACGTCGACGACACGACCGTGACCGTGCCCCCGGGGGCGTCGCTCGACCTCGGCGCCACCGGCAAGTCCTGGGCGGCCGACCTCGCGGCGCTCACCGTCGTCGACGAGCTCGGGGTGCCCGTGCTCGTGAGCGTCGGCGGCGACGTCCGCGTGCACGCGCCGAGCCACCTTCCCCCGTCCACGCAGCCGGTTCGCCTGGGGCACAGCCTCGCCGACCTCGAGGCCGGCGGCGACGAGCTCGTCGTCCAGGTCGGGCCCGGTGGCCTCGCGACCTCCAGCGTCTCGGCACGGCGCTGGCGCCGCGGCGGCCGCCAGTGGCACCACATCGTCGACCCCCGCACCGGCGCGCCGGCCGGCGGCCCGTGGCGCACCGTCACCGCGCTCGGACCCACGGCCTGCGCCGCCAACACCGCCTCGACCGCCGCCGTCGTCCTCGGCGAGGACGCCCTGGCCTGGCTGACCGACCGCGCGGTCGCCGCCCGGCTCGTCGCCCACGACGGCTCCGTCACCACCACGCCCGCCTGGCGGGCCGCCCACCTGGAGGACCCCCGATGACCTCGCCGCTGCTCTGGTACCTCAACCGCGGCACCGGGATCGTGCTCGTCGTCGTCTTCACGCTGACCGTCGTCCTCGGCGTGCTCGCGACCGGCCGGTCGGTGTCGCGGTGGTGGCCGCGCTTCGTGACGCAGGGGCTGCACCGCGGCCTCGCCGCCGTCTCCGTCCTGCTGCTCCTCGCGCACGCGCTCGTCGCGGTCGTCGACGAGTTCGTCGACATCCGCTGGTGGCAGGCGGTCGTCCCGTTCGGCGCCACGTACGAGCCGCTCTGGCTCGGCCTCGGCACGCTCGCCCTCGACCTCACGGTCGTCGTCGTCGCCACCTCGCTGGCCCGCTCCCGCCTGCCCCACCGGCTCTGGTTCGTCCTGCACCTCACGACGTACGCGGCCTGGGTCGCCGGCGTCGTCCACGGCCTCGGCATCGGCACCGACGCCGACCTGGGGTGGTCGGTGGCCATCACCGCCGCCTGCGTCGCGGCCGTCGTGGTCGCCGCGCTCGGGCGCGTCGTCGCCGTCCTGCTCGCCCGGCGACGGAGCCGGGGCGAGCGCCGGGTCGCCCCCTCCCCCGTCCGCACCCTCACCGTCGACGGGGGCCGGCGATGACCATCCGGCCTCCGGCCCGCGTCCACGTCCGCCCCGGGCCCCTCCTGCTCTCCGGCGTCGACGACGGCCTCTCGCTGCGCGCCCACCGCGCGCGCTTCGGGGACCTGCCGCGCCTCGACCTCGACGCCGTCGTCGGGCTCGCCGAGTCGGGCTCGGTCCGGGGTCGCGGCGGCGCGGGCTTCCCGCTGGCGCGCAAGCTGCGCACGGTCGCGGACCGATCCGGCCTGCGCCCGTCGCGGCGCCCGGTCGTCGTCGTCAACGCGGCCGAGGGCGAGCCCGCGAGCGCCAAGGACGAGGCGCTGCTCGGCATCGCGCCACACCTCGTCCTCGACGGCGCCGAGCTCGCGGCCCGGGCGCTCGGCGCCCGCCGGGTGCACGTCGTGACCTCCGAGGACCGTCCCCTCATCGGCCGGTCCGTGCTCGACGCCATCGGCGAGCGCGGCGACTCGCGCGTCACGTGGACCACCCACATCGCCGAGGGACGCTTCGTCGCCGGCCAGGCGCGGGCCGTCCTCGAGCTGATGGCCGGCCGCCCCGGGCTGCCGGTCACCGCGTGGGCGCCCGAGGCCGTCGACGGTCACAAGGGCCGACCGACGCTGCTGTCCAACGCCGAGTCGTGGGCGCACCTCGCGGCCGCCGCGCTCGTCGGCCCGCGCCGCTACGCCGAGCTCGGCACCGCCGACGAGCCGGGCACGACGCTCCTCACCCTGACCCGTCCCGCCGACCACCGCGGGCGCATCGACGTCGCGACGGTCGTCGAGGTCGAGCACGGGGCCCGCGCGTGGCAGGTGCTCGACGCGGCCGCGCTCGCCGCGCCGCTGCTCGTCGGCGGCTTCCACGGCGCGTGGCTGCACCCCCGCGACCTGCCCTCCCTCACCTGGTCGCAGGCGCACCTGCGCTCGCTCGGGGCGAGCCTCGGCGCCGGCGCGGTCGTCTCGCTCGCCGACGGGTCGTGCCCGGTGGCGCGCACCGCGCAGTGGACGAGCTATCTCGCCGACGAGACCGCCGGCCGCTGCGGCCCCTGCCGCAACGGGCTGCCCGCCCTCGCCGAGGAGATGCGCGGGCTCGCCGAGGGCGCCGACACCCGGCGCCGGGTGCAGGAGCTGACCGGCCTCGTGACCGGGCGTGGGGCGTGCGCGCACCCGGACGGCACCTCGCGGCTCGTCCGCAGCCTCCTGACGACGCTCGCCGACCGCGTCGACGAGCACCTGCTCGGCGCGTGCGGCTGCACGGCCGACGTCCCGGTGAGGGTCGCATGAGCGCCCCGACGCCGGAGGCCGGCCACGAGCTGCGCGTCGACTGGCCCGACTGCCGCGCCCGCGGGCTGTGCGCCGAGCTGCTGCCCGAGCGGATCGCCCTCGACGAGTGGGGCTACCCGGTCGTCCTCGGGCCGGTCCCGGAGGACCAGCTGACGCTCGCCCGCGAGGCGGTCACGGCCTGCCCGCGGCGCGCGCTGCACCTCGTGCGCCGCTGAGCCGCACCCCGACCCGGGTTCACCAGGGCAGCGGCGCGTCGAGGTCGCGCGGGTCGTCGGCCGGCACCCAGCCCCGCCCCGGCTCCTCGACGTACTCGACGCCCGGCCCGTCCGTCGCGAGCGCGGCGACGGCGGCGAGCAGCCGCTCGACGTGCTCGTCGGTCGTCGCGAGGCCGGCGCTCGCGCGCACGGCGGTCACCGCGCCGTCACCGTCCCGGGCCAGGAGCGCGTCGACGAGCCGGTGCGCGCAGAACTTGCCCGCCCGCACCCCGATGCCGTGCTCGGCGGACAGCGCCGCCGCGACGAGGTGGCTGTCGAGGCCGTCGACGGTGAAGGCCGCCACCGGCACCCGCGGGTGGTCGGCTCCGAAGAGCGAGTGCACGCGCACGCCCGGGATGCCCGCCAGCCCCTCGAGCAGCCGGGCCCCGAGCCGCGCCTCGTGCGCCTCGACCGCCGCCCGGTGGGTGCGCAGCGCCGCGCACGCGGCCGCCAGCGCGACCGCCCCGAGGACGTTCGGGCTGCCGCCCTCGTGGCGCGCCGCGCCCGTCGCCCACGTGACGCCGTCCGCCGAGACCGCCGCGCTGGCCCCTCCACCAGCGAGGTGGGGCTCGGCGGCGTCGAGCCAGTCGGCCCGCCCGACGAGGGCGCCGGCGCCGTAGGGGGCGTGCAGCTTGTGCCCCGAGAACGCGACCCAGTCGACGTCGAGCGCGGTGAGGTCGACCGGCCGGTGCGCGACGAGCTGCGCGGCGTCGAGGAGCACCCGGGCACCGTGCCGGCGGGCGACGGTGACGACGCGCTCGACCGGCCACAGCTCACCGGTCACGTTGGACGCCCCGGTGACGACGACGAGCGGGGTCGGCCCGCCCGCGAGGCCGGCGAGCGTCGACACGAGGCGGCCGAGCGCCTCCTCCGGGGAGGCGGGCACCGGGAGCCGGTGCGTCGCGGCGGCCGGCCACGGCAGCAGCGAGGCGTGGTGCTCGGTGTCGAACACCACGACGGGCGTCCCCGGCGGCAGCGCACGGGCGAGGAGGTTGGTCGCCTCGGTCGTGGTCCGCACGAGGACGACGAGGTCGTCGGCGCGAGCCCCGACGAAGCGCGCGACCTCGTCGCGGGCGGCCTCGTAGTGGGCGCTGGTCACCCGCGAGAGCCATCCGGTGCCGCGGTGCACCGAGCTGTAGGTGCGGGTGGCGGTCGCGACCGCGCGGACCACCGACTCCAGCGCGGGGGTGGAGGCGGCGTGGTCGAGCTGCGCGTACTCGACGAGCGCCCCGGACACGACGGGCACGGGGTCGGGCGCGACGACGGCGGGGAGGGACCGGGTCAGCGGGGAGGGGCCGGCGTGGCCGGCGGCGACGAGGGCGGTGTGGTGCGTGGACATCGGGGCTCCTGAGGGCCTCGTGGACCCTCGGGACGCCCGGGATCCGCGCTTGCCGACGCCGCTGCGGCGCCGACCAGGTCGTCACCCGGGGCACCCCACCGCGGAGGAGGGTTGCCGGCCAGCGAGCCGGGGCTTGTCACTGGCACTCATGACCTACGCCGACGAGTGTGACGAACGCGCCCGCGACCCGTCATCCCGGGTCCACGACGTGGGACGGCCCCGCTGCTCCGGGTGGCCTCAGGCGTCGTCGGCGGCGTGCACGCGCCGGCCGTCGACGAAGGTCTGCAGCACCCGCGTGGCCCCGATCTCCTCGGGCGGCCCGGCGAACGGGTCGCGGTCGAGGACGACGAGGTCGGCGAGCGCGCCCTCCCGGATGCTGCCGGTCCCCTCGTGCCGGTTCACGAACGCGGAGCCGGCGGTGTACGCGGTGAGCGCGGTCGCGAGGTCGAGCCGCTGCTCGGGCAGGAACACCGGGTGCTCCGGCTCGCCTTCGCGGTGGGCCTCGGGGATCTGCCGGGTCACCGCGACGTGGATCGCGGCGAGCGGGTCGGCGGTCGAGACGGCCCAGTCGGAGCCCATCGCGAGCGTGGCCCCGGAGCGGTGCAGGTCGCCGAACGGGTACTGCCACGAGGTGCGCGGCTCGCCGAGGAAGGGGATGGTCAGCTCGACCATCTGCGCCTCGAGCGCGGCCCAGAAGGCCTGGAGGTTGGCGACGACGCCGAGCTCGCGGAAGCGGTGGACGTCGTCGGGGTGGATGACCTGGACGTGGGCGATGTGGTGGCGCGCGTCGCGGCGGCCGTTGGCGGCGATCGCTCCCTCGACGGCGTCGAGGCACTCGCGCACGGCGCGGTCGCCGATCGCGTGGAAGTGCAGCTGGAAGCCGGCGGCGTCGAGCTGCACCGCGGCCGGCAGCAACGTCTCGACGGCGACGAACGAGATGCCCGAGTTGTCGGTGTACCGGCCGTGGCCGTCGCAGTACGGGTCGAGCATCGCGGCGGTGAAGTTCTCGGGCACGCCGTCCTGCATGATCTTGACGCTGGTCGCGCGGAACCGGTTCGTGGACAGGGCGTCCCGCCGCTCGATGATGTCGGGCACCTGCTCCAGCCCGGTGTTGCGGTCCCACCAGAGCGCGCCGACGACGCGGCCGGTCAGCCGCCCGGACTCGTCGGCCGCCCGGTACGCCCGCGCCGGGTTCCCGCCGTCTCCGTAGTCGCCGATGATCGCGTCCTGCCAGGCCGTCACGCCGAGCGCGTGCAGGTGCGCCTGGGCGCGCAGCAGCCCCTCGAGCCGCTCGTCGTCGGTCGTCTCCGGGGCGATGCTGCCGACGAGGGCCATCGCGCCCTCGTGGAGCGTGCCGGTCGGGTGGCCGTCGGCGTCGCGCTCGATGCGCCCGTCGCGCGGGTCGGGGGTGTCGCGGTCGATGCCGGCCCGCCGCAGCGCCGCCGACGACACCCACGCGCCGTGCCCGTCGCGGTTGGGCAGGAAGGCCGGCCGGTGGCCGACGACCGCGTCGATGGCCGCCGCGGTCGGGGTGCCCCCGGGGAACGCGGCCATCGACCAGCCGGCGCCGAGCACCCACTCCTCGTCGGGGTGCTCGCGCACGTAGCGGGCGATCCGCTCGAGGTAGGCGTCGGCGCTCGAGAGCTCGGTGAGGTCGCAGCGCAGCATGTCGACGCCGGCCCACACCGGGTGCACGTGCGCGTCCTGGAAGCCGGGCAGGAGCATCCGGCCGCGCAGGTCGACGTGCTCGGTCCGCGAGGTCGCGAGGTCGAGCACCTCCTCGTGCCCGACGGCGACGACTCGCCCGTCGTCGACGGCGACGGCGGTCGGGCGCGAGCGCACCGCCCGCGACGTGAAGACCGGTCCGCCGGAGAAGACCATGTCGACCACGGTCATCCACCTCCCATGGTGCGTGCGATGTCGGTGGCCGAGTCGCCCGAGCGCCGGAGCACCCACGCGACGAGACCGAGGGCGAGCAGGGTGAGGACGAGCATCACCGTCGAGACGGCGGCGATCTCGGGGCGCAGGCCGGAGCGCAGCGCCGACAGGACGTAGACCGGCCACGGCGTCGTGCCGGAGACCTGGACGAACGCCGAGACGATCGTGTTGTCCAGGCTGAGCGTGAACGAGAGCAGGTAGCCCGCGAGGACGGCCGGCATCGCGAGCGGGACGGTGACCCGCCGGAAGGTCCGGCCCGGCGGCGCGTAGAGGTCGCCCGACGCCTCCTCGAGCGACTCGTCGAGCCCGACGAGCCGGGCCCGCACGATGTACGCGACGACCGCGGTCGAGAAGAGCGAGTGGCCGACGACGAGCCGGACGATGCCGCCGTCGAACACCGTGAGCCCGGCGTCCGACCCGAGGTAGACCAGCCACGGCAGGAGCGAGACGGCGTCGACGATCTCGGGCGTCACCGAGACGAGCAGGAGCAGGCCGATGAACCACCACGTCCACCGCCCGGGCCGGCGCGCGAGGGCCACCCCGGCCATCGTCCCGAGCAGCGTCGCCAGCAGCGAGGACAGCACGGCCACCTGGAGCGACACGACGACGGCGCCGCGGACGGCCGGCCGGTCGAGCAGGGCCCGGAAGGAGCCGAACCCGAAGTGGTCCCAGGCGATGAGGAGCCGGCCCTCGTTGAACGAGTAGACGACGACCACGACGATCGGCGCGAAGAGGAAGAGCAGGACGAGGACGCCGACGACGGTGAGGGCGCGGTCGGTCCACGAGCGCGGTCGGGGCGCGGGCGGTGGCGGGTCGTCGGGGCGTGCCTCGCGGACCTCGGTGCTCACGCGACCTCCTCCAGGACCAGACGGTGGCGCGCGCGCAGCGGCAGCCCGACGAGCCACACGAGCCCCGCGATGACGGCGACCGTCAGGGTGATGACGACGACGAGCACGACGGCCATCGCCGACCCGAGCGCCCAGTTCTGCGCGGTCTGGAACTGGCTGGCCACGAGCTGGCCGACCATGTTGCCCTTCGCGCCACCGAGCACGGTCGCCGTCACGTAGTCGCCCATGAGCGGGATGAAGACGAGGACGGTCCCGGCGACGATGCCGGGGCGCGCCAGCGGCAGCGTGACCCGGGTGAAGGTGCGCCAGCGGTTCGCGCCGAGGTCCTTGCTCGCCTCGCGCAGCGGCCCGCCGACCCGGTCGAACGCGACGAACAGCGGCAGGATCATCAGCGGCAGGTAGTTGTAGACGACGCCGATGAGCACCGCGCCGCGCGTGTAGAGGACGTCGAGCGGGCCGTCGGTGAGGTGCAGGCCCTGCAGGAGGCCGGAGAGCCAGCCCTGCGGCGCGAGGATGACCTGCCACCCGATCGTGCGGACGAGGAAGTTGGTCCAGTACGGGACCATGACGAGCGCGATGAGCAGCCCTCGGCGGTGCGGCGGCGCCTTGACGGCCATCCAGTAGGCGGCCGGCATCCCGACGACGAGGCAAAGGAGCGTCCCGGCCACGCCAACCCACAGCGTGTTCTGGAAGGTCGCGAAGAAGGTGGGCGACAACGCCTCCCGGTAGCGGTCGAGCGAGAGGACGTCGTTCGCGTGGGTGCCGAACAGGCCGGGCTTGTAGCCGAAGCTGAACCACACGACTGTGCCGATCGGCACGACGAAGAACAGCACGAGCCACAGGCCGGCCGGCAGGGCCAGGGCGAAGCGCGGGGCGCGCAGCCGCCGGGTCGTCGGGGTCGGCGGCGGAGCGGCGAGGGCGCCGTCAGGCACCGGCCGCCGCCTTGGCCTTGTTCCAGATGTCGACCGTGCGCTGCTGGGCGTCGTTGACCTCGCCGGTCTTCATGGTCGCGATCTGCTCGGGGGTGAAGAAGACCATGTCGAGCATGTCGAACCCGGCCTTCTTCGCGCTCTCCTCGATGTCCTTGGCGCCCGTGTGGTAGCCGATGTAGTCGACGTTCTTCAGCTGGTTCTCGGGGGTCAGCACGTAGTCGATGAACGCGTGCGCCGCCTCGGGGTGCGGGGCGCCGGCGGCGATCGCCCAGTTGTCCATCCACAGCTCGGTCGTCGGCGACCCGAGCACCCACTGCCACTTCTCGGGGTCCTTGCTGTTCTGGATGCCGATCCGCGCGTCGCCGTTCCAGCACTGCATGAGCCACTGCGTGCCCTGCGGGATGGCCTGCCCACCGGGGTAGGAGTCGAAGGCCGCGACGTGCGGGGCGAGGGTGTCGACGACGAACTTCTCGGCGGCGTCGATCTGCGCGGAGTCGGTGGTGTTCCAGTCGATCCCGTTGGCCCAGTAGTAGATCCCGGTGATCTCGGCGGGGTCGTCGAGCAGCGAGACCTTGCCGCTCGCCTCCTTGGTCGCGCAGTCGGCGAAGTCGGTCCAGGTCTTCAGCTCGCGGGTGATCTTCGTGCGGTCGTAGACGAACCCGGTGGTCCCCCACGCCTTGCAGATCGAGTAGTTGTTGGCGGGGTCCCATGCCTGGCCGAGAAACTGCGGGTCCATGTGCTGCAGGTTGGGCACGAGCTCCTTGTTGATCGGCGCGAGGAGCCCGTTCTGCACCATCTGCGGGATGAACGCGCCGGTCGGCACGACGATGTCGTAGCCGCCGGTCCCCTTGCCGGCGACGAGCTTCGAGATCAGCTCCTCGTTGGAGCCGAACGAGTCCGTCGTGATCGTCGGGCCCTTGTCCTTGGTGAACGCCTCGAGCACCTCGGGGGCGTCGTAGTCGCCCCACGAGTACATCGAGATCGAGGCCTCGAACGGCCCGCCGGTCGCGACCTGGCTCGGCGGTGCGGCGGTGGGCACGGACGTGGCGTTGCCCCCGCCGCCGGTGCCGCCCCCTCCCCCGCCGCACGCGGAGAGCAGGCCGGCTCCCCCGGCGGCCGCGAGGCCGAGCAGCCCGCGGCGGGTCAGCTCGCGCCGGATGCGGGGCACGGCGGAGGTGTGGGCGAGGATGCGCAGGGGCTGCTCGGGACGGCTCATCGGGGGTCTCCTCGTGGTCGGGCTCAGCCGGCGTGCCCGTCGGGCACGGAGGTCGGGGGCGGCGCCGAGTGCTCGCCGTCGTGCGGGAACAGGTGGACGTCGTCGGTCTCCCAGCGGCACCAGGCCGGGTCGCCGACGCCGAGACGGGGGGCCGCGGGGGTCGGCACACGCACGAGCAGGGTGTGCCCGCGGCCGGCGTCGACGAGGAACTGCCGGGTCTCGCCCTGGTGCGCGACGCCGATCACGGTGCCGCGCAACCGGTTCTCGCTCGTCCCGTCCGGCTCGCTGCCCAAGAGCCGGACGAGCTCGGGGCGGACGGCCACCCGCACGCGCTCCCCCGGCCGCACCGGTGCGCCACGGGTCGAGCGGACCGGGCCGAGGTCGGTCTCGACCGCGCCGGCGTCGGTGACCCGCCCGTCGAGGAAGTTCTGCTGCCCGACGAAGCCCGCGACGTACGCGGAGACGGGCGCGGAGTAGATGGCGTCGGCGTCGCCGAGCTGCTCGACGCGCCCCTCGCGCATGATGGCGATGCGGTCGCTCATCGACAGCGCCTCGCCCTGGTCGTGCGTGACGAAGACGAAGCTGATGCCGAGGCGCGACTGGAGCAGCTTGAGCTCGACCTGCATCTCCTCGCGCAGCTGGCGGTCGAGGGCGCCGAGCGGCTCGTCGAGGAGGAGGACGCTCGGCCGGTTGACCAGCGCCCGGGCGAGCGCGACGCGCTGCTGCTGCCCGCCGGAGAGCTGGGTCGGGCGGCGGTTGGCGTAGCCGCGCATCTGCACCATGTCGAGGGCCTCGGCGACCTGGCCGCGGATCTCGGCCTTGGGGGTGCGCTTCTGCTCGAGGCCGTAGGCGACGTTCTCGGCGACGGACATGTGCGGGAAGAGCGCGTAGGCCTGGAAGACGGTGTTGACCTGCCGGCGGTGCGGCGGCACGCCGAGGACGCTGCGCCCGTCGACGAGGATGTCGCCGGTGTCGGGGTGCTCGAAGCCGGCGATCATCCGCAGCGTCGTCGTCTTGCCGCAGCCGGAGGGCCCGAGCAGCGAGAGGAACTCGCCGCGGCGCACCGTGAGCGTCAGGTCGTCGACCGCGGCGACGTCACCGTAGAGCTTGCTGACCCGGGTCAGCACGACGGCGTCGTGCGCGTCCGCCGGGGCGGGGGGTGCTGCGGTGGTCGCCGGTGTCGTCACGTGTCGTCGCTCCTCGCGCGGGTTCCGGCGATTCAACCGGACCCGACGCCGGTTCGCAACGGTTGCGCGTGACGATCATGTTTCGATCCGTCGAACGACCGCCGCGGCGCCACGGAATCCGCAGCGCCGCGGCGGTCACCCGCCGACCGAGGTCAGGCGGGGACGACGTTGACGAGCTTCGGGGCGCGGACGATGACCGTGCGCACCCCGTTCTCGAGGCTCGCCTGCACCTTGGGGCTCGCGAGGGCGAGCTCGCGCAGGGCGTCCTCGGTGATGTCGCTCGGCACCTCGAGGCGGTCCTTGACCTTGCCGCGCACCTGGACGACGCAGGTCACCGTGTCGTCCACGAGCAGCGACGGGTCGGCGACCGGGAAGGGCTCGTGCGCCAGGGACCCGTCGTGCCCCAGCCGCATCCACAGCTCCTCGGCGAGGTGCGGGGCCATCGGGGCGACCATGAGCACGAGGGCCTCGGCGGCCGCGCGCGGCACACCGCCCTCGAGCTTGGTCAGGGCGTTGTTGAGCTCGGTCAGCCGCGCGATGGCCGTGTTGAAGCCGAGCGCCGCGTAGTCGGTGCGGACGGCGTCGATGGTCCGGTGCAGGACGCGGTTGGTCGCGTCGTCCGGCGCGGCGTCGGTGACGACGACCTCGCCGGTCTCCTCGTCGACGACGTTGCGCCACAGCCGCTGGAGGAAGCGCTGGCTGCCGACGACGGCCCGGGTGTCCCACGGCTTGCTCTGCTCGAGCGGGCCGAGGCCCATCTCGTAGAGCCGGAAGGTGTCGGCGCCGTACATCTCGTACATCTCGTCCGGGCTGACCATGTTCTTGAGCGACTTGCCGATCTTCCCGAACTCGCGGGTGACCGGCTCGCCGTTCCAGGTGAACGTGCCGTCGGGGCCCTCGACGACCTCCTTGGCCTCGACCGGCTGGTCGCGCGCGTCGCGGTACGCCGGCGCCTGGATGTAGCCCTGCGCGAAGTACGTGCGGAACGGCTCGCTCGAGCGCAGGTGGCCGAGGTCGTGGAGGACCTTGTGCCAGAAGCGGGCGTAGAGCAGGTGCAGGACCGCGTGCTCGACGCCGCCGACGTAGAGGTCGACACCGCCGGGGTCGCGCGTGCCGGCCGGGGCGCCCGCGACCGGGGTGTCGCGCGGGCCCATCCAGTAGTCCTCGTTGGCGGGGTCGACGAGCGCGTCGCCGTTGGCCGGGTCGAGGTAGCGCAGGTAGTACCAGCAGGAGCCGGCCCACTGCGGCATGACGTTGGTGTCGCGGCGGAAGCGTCGGGTGCCGCGGCCGTCGCCGAGGTCGAGCTCGACCTCGACCCACTCCGTGTCGCGCGCCAGCGGCGGCTCGGGCTCGCTGTCGGCGTCGTCCGGGTCGTAGACCTTCGGCGAGTAGTCCGGCACGTCCGGCAGCTCGACGGGCAGCTGGTCGGCGGGCACGCCGTACGCGATGCCGTCCTCGTCGAACAGCACGGGGAACGGCTCGCCCCAGTAGCGCTGGCGCGCGAAGAGCCAGTCGCGCAGCTTGTAGGTGACGGCGCCGCGGCCGTACCCCTTCTCCTCGAGCCAGGCGGTCATCCGCTCCTTGGCGTCGGCCACGCCGAGGCCGTCGAGGCTGATCTCGTCGTTGGCGGAGTTCGTCGCCGGGCCGTCGCCGGTGTAGGCGGTCGACTCGTCGTGGTCCGCCGGCGGCTGCACCGTCCGGACGATGGGCAGCTCGTAGGTGGTCGCGAAGTCCCAGTCGCGCTCGTCCTGCGCGGGCACGGCCATGATCGCGCCGGTGCCGTAGCCCATGAGGACGTAGTCGGCGACGAAGACCGGCACGCGGGCGCCGTTGACCGGGTTGGTCGCGTACCCGCCGGTGAAGACACCGGTCTTGGTCTTGCCCTCGGCCTGGCGCTCGAGGTCGGTCTTCGCACCGGCCTCGGCGCGGTAGGCGGCGACCGCCTCGGCCGGGGTCGCGTGCCCGCCGGTCCACGCGTCGCGGGTGCCCTCGGGCCAGCCGCCGGCGGGGACGAGGGTGTCGACGAGGGGGTGCTCGGGGGCGAGCACCATGAAGGTCGCGCCGAAGAGGGTGTCGGGGCGGGTCGTGAACACCTCGATGCCCTGCGCGTCCGGGGCTGTCTCGACCGGGAACGTCACGTGGGCGCCCTGGCTGCGGCCGATCCAGTTGCGCTGCATCGTCTTGACCTTCTCGGGCCACTCGACGCCGTCGAGGTCGTCCGCGAGCCGGTCGGCGTACTCGGTGATCCGCATGACCCACTGGCGCAGCTGGCGCTTGAAGACCGGGAAGTTGCCGCGGTCGGAGCGGCCCTCGTTCGTGACCTCCTCGTTGGCCAGCACCGTGCCGAGGCCGGGGCACCAGTTGACGGTGGCCTCGACCGACTGCACGAGGCGCTGGGCGTCCAGCAGCGCGGCACGCTCGGTGTGCGAGAGGTCGTCCCACCCGCGGCCGTCGTCGGCGGGCAGCGGGCGGGTGCCGTCGCGGTACTCGGCGACGAGCTCGTCGATGGGGCGGGCGCGGCCGGTGCCGCCGTCCTCGCGGGGTGCGTCGTGGTCGTACCAGGAGTTGAAGATCTGCAGGAAGATCCACTGCGTCCAGCGGTAGTAGTCCGGGTCGATCGTCCGGATGGCGCGGCGGTCGTCGTGGCCGAGGCCGAGGCGGCGCAGCTGGCGCGCCATGATGGCGATGTTCTCCTCGGTGGTCTTGCGGGGGTGCTGCCCCGTCTGGACCGCGTACTGCTCGGCGGGCAGGCCGAAGGCGTCGTAGCCGAGGCAGTGCAGGACGTTCTTCCCGAGCATCCGGTGGTAGCGCGCGAAGACGTCGGTGGCGATGTAGCCCAGCGGGTGGCCGACGTGCAGGCCGGCGCCGCTCGGGTAGGGGAACATGTCGAGGACGAGGAGGTGGCCGCCCTCGTACCCGGCGACGGCGTCGGGCTCGGCCCACGGGCCGGCGGGGTTGGGGGCGTGGAAGGTGCCACGCTCGGCCCAGCGGTCCTGCCAGGCGACCTCGATGCGGCCGGCCAGCTCGGCGGTGTAGCGGTGCGGGGTGTCGCTCATCTCGTCCTCGTCGTCGTCGTGTCCTGCGGCCATGAAAAAACCCCTCGCACAGGAGGGGTCGCCGCGCGGGCCGGGTGGGCCGCGCGGCTACGGAAGGAGCAGGAGCCTCGGCACGCGCTCAGGGTACCGCAGGGCGGTGGGCCGCTGCCGGGACGCCCGGGTCAGTGCATCGCGTGGACGACGGCGTGGCCGCGGCCCCGGCTCATCAGCCAGCGGTTGACCGGGACCGTGACGACGAAGGCCAGCGCGAGCGACCCGGCGAGAGAGACCCAGAAGAGGACGGTGCCGAGGCCGGCGTCCATCGCGCCGGGGACGAGGACCATCGCGCCGTTGTCGATGACCTCCATGACGAGGATGGAGACGGTGTCGGCGGCGAAGGCCACCCCGAGGGCGGTGCCGAGCGCCAGGCCGGCGGCGCGGACCGAGCGGACGGTCAGGGCGTAGCCGGTGGCGAACGCGAGGACGACGGACAGGACCACGACCGAGCCGGTGCCGAGGCCGAAGGCGGTGCCGATGACCATCCCGGCGACCTCACCGATGGCGCAGCCCGTGAGGCAGTGCAGCGTCGCGGAGGCCGCGTCGCCCCAGCTCGTCGGGCCGTGGTGGGCGTGTGCGTGGGTGCTCATGATGGCGACAACGAGATACCCCCTGAGGGTATTCCTAGACGAGCAGGCCGGCCACGATGAGCGCCTGCGCGAGGTGGTAGGTGACGATGACGGCGAGGCGCGCCCCGGGACGTGGGGTGACGAACCGGTCGAGCGCGAGCAGGGTGTCGCTGACGACGAAGAGCGTGACGCCCGCGGCGACGAGCGGGCTGCCGGTGGCCCATCCCGTCACCGCCATCGCCGCGATGACCGCCATGTAGACGCCGACCGCGGCGCCGAGCCCTGCTCCCCCGTCGCGCGTCGCGGCGGGGAGGATGCGCCGGCCGGCCACGAGCGCGACCGCGACGGTGGCGGCGCCGGCCGCGGCGAGCGCCGGGTGGTCGAGGCCGTCCCGGACGAAAGCGAGGACGTACGCGAGGTGGCCGACGAGGAAGGCCGCGAGGCCCGCGACGAAGCGTGGCTCGGAGTCGTCGAGGAGGAGGACGTCGCCGACCCCGCCGAGGACGAGCGCGACGAGCAGGGCCGGGCCGGCGGGGTGGTCGAGGGCGCCGGCCGCGAGCGCGACGGCCACGAGGCCGACCATGACCGCCGGCTTGGCCCACCGCTCGACGCCGGCGCGCTGCGTGGCGACCGCCCACCAGTCGGCGAGCCCGACGACGGCGGTGAGGACGGCGGCGACGGCGAGCACGGCCGCATCCTGCCAGCGGCGGGGCGGGCCGTCGGCCAGCGGAACCGCGGACCGGCTCGTCGCCGATCCTGAGAGCGACCGGTCGACAGGTGCTCTCCCAGCCTCCTGCCTCTCCGGAAGGTTTCCCTTCCACCACGAAAGGTTTACCTTCCACCCGCAAGCATGTGGTTGCACCGCGGAAGGTCTCCCTGTCATGGCGGAAGGTTTCCCTTTCATCCGGGAAGGTCTCCCTTCCGCTGTGCGGGGATGTGGTTGCGGAGGCAAGCAAATGGTTGCGGCTGGAAGGTAAACCTTCCGCGGTGGCAGGAGGCTGGGAGAGCACCTGTCGACCGGTCGCTCTCAGGATTCCGGGGCCTGTGGATGACGCCCGCGGCGGCCGGGGCCGGGCGGGCAGGATCGGTGTCGTCCCCACGGAGCGGAGGAGACCGATGGACGAGCCAGGTGCGAGTGAGGCCGGCGCGAGCGGGGCCGGCGCGAGCGGGCAACCTGCAGGACCGCCGCCGACGAGCGAGCCGCCGACGACATCACCGCCGGCGCTCGACGTCGCAGAACCCGGGCCGCCGACGCCCGCGCCCGGCGTCGCCCGGGGCCGCCTGTCGTGGACGACGCGCCGGGGCATCCCGCCCGAGGACACCGCCGAGCACGCACCCTGGCTGCGCCTGCACGAGCACCTCGCGCTGCGCCACGGCGTCCGGGCCGACGGTCCACGCCGCTGGGAGCGCCCGGACGCCGACGACCCGCTCCACCTCCCGGCGCTGCTGCGCCAGGCGAGCGCCCAGCTCGACCGCGACCTCGCCCGGCTCCTCGAGGAGATCTCCCCGGTCCTGACCCCCGAGGGGTTCGACGCCCTCCGCCGGGTCGTCGCCAAGCCCTCCGACGGGGTCAACCTCGCCGAGTACCTCGGGCGCTCCGAGGCCGCCGTCAGCCGCCTCCTCACCACCCTTGCCGCCCACGGCCTGGTCCGTCGCGAACCGGGATGGCGCGACTTCCGCACCCGCCGCACGGTCGCGACCGACGAGGGCCGTCGGCTCGTCGCGCGCGTCGAGCAGGACGTCGGGAAGCTCCTCGACGCCGCGCTCATCGCCCTTGAGGACGACGAGCGCCACCACCTGCGTGTGCTCCTGCGCGAGCTCGCCGACCGCCCGATCAAGCGGCCGGTCCGTCGCCCACGCCGGACCGCGCGCACCCGCCCGGCCCCGGACGCCGCCTGACGATGCGACGAGACCCTCAGCGCGTCTCGAGCACCCCGTCGTCGAGGCGCCCCCAGCGGGTCGTCGCGACGTCGTACGCGTAGCTCTGCACGACCCGCCACGGACGGCGCGACCCCTGCCGCGGCAGCAGGTGCGCGCCCCGCCGCACGTACCCCGACGTGAGGTCGAGCAGCGGCCGGTCCTCCCCGCCGGAGCCGTCCCACCGCGGCACCGCGACGGTCCGCCCCCGGTCCTCGAGGTGACCGAGCAGCTGGCACATCCACCGCGCCGTGAGGTCGGCGCGCAGGGTCCAGCTGGCGTTCGTGTAGCCCACCGCGAGGAACAGGTTGGGCACCTCGGAGAGCATGCAGCCCTTGTAGACGTGACACGACGGCACGTCGACGACCTCCCCGTCGACGACCAGCTCCGCTCCCCCGGCGAGCTCCAGCCGCAGCCCGGTGGCGGTGACGACGACGTCGGCCGGCAGCACCCGGCCGTCCCCGGTCCGCACACCCTCGGGGACGAACGCGTCGACGGTCGAGGTGACGACCTCGGCCCGCTCCCCCGACAGCACGTCGAGCAGGTCCCCGTCGGGCGCCACGCACACGCGCTGGTCCCACGGGTCGTAACGCGGCGAGAAGTGCGTGTCGACGTCGTACCCGGCGGGCAGCCGTTCCTGCAGCCGCTTGCGCAGGACCTTCCGCCCGGCCGTCGGCCACCGCCGCAGCGCCTGGTAGCTGGCCGTCGCGAGCGCCACGTTCTTGCCCCGCACCAGATGGTGCGCCGCCCGCGCGGGCAGCACGCGGCGCGCGACGTCGGCCACCCGGTCGGCGCCCGGCAGCGCGGCGACGTAGCTCGGGCTGCGCTGGAGCATCGTCACGTGCGCCGCGCCCTGCTCGACGAGCGCCGGCACGAGCGTGATGGCCGTGGCCCCGCTGCCGACGACGACGAAGCGCCGGCCCGCGACCGGCATCCCCTCCGGCCAGTGCTGCGGGTGCACGACCTCGCCACCGAACGACTCCCGGCCCGGGAACTCGACGACGTGCCCCGCGTCGTACGCGTAGTAACCCGTCGCCAGGTGCACGAAGCGCGCCCGGTGCTCGAGCACCTCCCCGTCGGACCGGCGCGCGGTCACCGTCCACCGCTCCTCGTCCGAGGACCACGCGAGCCGCGTCACCCGCTGCCCGAGGTGCGTCCGCTCGGTCACGCCGTACTCGTCGGCGGTCGCCCGGACGTACTCGAGGATCTCCGACGCGGGCGCGATCGAGCGGCGACCGCGCCACGGCCGGAACGGGAAGCCCAGCGTGTACATGTCCGAGTCCGAGCGGATGCCGGGATACCGGAAGAGGTCCCACGTGCCTCCGGTCGCCTCGCGCGCCTCGAGCACCGCCCAGGTCAGCTCGGGCCGCTCGGTCGCCAGCCGGCAGGCGGCGTCGATGCCGGAGATGCCGGCGCCGACGACCAGCACGTCGACGTCGAGCGGGGGCGGTCGCATCGGGTCCGGTGACACTCGCTCAGGCTAGGCCCGCCGTCGGCGCGCCGTGCGTCGAGGGTTGCCGCGCACCCCGGAACGTGCTCAGGGCCGCGTGCGACGATGAACGACATGACCACCCTCTCCGACTTCACCGCCACCACGCTCACCGGCGAGGAGCGCCCCCTGTCGACGTACGCCGGCGACGTCGTGCTCGTCGTCAACACCGCGAGCAAGTGCGGCTTCACCCCGCAGTACGCCGGTCTCGAGACCCTCTACGACGAGCTCAAGGACGAGGGCTTCGTCGTGCTCGGCTTCCCGTGCAACCAGTTCGGGTCGCAGGAGCCGGGCAGCTCGGACGAGATCGGCGAGTTCTGCCAGATGAACTACGGCGTCTCCTTCCCGATGTTCGGCAAGGTCGACGTCAACGGTGACGACGCGCACCCGCTCTTCGAGTGGCTGAAGTCCGAGAAGAAGGGCCTGCTCGGCGGGCGCATCAAGTGGAACTTCACGAAGTTCCTCGTCGCCCGGGACGGCACGGTCGTCAAGCGCTACGCCCCGAACACCGAGCCGGCCGACCTCGCCGGTGACGTGCGCGCCGCCCTCGCCGCCCCCGCCCCGGCGTCACCGGACGGCGCATGAGCGCCCTCGCGGCGCTCGTCCCCGTCGTCGTCCTCGGAGGCTTCCTGGCCTTCGTCTGGCACCGCCTGGCCGTCGCCCCGCGCTGGGGCCGGCGCTGGGTGCCGTGGCTGCTCGCGCTGGTGCTCGCGGCCCTCGTCGCGGCGGTGCTGGAGCAGTTCGACGTCTGGGGCGGCGCGTGGAGCGCCGGGACGATGCGGCCGGTCGCCTGGACCGGCGCCGCGTTCCTCGCGACGTGCCTCTACCTCTTCCTCGGCCTCGTGCCGGTGGCCCTCGTCAGCGGCGCGATCTGGCTGCTGCGGTGGCGCCACGACCACGGGCGCGACGCCCGGCGCCGGTTCAACCGGGTCGCCGCGCCGCTCGTCGCCGCCCTCGCCGTCGGCCTGACCGGCTACGGCGCCTGGGAGGCCTCGCACCCCTCGGCCACGGCCTTCGAGGTCGCCTCCCCCGAGCTGCCCGCCCAGTTCGACGGGGCCAGGGTGGCGCTGCTCACCGACCTGCACGCCGGCGCCGTCCGCAGCGCCGGGTTCACCCGCACGGTCGTCGACCTCGTCAACGCCCAGCGGCCGGACGTCGTCGTCATCGCCGGTGACCTCGTCGACGGCACCGCCGCCCGCTACCGCCAGGAGATCGCGCCGCTCGCCGACCTCGAGGCCCCGCTCGGCGTGTACGTGACGACCGGCAACCACGAGATGTACCGCGACACCGCCAACTGGGTCGACGAGTTCCGCCGCCTCGGGCTGACCGTCCTCGCCAACGAGCACACGCCGCTCGAGCGTGACGGGGCGTCGATCACCCTCGCCGGCGTCCACGACTACTCGGGCACCGGCCCGTTCACGCCCGACCCCGACGCCGCCCTCTCGGGGGTCGACGCCGCCGGCTTCACCCTCTACGCGGCGCACCAGCCGCGTCAGGCCTTCGCCGTCGAGGGCCGCGGGGTCGACCTCCAGCTGTCGGGGCACACCCACGGCGGGCAGCTGTGGCCGATCCGCTACCTCGTGCCGCTCCAGCAGCCGATGGTCGACGGCGAGGCGACGGTCGCCGGGACGCGGGTCATCACCTCGCGCGGCGCCGGCGCCTGGGGGCCGGCCGTCCGGGTGCTCGCGCCGCCGGAGGTGCCGATCATCACGCTGAGGCGTTCGTGAGCGACGCCGGCACGGTCGTCGGCGACGACGGGCTCGCGCGTCCCGTCTGGGCCGCGAGCGACCCGCTGCTGCAGCACTACTACGACACCGAGTGGGGCATGCCGGTGCGCGACGAGCGCGGGCTGTTCGAGCGCCTCTCGCTCGAGGCGTTCCAGTCGGGGCTGTCGTGGGCGACCATCCTGCGCAAGCGGCCCGCCTTCCGGGCGGCGTTCGACGGCTTCGACCCCGAGGTGGTCGCCCGCTACGGCGACGACGACGTCGCCCGGCTGATGGCCGACGCGGGCATCGTCCGCAACCGCGCCAAGGTGCTCGCGACGATCACGAACGCGCGCGCGACGCTCGACCTGCGCGACGACCCCGACGGCGACCTCGCCCGCTTCGTCTGGTCGTTCCGGCCGGCCGACACCCCCCGCCCGCAGACCCCGGCCGAGGTGCCCACGAGCTCGCCGGAGTCCCTCGCCCTCTCGAAGGCGTTGAAGCGCAAGGGGTTCGTCTTCGTCGGCCCGACGACGATGTACGCCCTGATGGAGGCCGTCGGCATCGTCGACACCCACCTGCTCGGCAGCCACCGGCGCGGCACGAGCGGCGTCTGGCCGGGCTGACCGACCTCCGCACCACGAACGCCGCGGCCCGGCCCTCCGTGCAGGAGGACCGGGCCGCGGCGTTCGTGCGGGACCCCGTGGGGGTCGGCGGTGCAGGTCAGCGGTGCAGGTCGAAGCGGTCGTTCTCCATGACCTGGACCCACGCGCCGACGAAGTCGTCGACGAAGCGCTGCTCGCCGTCGGCGCTGCCGTAGACCTCGGCGATGGCCCGCAGCTGCGGGTGCGAGCCGAGCACGAGCTCGACCGCGGTCGCCTGGCGGCCGTCGCTGCTGTCGTAGACGTTCGCGGTGTCGCGCGAGGTGCTCCATGTGACACCCGGCTCGAGGACCGCCGCGAGGACGTCGTTGGTCAGCTGCCCGGGACGCCGGGTCAGCACGCCCACCGAGGTGTTGCCGTACGTCGCCCCGATGGCGCGCAGGCCACCGACGAGCGCGACCATCTGCGGCGCCGAGAGCCCGAGGACGTTCGCGCGGTCGAGCAGCAGCCCCTCCGGCGCGATCTTCTCCTCGTGGCGCAGGTAGCCGCGGAAACCGTCGGCACGCGGCTCGAGGTAGGAGTACGACTCGACGTCGGTCAGCTCCTGCGTCGCGTCGGCGCGGCCCGGCGTGAACGGCACGGTGACCTCGCGGCCGGCGTCGCGCGCCGCCTTCTCGATGCCGGCGGAGCCGCCGAGCACGATGAGGTCGGCGAGCGAGACGGTGCGCCCGCCCTTGCCGTCGAAGTCGCTCTTGACCCGACCGAGGACCTCGAGCACCGAGGCGAGCTCGGCCGGCTCGTTGACCTCCCACGAGCGCGCCGGCTCGAGGGCGATGCGGGCACCGTTGGCGCCGCCGCGCATGTCGGTCTTCCGGAAGGAGGCCGCCGAGGCCCACGCCGTCTTGACGAGCTGCTGCACGGTGAGGCCGGAGGAGAGCAGGGCCTCCTTGAGGTCCGCGACGTCGGCGTCGGTCAGCGCCTCGCCGGACGCGGCGGGCACCGGGTCCTGCCACGGCTGCGCCTCGGGCACCCACGGGCCGAGGAAGCGGTCGACCGGGCCCATGTCGCGGTGGAGCAGCTTGTACCAGGCCTTGGCGAAGGCGAGGCGGAACTCCTCGAAGTTCTCGTGGAAGCGCCGCGAGATCTTCTCGTACTCCGGGTCGAAGCGCAGCGACAGGTCGGTCGTGAGCATCGTCGGCTTGCGGCGCGCGGGCGTGCCGTCGGGGTCCGGGACCGAGTTCTCGGCGTCCTTGGCCTCCCACTGCCACGCACCGGCCGGGCTCTTGACGAGCTCCCACTCGTAGCCGAAGAGGTTGTCGAAGTACAGGTTCGACCACTCGGTCGGCTTCTGGGTCCACGTGACCTCGAGGCCCGAGGTGATGGCGTCCATGCCCTTGCCGGAGCCGTACTCGCTCTTCCAGCCCAGGCCCATCGCGTGCACCGGGCAGCCGTTGGGCTCGGTGCCGACGAGGTCGGGGTCGCCCGCGCCGTGGGTCTTGCCGAAGGTGTGGCCGCCGGCGATGAGCGCGACGGTCTCCTCGTCGTTCATCGCCATCCGCTTGAACGTCTCACGGATGTCGCGGGCCGCCTTGACGGGGTCGGGCTCGCCGTTGGGGCCCTCCGGGTTGACGTAGATCAGGCCCATCTGCACAGCGCCGAGGGGGTTGGAGAGCTCGCGGTCGCCGCTGTAGCGCTCGTCGCCGAGCCAGGTGTCCTCGGTGCCCCAGTTGACCTCCTCGGGCTCCCAGACGTCGGTGCGGCCGAAGGCGAAGCCGAAGGTCTCGAAGCCCATGTCCTCGAGCGCGACGTTGCCGGCGAGGACGAGCAGGTCGGCCCAGGAGACCGCCTGGCCGTACTTCTGCTTGACCGGCCACAGCAGACGACGGGCCTTGTCGAGGTTGGCGTTGTCCGGCCAGGAGTTCAGGGGCGCGAAGCGCTGCTGGCCGCGCCCGCCACCGCCGCGGCCGTCCTCGACCCGGTAGGTGCCGGCGGCGTGCCAGCTCATCCGGATGAAGAGCGGGCCGTAGTGCCCGTAGTCGGCCGGCCACCAGTCCTGCGAGGTGCGGATCACCTGGACGAGGTCGGCCTTGAGCGCGTCGACGTCGAGGCCGGAGAAGGCCTGCGCGTAGTCGAAGTCGGCGCCGAGCGGGTTGCCCTTCGGGCTGTTGGTGTGCAGGACCGAGAGGTCGAGCAGGTTGGGCCACCAGTCCTGGTTGGTGCGGGGGGCGCCCTTCTTCGGGGTGGGAGCGTCGATCGCCGGGTTCTCGCTCTCGCTGCCCTGCGCGGTCACGCCCTGCTGCTGGTCGGTCACGTCAGTCCATCTCCTGTTTCGGTGGGTGGTGCTGGTGCGGGTCGGGTGGTCGGGGGTCAGGCGGGCCGGGCCGCGGCGCAGTCGGGGCAGGTGCCCCAGTAGACGACCTCGGCCTCGTCGATCGCGAAGCCGTGGTCGTCGTCGGCCGTGAGGCAGGGGGCCTCGCCGACGGCGCAGTCGACGTCGGCGACGGCGCCGCAGGTGCGGCACACGACGTGGTGGTGGTTGTCGCCGACGCGCGCCTCGTAGCGCGCGACGGAGCCGGCGGGCTGGAAGGCGCGCACGAGGCGGGCCTGCGTCAGCGCGTGCAGCGAGTCGTAGACGGCCTGGTGCGACACGGCGGGCAGCGGGCCGCGGACGGCCCGCAGGATGCTTCCGGTGTCGGCGTGCGGGTGGGCGTGGACGGCGGCGAGGACCTCGAGCCGCGGCCGGGTGACCCGCAGACCGGCGTCACGGAGCATCCCGGGGAGGTCCGTGTCGGCTGCCATGCCTGCCACCCTGCCGACTTTTCCTGAACGTGTCAAGACAAGCGCGTTCCGTTCCGGGGAACGCCCCGAATCCGGCGGATGAACCGGCCCGGAGACGCAGGAACGGGCCGGCATGTCGCCGGCCCGTCCTGGTTCCACTGGTGGAGCTGAGGGGATTCGAACCCCTGACCCCCTCCATGCCATGGAGGTGCGCTACCAACTGCGCTACAGCCCCGAGTGGGTGTTCCCCCGAGGGGGCGTCGTGAAGTTTACAGACGCGGTGCCCCACTCCCAAATCGGCCTCACGGGGGCGAGGTCCCGGGCCGTGACGGCGCCCCGGAGGAGGCGTTCCAGGCCTGCAGCCGCCAGCCCTGACGGCCCTCGACGAGCTCGGCCCAGTGACAGTTGCCGAGCGAGCCGAGCACCCGCCAGGCGAGCTCCTGCTCGAGCCCGAGCAGCCACGCGACGGCGGCCCGACCGGCGGCGCCGTGGGTCGAGACGACGACGCACTCCCCCGCCGCCATCGAGCCGACGAGCGCCTGCAGGCCCTCACCGACGCGGGCGACGACGTCGGCCATCGACTCGCCGTCGCCGCCGCGGGGGACGTCCTCGCCGCGCAGGACGGCGGCGCGCTCCTCCGGCCAGCGCTCGGTGACCTGGTCGTTGGTCAGGCCCTGCCAGGCACCGGCGTGGATCTCGCGGAAGCGGGCGTCCTCGACGAGCGGGACGCCGCACGCGCGCGCGACGCTCTCGCCGGTGCGCCGGGCGCGCTGGAGGTCGGAGGTGACGACGCGCGAGGGGCGCAGCGGCGCGAGGGCCGGACCGACCGCCGCGGCCTGCTGCTCACCGAGCGCGGACAGGGGGCTGTCGAGCTGCCCCTGCCAGATGCCGGCGGCGTTGTGGGTCGTCTCGCCGTGCCGCAGCACGACGAGCCGGCGCGGGCCGAGCCCGTCCGGGCTCACCGGCCGCCCTGCTCGGTGCCGACGACACCGAGGTCGAGGGCGGGGCAGTCGCGCCAGAGGCGCTCGAGCTCGTAGAACTCGCGCTCCTCGTCGTGCTGGACGTGGACGACGATGTCGCCGAAGTCGATGAGGACCCAGCGGCCCTCGCGCTGGCCCTCGCGGCGGATCGGCTTGACGCCGCGCTCGCGCAGGACGTCCTCGACCTCGTCGACGATCGAGCCGACCTGCCGCTCGGACTCGGCGGAGACGATGACGAAGACGTCGGTCAGCGCGAGCTGCTCGGAGACGTCGATGCCGGAGATGGTGGTCGCGAGCTTGTCGGAGGCCGCGGTGGCGGCCGCCTTCGCGAGCTCGAGCGAACGGTCGGACGCGGTCACGGTGCTCCTCGGTAGAGGTGGTACTTGCTGATGTACTGGACGACGCCGTCGGGGACGAGGTACCAGACCGGCTGGCCGGCCCGGACCCGGTCCCGGCAGTCGGTGGAGGAGATGGCCATGGCGGGCACCTCCTGGAGGGTGACGCGCTCCCCCGGCAGCCCCAGCTCGCTGAGGACGTACCCGGGGCGCGTCACGCCGACGAAGTGGGCGAGCTCGAAGAGCTCGTCCGCGTCCTTCCACGACAGGATCTGGGCCAGGGCGTCGGCGCCGGTGATGAAGAACAGCTCGGCATCGGGGCGCTGGGCCCGCAGGTCACGGAGGGTGTCGACGGTGTAGGTGGGTCCCTCGCGGTCGATGTCGACGCGGGAGACGGTGAAGCCGGGGTTCGAGGCGGTCGCCACGACGGTCATGAGGTAGCGGTGCTCGGCGGGCGAGACCTCCCGCGCGTCCTTCTGCCACGGCTGGCCGGTGGGGACGAAGACGACCTCGTCGAGGCCGAGCAGCGTCTGGACCTCGGAGGCGGCGACGAGGTGGCCGTGGTGGACGGGGTCGAACGTCCCGCCCATCACCCCGAGGCGCACCGGGCGGTCGCTCAGTGGTGCCCCGGGTGCTCGGGCCAGTGCGTGTCCTCGTGCGCGCCGGCGTCGCCGGTGGCCGTGCGGCTGCCGGCGGGGGTGCCGTCGCCGTACTCGGGACGGGCGTACTTGTTGTGCGTCCCGCGGAAGGACCAGGTGACCCCGAGGAGGAAGGCGAAGGTGAGCAGCGCGATGATCCCGATCATCCACGGCGGGATGGGGAGCTCGCGGTGGGCTTCCTCGGCGGCGATCAGGAACGCGGTGCTCGACATGAGGGACAGCGTACCGTCCCCGTTGTCCACGGATTTCGTCCACAGGGGTGTGCACGAGCGGCGCTCCCCGCACCGCTGCCTGTGGACGACGGGGCCGCGGGGTGGGACGCCGACGGAAAGGCCGGCGAAGCGGTTGCACACCCACCCGTCCGGGGACTAGAACAGTCGCACGCCCCTTCGGCGGCCGAGGTCCGGCAAGGCCTACGGTCCGAGGTCGTCCCGGGGGTGGGTCGATCGGATAACGGCACGCCGTTCCCGGTCCGGGTCCGCCCGGTCCGGAACATCCGGACCTCTCGGGGGACGGATGCCGCGCGCGACGGCGCGGGTGCTGCGGCCGACGGCCCGGAGTCGAAGACCGTCCCCTCGGGGACGGCGCCACCGTCGCGTGGCACCTCTGTGCGGTTCGCCGTGGGGACTGACCGGCTCGAGTCCGACCGGCGGCACGGCCGCCGGCGCAGGGCCCCCGAATCTCATACTCGGGGGCCCTTCGCCTTCCGCGCGCACGCACAGGCGGATCACGGCGAGGCACAGGTCCCGCACGGGCTCGGCCTCTACCCTGAATGGCATGCCGCTCTCCCCCGTCCTCACGGTCGTCGTGCCGATGTACGACGAGCAGGAGGTGCTGCCGCTGTTCGTCGAGCGGCTGCGCCCCCTCGCCGAGTCCTGGGGCGTCTCCTACGAGGTCCTCTGCGTCGACGACGGCTCGACCGACGCCACGCCGGTCCTCCTCCAGCGCCTGCGCCGGGAGTGGCCGCAGCTGCGCGTCGTGCGCCTGCGGGCCAACTCCGGGCACCAGGCCGCCATCTCCGCCGGGCTGTCGCTGGCCCGCGGCGACTACGTCGTGACGATCGACGCCGACCTCCAGGACCCGCCCGAGACGATCGGCGAGATGCTCCGCGTGGCGCGCACCGAGGGCGTCGACGTCGTCTACGGCGTGCGTGAGGACCGCTCGAGCGACACCGCCTTCAAGCGCCTGACCGCCCGCGCCTTCTACCGCTCCATCCGGGCCCTGTCCGACGTCGACGCGCACGTCGACGCCGGTGACTTCCGGCTGATGTCCCGCGCCACCGTCGAGGCGGTCAACGCCCTGCCCGAGGGCAACCGGGTGCTGCGCCTCGTCGTGCCGGCGCTCGGCTTCCCCAGCGCCTCGGTCGGCTACCGGCGGGCCCCTCGCGCAGCGGGCGAGTCGAAGTACCCGCTGGCCAAGATGATCCGGCTCTCGGTCGACGCGGTCACCGGCTTCTCGATCGCCCCGCTGCGCTTCGCGACCTGGCTCGGGCTGCTCGGCGGCCTCGCCGCGCTCGTCGTCCTCGTCTACGCGCTCGTCGCGATGCTGCTCGGCAACACCCTCCCCGGCTGGACCTCGACCGTCGTCATCGTCGCGGCGGTCGGCGCCGTCCAGCTGCTCGCGCTCGGCATCCTCGGCGAGTACGTGGGGCGGACCTACTCCGCGCTCCAGGCGCGCCCGGCGTACTTCGTCGCGCACGACAGCCTCGAGCAGGACGCCGCGCGCGGAGACGAGGAGCGTCCGCTCCCCCGCACGGCGGCCTCGGGTCAGACGCGGACCTGACCGTCCCCCTCGACGACCCACTTGGTGGACGTCAGCTCGGGCAGGGCCATCGGCCCGCGGGCGTGCAGCTTCTGCGTCGAGATGCCGATCTCGGCCCCGAACCCGAACTCGCCGCCGTCGGTGAAGCGGGTGCTCGCGTTGACCATGACCGCGGCGGCGTCGACCTCGGCGGTGAAGCGACGCGCGGCCCCGCGGTCCTCGGTGACGATGGCCTCGGTGTGGCCGGAGCCGAACCGGCGGATGTGCGTCAGCGCGGCGTCGAGGTCGTCGACGACGCCGACGGACATCTCGAGGCCGTGGAACTCCGTGGCGAAGTGCTCGTCCGTGGCGGCGTCGTGGGCCACCCCGGCCGCCCGCGCGCCGGCCGAGGCGCGCTCGTCGGTGTGCAGCACGACCCCCTCGGCCGCGAGCGCGGCGAGCGCCTTGGGCAGGAAGGCGTCGGCGACGGCGCGGTGGACCAGCAGCGACTCGGCCGCGTTGCAGACGCTCGGGCGGTGCGTCTTGGCGTTGACCGCGATGGCCAGGGCCTTGTCGAGGTCCGCGGCGGCGTCGACGTAGACGTGGCAGTTGCCGATGCCGGTCTCGATGACGGGCACGGTCGAGCCGGTGACGACGGCCTGGATGAGGTCGGCGCCGCCGCGCGGGATGAGCAGGTCGACGAGACCGCGGGCCGTCATCAGCGCGGTGACGACCGAGTGGCCGCCGTCGAGCAGGGCCACCGCGTCGGCGGGCAGGCCCTGGCGCTCGAGCGCGGCCCGCAGGACGGCGACGGTGGCCCGGTTGGTCTCGGCCGCGGCGCTGCCGCCGCGCAGGATGACCGCGTTGCCGGACTTCAGGCCGAGGCCGGCGGCGTCGACGGTGACGTTGGGCCGGGCCTCGTAGATCATCCCGACGACGCCCATCGGCACCCGCACCTGGCGGATCTGCAGCCCGTTGGCCAGCGTCGAGCCGCGCACGACCTCGCCGACCGGGTCGGGCAGCGCGGCGATGTCGCGCAGCGCCTGGGCGACGGCCGCGACGCGCGGCGGGTCCAGGCGCAGCCGGTCCTGGAGGCTCTCGGGCATCCCGTGCTCGCGTCCGCGGGCGAGGTCGCGCTCGTTGGCGGCGACGACCTCGTCGGTGGCGGCGTCGAGGGCGTCGGCGAGCGCGTGGAGGGCCGCGTCCTTCTCGGCGCGTGAGAGGAGGGCGAGACGGCGAGAGGCGGTACGGGCGGCCTCGGCGAGGACGCGGACCTGCTCGACGACGACGGCGCTGGGCCCCTGGTCGGCCCCGGTGGCGGTGCGGTCGGACATGCGCCAAGGGTAGGCCCGGCCCCCGACGGGGGTCGCGGCACTTCCGGCGGGCGGGACGGTGACAGGATGGAGGGCGTGACGACGATCCTGTCCATCCAGTCCTCCGTCGCGTACGGCCACGTCGGCAACTCCGCGGCGGTGTTCCCCCTGCAGCGGCTCGGGGTCGAGGTGTGGCCCGTCCACACGGTGCACTTCTCGAACCACACCGGCTACGGCGCGTGGCGCGGCCCGCTCATGCCGCCGGAGGACGTCCGCGAGGTCGTCACCGGCATCGAGGAGCGCGAGGCCCTCGGCGAGGTCGACGCGGTGCTGTCGGGCTACCAGGGCGGCGAGCAGATCGGCGAGGTCGTCCTCGACGCCGTCGCGCGCACCAAGGCCGCCAACCCCTCGGCGATCTACGCCTGCGACCCGGTCATGGGCAACGCGAAGTCGGGCTGCTTCGTGCACCCGGCCATCCCGGTCCTGCTGCGCGAGAAGGTCGTCCCGCAGGCCGACCTCATCACGCCGAACCAGTTCGAGCTCGGCTTCCTCACCGAGACCGAGCCAGGCGACCTCGACTCGACGCTGGCCTCCGTCGAGGCCGCGCGGGCGATGGGCCCCTCGACCGTGCTCGTCACGTCGGTGCTGCGGCCCGACCGTCCCGAGGACACCATCGAGATGCTCGCGGTGCACGAGGACGGCGCGTGGATCGTCCGCACCCCGCACCTGCCGCTCAAGGCCAACGGGTCGGGCGACGTGACGGCGGCGCTCTTCACGGCGCACCTGCTCGAGACCGGCGACGCCGGCGTCGCGCTCGGACGCACCGTGTCGTCGGTGTTCGACCTGCTGCAGCGCACCCTCGACTCCGGCCGGCGCGAGCTCCAGCTCGTCCAGAGCCAGGAGGAGATCGCGCACCCGCGGATGCAGTTCGAGGTCGAGCGCATCCGCTGACCCGCCCCGCGCCGCATCACGCACCTCACGCGTATCGGGTGACCCGATACAGCTGCGCTTCACCCCGGAACGGTTCCGGGGTACAGCGCGGTCGTATCGGGTGACCCGATACGCGCGTGACTCTTGGGGTCAGAGGACGACGAGGTCGTCGCGGTGGACGACCTCGCGCTCGTACCCCGGGCCGAGCTCCCGGGCGAGGTCGCGCGTCGAACGGCCGAGCAGCCGCGGCAGCTCCGTCGAGGCGTAGGTGACGAGCCCGCGGGCGATGACGCGGCCGTCCGTGGCGCAGACGTCGACCGGGTCGCCCGCGGCGAACGAGCCGACGACCTCGGTGATGCCGGCCGGCAGGAGCGAGGTGCGACGCTCGGTCACCGCGGTGACGGCGCCGTCGTCGATGACCAGCCGCCCCTTGGCCGACGTGGCGTGGGCCAGCCAGCGCTTGCGCGAGGCCCGCGTCGCGGCGGCCGGCGCGAAGACGGTGCCCACGTCGGCGCCCTCGAGGCCGGCGGCGACGTCGGCGAGCCGGGTCAGGAGGGTCGGGATGCCCGCGGCGCCGGCGATGCCCGCGGCCTCGACCTTGGTCACCATCCCGCCGCTGCCGACCGCTGATCCGGTGCCGCCGATCGTCACGGCCTCGAGGTCGGCGTCCGTCGCGACGAGGGGGACCCGCTGCGAGCCGCCCTTCGACGGCGGGCCGTCGTAGAGGCTGTCGACGTCGGTGAGGAGGACGAGCCCGTCGGCGCCCACGAGGTCGGCGACGACCGCGGCGAGGCGGTCGTTGTCGCCGAAGCGGATCTCCTGCGTGGCCACCGTGTCGTTCTCGTTGACGATCGGGACGATGCCGAGCTCGAGCAGCCGCTCGAGGGTGCGCCGGGCGTTCGTGTAGTGGCTGCGGCGGGTCGTGTCGTCGGCGGTGAGCAGGACCTGGCCCACGGTCAGGCCGTGCCTCGCGAAGGCCCCCTGGTAGGCCGCGACGAGCGCACCCTGGCCGACCGACGCGGCGGCCTGCTGGGTCGCGAGGTCGGTGGGGCGCCGGTCCAGCCCGAGCGGACCGATGCCGGCGGCGATGGCGCCCGAGGACACGAGCACGACCTGGTGCCCGGCGGCGCGGCGCCCGGCGAGGACGTCGACGAGCGCCCCGAGCGCGTCGAGGTCGAGGCGCCCGCCGTCGGCGCTCGTCAGGGACGAGGAGCCGACCTTGACGACGAGGCGGCGGCCCGCCCCCACGGCACGGCGCAGGGCGGCGGCAGCGGTGGCGGGCACGGGCGTCAGTCCTCGTCCCGGGCCGTGGCCCAGTGGCCGGCGCGGCGCTCGGCGGCGAGCTCGTCGCGGGCCGCGGTCTGCGCGTCCTTGCGACCGTGGAACTCGTCGCGCTTCTCGGCGCGGGTCTTGCGCCCGGAGTCCTCGAAGCGCACGTCGGTGCCGCGCGGGCCGGCCAGCAGCTCGGCGCCGCTCGCCATCGTCGGCTCCCAGTCGAAGACGACCGCGTCCTCGAGCGGGCCGATGAGGACGGTCGAGCCCGAGACGGCGCCGGCCTTGAGCAGCGCCTCCTCGACCCCGAGCCGGCTCAGCCGGTCGGCGAGGTAGCCGACGGCCTCATCGTTGGAGAAGTCGGTCTGGCGCACCCAGCGCGTCGGCCGGTCCCCGAGGACGCGGAAGACCTCGCCCTCCGGCGTGTCCTCGCGGCGCACGTGGAAGCCGCTGTCGTCGACGGCCTTCGGGCGGATGACGACGCGCGGCCGCTCGACGACGGCGGCCTCGAGCTCGGCGCGGGCCTGCGCGACGTGGCGCGCGAGGGCGAAGGTCAGCTCCCGCAGGCCGGTATGGGCGACGGCGGAGACGACGAACACCTCGAGGCCGCGCTCCTCGAGCATCGGCTTGACCATCTCGGCGAGGTCGCGGGCCTCGGGCACGTCGGCCTTGTTGAGCACGACGATGCGCGTGCGCTCGGACAGCGGGCGGCCGCCGAGGCTGTCGTCGGAGACGTACGCGGCGAGCTCGGCCTCGATGACGTCGAGGTCGGTCATCGGGTCGCGGCCCGGCTCGAGGGTCGCGCAGTCGACGACGTGGACGAGCACCGAGCAGCGCTCGACGTGACGGAGGAACTCCAGGCCGAGGCCCTTGCCCTCGCTCGCGCCGGGGATGAGGCCGGGGACGTCGGCGATCGTGTAGCGCTCCGAACCGGCCGTCACGACACCGAGGTTCGGCACGAGCGTCGTGAACGGGTAGTCGGCGATCTTGGGGCGGGCAGCCGAGACGACGGAGACGAGCGAGGACTTGCCGGCGCTCGGGAAGCCGATGAGCGCGACGTCGGCGAGCGACTTGAGCTCGAGGACGACGTCGAGGGCCTCCCCCGGCTCGCCGAGCAGCGCGAAGCCCGGCGCCTTGCGGCGGGCGCTGGCGAGCGCCTTGTTGCCCAGGCCGCCGCGGCCGCCGCGGGCGACGACGTAGGTGGCGTCGAAGCCGACGAGGTCGGCGAGCACCTCGCCGTCGGCGCCCTTGACGACGGTGCCCTCGGGGACGGAGAGGACGAGGTCGGCGCCGTCGGCACCGTTGCGCTCGTCACCGGCCCCCGGCTTGCCGTTCTCGGCCCGGCGGTGCGGCGTGTGGTGGTAGTCGAGGAGCGTCGTGGCCTGCGGGTCGACCGCGATGACCACGGAGCCGCCCCGGCCGCCGTTGCCGCCGTCGGGACCGCCGAGCGGCTTGAACTTCTCACGCTTGACGGATGCCACCCCGTGCCCGCCGTTGCCGGCGGAGACGTGGAGGACGACGCGGTCGACGAAGGTCGCCATCGCGGTGGGGCTCCTGACTGTGGGATGCGACGAGGGGCGGGCCGATCGCGGCCCGCCCCTCGGGTGGTGCGTGGTGCCGGGCCCGGGGGCCCGGCGAGGCGTCACACCGCGACGGTCTCCACCGGCGTGATGTTGACGGTCTTGCGGCCGCGCTTGGTGCCGAAGGTCACCGCACCCGGGACGAGCGCGAACAGCGTGTCGTCGCCGCCACGGCCGACGCCGTCACCGGGGTGGAAGTGGGTGCCGCGCTGGCGGACGATGATCTCGCCGGCCTTGACGACCTGGCCGCCGTAGCGCTTGACGCCGAGGTACTGGGGGTTGGAGTCACGACCGTTGCGGGTCGAGGACGCACCCTTCTTGTGTGCCATGTCTGTGGTTCCTGTCCGTGAGGTCCGAGCGAGGTGCTCAGGCGTCGATCGCGGTGATCTTGACCTGGGTGAGCGGCTGGCGGTGGCCCTGGCGCTTCCGGTAGCCGGTCTTGTTCTTGTACTTGAGGATCGTGATCTTCGGGCCCTTGGCGGCCTTCACGACCTCGGCCGTCACGGTGACCTTGGCGAGCTTCGCGGCGTCGCTCGTGACGGTCCCACCGTCGACGAGGAGCAGCGGCTGCAGCTGGATCTTGTCGCCGGCGACGCCGGTCTGCTTGTCGATGAGCAGGGTGTCGCCCACGGAGACCTTCTCCTGGCGACCACCTGCGCGCACAATCGCGTACACGGTACGTACTCACTTCCTGTTCGGGCGCGCTCGCTGGTCGACCGGCCGGTAGCGACCCCGTGGACGACACGGGACACCGACGCGGTGGGCGCACCGACTCACCAGACTACCGGCGCGGCGGCCGGGGCCTCGACGACGGGCGCCGGGGCCGGCTCGGCGACGGGCGCGGGCGCCTCGGCCACCGGGGCGGTCTCGGCGGGCTGCTCGGCCACCGGCTGCGGGTCGGCGTCGGGCGCGGTGACGGCCGCCACCTCGGCGGCGATCTCCGCGGCGACGTCGGCCGGGTCGGTGTGCTTGAGCGCGGCGGCGTGGGCGGCCGCGGCGATCTGCGCGGCGGTCGGGCCGCCGGCCGGGCGCGCGGGCTCGGGCGCGGGCGCCTCCTTGGCCGGCTGCGGGGAGCCACCGGACGACGACCCGTTGCCGCCCCGGCGACCGCGGCCCGACGAGCGGCCGGAGTCGCCGCCGGAGCCGTTGCCGCCACCGTGGCCGCCGCCGGAGCGGTCGACCGGCTCGGTGTGGACGACGATGCCGCGCCCGCTGCAGTGCTCGCACTGCTCGGAGAAGACCTCGATGAGGCCGGAGCCGACGCGCTTGCGGGTCATCTGGACCAGGCCGAGCGAGGTGACCTCGGCGACCTGGTGCTTGGTGCGGTCGCGCCCGAGGCACTCGAGCAGGCGCCGGACCACGAGGTCGCGGTTGGACTCCAGCACCATGTCGATGAAGTCGATGACGATGATGCCGCCGATGTCGCGCAGCCGGAGCTGGCGGACGATCTCCTCGGCGGCCTCGAGGTTGTTCTTCGTCACCGTCTCCTCGAGGTTGCCCCCGGAGCCGACGAACTTGCCGGTGTTGACGTCGACGACGGTCATCGCCTCGGTGCGGTCGATGACGAGCGAGCCGCCCGAGGGCAGCCAGACCTTGCGGTCCATCGCCTTGGCGATCTGCTCGTCGATGCGGTGGGCCGCGAAGACGTCGTCGTCGGAGGTCCACCGCGAGACGCGCGCGGCCAGGTCGGGCGCGACGTCCTCGACGTACTCGCTGACCTCGCCCCAGGCCTTCTCGCCGGAGACGACGAGCGAGGAGAAGTCCTCGGTGAAGACGTCGCGGATGACGCGGATGGTGAGGTCGGGCTCGCCGTGCAGGAGCGCGGGCGCTCCCCCGCTGCCGGACTTCTTCGCCTTGGCGGACGCCGCCTTCTTCTCGATGCGCTCCCACTGCTTCATGAGGCGCTCGACGTCGGCCTTGAGGTCGGCCTCGGACGCGCCCTCGGCGGCGGTGCGGACGATGACGCCGGCGCCGTCCGGCACGACCTCCTTGAGGATCGCCTTGAGGCGGGCGCGCTCGGTGTCGGGGAGCTTGCGCGAGATGCCCGTCATCGAGCCCTCGGGCACGTAGACGACGTAGCGGCCGGGCAGGCTGATCTGCGAGGTGAGCCGCGCGCCCTTGTGGCCGATCGGGTCCTTGGTCACCTGGACGAGGACGGTGTCGCCGGAGGAGAGGGCGTTCTCGATGCGCTTGGCCTGGTTGACCTCGAGCCCGGCGGCGTCCCAGTTGACCTCGCCGGCGTAGAGCACGGCGTTGCGGCCCTTGCCGATGTCGACGAAGGCGGCCTCCATCGAGGGCAGGACGTTCTGGACGCGGCCGAGGTAGACGTTGCCGGCCATCGACGCGGTGGTCTCGCGGGAGACGTAGTGCTCGACGAGCACGCCGTCCTCGAGGACCCCGATCTGGGTGCGGCCCTCGCGGCCCCGGACGACCATCGTCCGCTCGACGCTCTCGCGGCGGGCAAGGAACTCGGCCTCGGTGATGATCGTGCGGCGCCGGCCGGCCTCACGGCCCTCGCGGCGGCGCTGCTTCTTGGCCTCGAGGCGGGTCGAGCCCTTGACGGCCGTCGGCTCGTCGCGCTCGGCGCGCGGCTCACGGACCTTGGTGACAATGCCGGGCGGGTCGTCGCCCTCGCCGCCCGCTCCCCCGCGGCGGCGGCGGCGACGGCGGCGGCTCGACGAGGAGTCGCCGTCGCCCTCGGCCTCGGTGTCGTCGGCGGCCTGGCGACCCCCGCGGCCACCGCGGGCCGGGGCGTCGTCGTCGGCGGCGGGGGTCTCGGTGTCCTTCTCGGCGGCGGGCGCCTGCTCGTCCTCGCCCTTGCCGCGGGCGCGGCGGCCGCGGCCA